>JAZQTU010000012.1:0-99231 GCA_045630965.1 Bacteroidaceae bacterium | reverse complement strand
GTTCATGCTCATGAGATCCTGCTCACCAGCAATCTCGTCGCTGAATGTTACAGTGATTTCCTGCAATGACTCAACAGCCTCTGCTGGAGTATAGCTTACAATCTCAAGTGGATCGAGTACAGGAACTTCAGGCTCTGCGCCTACTTCTTCCAAAATCCAAATAGCAGCTTTTCCAAGGTCTGCATCGTTGTATGGGTGATATGTAGTACCCTCGCTAGCAAGTTCAAACTTGAAGTAGCATTCCTTCTTATTCCATGAAGCATCATTGTATGCCTTGATTCTGTACTCATTAGCATTGCCAGTCTCTTCGAATGTCAATGCATGAGCCTCTTCAATGTTTGTTGTGTAGTTTACGTTCCAACCCTGACCGTCACCATAGTAAGAGAAGTACTTGCCAGTTGCAGACTGTACATATACCTTTCCTTCACCAGCGTCAACAAGAGTAAAGATCTGCTCCTGATTTGCCTCGTCAAGGTCTGTACCGTAAACTTGACCGAAGTTATTTGCACTTGTTTCGCCGATAGTCAAATAGTATTCTTTGTCGTTCAAGAGTGTCTTGATGCGGTACTGCTTAGCTGGCTCTTCTTCAGAACCACCACCTGCGATTGTCCAAGTGTATATACCCTCGCAAGAACCATATGTACCGTGGAAGTTCCAGTCCTCATCCTTGCTATAGTCTACAAGAATCTGAGAGACATCGAGAGTATATGTACCTGCCTCTGTGATTGGCTCAATAATTAACTCCCAACCATTGTCAGCGTAGCTACCCACTGCATACTCGAGGCTTGTGAAAGGCAAATAATAGTTACCTGTCTCTGTAAGCTCAATAACATCACCGTTATCCTTTACAATGTTGATCTTATAAGATTCAGACTGCCATGTCTCCATGTTGAGAGCACGACGGATATCCTGGTTGAACTCTACGATGATTGTTTCAATCTTATCAACCTCACCCTGAACAGGTGTTACGCTTACAATCTCCAATGGAGTAATAGTAACCTCAATAATAGTATAATCCAATGTTATTTCGTTGTTAGCAACAGAAGCACCGTTTGTACCGTTCATTGTGAACAAACCTGCAGGGATGTAGAGCTGGTATTCACCAGGTTCCTCAGCAGCCTCGTCAAATGCAATCTTCATTGTTGAGTCACCATCCTTTGTCTCGATGCTGATGTTAGCGTTATTACCTGTAGGCAGGCCACCGAACATCAACTGAACCTGAGAGAACTTAGACTCGTCAACGACAACACCATTTTCAACTACATTGCTGAAAGAAACAGAGATTGTTTCAATCTTCTGTACGCTACCACCCCATGGGTTGAAGTAGAATTCAGGAGCAGGAGCAACAACATTGAATGTATATGTAGCACCGGCAAATGACTTGCCACCCTCAACGTTTGTGATCATACCTGCAGGAATCTCAAGTGTGTAAACGCCAGGAGCGCTAACTCTCTGGTCAAGGTCGAAGTAAACAGTCATAAAGTCGCTTGAAAGAGAAGCCCTTACAACATTTGCAGCAACAGAACCGTCCTGAGCCTTGATAGCGAGACCGCTTACCTTGCTTACGTCAACAGGCTCGTTGAAGTTAAACTGGATCCAGTCGATAGCATTAACACCCTTACCATCATCATTAGGATAAACCAAAACAGGCTCGTCGAGCAAGTTAAGTTTTGTAGCAGTTACATCCTGATAGTATGCAACAGTCTTGTTACCATCTTCACTGCCATAAGCGCCGACTACAAGAGCGAAATTATCCATTGAAACAGTACCGTCAGCATTGAGAGTCAATGCAATTGAGTTAGCAGACGCGTTCATGTCGCGCAACTTGAGGTATGAAACACCAGCCTCAATAGTCTGCAGATAACCAAGAGCACCCATATATGGAGAGCTGAGTTCAACAGTTGCACTCTTGCCATCCTCAGCAATGATCAACTCAAGACCACGCTGGTTAAGACTTGTAATATTATTACCGTTGAATTCAGTAACAAGATATATGCCCCAGCCCTCATTGTACTCAACAACGATATCAATATTTTTTGGGTATGTATTGCCATCGTATGCATCAACCTTGCCTGCTGTGAGTGTAAACTTACCAGCCCAGTCGAATGCAGGAGCCTCTTCTACAACCTTTGCAGCAGTAAGGTTCTGATAGAACACTACAGGAGCAAACTTTTTTGTACCGTAGTCGTAAGTCTGAACAAAGCATGACTCAATAGCGATTGTGCCATCCTCATTCAAAGTAAGAGTCAAAGTAGTAGCCTGACCGCTTGAGTTAGTCATAACCAAATATGTACCGTCGCCATTAGACTTGAGCGGAGCCATATCGTACCATCCTGCGAGGTCAACAGTAGCAGTCTTGCCGTCAGCAGCAGGAGTGATCAACCAACCACCACAGAAAGAGAGGTCATAACCCATGAATGAAGTAATAGCAGGAGCCTCACCATCAATAGTATTTACATTAGCAACCTCCATCTTGAATTCAGCAGGCCATGCAGTAGCATCAACACCGGCACCGGCGATGATCACGTCTTTAGAAGCATCAGCAACCTTTACATCGTAAGAACCTGCCCAATCAACCTCAGGAGCATCTGAAGCAATAGTCATTGCACCGTCCATGTAGTACTGACGGCGAACGATATATGTACTGTCAGCATCACCAGCCTTGTTCTTACCGATAGAGTCAGAAGCAAGAGCAATACCACTGATATTAGACATTGCACCCTTTACACCGCTGAACTCGATTGTACCGTTAGATGCAAGAGTATTGTAATCGGCAAAACGGATAGAGTTCTCAAGAACTGAGTAGTCAGACTTGATATAGCTGTTATCGAAAGACATACTCAAGATAGAGCCATTGTATGTAGCAGGGAGAGTCACATTGTCATAACCCTCGATAGCGATAGTAACATCATAAGCCTTGTTGTCGGTAGACTTGTTCACAACATTTACAGCGAATTCTGTAGGAATTGTAGAACCCTCCATTGTAGACCATGCAGTTGTACCGGCCTTGAAAAGGTACTCACCGGAAATATCTTCAGCAGCAACAGGAGCAGCAGCCTCAACAAGTGTCATCTTTGCATTTCTGAATGTAGCAACAACGTTTGCCTTTGCAGCGTTGTAATCAGTAACAGTAACAACAGTAAAGTCGTTCTGAACAGTCATTTCAGTCATTTCGTCATTCAGAATGTAATTGAATTTACCCAAGCTTTTAACAGCCCAGTCGCCTTTTTCTGAATCCCAAACACCGTAAGGGTTGTCGCCGTCAACATTAGCCAAAAGCATACCATCCCACAAATTACCCTGTGTAGGGTTAGGGTTAGTTACTTGTGCTGCATAAACACCGGTCTTAGGGCTCTGGAACATGTCAGCAAGCTGAGCAACCTGAGAACCAGCAAAACCTACAATCTTAGCCTCGTACCAAGTGGTAACGTCATCAGCAGCGATAATAACATCGCAGTCACCTGAAAGCAGAGCCTTTTGCTCCTCTGTTGCACCTTCAGCCCACTCGATGTCGGCAGTAAATCTCCATTTGCCGTACAAATCGGCCATTGTCACCTGCGCAGCTGTTGGCATAGCCACGAACAGCATCAAAGCAGCGAACAATGAATAAAAGTAATTTTTCTTCATAGAAGTTTAATTTAAGTTTATAAAAAATTAATTGTTTTTGTTTTTGAGATGCCGGCCTGCGATTGGGATGAACACCCGCACCCGCAGCGCATCGAGTTGGCAAATATAACGTTTATTCATCAAAGAGAAAAACATTTTGTCAACGATTTTTCCATTTTTATTGCAAAATTGCCAAAAACAATCATAAAAAACCTTAACAAAGAGGGAGCCCAGAAGGCAAAATAAAAAGAAATCCCCTCTCATCACGGAGAAGGCTAGGGTGAGGCCATGGGCATAAAAAAACCTCTGCAATGGCTTAAAAACCATTGCAGAGGCTGGAAATTTATAGTTTTATGAATTTATTTTGTTCCTGAGCGGTAAACGGCACGGATGCGGTTCTCTGTAGTTCGCAACATATTACCAAGTGTCTCTGTTGTATTAAAATCACTCTCGCTTATAGCCGGACTTGCTATATCAAAAGTTGTCAACTTAGACTGGTTTTCGATATAGTCAGTACCGGTCCAATTAAATACAGCTTGTCCTTTTTGTGTTCCAGATTTTCGTGGAGTTGCACTACCTATTGTATTTACCTGACTCTCTCCATTCACTTTTGTTACTACCACCGACGTTGCACGCGCACGGTTCACATCATCTATAAAATAATTTCCAGTTAGAGACCCTTCATTACTTTGACCACCTATAAGTCTATTTCTGATTATTGACAAGTTCATGGCTCTAAGTTCATAAGAAGGCTGGCATGACCAATACTTTTTATTCTGGAATACTGAGTCAAATTCCACATACGCACCAGCAGCAATTTCCTCTATCTCATCAATAGCAGGAAGGAACCACTTGATATCATCAACATTTACAGAACCGTCACTATTACGTTTATTCTTGTTATAACAATAAGCAAAAGCTGATTTTGGATCCTCTGTCAATATCAACTTATCAATTGTGGCATCAAGGTTAGTTCCTGTCTGATGAGATGAATAAGTATCCTTAAGAACTTGAGCAATATCCTTATTCATTTCAAGACCAGAATAATCTCTTTGTGTCAGTTTATTAGTAATATCACTAGTATTACCACTTACACCCTCCATAATTGTGGTCATGTCTCTTGATAGATAGAAATCATAATTAATATCAGTATCAGCATCAGTAAAGACAGTATTTGCAAGGTCAGCCATTGATTCGCCACCAAAATACTCCTTAAGTCCTTCAATAATTCCAGCAAACCAACCAGATACATTCTGTTTTACAACCAATGAAGGGTATTTACTTGACAACTGTACATTCTCCAAGCCATACGCCATACCGTCTTTTGTATCGCCGTAGATTTGGTCAGAGGCGTAGTTGTTCAGGTATTCCTCTTCGCACTCGATGTCGTAGTAACGGGTTCTTGAGCTGTTCCAAACGCGCCAGAGGTTCCATTGCTGGAAGTTGATTGAGACGTTAGGGCCGGCTGTAAGGTCAGGGTCACCACTTGCAGCATGGTAGAATTGTACTTTACCGTTACGGTACATCTTTTCACCGTCTACAGTGTATGCACCATTACCATTGGGCGAACTTGTTATTTCATCCGTTCCCAACAACTGGTCATACACATTGACATTCTCGTCAACGTAGAACCACAGACGGTGAATTTCGGTAGCTTGTGCGTTTGCGCCGCTGTGCTTTACAGTAATCTCACCTTTGTTTGCATTGTTCAACTCGCTTACAAGGTCTGTGGTGAAGTATTTACGAACACCTTTGCGGGGAGATGATGTGTTCACGTATGTGTTTCCATCCTTGGTTTCACGTGCCCTTGCATCGCTCTCCATGGCAATCCAGTTCTGGTACTCCTGTGGAATCTTCACGGTCATTGATGAACCTGGTGCAAGTTCAATATCCAGCGGACGCACCTCAAAGTGTGAGTCGAGGATAGCTGTACGCTCCATTGAAAGGTTGAATCCCTTGTTGTCTACATCCACACGATGGTCAATTGAGATATTGCCCTCTACATCACCGTACGCATCGTGGTAGTTGGTCAAGCCCATGATGATGAGTTTGTTGTTGAGCAACTGGTTGCGCTTGATTGTAAAGTCGTCGTAGTTGTTCTGACCAAGGTAGATATCGTATCTTACGTCCTTTATCTGTCCGTTGTGGTCGGTATATACACCGTGGATACGTACAAATGTTGCAATCTTGGATGCATTGGTTGTACCGTCACCGTTCCTCACCACTCCAACGCCCTTTGGCTTGTAGTACTGCTTGAGGTTTGTAGGCAAATTTGTGGGATATGTTATGGGGTTTGGTGTTACCTTGTGCTCGGGAACATAGAAACTGAACTCGATGATGTCACTGGTCTGGTCGTCACTCTCGTTGTGTCTTACAGTTGTCTTGCCATCCTTAAAGTTGGTAATCTCAAATGCCTGAGCACCCACACCGTTACCGAAAGGATACTGATAATATGTTGAAACATTATCATTGCTCAGCGAGCCGCCGGCAAGTTCTGTGATGTAATCTGAGTCTGAGTCGTCACCATACTCGGGCTTTCCGTTAGCGTCCAAGTCACGTCCAAGTTTAGCCTTTGTAGGTACGTTGAACACCTCAGCCTTCTCAATCTGGAACTTAGGTATCTGTCCCGACACCACCTGGTCGGCATTGACCTGAATGGTGAAGCGCACCTTTGAGAAGAGCTTCTTCAAAGGAATTGTCGCCACAGAGTGAGCGTTCGAGCCACCTTGGCTAAGGTCAAATGTCACCTGTGCAATGTGTGTACCAATCATTGGGAAGCCACGGTACTGTCCGTTCGCATTCTTTGGCATGTCGAGTGTATTGTCAATATCAAGCACAACAGCCTTGAGGTCGTCAAGTCTCTTAATATCATTAAGCTTGCCCTCGAGCTGATGCCATGCATTGGCAACAATGTATATACTACACTGGTCGAGTCCGGTTGCGTTGGTATTACCTGTACCGTTGTCATAGTAAATCATACGCTCGTCGTTACCGTCGAGGCTGGCAAAGTAACCCTTCTTGGTATCGATGAGGAAGGTTGGGTTACCCTTTTGAATGTTAATGGCGCTGGTGCACTTGTCGGCATCATCGAAGGTAACCGTTGTAGGTACTTCGTCATCGTCCTGTATAACAACAGTTCTGTTTCTGTATCCCTGTATAAGGTCGCCGTTAGGCTTGAACACGAACATGGTCATCTCCGAAATATATGAGTCGGCAATCTCCTCGCCGTCGGCACGTGTGCCCACGTTCTTTATATCGAAGTCCTCCACTGCACCGATAATGTGCAAACCGTCTCTTACGGAAGCGTTGTTGCCTCCGAAGTCGAACCTGTCATTAGTACACGAAGCAAGAACGACAAGCAAAAATGAAAGAAGTATATTGTATCGTTTCATATTCTCAATTATTCAAATCGGTGTTCAATATCCAGATTGTCCCAGGTACCGGCCTCGATAAGGGTAATGGTAATACCCGAACCAACGAAGTTGATATATACCTGATAGAGCCTTCCCGGTTCAAAGTCAATTGTTGAGGTAAACTCATTGTTCACACCATCCTCATCACCGTCAAAGTATGCAAGTTCTGTCCAATCGAGCACACCATGTATACCTTCGTTTGAACCGGCCTGTGGTATAAGCATGATGTAGCCTCCGGTTGTACTTGCCAACTGCGATACAGAGGTTGCAACACCACCGCCGCGCCCGTCCGAGGTTACCTCGTTGAATGCAGGAATCTCCAATGTATTATCCGATATCTGGAATGTAGGTGCACCTACATCACCGGCGGTATATTCAGGAGCAGCCTCTCCGTCACGCATTGACAATGGAATGGTCATAGATTTATTTTTCAAGCCTGTAAGGGTGAGCTTAAGGTTTGTTATCTTCTGGCGGGCATTTGCGCCCTCAACTGTTGTATCGATTATCTTATTGCCGTCAGCATCAAGCACATATATCTTCTTGCCGTTGGAGTCGAGTTTGGGAGTGCCGTCAGCATTCTTCTCATACACGTAGATATTCTCGTTATAGTTGTTGGCAAGAATCTCAAGTGCACACAAGCGGTGCTTGAAGTTGAAGTTGACACGTCCGTCACCGCTACCGTTCGTGTTCACATCCTCGGCAGTCATCAAGTCAAAGATAGGCACATTCGGGTAGTATGCCTTAATGACACCGTTACTGTACCAATCTGCACTTCCCGGGTCCAACCAGCCGTAGGTATATGTGAGTTCAGGAGTGTTGGTCTTATCTTGGGAACTTAATGTTATGCCGTTGCCGTTGTAGGGGTAATATGAAAAGAATGCATAGTTGTTGTTCTCCCACTGCTTCATATTGTCATAGGTACATACTCCATTGGCACCACATGTAACCTTCTCGTTGTAGAAGAGGTTAGGAGTGGTCAAAGACTTTGCACCGTCCCAGTTTGATGTAGGTGAGAACTTATAGGCCAAAACACCATATTCCTTCTCCTTCATGTCAGTTGCCAGCTGCGCACGCGTAGAGACAGCGGTTGAGAACTGCATATATCCGTAAGAGATAGGCAGGTCATCGGGCAGTTGCGTGTTCTCGCACGAAGCGAAAAGGAGCATTGCCGAAAGTAGTATATATTCTATTCTTTTCATCGTCGTTACTTAATTATGACAGAACCGGTTGCACTCTCACTGTCCCAATCCTGAACATTGTCGGCAGTCAAATCCTTGAAAATAATGTCGTTCTGCTTTATTTCTACAGTGTATGTATATTTGTTACCCTTACTCCATGTACCGGCTGGGAAATTAGCTCGGTATGTCTTGCCGTTCGAAGCCTCAATCTCGAGTTCCTGTGTGCCGGTAGCCTCTGGGATAACAAGGATACCGCCCTTGGTAACGTCGGCATGGTCAGCGCCCTTGGAAAGTGTAACATCCGATTCAATTGTAGCGCTGCCACGGTTGCTTGAGCTCCACGCGCCATTGCTGTATGTACCGTGGTCGGCAATGTTGTTGATGGTTACATTATTAATGGTCACATTGTCGATAGCCGACTTCATCTCAATGACCACGCAAGCAAGCAGGTGCTCAAACTTGAAGCTAACCACATTGCCCGCTTGTGGAAAGAGTGCTCCTGTACCAACCTCACAATACTCCTTGGCAACCATAATATCCTCCTGAGCGCTGATATTGAGGTCCTCAATCTTAAAAGCCTGAGTTGAATTGCTGTTGTCAATTGTCACAGTGGCAGAGGTTGGCGCCTTGGGATAGAACGCTGTGAACCAGTAGTTCACTCCCGGAACCCAGTATTCAAGGTTTGTGTATGCCCACACCTCATCGTTCTGACGGTACTCAACATCCTTTTCAAAGGTAGCACTGCCGGCGTTACCTTTGAAGTAGGCATATACCTTGAAACCGTCTTCGCACAAGTCGGTTATGTCAGCTGCAGCACGGCTCTGGTAATAGCCGAACAGGATAGGATACTGCTTTGTGTCGGGACCATCGTTCTCCTGACACGACTGCAGCCCCAATGCAAGCATCAAAGCTCCTATTATCAATCCAAACTTTTTCAATTTCATATTCTTTATCTTTGGGCGGGCCGACCCCACCCCTACGTTTTTTGTGAGTATAAGGGGACATTCAACCCCTTATACCCTATAGGTTGTAATTATTATACCTGACGACCTATTTCGTTGTTTGTTTCTACACCGGCGTTGATTGCCTTTGAAGAACTGGTGGTGTTACCCTCGCTTGTGAGTGTTCCGGCCTTCTGCCATGTACCGATAAGGATACCAGCCTTGTTGTTGCCTTCTGAAGAAGATACTGTTGTATTATCAACACGGCAACCTGTCATTGTGAAGTTATGACTGTTGTTCATACCAAGAACTGCACCTGCAGTACCGATTGAGTTGATTGTACAACCTTCAACAACGCAATCCTTTACTGTTGCATTTGTGAAGTAAAGATATGTAACCAAACCTGCTGTGCGGTCACAGTTGCTTACTGTAGAGTTCTTTACAGTTACACCCTCAATTGACAATGAGTTGTAGTTACAAGCGACCAAAACGGCACCGTGTGAGTTGTCTCCGCCCTTACCTGTTACAGTAGCATTCTCTACAACAAGGTTCTTGATTACAGTAGCCTTACGTGTAGATGTGAACAATGCTGTGCTGTAGAAACCATGGTCCTCAACAGCTGATGCTGTGAGGTTCTTTATTGAGTGACCCTTACCATCGAGAACAAACGCTGCTTTTGTCGCTACTGCAGGCCATTCGATACCAGCAAGGTCGATGTCATTTGCCAACTCAATTGTAACGTTATTGTTACCGTCTGCGAGTACTGTTGTTGCAACCTCACGGAAACCGGCAGCTGTCAATACAGTGTAAGTATTGCCAATTGCATAGTAACCGTTTACAATGCCGTAACCCTCAATAGAGAACATTTCGCCGTCAACAGTCAAGTTTACGCACTGTGCGTTGTTCTTAATGTTCCACAAGTCGCTGTTACTGTTCATGCCGACACCATAACCTGTAGCTGTGCAGTTCTCTACTGTTACGTTGAATATTGCACCGTTTGAGTTGATATCGATAGGTGTTACAGGCTTGTTGTCCCATGTGTAAGCTACCTTAGCAGCCTTGAAAGTACAGTCCTTGATTACAACTGTGTTCTCTCCATTTGCAGCATCCTCGTAAACCTGCAATGCCTTACCCTCTGATGATTCAAAGGTACAACCCTCAAACACACAGTCTGAAGCGTATGTGTAGAGGTAGCCAGTAAGAGGATCGATGATACACTCTGTAAATGTATGAGGAGCACCGCTGTGAGCGTAGAACTGACCTACAATCTTACAGTTGATGAAAGTTACTGAAGCTGCGTGACCGAAACCACCCTGATAACCATTGTTAGGTGTTACATATGTCAAGTCCTTGAAAACAAGGTGCTTGCCATATGCATAAACACCTGGATGATTGCTGTTTGCTGTTGTACCACCATTAACTGTGGTATTTTCGATACCATTACCTGTGATGCTAATCTTTGTCTGTGAAGCGCCAAGAGAGGTTGGAAGTGTATATTCTGCAGATGTCAGAACTACACGTTCTGCACCACTGTTCAATGCAGATGTAAGTTCATCTGATGATGTTACAGGCACACCAGCAACAGTCTCCTCGTTGTGATAGCCGTTCTCTGGAATCCACTTATCAACAGAAACAGCGAACTCGATTGGCTGGAGCTCGAGGTTGTCTGGTGTGATTTCAGCCTGGAAGTTGTATGCATTACCCATCTCAAGAGCGATGCCTGAAACGGTTGATGTCTTTACTACGTCATGAGCAAGAACGTCGCCGTAGTACAACTGTACTCTGAATGAGATTTCGTAAACCTGGTCTGCGCTTGCAGGGATTGTCAAACGCTCCAATGCAGATTCTGCCTTAGCCTTTGCCTGCAATGTCTCAAGGAGGTCACCGAACTCAAGATTGAAGCTTTCGTTACCGAGTACCCATGCGTTGCTGTAGTCAGCCTGTGCAAGGTCGATAGTAGCGCTCTTTGGAGCTGACATCTTGATTTCGCTTACAACAACAGAAGTCTTGTTTGTTGGGAAACCGTTGCTGAAAGTGAACTTAACCTTTGACAAAAGGTGCTGGAACTTCAAAGAAACTGGGTTCTGTACACCGCTTACGTTAGCGCCTGTTACAACCTGCTCCTTAGCGTAGAGGAGGTCCTCGCTACCGTCTTCGTTGGTGAAGGTAAAGCTACCAAGACCGAGAGTTGCCTTGTCTGTAGCAAGTGTCAAGTCGTTTACGTTCTTGCTGTCCATTGGAGAGAGAGCAGCAAAATAATAAGTGTGGTTAGGTGTCCAGTACTGAGCGTTCTCATGTACCCAAGCGCTACCCTTCTTCTCTACATTCTCATCCTCGAATACAACACCGGTGTATCTGTCAATGAATGCCCAAACCTCGAAGTTCTCGATTGTGTTAGAATCGGTGCTTGGGTCAGCAGCTGCTGCACGAGTTGCATTGTCGATGATTGCGTTGTCGAATGTGATGGCGCTTGAACGTGGTGCGTCCAATACTTCATCATTGCTACAAGCAGCAAAACCGAGCACTGCAAGAGCTGCAACAAATAGTTTTTTCATAATATTTTATTAAATAGTTAAAAATTTTAGCCTAACCCTCTCCCATAGAGAGGGAATTCTATTCCTCCCCATTAGGGGGAGGTTAGGTGGGGGCCTTATACCCTATGCTGATAGAATATTATCAGAACTGTAGATCACCTGCAGCGGTAGGGCCAACCCAAGAATCCATTGTCTCAGCAGAGAACTTGATCTCGTTGTTCAAACCAACTGTAAGCTTGAAATTGTATGCGTGGTTTGCAACAAGTGCAATACCTGCGTTTTCTACAGGAGTTGTTGTAAGTGTTTCCCAGTCATCACCGTTCTTTATCTGAACATTTACATTGAGTGAGATACCAACTGTGTTACCGGGGATAAGGAGAACCTCGTTAGCACACTCCTCTGTTGAGTTGCTTAGAACTGTCAAACTTGGGATTGCAAATGTTTTGGGGTCATTTTCAATAGCAACAGGTGTCCATGTACCTGCTGGAACTGCGTAGTTACCTTCAGTGATTATATTTGTCAACTTGATATCGCTGATTGTGTAACGGTAGTTTGCTACAGAAGCAGCAGTTGTGTTCTGAACAGTGAACTTAACCTTTGACAAGAGGTGGTTGAAATCAAATGCAACGATAGGATTATTTTCAGCTTGACCGGTTCTTTCTACACGGTTGTGAAGCATATCCTTCTGCTCTGATGCCTTGCAGTTGAGTGATGTTGGGAGACCTGTAGCGTTATCTGTTGTTACAGCGCTTGCGCCAACTACTGCATCAAAGATATAGCTTGCACCGTTAACCCAGTACTGTGTAGTAGCGTTCTGGATTGACCACTCTGCACCATAAGCTGCATTGCCTTTTGAAACAGTCTGGCCGTTGTAGATGTTAACGTTCTTTACTGTACCGTAAACATTGAATTCTGTAAGCTGCTTGTGGTTTTCTTCACCGTCTGTGTAGTAGCTTGGGTCTGTTGCTGCACGTGTTGAGTTGTCAACGAATGCGCTACCGAAAGCGATTTCCTGCTTGTCGAAGCTTACTACTTCGTCGTTGGTACATGCAACGAGCGAAGCAACTGCCATTATTGAAAGAATTATTTTTTTCATGATATTTGTGTTGTTTAATGATTATTCTTGGGAGCCTTACCCTAACCCTCTCCAAAGGAGAGGGAATTTTGTTCCTCCCCTATTGGGGGAGGCTAAGTGGGGACATCTTTTTTTAGATACCAATACCTTGGTTGTAACCATTGTGGTTCTCAATCCAGCCATTGATTGGGTTAACAGTGAACACGATAGGCTCGCCTGGCTGCTTAACTGTCAATACAAAGTTGTAAGCGTGACCAGCTACCAATGTGTAAGGGATTGATGCGTTATATGTGTTTGTATCGATAACTGCATTGCCCAAAAGTGTCTCAATTGTACATGTTACTGACAAAGCCGCATATTCAGCAGGAATCATAAGACGTGCGAACTCTGATGTAATATTAGTTACGTCGTACTTAATGACCTCCTCGCCATTGTCACCAAACATGTCACCAAATTCGAGGTCATAGCTATCTGTAGCAGTCCAAGTCTTGTTTGCTGGTGTGTACTCACCGTTCTTCTTAACATCGTTAAGAACGATACTAGTGATGCGGTAGCCATAAGTTGAATTTTCAACTGCCAACTCGTTGTTCACTGAGAAGTGAGCCTTTGAAAGAAGGTGGTCGAATGTGAAAGCAACAGGAGCATTAGCTGCAACACCTGTTGTAGAAGGTGTTTGACCTACGATATTAAATTTCTCTGCATAGAGAATATCCTTCTGTTCTGTTACGTCGCAAGTAATTTTACTTGGAAGACCGTTTACCAAATCTGAATCTGAAACAGTACCGTTCTTTACTGCAGCGAAGCAGTAGTTGTTGCCTGGAATCCAGTACTGCTCAGCACAATTGTATCCCCAACCGTTAGCTGTTTTATTAACAGACACTGCATTGAAGATAGGAACGATATTTCCGTTAACACCCTGCTGACCGTTTACGTTGATGTCCTGAGTTGTACCGTAAACAGTGAACTCTGTAAGTGCAGTTGTACCGTCATTTGTGATTGTGAAGTTGTCTGTAGCACGTGTTGCGTTGTCAACGAATGCGTTTGTGAAGGCAATTGCCTGCTTGTCGTAGCTTATTACTTCGTCGTTGGTACATGCAACGAGCGATGCTACTGCGATAATTGAAAGAAAAATCTTTTTCATAATATTTGTGTTGTTTAATGATTATTCTTGTTTTTAGATCCTTCGGCGTTGCTCAGGATGACAAAAGTGCGTTGCTGTCATGTTGAGCGTAGTCGAAACATCTCAATTTAGTTGTTCTGAACCTCAATTGCCCTCTGAAACGATAGACCATACACCGTTATTTTCGATAGCCTTCAAGCCCGCAGCGATTGTTGAACTGCAGAATACCTGAGCACCGCTGTCGGTGTTGTTACCGAGTGTAAATGTACCACCCTTGATGTCAGAAACATAGTATACACAGTGGTCGCTTACGCCTGGGTTCTCCATAAGAGAGAATGAACCGCCGTTGATAACAGTATTGCATCCAGTAGAGCTTGCAACAGCACCGTGCTTACCCACAACAGTTGCGTTATTGATTACTGTCTCACCGTAGTTGCAGATAGCATATGTGAGCTGGCTGTTTGCGATGAATGTACCACCGTTAACTACAGCCTTACCATTAGCCTGTGTGTTAAGAGCGCTACCGTAGCTACCCTCGCCTGCCTGTGCGTTTGTTGTGAATGTACCGCTGTTGATTACAAGGTTACCCTCGTTCCAGATAGCAGAACCACCGTTTGTGTCAACGTTTGTGATAGTGATGTCACCATTGATAGTCATTGTACCGAAGTTCTCGATACCACGAGCGTTGATAACGCCGTTACCCTCGAGAGTTAGTGTACCGTAGTTGTCGATAGCGTAGTGGTGACGGCCCTCTTCCTTGAGAGCTGCTGTAATAGTGTGACCGTTAAGGTCGATAGTCATGTTAGCCTTAACCTGAAGAGGAGTAGTAACTACAACATCTTCGGTCAAAGTAACCTTACCACCATTAACTGATGCAAAGTAGAGGTTATTGTTACCCTCTGTAATCCAGTCCTCAACTCTCTCTACGTCGAACTTGATAGGCTCGCCTGGGTTGCCGAGGCTGATGATGAAATTGTATGCGTTGCCCTTCTCAAGTGTGATGTTGCTTGGGGTAACGGTCTTCTCGTGTGAGTCTACCTGCACGCCGTCCTTGTAAAGCTCATAGTCGAACTTGATTGTGTATGCCTTGTTTTCAGCAGGGATGAGCAGGCGGTCCCAGTTTGACTCTGCAGCACTGTTGAACGCGATATCCTTTGCCTCAACACCTGCTACTGTACCAGCTGTAGCCTGGTCAATTGCATTACCGAAAGCAAGCTCGTAAGTACCGTTCAAGTTAGACCATACACCTTCGATGATAGCAGCGTCAGTGATTACATAGTCTGCAGCCTTGTCAGCGTCAACAATACGGATGTTCTTTGCCTTTACTGAATAGCCGTTGTCTGTAGCGATTGTGTTCTTTACAGTGAACTTAACCTTTGACATGAGGTGCTTGAATGTGAACTCAATTGTCTTCTCGCCGCTTGCATAAGTGTGCTGCTCGTATGCAGCAAGGATGTCCTTCTGCTTTGAAGCGTCGCTGAGAGCAATCTTTGTAGGAACGCTGTAGTTACCTACCTCTACTGCTGTTGCGCCCTCTACATTACCGTCTGCGATAGCCCAGAACTTGTATGTGTTGCCGGGAATCCAGTACTGTGTATTTGCAACGTCGTAGCCCCATTCGTTGTTGGCCTTTTTTGAAACGACCTCACCGTTGAAGATGTTTGCTACCTGATTGTTTGTGTTTGTGATTGTGCTGTACACCTGGAACTGTGCCAAAGTGTTTGTGTTGTAGCTCTGGTCCAATGCCGCACGTGTAGCATTGTCCACGAATGTGCTACCGAAATTGATGACAGAGTAATTCTGCTCAAGAATTTCGTCGTTGCTGCAGGCTACCAAGCCAAGCGCCGCAACTGCTGTTATTAATAACTTTTTCATTTTATTTTGGTTTTAGTTAATTGTGAGTATAAGGGGACATTCAACCCCTTATACCCTATGTAATTGTTAGATTACTTTGCCTGAACAGTCCAAGTGCTACCGTTCTGAACAGCCTCGTAGCCATCAGCTACCCATGCAGATGGGTTAACGTTGAATGTACCACCGGTAATAACTACTGTACCCTTGCTAGAAGGATTCACGAACGCGTCCTTAGTTGCATTGTTTGCCAAAGGCTTGTAGAAGTTACCACCATTGATGTAGCAAGTTGAACCTTCATCAACGTAAACGAAGAAGCTAGATGTACGGTCGAATGAGTAATCACCGTCGTTTACTGTAACTGAAGAGTTACCTACAACGTAGAAGATATTACGTGAAGTCTTCTTATCACCTGGTTTTGCAGCAATAACACCGCTGTTAACAGTAACGTTTGAGCCCTGCATTACAGCCAAACCACCGCCGTTGATATTTGCATCGTTGATTTCGATGTCTGTATCATAAAGGTGGAATGCATAGTTGTTTGTATTGTTACCACCAGCCTTAACCTCGTTGCCAGCCATGTTCAAAACAACATCGTTGCCTTGTACTGTGATAGCAGCAGTACCGTTATCGATAGCAGATGTAATCTCAATGTCAGAAACATTAGTATTGTTAAGAGCAGCAGCGAAGCTTGAAACTGAAGTTACAGGAGCATAAACAGCGTAGTTCTCAACACCGTTCATTGCAGGAATTTGACCAGTAATTACTACCTGGTACTCACCCTTAGAGATCAACTCTGTTGACTCGATGTTGAATGTGAATGCAGCCTGTGCGTTACGCAATACGATTGGCTCAACAGCCTCGATTCTAGAACCTGAAACGTTCAATGTCTCAGCACCCTTAGCGTCAACGCGTACACCATAACCGTCGTTCTTGATAACATTGATGTCACAGTTGATAACTGAAGCAGCACCATCGTTGATAGCGTTACCCAAGTTGATACCGCGACCAGCGTTTACAACTGTACAGCCTTCGAATACGATACCTGCGTTGTTAGATGTAATCTGAGCCAAAGAGTGACCACCGTTCATTGTACAACCCTTAACAACTGTGTTGTAAGCCTGACGCAAACGGAGAGCTACAACGTCTGAACCCTCAGGAGCTGTGAAAGTACAGTTCTCGATAGTTAAGTTACGAGCGTAACGTACTGCATCGCTACCGCTGTAGATGAAGTCCATTTCAGCCTTCTCAGTTACGAAGTTGAGGTTTCTGATAACAAGGCTCTTGTTTGTTGTTGTAGAGCTCTGACCGTTAACAGTGATTGTACCGTTGAACTCGTTACCGTTACCGTTGATAGTGATGTTAACGCCTTCCTTCTGCTCGATTGTCAAATCGCCAGCGATGTTGTTAACGAGTACACAACGACCGTCGTTCTCCTCGCGGTTTGCAGCAGCAAGGAACTCAACGAGCTCGTTGTATGATGCGATAGGAGTACCAGAAACTGTAGCAACGTCACCAGCCTCTACCCAATCCTCAACCACAACTGCGAATTCGATAGCAGCCATATTAAGGTTCTCAGGGTTGATTTCAGCTGTGAAGTTATAAGCCTTACCCATCTCAAGTGCTGTACCAACAACAGTTGCTTCCTTCTCAACAACCATTGCGCTCTGTGCACCCATGAAGAGCTCAACCTGGAACTTAACTGTGTAAACCTGATTTTCGTCTGCAGGGATAGTAAGACGCTCGTCAGCGCACTCTGCGTTTGCACCCATACCGATCTTCTCTACATTACCGAAAGCAAGTGTTACCTCCTCACCGTTGAGAGCCCAAGCCTCGCTGTAGTCAGCCTGTGCAAGGTCGATGCTTGCACCAGCAGGAGCTGTCATAGTGATGTTACGTACTACTACGCTTGCGTTGTCAGTTGTAAAGCCGTTTGTGAAGGTAAACTTAACCTTTGACAAAAGGTGCTGGAACTGCATCTTTACAGGAGCTGGAACAATGTTGATGTCCTCGTTGGTCTCAACGATTGCCTTTGCATAAAGAAGGTCCTCTGTACCGTTAACGTTAGTGAAGTCAAAGCTACCAAGACCGAGCTTTGCAGCCTCGTCCTTAGCAAGTACCAAATTCTTTACGTTCTCGCTATCCATTGGAGAAAGAGCAGCGAAATAGTAATTGTTGGCAGGTGCCCAGTACTGTGTGTTGAGGTAGCTCCAAGAGTTACCGTTTCTCTGTACGTCCTCAGCATTGAAAACTGTACCGTCATACTCGTTCATGAAAGCCCAAACGTTGAAGCCTGCGATTGACTCAGTAGTTGTACTTGGGTCAACAGCAGCACGTGTAGCTGCATCGATGAACGCATTGTCGAACTTGATGGCGCCTGAACGTGGAGCGTCCAAAACCTCATCATTGCTACAAGCAGCCAAACCAAGGACTGCAAGAGCTGCAACAAATAGTTTCTTCATAATTAATTGTTTTTAATAGTTAAAAAATATGTTAATACATTCTATATTTTACATCATAGGCAATACAATGTCTTCGTATTCACCCCAGTCGCCGACCTCTACGTCGAAGGCTCCTGAACCGGCATTACCCTCTTCGGGCTTGATGACGATGTCCTTGACAGTGATTACACCTCCGTGAGGCTGGCTCTGTACCTGGTCGGTAACGTCGTACTCAAAGACGATGGTCTTACCGTTACGCAACAGAATCTCAAGGTTCAACGCGTGGCGTGGTACGGCACGTGTGTAGTTCTTGTTGGGGAAGCCGGGCACTCCGAACGAGGTTACGAAGGAGCGTACTCCATAGTCGACGATTTCGCAGTCGTAGAAGATGGTTGCGCCTTCCTGCGATGTCTCTCCGGTGTTCATGGTCACTGAACGTGCCATACCTGACAAGGCTCCGCGGGCAAGTGCCACATACTTGAGTCCTTCGGCGAATTCGTATCGTATCTTATAGGTATATACCAATGGGTGAAGGGTGGCGTTGTAGTCGACCGGTGTCAGCACCTTTTCGGGGACGTATGCCTTGCGGTAGTTGGCGTAAAGCATGTCGGGAGGTGCTACGGTCTCTTCGCCGGGGTTGGCATAACGGTTACCGGTGTAGCTTGCACGGGTACGGGTACGGGTGGTGGCACGTGTGGTGGCATCGCGACCGTCCTCGTGACGGGTGAAGATGATATACTCGGTGTCGTTATTATATACAAGGATGTCGTTCTCGCCTGCATAGAGGGTTACTACACCACCGTCGGCACTGATATTGTGGAGGTCGGAGCCAAGGCCTTCAACGTAGTTGACTACGCGGAGACCTGCCGGCTTGGCAGGGCGCAAACTGTCGTAAGGACACCAGTCTGCGGGCCAGTTCTCTTTCCAGTTTACACCGTCGTGCTGTTCCTCCCACTCGAAACGGTATTCGGGAATAACGTTGATATAGTACTTGTGGGCGTGGTCGTGGTGATAGAGACACAAATCCTTGTGTTCACATGAGGTGGCTACAAGAACAAGCAGCAACATGAGTATGTTAAGGAGTCTTTTCATCGCTTGCCTCCTTTCTCTTTATTCCAGTTACCGCAGCCAAGAAGCCATACAAGTGAGATTTCGCACTTTGTGGGGCCAATGTAGCGGCGACGCTTGGTTGACTGCCATACGTAGTGTCCGTCAATGGGGAGATATTCGGCATATTTACCCCAGTGATAACCTGCGCCAAGGGTGAATTCGATGTTGAGCCTGCGGGCAACGGGGAGCGAATAGCCGTACTCGAGACCTGCAGCCCAGCTCCAACGGTCGGCAAGGTATCCTCGGCCTCCGAGCTCAAAGTCGTATGTAATCATTTGACCGTAAACACCAAGGTGGTGTCCTGTCAATGGTTTTTCCTTTGCTGCCTTGCCAAAATACTTGCGCACGGACATGTCACCGCCGTAGGTACGCCAGTAGATGTGCTTTGTGTCGCCACGCCACCATGCGTAGTGCCAGTTGGCAGCAACGGTCCAGTTGCGTGCAATGTAAAACTCCACTCCTATATTGGGTACTGTTGCAAGGTCGAACAGCATGTTGTTTTTAACAGACATATAGAAGGGACGTGAACAAATGGATTTTTGGTTGACGGTAACAGTGTCGACCTTGCCGAAGCTCTCCACAAGAAGCTCACCGCTACGCTTGCCACGCTCGTCGTTGGGGGCTACGTCGTAGGTGATGCCGTCGTGTGTAGATACCACGTTGGTTATCCATTTTGCATTACTGCGTGCACCGGGCGCATAGTTTTCTGGGGCGTTAGTGACAAACCTCACGGTGTCGCTACCACCTGCTGCGGGCATGTTGACGGGAACAGCCGATGTTATATTCAAGTAGGGATCGGCTCCCTCCTGCTCTATTCTGACAAGTTGTTTCCTTCCGTAGTAGTCGAGCACCATGGATGCCTGACGTGGCTCTGTGCTTGGGTTGGGGGCTACAGCGAACACTACGCTGCTGTCCTGTGGCTCAAGCGCCTTGACCCATTCACGGTCAACGGTCACGACGGGCTTACGGTTGCTCTCGATATTCTTCCTGTACTCGACAACGCCTTCACCGCCTTCGGCACCGAATTTCATGTGCTTGGGCGAGAGAATGACGATTTTGAGGTCGTAAACGACTTCGGTACCTACCGATGCGTAACGCAGTTCGGGGTACAAGTTGTCGAGCAACCAACGGTAAGGCGCACCACCCTGCAATGCCTCTATCTGTGACTGACGTGTGTCGGTCTCATAGGTGGCGGGGTGTGCGGTGATGATCTTCAAAAGCTCTTCGCGCGCAGGAACGTCCTGTGACTCCTGCACAAGGGTTGCGAGGCTACTCCAGTCGATACCGAAGAAGACAATTTCGTAACCGATTGATGTTCCGAGCTCTTTGTTGATCCAGTTGGTTATCTTGCGGGCACGGGCATCGATAAGACGTTCATTGACACCTGCCGCACCTTCGGGCGAGGCACTTACTCTGATGAGTATGCGTCCCTGTGCCTTTTCGTTGTCGTTGGTGTACTGCTTGAGCAGTTCCGCGAGCTTCGCAAGATTGCTGCCGTTGCCTTTATAGCTACGGTCGAGCGTTGATTTACCTTGTCTGAAATAGATTTTTACCGCCTCGTTCTCTTTCACACCGGTTTGTGCCACCATGATACATGGCAGCATAAGTGCTAGGAACAGTGTCAATAAAATCTTTTTCATTACCTTATTATATAGTAATATAAATTACGTGGTTGGTGATGGTGGCAAATTGTTGGGTCAATTGGATTGTCTCCCTTGTTTTTTGCCGTACATCAAACATCTCTTTTTTGCGTGTTACAAAACGCACAAATACCTCAAGGAAGGTATAACTCGTTGAAAATCAACGTTTTACCCCCCCCTAAGGCTATACAGACATTACAAAATTAGTTAATAAATATGAAATACTAAAGCATTTCTTTCATATTTTTTGTAGAAAATTTTCCACTAACCAATTGTAATGTACCAAAAGCAACGGTCGTCATAGCCCGACAACCGCCGCATATTTTGTGGTATTTTTATCAAAAATTACTCCTCTGCAGGTTTCATGTTTGTATAAACGTTCTGCACGTCGTCGTCCTCCTCGAGGCGCTCAACAATCTTGTCGATGATTGCGCGCTGCTCTTCGGTAACGTCCTTCTGGTCGTTAGGGATACGTGTGAACTCGCTACCTGTAATCTCGAAACCTTTCTCTTCGAGTGTCTTCTGGATTGCTCCGAATGACTTAGGATCGCCGTAGATGGTGATTTCGTTCTCTTCCTCGTCGTACTCGTCCTCTACGCCGTAGTCGATGAGGTCAAGAATCAGTTCGTCCATGTCAAGGTCGTCCTTCTTTGTAAAGGTAAAGACACTCTTCTGTGTGAACATGAAGTCGAGGCTACCCTGTGTGCCCAGTGTGCCACCGAACTTGTTGAACACAGCGCGTACATTGGCTACTGTACGTGTGGTGTTGTCGGTTGCAGCGTCTACGAAGATAGCAATACCGAAAGGACCGTAGCCTTCGTATGGTACTTCCTTATAGTCCTTCTGGTCTTTACCCATCGCGTTCTTGATTGCGCGCTCGATGTTGTCCTTTGGCATGTTCTCGCGCTTTGCATTGGCGATGATTGCTCTAAGGTGTGAGTTGGTGTCGGGGTCGGGACCGCCTGCCTTAACGGCAATGGCTATCTGTTTTCCAACACGGGTAAATACGCGTGCCATATTACCCCATCTTTTCAGTTTCGCAGCTTTACGGTATTCAAAAGCTCTACCCATAGTAATTTATTATTTAGTTTATTATTATTATTATCAATTTATAGTTCTTTTCTTTAGATCCTCTGCCTGCGGCGATTTTTCAAACGTTCGTTGCGTAACTAAAGCAAGCTTTGTCACACTCACTAAATTGAAAAATTCAACTGCGCTCAGGATGACAATGATGCTGTCATGTTGAGCAACGTCGAAACATCTCCTTCACCTTATCTCTGTACTGCGCCGAGGCGTTTCTGGAAGTTCTCCATGAGGCGTGCCATGGTTTTGTCGATGACTTTGTCATTGAGGGTCTGGTTGTCGTCCTGGAGAATGAAGCTTACTGCGTAGCTCTTCTTACCCTCTTCGAGGTTCTTGCCTTCGTAGACGTCGAACAGTGTGACTGCCTTGAGAAGTTTCTTTTCGGTCTCGCGTGCTACCTGCTCTATCTGCGCAAATGTGACGTTCTTGTCGATGAGCAATGCGAGATCGCGCTTAACGGCGGGATATTTGCTTATTTCGGCATAACCAATCTTGGCGTTCTTGACTGCCTTCATGAGTTCGGTCCAGTTGATGTCGGCGTAAAGGACTTCGGCATCGATGTCGAAGCGCTTTGTCACCTTCTTGCGAAGGATACCGAGCTGGGCAACCACCTTTTTGTTATTCTGTGCCTGTACCTGTATTGCAGCGGTGAAGATGTCGTCGCTGAAGGTGCTTACAAGGCGCATGCCGGGCTTGAAGCCAAGACGGTCGAAGATGTGCTCTACTACGGCCTTGAGGTCGTAAACAGAGAGCTTGCGTCCCTGCTCTATCCATGATGCGGCAACATTATTGCCTGTCATCCACAAGCCGAGGTGGTAGCTCTCGCTGTAGGGGCTGAGTATCTTCTCTTCGACGCGTTTGTCAGCATCGAAACGGTATGTGTTACCGAACTCAAAGAAGCTGAGGTCGGTGAATTTGCGGCTTACATTGCGCTGCATGCTCTCAAGACCGCCAAACAGGAGTGTCTGACGCATCACATTGAGGTCGTTGCTCAATGGGTTCATCAGGCGAACGAGGTTTTCGCTCTTGTAGCTCTCAAGCTCGTCGTAGTATGCGGCTGCTGTGAGTGAGTTATTGAGGATTTCATTGAAACCGCAACCTACAAGCTGTTCCGAAATGATATTCTGAAGCTTGTGTGACTTGTCTTCGGCACCCTTGGTGATGATTGATGAGTGCAGGGTTGTGGTGATATCGACGTTGTTGTAGCCGTATATGCGAAGGATATCCTCTACTACGTCACATGGACGCTGTACGTCAACGCGGTAAGGGGGAACAAGGAGTGACAGGCCTGTCTCGCTCTCGTTCTCGATCTTCATCTCGAGCGAGGTTACGATATTCTTGACTGTCTGTGGAGCGAGCTCAACACCGATAAGGCTGTTGACATAGCTATATTCGAGTTCTACCTTGAAGTCCTCTACGGGTGCCGGGTAGATATCCTTGATGTCCATTGAGATTGTTCCGCCGGCAAGCTCCTTGATGAGCATTGCTGCCTGCTTCAACGCGTAGATGACGTTGTTAGGGTCGGTACCGCGCTCGAAACGGAATGATGAGTCGGTCTGCAATGCATGACGACGTGATGTCTTGCGCACCCATGTTGGGTGGAAATATGCGCTCTCAAGGAAGACGTTCTTTGTCTCCTCGGTGGTGCCTGACTCAAGACCGCCGAACACACCTGCGATGCACATTGGCTCTTCGGCATTGCATATCATGAGGTCGCGCTCGGAGAGCTTGCGCTCAACACCGTCGAGTGTAACGAACGGTGTACCCTCGGGGAATGTGCGCACAACAACCTTGCCGCCCTTGATCTTGTCTGCATCGAAACAGTGCATGGGCTGGCCGTATGCGTGGAGTATGAAGTTTGTGATGTCGACGATGTTGTTTATAGGGCGTATACCTATAATCTGAAGCTTGTTCTTCAACCATTCGGGGCTCTCCTTAACGGTTACACCCTTGATAGTTACACCGGCATAGCGCATGCAGGCTTCGCTGTTCTGAACCTCGATGTCGATGTTGAGGTCGTTGTTGTCGACCTGGAAACCGTCGCATGAGGGACGGCGCAATGTGCTTGCACCCTTGTTCTGCATGGTATATGCATAGAGATCGCGCGCTACACCGTAGTGTGAGCATGCGTCGGCACGGTTAGGAGTGATATCGACACCAATGAGGTAGTCGCTCTTGATATTGTAGTACTCCTTGGCTGGGGTGCCGGGAACTGCGTCGGCAGGGAGAACGATGATACCGTCATGGCTGTTGCCGATACCGATCTCGTCCTCGGCGCATATCATACCGAATGACTCGGCGCCTCTGATCTTGCCTTTCTTTATTGTGAAGCACTCGTCACCGCTGTAGAGCTTTGTGCCGATAGTTGCAACAACAACCTTTTGACCTGCTGCCACATTGGGAGCACCGCAGACTATCTGCACAGGGTTGCCGTCACCCAAATTTACTGTTGTTATGTGAAGGTGGTCGCTGTCGGGGTGGTCAACGCAGGTAAGAACCTCGCCGATAACCAATCCTTCAAGACCTCCCTTGATGGTCTGTACCTCTTCTACGCCGTCTGTCTCAAGACCTATGGATGTAAGGGCTGCAGACACCTCTTCGGGTGTCATGTCGAAATCGACATACTCTTTGAGCCAATTATAGGAAATATTCATATGTTGTTTTTATTATTTTCCGTTTCAACTCGCAAAATTACTCTTTTTTTTGCAAAGAGTAAAGGTTTGATGTTAAAAAATATAAGGGAAAGTTAATAAGGGGGCAAGGGGGCAGGCGGACCCTGCCCATTGGTTCCTCACTTCACAAACACCTTCTTAACAACTGCGCCATGCTTTATTACATACACGCCGCGGGGGAGGACTGGGAGGGTGTTACCCTTGCTTTGGTATTTCATTGTTCCGTCGAGCGAATAGACTTCTATTCTCTCTTCCAGCGTGCCTTGCACTTCAACAACCGATGTTGCGCCGAGGAGAACGTCGGCGTAGCCGGAGAAGGGTGATTCGTCATCGCCTGCCATGGCTTTGACCCTGTAGGCGTACTTGCCCTGTTCAAGACCGCTGAATGTATAGCTATTGTCTGCAGTGGTTACGCTCTGCTGGAGTTCTCTTGCAAAGGGCAACACGGCTGACACGGTTATGTCATCGACAACAACGCGGCAGACTGCAGTTTTTTCGGTATTGAAGGTTACCTTGAAGTCGCCGTCGACATTGCAGGTGAGTTCAGCCTTACCTTCGGTTGCTATGCCCTTTTGGGCAATTACACTACCCGACTTGTCTACAACAGAGGCTACAAGGCTGAAAGCGCTGTCGTTGGTGTTGTATTTGGAAACCTTGAACGACACGGTAATGCTTCCTGCGGCATTGAGCAATGGTGTGGCAAGGTTGCCGGTATTGCTCTTTGAGCCTATGCGCAGACGGCCGTTCTCGCCATAGAGGTTACTGCCTGTCCAGCCGGGGAGCGCGGTGTATTCGTCAAGATTATCCTTGATTGTGGCATTGGAGCTCTTGCACTGCATGAAATCCTCTTCGAGCAACTTCTCTACAACTCCTTCACCATCCACGGCATCAACCACCTTATATAATTCAACGAGGTATTCTGTGGCTTCGTCAATTGACGTCCAGTTGGCTACAAAGGAGCCTGCTGCAACATCGGTAGCGGGTTTCACTTCGGGCGCCGGCATATCGCCGCCGGAGAATCTGAACGAGGCCACACCGTTTTCATATTTTATATCTTTGACGGACTTGTTGAGGTAACCGCCAGTATATACCTTGGCTGCAGGAACTGAGCTGTTGGAGAATTCGGTATTGCGTGTGGAGCCGGGCCACAAATCCTTTTCGAGATTGGCGTAGAATTTCTTTTCTCCCTCATCAGTATAAGGATAGGGGTAGGCCATGAGTTCGTTGTCTGCCGGAACAAGCTGGAAACGCGGATGCCCCTTGGTGACATTGATTTCGTTGTTCTGCCATGCAGTTGCGTTGTAGTCGACGTGTATGATCATCATTCCGTCGGAAACCATCATCTGGTCCCAGCCTTCGCGCTTGCGGTTTTCAAGAATGAAGTATTCGTTGGGATTGGCGTCGTTGACTATCTTGTAGCCTACACCACCCTGCGTCTGAGGCAACATTGAATATGCGCCATTCTTGTCAAGAACCTGAAGCTTTTTCCAGCCGCAGACCTCTTTCTGATAGGAGTTGTAACCCACGGGAATATATCCATCGCCGGTGTAGTTCCCCTGGTCCATGAGGTCCCATTCGTCCATTCCCCAGTTACCCGAAACACCTGAGACATCGTACACGTCGTGCAGGCCAAGGCAGTGGGAGAATTCGTGGCAGATTGTGCCAATGCCGGCAAGGTACTTGCCATACTCCTTTTCGTAGCTTTTGTTCATGCTGAGCTCGGAGCTGCAGGCATAGAGGTTGCAGGAGACTCCGTCGGCACGTTTCTTGCCTGTACCTGCCGATTCCAAGTCCCACTGGTGGGGCCATATGGTGTTGCTGTCGATGTTTACGCTGTTAGCCTCGGAATAACCGGCATATATACAGTAGATGAATTCCACCTCGCCGTCACCGTCATTGTCGAACTGCGAGAAATCCATATTAGGGTCGGCAAGGGTAATGGCGTCGCGTATCATCTCACGAGGACGGACGTCGCCTTCGCTGTTGTTAGCTCCGTAATATGCCATATTCTTGGAGAGGGTAAGGATGTCGGAGACGACGAATTCGGGCTGGAAAAGGCCGCCTGACTGCGCGATGAAGTAGTCGCGGGCACTGCCGTAGGATGTGATGTAGTCGTTGAGGAAACTGTATTTGTAGTTCTCTTCATTCAACAGTCTGTTGATATTATCCTTTGTAAAGGTGAACTTGACGTCGCTGTACTCGACCAAAAGAACAGGGATACGTACCACGCCGGTGGTGGGCACCTTTTGCGCAGCTGCACTGCGTGCAACAGGCGATTTACTGTATTTTGCCGAACGTGAGGCATGGGCTGCGGAGAGTTCGTCAGCCATTGTGTCATAATCCATTGACGAGAGCAATGCGTTTTCGGCATCGCTGCGCTCTGCAGCGTTGTGGGCAAGGACACCAGTGGAGACGAAGCCTTCGCCGGCGGTGTAGCTGGCATAGAAGTAACTGCCGCACTCCCCTTTCACCAGATATTTACCGTCGAGGGTTGTGTGGAAGTGCAACGATTCGTCACCGTGGAGTCGTATATTCAGTGTTGTTCCGTCGGTCTGCTTAACAACAAAGGGCTTGCGGTTGGCAGGAACGGCAGAAAGGGATATTGCAAAAAGCGCGGTTGCTATAAAGGATAAAATTCTTCGCATATTATAATTGGGTGTTTTACTTTCAAACAATTTGCAAAAATAGCCATTTGAAATGACTTTTTATTATAAATAAAGGATTTTTTGAAGATGAGGGAGGGGCATCTTAGCCTCCTAAAGGCTGGGGAGCGCAGTTGGGAATTCTAGGTCTATTGGGTCTATTATGAATTTTGAATTGGGTAAAAAAAGTGGCGCCAAGGGGCAGGTTTGCCTGCTCCTTGGCGCCGGTTGTTATACAATTCTCTAAAAAATTATTTCAATCCTTCAAGCACTTCCCTCAAGGCGCGACCTGTGCTGGGGCGCTTTGCGCCGTAGGTGTGCAATTTACCTTCTTTGTCATATATTAGATAGAAAGGAATACCCTGAACATTCAGCGCATCACCAAGAGCATTTTCACTATCGAGCAAGTGATGTCCATGCATACCGAGTTCTTTCATCTTATTTTTCCATGCCTGTACATCGGTATCACATGATACTGAAACGAACACTACATCCTTATTCTTAAGTTCAGCTTCAAGACTCTTCATATGGGGCACCTCCTTACAGCATGGTCCACACCATGAAGCCCAAAGGTCAAGATACACATACTTACCCTTGAATTCTGAGAAATCCACCTTCTTACCAGCCTCATCAACAAGAACTATACCCTCTGGAAAAGAAGAACCAGGAATTGTTGATTTATTCTTCAGAAACTCCTTTATATACAGATCGGGAAGTTCGTATCGTTCTGTTGCTGTCTTGATAAGTTCAAGACCCTCTTCAAAATCTCTTGAATAGTCATACTTTCTCAAGAACTCACCTATTACCATTGATGCAACCTTTGAACGCACGTTACTGTTATTATACTTAGCATAAAGTGTATGCAATTTGTCAAGCAGTGAGGGCGAAGCAGCAAGGTCTTCCTTCACTACCTGCATGGCTGAGAAGAACAATGGCGCATAGCTATTGTCAAATGCGATATCGGCATCGGGAAGAATATCGCTCCTGCCAAAAGGTATCGATGTGACGGGTATCTCCTGTGCACGTGGAATAGATGAGTATGCCGAATAAGCATGTGTGTAAGCATATACTGTCATATACTCCGCAACATTACCGGTAATATCATCCTGTGCTAATATAGAATCAAGAGATATCTGATAGGCTGCTATCAACGCCTTCATTCTTTCACTCTCCATATTAGTTTCGAGCCAAAGAGCACGGTCAAGGTTATTTATAGCACGTGTAAGCGATGAAAGCGCACGATTTTCGCGTGTATTGTCTATATAAAGTCTCTTATTGTCGATTTTTACATCCAAAGTAAGTTCCTTGGCATCACTTTCATACACAGGTACAATCATCTGAGTACGATCCTTCACCACTACGAGTTCATAGAAATCAATTGGAGACCGCGTCACGGTACCTGTAAAAGAATCAGCTTTCTTGCGCATAGGAGTGGTTTTTCCACTCTCATCAAAATTCAACGGACATACATAAACCTTTTCAATATTTGCAGTGTCTGCTATAAAATTTATGTTGCAACGTACTTTCTGCGCTGTTGCGGCAAGTGCCACAAAAAGAAGCGAGATGACAGTAAAAATTTTCTTCATATTGGACTTTTTAACCCATTGCCGTGCAATGGAAATGCATGTTTTCATATAACCGGTTGCAAAAGTAACAGAATATTCGGTTTTATCAAATAAAAAGTCATCCAAACAAGCATTCAACGTAAAAAAAGTCAAAAAAGAACCAAAGACGCGTTATAACTACCTGTAGGGAGGGGGGGGGGGAGGAATTACATTAATTAGTTAATTACCATTGATGGTGGAAAAGCGTAATTTTTTCCATAAAAAACAGACAGGTTTTGAATTTCTTCAAAACCTGTCTGTTTCGTTGGGCTACCCGGATTCGAACCAGGAAAGGCAGGACCAGAATCTGCAGTGTTACCATTACACCATAGCCCAAGGCTCAATTGCGATGCAAAGGTACAACTTTTTTTTGTAATACAAACATTTTTGCCGTTTTTTTGATTAAAAAATTTGAAAATTTTTCTTTTTCGACATCCAAGGCATAAAAAACAGCGTAGACTAGGACATTTTGTCATACAAAAAACTACCTTTGTAAATTAAAGTGCATTGGCACAGCTTTTGCAACAACATTTATGCAGGGGCAATGCTCCCGTATATAAAAGGAAAAGAAAACAACAACATTAAAATATATGCAGAACAAAAAAACTAACGCACAAGAGGTAATCAACCAGATAGTAGAAGGTATTCAGGACAAAAAAGGTAAAGGAATTGTAGTTGTAGACATGCTGGAACTCGGAAACAGCATATGTGACTATTTTGTTATATGTCAGGGTGGCTCTCCAGCACAGGTAAGCGCTATCACCGACTCAATCGAGGACTGTGTAAGAATTAACTGCGGCAGAAAGCCATACGCAGTAGACGGATTGCGCAACGCGCAGTGGGTGGCTATGGACTACGGTGACATACTCGTGCATGTATTCCTGCCCGATGTACGCAAGTTCTATGACATTGAACATCTGTGGGCCGATGCCAAATTGACAGAGATACCCGACCTTGACTAAGCAAACTGATATATGGCGAACAATATAAACATAAAGAAACCTAAATTCAACTTCACATGGTTCTACATGGTAGTTGGAGGTATGTTGCTCTTCTTCTACCTCTTTGGCGGGGGAAGCAGCAATATGGTAATGGAGAAGGAGTATTCCGAACTTACTGAACTTATTGCCAAGGGATATGTCGAGGAGATAACTGTATTCGACAATGACGACATTGAGGCATATGTGTACAAGGATTCGGCAAAGCATGTATTCAAGGAGAAATCTATTGAGAAGGGTGCACGTCCGATGATTGTATCAAGAGTGGGTTCAAGGGATAATTTCGAGAAGTTCATATTTGAACAGAAAGAGAACGGCAATTTCCAGGGAAAACTGAAATATGACAAGAAGCCCGATTACTTTGGCAACTTCCTGTGGAATATTCTGCCGCTCGTATTCATTGTGGGTGTGTGGATATTCCTCATGCGCAGAATGAGCGGTGGAGGAGGTGCACAGGGCGGCGTGTTCAATGTTGGAAAGTCGCAGGCGAAGCTGTTTGACAAGACAAACCACCCCAAGATAACATTCAAGGATGTTGCAGGTCAGGAGGGTGCCAAGCAGGAGGTGAAGGAGATTGTCGACTTCCTAAAAAACCCGCAGATATACACTGAACTGGGTGGTAAGATACCCAAAGGAGCGCTGTTGGTAGGCCCCCCGGGAACTGGTAAGACCTTGCTTGCCAAGGCTGTTGCAGGTGAGGCGAACGTTCCGTTCTTCTCAATGTCGGGTTCCGACTTTGTAGAGATGTTCGTGGGCGTGGGCGCGTCACGCGTACGAGACCTGTTCCGTCAGGCAAAGGAGAAGGCTCCATGTATCATTTTCATCGATGAGATTGATGCTGTGGGACGCGCAAGAGGAAAGAACCCGAACATGGGCGGAAACGACGAGAGGGAGAATACCCTGAACCAGTTGCTAACCGAAATGGACGGCTTTGGTACAAACAGCGGTATCATTGTCATTGCGGCGACAAACCGTGCCGACATTCTTGACAAGGCTCTGTTACGCGCAGGACGTTTCGACAGACAGATACATGTTGACCTGCCCGACCTGAACGAGCGCAAGGAGGTGTTCAAGGTACACTTGCAGCCTCTCAAACTCGACGTTTCGGTAGATGTAGACACGTTGGCACGACAGACTCCGGGATTTTCGGGCGCTGACATTGCCAATGTATGCAACGAGGCTGCGCTTATTGCTGCACGCAACAAGAAAAAGGCTGTTGACAAGCAGGATTTCCTTGATGCGATAGACCGTATAATCGGTGGCTTGGAGAAGAAGACCAAGGTGATGACACAGAAGGAGAAGGAGACTATCGCAATACACGAAGCGGGACACGCTACAATTTCGTGGTTCCTTGAGCATGCGAACCCACTTATCAAGGTGACAATTGTTCCGCGCGGCAGAGCGCTGGGCGCTGCATGGTACATGCCCGAAGAGCGTCAGATTACGACAAAGGAGCAGATGCTCGATGAGATGTGTGCCACTTTGGGCGGACGTGCTGCTGAGGAGACATTCATCGGTCACATTTCGACCGGTGCCATGAATGACCTTGAGCGTGTAACAAAGCAGGCTTACGGCATGATTGCATACGCAGGCATGAGTGACAAGCTGTCAAACCTCTGCTATTACAATAACAATGAGTATTCATTCAACCGTCCTTACAGCGAAAAGACTGCTGAGACTATCGACAACGAGGTTCATGCTATGATAAACAAGCAGTACGAAAGAGCCAAGGAACTGTTGAGCGAACACAAGGAGGGACATGCCGAGCTTGCAAGGATACTCATGGAACGCGAGGTGATTTTTGCCGAGGATGTGGAGAAGATATTCGGCAAACGCCCCTGGACTTCGCGCAGCGAGGAAATATTCGGCAACAGCAATGAACTGAAGCCGGAAAACAAGGAGCAGGACAACGACACACCAACAGAGAAAAGCACAACTGAAAACACAATATTATGAAGAAATTTCTAATACGCACGGCAACCGGTGCAGCATTCGTTGCAGCACTGATAGGTTCTATCATCTATGGAAAAGAATCGTTCGGAATATTGTTTTCATTCATTACAGGATTTGCTGTAGCTGAGTTCTCATCTATTGTAAAGAGGTACAAGAATGTCTCGTTCAGCACTCCCCTTGCCGTACTTGCCGGTACGTTCCTGTTCATCGCGACATACGCTTCGGTGCATGGTGCAAAAATAAGCACCGTGACATATTACACTCCATTCATAGCTATCGTGGCATATGCATTTATACGACAGCTGTTCGATGCCGAAAGCAAACCACTCGACAATTATGCATATTTCACCTTGCCACTGATATACGTAGCATTGCCGTTTGCTTTGCTGAACATACTTACAACGGTTGGCGCAGAACCGGGAACGACATACAGCTGGCTAATGCCGTTGTCGATATTCATTTTCATCTGGTGCAATGACTCCGGCGCATTCTGCGTGGGATGCACCATTGGACGACACAAGATGTTCGAGCGCATTTCGCCAAAGAAGACTTGGGAAGGATTTGCCGGTGGAGCTGTCGTGGCAGCCATCGCCGGTTATGTAATGGCGCAGTTCTTCACTGTCATGAATGTGTGGGAGTGGATTGGTATGGCACTGACTGTTGTTGCTGCTGGCACATTGGGCGACCTCATCGAGAGCAGCATGAAACGCGAGATGCAGATAAAGGATTCGGGTAAGATTCTCCCCGGACACGGTGGATGGCTTGACCGTTTTGACAGCACACTCCTTGCTGTGCCTTGTGTGATAATTTATTTATACCTTGTCGGAATTCTTTAAGAGAGAACATATCTTGCGCGCCGCACGCTCCGAAGCTCCCGGCTCGCCAAGAATATCCATCATGCGGCTATACTCATTGAGCATAGCCGCTCTTTCTTTACTGTCACAGGGCAACAGCTTGCCAAGCTCCGCCTTGACGTTCTGCACGGTCATATCGGCTGCTACGAGTTCACGCACGACTTCGCCGCCGGCAATGAGGTTGACAAGTGAAACATATTTCACCTTGAGGAAGTGCTTTTTCAGCCACGAATAGAGCTTTGCCATAGGCATGGCATAGCAGACGACCTGTGGCACATTAAAGAGGGCGGTCTCAAGCGTTGCCGTACCGGACGTCACCAGCGCGGCATGGGCATTGGCAAGTATGTTGTATGTTTGCCCGAAAACGATGCTTGCGCCAGCTTCAAGATAGGGTGCATAAAACTTCTTGTCGATACCGGGTGCTCCGGCAATGACGGACTGGTATTCGGGGAATGACTTCATTGCTTCAAGCATCATAGGGAGATTAGCTGTTATCTCCTGTTTGCGACTGCCGGCAAGAAGGGCTACAATGGGCTTGCATGGCAAGGAGTTTGCGACGCAGAACTCACTGCGTGACAACGGGGTATTGCGTCTGAAGGCGTCTACGGCATCGACACATGGATTGCCCACATAATTTATCTTATAGCCATGCTTCTTTTCAAAAAAATCGACCTCAAAAGGGAGTATGGAGAAGAGTTCGTCGACATCGCGCTTTATATTCTTGATGCGGTGCTCTTTCCATGCCCAGATTTTTGGCGAAATGTAGTAATATACGGGTATGTCGCTGTTCTTGTGGATATATTCGGCTACCGAAAGGTTGAAACCCGGATAATCAACAAGGATGAGGGCGTCGGGGTTCCACGAAAGGATGTCGCTCTTGCATTGCTTCATATTCGAAAGTATCGTACGCAGATGCAGCAGCACCGGCACAAAACCCATGTATGCAAGCTCGCGGTAGTGCTTTACGCGCTCACCGCCTACCGACGACATAAGGTCGCCGCCGAAAAAACGAAACTGTGCGGCAGCATCGACCGCCTTTATCGCTTTCATCAGGTTGGACGCATGAAGGTCGCCTGAAGCTTCACCGACTATAAGATAGTATTTCATTGTTCTTGTTCTGATACAATTGATATTATAGCTTTGCACACCACGTTGGCACCGCCCTGTTACATTACAATCCCCACTCCTGCATGTCGTTGAGCAGGTCGTAATCGGTAAGGTCTATTTTTGTAGGGGTTATTGCCACGTAGCCATTGTCAAGGGCTACCCTATCGGCTGTTTCGTCATTGTCATCAATAACAAATTCGCCTGTCAGCCACCACCATTTGCCACCACGCGGATGGTCGTGTTCTGCCCACTCGTTCACCCAAGTTCCATACGCCTGACGACAGACCTTTACGCCTTTATACACCGGAATATCGGGAAAATTCACATTCAGACAACTGCCGTATGGCAAACCACGTTCGAGCACGTTGGCTACAACTTTGCGTATGACATCGTATGTGGGCGAAAAATCGGCATCGGCATCGTGGGAGCACAATGAAAAGGCTATGGAGGGAATTCCTTTCATGCAACCTTCCATTACAACACCCATCGTTCCAGAATAGTGCGCATTGACAGCGGAATTGTCGCCATGATTGATTCCGCCGATGACCAGGTCTGGGGTACGCGGAACAATCGCATGGCACGCAAGCTTCACACAGTCACAAGGTGTTCCTGTACATGAATAGATATCAAGTCCAGGTTCCGAAGAGATCAGTTTTGCCTTTATCGGTGTCTCGCTGGTTATGGCACATCCCTTACCCGAGCGTCCTGTATGAGGCGCTACGGCTATGACATCGCCGAACTCCTTGAGCACCTGCAAAAGAGAATTTATACCCTTGGCCATGTAGCCGTCATCGTTGGAAACTAATATCAATGGTCTTTTATTCATAGTCAACAATCATTTATACACGCGAAGATATAAAAAAATTGTCTAATTCATCCTAATTACATATCTTCGCATGGAACAATAAAAATAAAAAGAGATTATGAAAGGATTTTTCAGGAGAATTCTGCTATTGCCGGCTTTGACTTTTGCATTAGCAGCCAATGCACAACAGGCAGAGATATTTCCAAGACCGCAGGAGATTGCGTGGGGCGATGAGGTTGCGTTTGCAAACGACAGCCAATTTACAATAACTGGCGAGAATGATGCCGACGACGATGCCATTATGCTGTTCAACAGCAGATTCAACACCGGAAGCGGCTCCGTACAGCTCATTATTGGAGAGAGAGGCGATGCTGCCGTTGCTGCATATGAGAGCCTCATCCCTCAAAAGGCTGAAGGATATTACCTTGCTGTAAGCAACAACATGGTTGTCATTGCCGGAAACGACAACGCCGGTACATTCTACGGTGTACAGACATTCATACAGATGGCAAAACAGCCAAATGTAATGTGCGCTACAATAAAAGACTTCCCGAGCGTTCCACAACGCGGATTGGTTGAAGGCTACTACGGAAACCCTTACAGCGATGCAGACAGAAACAGCCTTTTCAAGATGTTCGGAGAGACAAAAATGAACATTTACATATACGGCCCAAAGGATGATGCTTACCACAAGAGCAAATGGCGCGAGCCATATCCCCAAGCCGACGGTGAGCGCATAGCAAAATTGGCAGCTGATGCTGCACGCCATAAAGTACGTTTCGTGTGGGCTCTACACCCGGGAGGAGACATACAATGGAGCGATGCCGACCGCAAGGCTTCAATAGACAAATTGGAAAAGATGTACGAACTGGGAATCAGGGATTTTGCAATATTCTTTGATGATATATTCGGCAGTGAGCAGTCGAAAGGTGACAAACAGGCTGAATACCTCAATTACATAAATTCTGAATTCGTAAAGAAGCACTCGGATGTTTCTCCTCTCATAATGTGTCCAACGGAGTACAACAAGGATTATATAGGAGGAGGCAGCAACTACCTTACCCAACTTGGCAGTACCATGGACAAGGAGACAAACATCATGTGGACCGGAAACGGCGTTGTAGACATGATAAACAAGAGTGACATGAGTTTCATAAACAACAAGATACAGCGCAATGCATATATTTGGCTCAACTATCCCGTCACCGACTATTGCATAAACCACCTGCTCATGGGCCCCACATACGGCAATGACCTTGACATAGCCGACATGCTTTCGGGATTCGTATCAAACCCCATGGAGTATGCCGAGGCTTCAAAGGTTTCCCTCTTCAGCATTGGAGACTACACATGGAACATGACTGCATACGACAGTGACAAATCGTGGGAGGCTGCGCTTGAATATATAATGCCCGAAAACTACGAGGTTTTCCGTTTCTTCTGCGAAAACAACGTTGATTTGGGCTCTACCGTCCATGGTTTGCGTCTATGGAACGAGTCACCTGAGTTCGTTAAGGCAAAAGAGACTTTTGACAGCAAAATAGCAAGTGACAGGATTGCGGCATACAATGCTGTAGGAGAGCAGTTCAACAAGTTTGTCACAACAGCGGAGACTCTGCTTGCAACAGACGAGGCGCAGGCACTCACAAAAGAGATTGAACCATGGATTCTTGCCATGAAGTACATGGGACAGAAAGGTGTAAGCCTTGTTGAGATGAACAATGCCATAGTATGTGAAAACCCGGACAGTTTCATCAACAGCTACCTGCGCTACAAAGAGTATGACACAGCACAGGCTGCATTGCGTTCACGTGACTTTGCCGGCTCACTCAAAAGTGCCACACCAGTTGTTGCAACACTCTATGTAGAGCCATTCGTAAAGGAGAAACTTGGAACGCTTGTTGCTGAATACAAAGAGAAATATGACTACCGTAACGATGTTTTCCCGGCACAGGTTCTTGAAAATGGCACATACTACATTATGCACAATGGCAGATACTTAACCAATACACAGCCGAATGTTGCAAGCAGCGTTCCACAGTTCCAGGCAGCCATTGATGATGTACGTCCACAGCGTCAGGAGTGGAAAATCACTGTTGACCCAAGTACCAACCGTTATAAAATAATTAACCTTGAAGACAACCGCTACCTCAACGAGAAAGGTGCGTTTACAGTAAGCAACAAAACCAACCCGTACGAAGCTATATGGCACACATACGAGATTACCCTGCTGGCTAACGGAAAGTATGCAATAAGGAATGCAGGAAGCGCCGGAGACAAATTCTGGAGTGTCAGCGATACACGTATCACAACCGGAAATTCAAATGAAGCGCTCCCTGACAAATACATTTTCGACATTGTTCCTTTGGGAGGAGAGCCAAATGGTAACCTCATCGAGGATGGAGGCATTTACTACATAATGGACGGGGAGAGGTATCTCACCAACACGAACATTAAAAGCAGCGGAGGCACTCCAACGTTCAAAGAGGTTGCAGAGCCCGGTGTTGCTCAAGAGTGGGTTATCTCAATTGACTCAAAAGGAAAAAATTGTTACAAAATAACAAGCAATGCCGACGGACGTTACATGAACGAATATGGCGTATTCGGTACAAACCAGTACTACAGCGACTGGAATACATACCTGCTTACAAAAATGGGCGACCTTTGGTCAATACAGTGGACACAATCGGCTATAGCCAAGGGAATTAAATACCTGATTGCTTCGGGCGACAGGCTTGAAGAAAGGGATATTTCACGTTCCGGAAGCTATACCGTCAAACTCATTTCAAAGGAGGAATACACACTGGTAAAAGATATTGACAGCAATGTGCTAAATTACGAGAATGGAGAAATTCGCGCCGAAGAGAACTGTGAGCACATTGCCATATTCTCTCCCGACGGAAGATGCGTAAAGGAAGTCAAAGACAACTGCGCATCAACCGCCGGTCTTTCAAAAGGCCTGTACATTGCCGTTGCCACATACAATGAGAAGATGCAATCACTGCGTTTCATCGTTGAATAAACGACATATAGCAGCAATTATCATAAAAAATGTAACACAGCCGCGGCTGTGTAACATTTTTTATGACAGGTTTTCAACCGTTTGTTAATAAGTTAATCTCTTTTTATAGAAAACAATCTTTATTTTTTTGTAACTTCGCAACCCAAAGGGTTGCAGTCCAAAAGAGAGTGATGCAACACAAAATGTATTGAATATCAAAGAATATGGGAAAAATAATAGCATTGGCCAACCAGAAAGGTGGAGTTGGCAAAACTACAACAACGATTAACCTGGCGGCTTCGCTGGCAACACTCGAAAAGAAGGTTCTCGTAATAGACGCTGACCCGCAGGCTAACGCTTCGTCAGGTTTAGGCATTGATATACGCAACATCGGGTGTTCAATATACGAATGCCTCATAAACAAGGCTGCTCCGGAACAGGGAATACACCAAACATGCGTAAAGGGATTGGATATAACCCCGTCACACATTGACCTTGTGGGAGCAGAGATTGAGATGCTCGACATGCCGAACAGGGAGAAAATCATGCGTGATGCACTCCAGCCAATCAAGGACAAGTACGACTATATACTCATCGACAGTTCACCGTCACTTGGACTGATTACAGTCAACGCGCTCACAGCTGCCGATTCTGTCATCATACCGGTGCAGTGTGAATATTTCGCACTTGAGGGTATAAGCAAACTGTTGAACACTATCAAGATAATCAAGTCGAACCTGAACCCGAAGCTTGACATCGAAGGTTTCCTGCTCACAATGTTCAATTCACGCTTGCGATTGAGCAATCAGGTATACAACGAGGTGAAGAAACATTTCCGCGAACTGGTGTTCGAGACTGTCATACAAAGAAATATCAGACTTGGAGAGGCTCCGAGCATGGGTATTCCTGTGATTATGTACGACGCAGAATCGACCGGTGCAAAGAACTATCTTTCACTTGCTGACGAGATTATCAAGAGAAATAACTGATTATTGAAACTACCATATAATGGCAAAACAAAAATTCACACTTGGACGCGGACTCGACGCTTTGATTTCAACAGAAGCGTTACGCCCTGCTGCATCTTCTTCTATAGGCGAGATTGAACTTGATAAAATCCACGCCAACCCCAACCAGCCACGACGCGAATTCAACGAGGAGGCACTGCAGGAACTTGCCGAATCGATAAAGGAACTTGGTGTCATACAGCCTATTACACTGCGCAAGAACGATGACGACAGCTACCAGATTATTGCCGGAGAGAGACGTTTCCGTGCATCACAGCTGGCTGGCAAGAGTTCTATCCCTGCGTATATCCTCAATGCCAACGACAAGGATACAATGGAGATGGCCCTTATTGAGAATATCCAGCGCGAGGATCTCAACCCGCTTGAAATTGCATTGGCCTACCAGCAGTTGATTGAACAGTATGACCTCTCACAGGAGCAGTTGAGCAAGCGTGTGGGCAAAGGACGTGCTACCATCGCAAACTTCCTGCGTCTGCTTAAACTGCCGGGAAACATACAGGTTGCACTCAAGGAGAAGGTAATTGACATGGGACATGCAAAGGCGCTACTCGCCTTGCAATCACATGCCGACCAGATAAAGGTTTTCAACGAGGTTGTAAGCAACGGTTATTCAGTGCGTGAAGTCGAGGAGGTCATACGCAAGATAAAGGAGCAGAACAACACTCAGGAAGCAAAGACAAAGAGCGACAAGAAACAGGACGACACATACCACCAGCTCAAGAAACACCTGACACAGTTTTTCCAGACACCGGTACAGCTGACATGCTCGGCAAAAGGAAACGGAAAAATCAGCATCAAGTTCAAGGATGAGCAGGAACTGGAACGTATAATAGCATTGTTCGACAAGCTAAAACAATAAGCAGGTGCAGAAAATCCGATTGACATACGGATTAATCATAACCTTGTTACTGTTCATTTGCAGCACAGGAGCTATGGCGCAATCGCTGACAGCAGAGATGGAAACTGCCGGCGATTCACTTATTGATGCAAGCCTGAAGCGAGATGCCATCATTGCTGACAGCGTATACCGCAATATCATCACTGACAGTGACATCATTATTCCCGACAGCGCTAAAACGACAAAGATAGAACCAAAGAAGATTTGGAAGCCCGACACGGAGACCGCAACATGGCTGGCACTGATAATACCCGGCGGAGGACAGATATATAACCGCAAATACTGGAAACTGCCTATAGTATACGGCGGTTTCGTTGGGTGTATGTATGCATACAACTGGAACGGCCAGATGTACAAGGATTACCGTCAGGCATATCTTGACATCATGGACAGCGACCCGAACACAGATTCGTTCAAGGACTTCTTTAGACCGGGATACAACTTTGAGGCAAACAAGGAGTACCTAAAGACCGTGTTCAAGAAGAGAAAGGACCGTTACCGCCGTTGGCGTGACATGAGTATATTCGCCACTATTGGAGTATACGCACTTTCAGTAATCGATGCATACGTCGATGCTTCACTTTCGAGTTTTGACATAAGCGATGACATAAACCTCTCAATCGAGCCACAGGTAATGCCGGGAAACGAATACTCGCGAGACAAGGGATATTACGGTTTCAACTGTCACATAACATTTTGATTAACAGAACATATAATACAAATGCAGAAATATATCACAGCACTGACAATATACATTTTGCTTGCCACAAACAGCATGGCCAGCACATTTGCTATAGATTCATTGACCAACATCGCCACCACTCCCGACAATGCCGGCACTGAAAACATTGCTGCACCGGACAGCATAATGGCTGTATCAAACGACAGCATAACATTCGAAATGCCCGACTATATGCTGCAGGAGATCGACAGCATGCTCAACTGCTGGCAGGCACGTAACCTGTTGAGCAAACTCAACTGCGAGATTGACAGCGCTGCAAACATAAAAATATCGGACACGCTGTATGCCGAGCGCCTGCAGAGCATGCCAACAATCGTTAAAATGCCATATAACAGGATAGTAAGGTCGTGCATCGACTCATATACCGGAAAGAACCGTTCACTGGTGGCATATATGCTGGGAATGTCTGAGTTCTACATGCCTATCATTGAGGAGGAAATTGACCGTGCAGGAATACCACACGAACTGAGATACCTGCCTATAATCGAGTCGGCACTGAACCCCAAGGCCGTTTCAAGAGTCAACGCGAAGGGATTGTGGCAGTTCATGTTCTCTACTGCAAAACTGTACGGACTAAAGTCGAATAATTACATTGACGAGCGTTTCGACCCGATAAAATCGACGAAGGCTGCTGTACGCTACCTTGCCGACCTGTACAAACTGTTCGGAAAATGGGAACTTGCCATTGCCGCTTACAACTGTGGACCGGGAAATGTTAAGAAGGCTATTGTACGTTCAGGTGGAAAGAGTGATTTCTGGGACATATACTGGTGGCTTCCCCGCGAGACACGTGGATACCTGCCGATGTTCATTGCTGCGAACTATATTATGACCTATCACAAGGAACATGGTATTAGACCATTGGAGCCAAAGACCACAATAACAACAGACACCGTGCATATTTCCAAGAACCTCCATTTCAAACAGATTACAGAGGTGTGCGGTGCTGATATTGAAGAGATTAGAGCGCTGAACCCGCAATATATCAAGGACATTATCCCCGGCGAGAACGAACCGTATGTATTGCGTTTGTCGAACAACCTTGTCACTGACTTCCTTGCGAACGAGGACAGCATATACAGACACAAGGAGAAGGAATTCTTCCCAAGAGAAAGCATTGCCGAGATGCTGAAACAGGCAAAAGCAAACGACGGAGGACGAGGCACTCTCAAGCGTCACAAGATAAAGAGTGGTGAGACACTCGGCAGCATCGCACTCAAATACAGGGTCACCGTAAAACAGATTATGAAGTGGAACGGAATGACAAACACCAATATCAGGGCAGGAAAATATCTCAACATATACTAACCGGTCATGGAGAGCAACGAAGAGAAAAGGATTATGGAAGAGGAGGCAGCCATAAACGCCGCCTTTCAGGAGTTGCTGGATATATATCTGGCATCGCAGCACCGCAAGAAAGTTGAACTGATAACCAAGGCTTTCAACTTCGCACGTCAGGCACATAAAGGTGTAAGACGCCACAGTGGTGAACCCTACATAATGCACCCGCTTGCCGTTGCACGTATCGTATGCAAAGAGATTGGACTTGGCTCGACATCCATATGTGCAGCACTGTTGCACGACGTGGTTGAGGACACTGACTATACCGTAGAGGATATCAGGAACCTGTTCGGCGACAAGATTGCCGAAATTGTCAACGGCTTGACAAAGATTGCAGGAGGCGTGTTCGGAGCGCATGCGTCGGAACAGGCCGAAAACTTCAAGAAACTGTTGCTCACGATGAGCGAGGATATACGTGTGATCCTCATAAAGATTGCCGACCGCCTGCACAACATGCGCACGCTCAAATTTATGCAGGTAAACAAACAGTACAAGATTGCCGGCGAGACATTATATATATATGCACCGATTGCATACCGTTTGGGACTGAGCCGCATCAAGACCGAACTTGAAAACCTAAGCTTCCAGTACGAGCACCCCGAAGAGTATTCACGCATCGAGAAGAAGATTGAAAAGACCCAGCTGGAGCGCGACAAGCTGTACTACGAATTTACACAGCCAATACGCGAACAACTCGATGCCATGGGACTCGAATATGAGATTATCGGACGAGTGAAATCGCCCTACTCCATTTGGAACAAGATGCAGAAGAAGCATGTTGCCTTTGAGGACATTTACGACATTCTTGCTGTACGTATCATATTCAAACCACGCGAAGGACGCGATGAGAACAACGAGTGCTTCAACATATACATTGCCCTCACGAAACTTTACAACGCACACCCCGACCGCCTTCGCGACTGGGTGAACAAGCCAAGAACCAACGGCTACAAGGCACTGCACGCCACATTCATGAGCAACTATGGCGAGTGGATAGAGGTGCAGATAAGAAGTGAGAAGATGAATGAGATGGCGGAGAAAGGTATCGCCGCGCATTGGAAATACAAGAGCCAGGGCGAAAGTTCAAACGATGAACAGCTCGACAACTGGTTGCACACCATAAAAGAGATACTTGACGACCCACAGCCCAATGCCCTAGACTTCCTTGACACCATAAAACTCAACCTGTACGCTACAGAGATTTTCGTATTTACACCAAAGGGCGATATAAAGACAATGCCGCAGAACTGTACTGCGCTTGACCTCGCATACAGCATACATACATTCCTTGGCAACCACTGCATTGGTGCAAAGGTAAACCACAAGCTTGTCCCGCTCAATCACCTGTTGCAAAGCGGTGACCAGGTAGAGATTTTGACATCAAATGCACCAAGGGTTGACGAAAGCTGGCTTTCGTTTGTCACAACAGCCAAGGCACGTACAAAAATACATGCCGCACTGCGCAGACAGCAACGACTGATGCAGAACGAAGGTGAAGAGAAACTGAACACATTCCTTGAGAAGGAAGGACTTGGCAACCACGCAAGCAACATTGAAAAGCTGTGCAAACTACACAAGAAGAAAGACCGTGAAGAGTTGCTCATTGCAATTGGTAAAGGTACAATTGTACCGGGTAACGATGACAAGGACGCATTGCTGGGCAACAAAAAACTAAGCTTTGCATCGATATTCTCGTTCAACCGCGACAAGAAGAAAGAAGAGGTCACAAAGGAGATACACGAAGCTATTGACCGCAAGACACCGATTAACCTCACCGAAGAGAGTCTCAAGAGCAGTTATATCATTGCAGACTGCTGTAACCCCATCCCCGGCGATGATGTTTTGGGGTACTACGATGAGGACAAGCACATTATAATACACAAGCGCAACTGCACCGTAGCCAACACACTGAAGAGTAGCCACGGCGACAGGATTCTTGCAGCAAAATGGGAGACACACAAACAACTCTATTTTGTTGTCCCCATACATATTTCAGGTATAGACGACATGGGAGTTCTGCATGAGATTACCACAATCATTTCGCAGCAACTCAACGCCAATATTCAGAAAATGCACCTTGAAAGCAACAACGGCATTTTCGAAGGAACGTTCTGGATAAATGTACACGATGTGGATGATGTAAAGAACATCTGCGAAAATTTGAAGAAAATCAAGAACATAAAGACTATCGCCAGAATAGGATAACCGCGAAAATGTTTATGATTTCTACAACTATAATTTTGAATAAGAACAGGAATATATAATAGAACAAACAAGCACCCCGTAGGGCGCTTGTTTGTTCTATTATATAACGTCGAGTTGCTCCTTCAATGCAAGTAATTCTTCCTTTATTCCTTTCAGGCGGTCAATGACATCGCTGTTGGTCTCGGCTGTCTCCTTTGGGCCTCCGTAGCGAAACTGTTTCCTGGCACCGGAGAGGGTCAAACCGCGTTCCTTAACAAGATGATAGACAGTACGCAGGGTCTTTATATCCTCTTTAGTATAACGACGTACTCCATTGGCTCCCTTATAGGGCTTTACCTGAGGGAAGACTGTTTCCCAATAGCGCAAAGTAGTCTCCGTTACCGACAGCATCGCCGCGACCTCCTTTATGGAGTAGTACATCTTCAAATCCTTATTCGTGTTCAGTGCCATATCAATCGTATATTTTGCCGTGGTTCTCTGCCATCTGAAGCATCTGGTCATAACCGTCGGCATCAAGGTCCATGAAATAGTAGTTGATTGGGTTCTCGTGTTTACCCTTTACAATGACTTCGTAATGCAGGTGGGGACCTGTACTCTTGCCCGAATTACCACTGAGTGCTATCTGCTCACCGCGTACCACCTTCTGCCCTTTCTTTACAAGGAATTTCTTGTCAAGAAGGTGTCCATACAGTGTCTTATAACCGTATCCATGGTCAATAACTACCGTATATCCGTAACCCGACATCCATTTTGCATTTTCCACCACTCCGTCGGCTGTGGCATACACGGGAGTGCGTCTGTCACATGAGAAGTCCATTCCCTTATGGAACTTACGCACCTTGTACACAGGGTCTATTCGGTAACCGTAGCCCGATGCTGTTCTCTTCAAATCGCGGTTTGAGATAGGTTGTATTGCCGGGATGTGTCGCAAGCGCTCTTCGGCATCCTTGTCAAGGGATACAATCTCATCAAAGGATTTTATCTGCATATATAGCTGCTTTTCGAGCAGGTCAAGTTTCTGCGTTGTCTCCACAAGGAGTTCGGCATTGTTCATTCCAAGAAGTTCATCATAGCGGTTCGTTCCTGCATACCCTGCATTACGTTCCTTTTCGGGCACAGGGTCGGCATTGAGCATGACACGGTAGAGGTTGTCATCGCGCTGTTGTATATCCTGCAGCACGGTCATTGCACGGTCAAGGCGCGAAGAGATAATGCGGTACTGGGCAAGGAGCTGTGAGTTCTCGTTCTCAAACTCCTGAGCGGTTGGCCTGTCTATGAGAAGATAGAAAACAAGGAATGCAAGACCACCGAAAATAAGGAACATGAACGCTTTGCGCACAACAGCAAAAACTCTCTGCGCAAAGGAGGTATACACGCGTTCGTAGCTTTTAGTTTCGGGGTTATATGTGTAATAGACCTTTTTCATTCCTTGAAAATTACTTTGCGAAGATAATAAAACATAAGATTTTCTGCAATGCAAACGACAATATTTAATAAAATATTGTAACTTTGCAAAGTTTGGGTAAACTATAGCTATTACCCGGCAATAACAAGAATCGGAAACAATAAAACGATAAATATATGCTCACATCTAAAGAAATCAGAGAATCTTTCAAACAGTTCTTTGAGCAGAAGGGTCACCTTATTGTACCTTCAGCTCCCATGGTCGTTAAAGACGACCCGACACTGATGTTCACCAACGCCGGTATGAACCAGTTCAAGGATATTATCCTTGGCAACAGCCCTGCAAAAAGCAAGCGTGTTGCAGACTCACAGAAGTGTCTCCGTGTAAGCGGTAAGCATAACGACCTTGAAGAGGTTGGACACGATACATACCACCACACAATGTTCGAGATGCTCGGCAACTGGTCTTTCGGTGACTATTTCAAGGAAGACGCCATCAACTGGGCATGGGAATACCTTACACAAGTTGTAAAACTTGACCCTAACCGTATGTACGCGACTGTATTCGAGGGTTGCGAGGCCGAAGGTCTTGCACGTGACAACGAGGCTGCTGCCATTTGGGAAAAGCACCTCCCTGCAGACCGCATCATCAACGGTAACCACAAGGACAACTTCTGGGAAATGGGCGATACAGGTCCATGCGGTCCATGTTCAGAGATACACATTGACCTCCGTGATGACGAGGAGAGAGCAAAGATTAACGGTCGTGACCTTGTAAACGGCTCACACCCACAGGTTATCGAGATATGGAACCTCGTGTTCATGCAGTTCAACCGCATGGCCGACGGTCACCTCGAGGAGCTCCCAGCAAAGGTTATCGACACCGGTATGGGCTTCGAGCGTCTTTGCATGGCATTGCAGGGCAAACAGTCAAACTATGACACCGACGTATTCCAGCCTATAATCAAGGCTATCGGCGAGATTTCCGGCAAGAAGTACGGCGAGGATAGCCAGACAGACGTTGCTATGCGCGTGATTGCAGACCACATACGTACAATATCTTTCTCAATAACAGACGGTCAGTTGCCTTCAAATGCCAAGGCCGGTTATGTTATCCGCCGCATCCTGCGCCGTGCAGTACGTTACGGATACACATTCCTTGGTCAGAAGCAGGCATTCATGTACAAGCTTGTACCTACTCTCATTGAGAACATGGGCGATGCTTATCCTGAATTGAAACAGCAGCAGGAGCTTATCACAAAGGTGATGAAAGAGGAAGAGGATTCTTTCCTCCGTACTCTTGAAACCGGTATGGGCATGCTCGACAAGATCATGGCAGCAACAAAGGAGAACGGCAAGAACGAAATTAGCGGTGTTGAGGCATTCACACTCTATGACACATTCGGTTTCCCAATTGACTTGACACAGCTTATCCTTCGCGAGAATAGTCTTACTGTAAACATGGAGCAGTTCGACGAGGAGATGCTCAAGCAGAAGACACGTGCACGTAACGCTGCCGCTGTAGAGAACGGCGACTGGACAACAGTAAACGAGGGCGACTGCACATTTGTGGGATATGACAACACAGAATATGAGACAACAATCCTCCGTTACCGCCAGACAAAGCAGAAGAACCAGACTCTTTACCAGATTGTTCTGAAGGATACTCCTTTCTACGCTGAAAGCGGTGGTCAGGTAGGAGACTGCGGTTACCTTGTATGTGGTAATGAGCGTATCGAGGTTATCGACACAAAGAAGGAGAACAACCTTCCTATCCACATAACAAAGCAGTTGCCTGCAAACCCTGCGGCAACATTCATTGCAGAGGTAAACAAGGAGAAACGTGCGGCATGTGCGGCAAACCACTCATGTACACACTTGATTGACCAGGCTCTGCGCCAGGTTCTTGGTACACACGTTGAGCAGAAGGGTTCACTCGTGACACCAGAGGGTATACGTTTCGACTTCTCACATTTCCAGAAGGTTACCGATGAGGAGATTGAGCAGGTAGAGCGCATAGTAAATGCACGCATCCGCGAAGACATTGCTCTCACTGACTACCGCAATATCCCCATTGAGGAGGCGAAGAAGCTTGGTGCTATAGCACTCTTCGGTGAGAAGTACGGCGACCATGTACGCGTAGTCCAGTTCGGTACTTCTATTGAGTTCTGCGGTGGTACACACGTATCATCTACAGGAAAGATTGGTATGGTTAAGATTACCAGCGAAAGTTCTGTTGCTGCCGGTGTACGCCGTATCGAGGCAATCACTGGTGAGGCTCTCGAAAACCACTTCTACAAGTTGCAGACATTGATGAAGGAGATTCATGCTCTGTTCAACAATGTACCTAACCTCAAAGCTACCATTGCAAAATCAATCGTAGAGAATGCTGAATTGAAGAAGGAGATTGAAGAGTATGCAAAGGAGAAGGCTACGATGACAAAGAACGAATTGCTTGGTAGCATCAAGGAGAAAGGCGGAATGCGTTATATCAGCGCAATATTGCCAGCAGCACCTGCAACAGTAAAGGATATCGCTTTCATGTTACGTCAGGAGCAACCCGAAAACCTTCTCGTTGTTTTGGGTAGCATATACAACGACAAGCCACAGTTGACAATTTCAGTAAGTGCCGACCTCGTTGAGCGTGGTATCAACGCCGGCAAGATTGTAGGCCAGGCTGCACGCGAAATGCAGGGTGGCGGTGGCGGTCAGGCACACTTTGCACAGGCAGGCGGTAAGAACCCTGCCGGTATAAAGGCCGCAATAGACAAGGTATTCGAAATTATAGGATAATAAACAGACGGAGCGACTTCAAAGTCGCTCCGTCTGTTTATCACTCCAGTTAACCAAATAAAGTTTTTCACTTGCACGGGTAAAGGCTGTATAAAGCCACCTGTAATAATCGACGCCGACCATATCTTGTGACAGGAAGCCCTGGTCAAGAAAAACACGGCGCCATTGACCACCCTGCGCCTTATGACAGGTAACGGCATATCCATACTTTACCTGAATGGCATTATAATAAGGATTATTGCGCACCTGCTCCATACGTTTTCTCTTTGAACGTATTTCGGGATAATCCTCCCACACCGCATTGAAGAGCCTTTCACTCTCATCTCTTGTGAGCGAAGGCGACTCGCTCATGAGCGTGTCGAGCATAATCTTTACATCTATTTCACAGTCGTCATAATCGACAAGAGAAAGGGTCACATCGGCAAAACGGAAACCATACATCTCTTCAATGCCACCTACACGAATTATTTCGGCCATGTCACCGTTGGCGATGAAATCGAGTTTATCGAGTAATGTCTTGTCCTCTTTACCAAGTACTTCCCGCCAATAGTAGTTATTCTTGACAACCATGAGAAGGTCTCCCCTACTCAACTCCTCTTCGCGATAAAGAATGCGGCGGCGTATACCTTCGTTATAGACATTGGCACGTTTATTGGAGCGACACAACACAATTGTATCATTCATTCCAACATCACCGTATGAATTCTCTATTGCTTCAATGAGTTCATCGCCCTGAACACGGCAGACATCGGCATACCCGTCAAGTCTTATTTTAGGCAACGAGAATGTTTCACCAAGAGATATCAGTTCACGCAACATTGTTGCATTGGAGAGTATACCGGAGCCGTGGAGCTGACGCATGACCTGTGTAAGTTCCACCGTTGTAACGTCAAGAAACATGGAACGGAGATAATCCTGAGAAAGTGCCGGTGAGCACTCCTCACCTACAGGAGGTAACTGCGCCGTATCGCCGAGCATGAGCAATGAGCATCCGTTTCCCGAATAAACAAATTCCACAAGGTCGTCAAGCAACGCTCCGGAGCCAAAGTTCGACACACCGGCATTGGATATCATCGATGCTTCATCAACTATAAAGAGGGTGTTCGAAGCCCTGTTTTCCATAAGGGTAAACTGCGATGCATCGAGCATTGACTTTTGACGGTATATCCATTTATGGATTGTATAAGCACTCTTCCCCGAATAGGAAGAAAATACTTTTGCAGCTCTGCCGGTGGGGGCAAGAAGCACTGTTTTGCGCCCAAGTTGCTCCATTGTACGGACAAGTGCCGACACAAGCGACGTTTTTCCGGTTCCTGCATATCCACAAAGAAGAAATATTTTCCTGTCGTTGCCGGAAATTATAAATTCCGATATCAATTCCAGTGATTTTTCCTGTTGAGATGTTGCATTGAACGGAAAATTTGTTTTAATTTGCGAAGCTAAATATTTATTTATCACTTGGTATCAATAAAAAGTTAGTCTATAAAACGAATTTTCGTTTTTTTATCTTATTTTTGTGACACGAAAATACATAAATAAAAAATATAGAACAATGAAAACCCTATTAAAAGTAGTTTTGGGAGTACTTGCTGTGATTCTTGTCATTGTCAATTTCCGCAGCGTAATGAGTCCCATTCAGTTTGAAGAGATCAGATCAAAACGTGACAGTGCCGTAATCTATCGTCTGATAGATATCAAGAATGCTCAGGTTGAGTATTTTAGAGCAAAAGGACGTTACGCCAATGATTTTGACACTCTGATCAACTTTGTAAAGACAAACAAGGTTTACACTGTTAAAAAAGCTCTTGAACTGAACGACCGTCAGCTTGAAAAGGTTGCCGAACTTGAAAAGGAAAGAAGAAAGACAAGAGAACTCACATTGTCTCCAGACGATGCTGACCGTATCTTCCTTGAACTTCTCAAGAATGCAGAAGAAAAGAACGATTGGAAGCTTATTGACGAAATCAATGCAATGAATGCAGAAGGCGCCGATCTTCGCGGTTTCCGTCGTGATACAACATGGGTATCATTGATTGACACTCTCTATCACAACCCCAACTACCCTGTTGACTCACTGCCTTACATTCCTTATGGTAAAGGCGAGAAGTTCACTTTGTTGACAGACAGTATCTCAAAGGCTGGCGGTGGCTATACACAGCTTTTCGAGGCTAGAGCTGACTTTGAGCAGTATCTTGCAGACATCAACAAGCAGGAGTATGACAACTTCATTCTCGGTGTCAAGAAAAAGGTTACACAGGTTAGACGTGAGCCGGTTCTTAACGCTCAGGGTGAGCCTATGTACGACGAATACGATGAGGAGATTGTTAAAATCATACCTTGCCGTCGTGTCGGTAGCGTAAAAGAGGCAAACAACAACGCCGGTAACTGGGAATGGTAATTACCACTGTGACAAAGAATACTACACAAAGAAAAACATTATCCATTCGTATAAGTACGAATGGATTTTGTTTTTGCACCTATATACCATCAAATCCTGACAGCATAAGGTACTTCGCATACACGCCCGATGAAGAACGCAGCATGGCATCGAACATACGTTCTGCAGTCGAGGAGTGCCCTCTCATCATACCCGGTGAGAAATATGATATAAAAGCAATAATTGAAACCGACGAATACACATGTATTCCAACCGCACACGACAATACAGAAGACTACAAACAATTCTTCAGTTATTGTTTCCCAAAGAGTTGCGGAGGTGAAATTATTGCAAACAAACTCAATGCACAGGGGTTCACCATAATATTCTCCGTAGAGACAAGCATATACGAAGCGATAAAGGAATTGGGTGATGTGACATTCTATAACCCGGCAAGCATAATTATAGGTTATTTGGGATACAAGCCTATGACCGACAAGCAATACATGCTTGCTTATCTTTACAACGACCTTACCATTATCATATCCATGAAGGATGAAAAGGCCGGATTGACCAATATATTCCGTAAAGAAGAGAGCGCAAACATATTGTTCTATATGCTGAGCATCTGGAAGGAAACGGGGCTGTCGCAGACCGATGATACACTCTATCTTTGTGGAGACAATAAAGTTGACAGCTTTTCACACGAAGCTTCGCAATTCATCAGGAACATTAAACGTATAAACCCAAATGAGCTGTTCCCTTCAACCCTACTGAACAGGATTGAAGGAATACCATTTGACCTTCAGGCACTAATATTATGCGAATAATAAGCGGCAAATATAAAGGGCGTCATTTTGACATTCCACGCAACTTCAAGGCACGACCGACTACAGACTTTGCCAAGGAGAATCTTTTCAATATCCTCAACAACATTATTGACTTTGAAGAGTGCAAGGCGCTTGACCTTTTTTCGGGAACAGGAAGCATCAGTCTTGAACTACTCTCAAGAGGATGTACCGAAGTTGTATCGGTAGAGATGGATTCGCTTCATTTCAGTTTCCTTAAGAAGAGCCAGGCAACACTTGATGACAAAGGCTGGAGAATTGTACGTGACGACGTATTCCGTTTTCTACGCCGCTCCGGTGGAAAATACGACATAATATTTGCCGACCCACCATATGCACTCAAGGAGCTGAAAGAGATACCAGACATGGTCCTTGACGGCGGAATGCTCAAAGAGGATGGCATATTCATTTTTGAGCATGGCAAGGATTATGATTTCTCGCAGCATCCACGTTTCGTAAGACATATTTCCTACGGAAGTGTAAATTTCAGTTTCTTTGAATAAAAAAGTGAGAGATTTTCACAGGAGAGACTTCTAGGTCTGCCATTACAGCTGTAATTGGCTTTGCAACACCAACTTCAGTATATGTTGCAGTCTTTGTAAATATTGCTGTTGAGCAACTTGTTAACACAAAAAGTGTAAATACTAAAATTGACAAATTTTTCATAATATTTAGATATTTAGTTAAACATAAATTTCAATAAAACGTATAACAAAACACCCTTGTCTGTAAATTATTTACAGACAAGGGAAACGTAAACCTACATTTTGCCTACGGGCAATTTGCGATTTATTATATTATATAAGGATTGTGTGTGTTTATATAAAAATTGCTGACTGCCAAATTATTGGCAGTCAGCAATTTTTATACATATTATGTACGACAAAATTTACACACATTAGTATTCAACACTTTATAATGCAAATGTAATAGTTTTAACGATTATAGCAGATTTAGATCTGAAAAAGGTAACAATGTTACTGTTTTACATTAACGGCGAAAGCAACCTTGCACATGACTCCAGACAACGTTGCCATACTGTTCGTTTTTTATACTCGTTAAGGGTGAGTTGGCGACAGGCTTTCATATCCTCATGAAAACATTGTTTCAACCTATGCGCAACTCCTTTGTCGTATACAAATGAGGTGACCTCAAAGTTATAATAGAAACTACGGAAATCGAGATTTACAGAACCTACAGACGACAAATAGTCATCGCATACTATGCTTTTGCTATGCAAAAAACCGGTCCTGTACATATAGACTTTGACACCTACTTTCAATAGGTCACCAAGATAGGACATTGAAGCATATCCGGCAATAGCATTATCACATTTTTCAGGTATCATAAGCCTGACATCGACTCCGGATAATGCAGCCCCCTTCAATGCAAGCATAAATGACTCATTGGGCATGAAATAGGGAGTCTGAAGGTATACATAATTCTTTACCGAAGATAGCATTTTTACATATCCTCCCATAACTGTACGCACGTCACCTACAGGGTTTGACGCCACAACCTGCATCCATACTCCATTGGTTTCATTACACAATTGGGGGAAATATTTCTTTCCGCTGACAAGCGAATGGTTGGCAAAGTACCAATCAACAAGAAAAGTAAACTGCAATCCCTGCACAGCCATACCGTGTACATGAAGTACTGTATCGCGCCAATATCCCCAGGTACCACCTGTAACGTATCTGTCGGCTATATTACAACCGCCTATAAAACCTGTAACGCCGTCAACAATGACCAACTTACGGTGGTTGCGGAAATTCACTTTATTTGAAAAAAGAGGGAAATGCACTTTCAGGAACGACTCGACATACACACCGGCCTTACGCATTTCGTCAAAGAAATCCTTGTTGATTTTCCAGCATCCTACGCTGTCATAGATAAAACGCACCTCTACACCTTCACGGGCCTTGCGCATCAGTATCTCACGTATTGCACACCCGAATTCATCGTCTTCAAAGATGTAGAACAGCATGTGTATATGCTTTTCGGCCCTTTCCAGTTCCTTCATGAGCCGGAAAGCAAAATCTTTTGTTTCGGATATGACCTCCACACTTTCTGCAGGTAAGGCATAGGCCGATGCTGTATTGCGCAGATATGCATGAAGAGCCGCATACTCCTGCGGCAGATCCGGAACATATTGCTTTACATTGGCCGATAGAGTATGACGGTTTATTTGCGACATAAGGCGCTTGCCTATAAGCTTCTCCTTACGTTTGTCGTAGCCGAAAAAGAAGTAAAGCAATATTCCGATAAGCGGTAAGAAGAGGAGTACAAGCACCCACGCGAGTGTCTTTACACTATCACGGTTCTTAAGAATTACATTTATTATAAGTATTACCGCAATAATGCTGTATATCCAACCAAGTATTACGCCATTACCGAATTCCAACATATCACTCAATTCATGTCCCTTGCGAATATAACAACAAAAGAGATAAAAACCATGGTTTTTATCTCTTTTGTTGTTAGAACATGCGTCCGCCACCCATTCTCGGAGGAGGGCCTGCCGGAGGTGTAAACCCAGCAGGTGGAGGCCCCATTGGCGCACCTCCCGGCGGCATGCCATATTCACGTGCCGCTTTGCCTTTTTTATCATCGCCACCGGTCTTGTTGAACTTGTATGAGAGATTCAGCATGCAATAGCTGTATATTGCATTGCTCTCGGAGTCTCTACGATAAAGAGCCTCGACAACGCGGCTTATATTGCTCTGTTGCTGCAGAATATCGAACAGTTGCAACGATACTGTCAATGCATTCTTTGACAAGAAACTTGCCGACAATTGTGCATTCCACAACAGTTCATCGGTATTTGCATTAGGGTCGCTGTAACCACGACGGCTACTCATTGACAGATTTGTTGAAATCTTTATGTTGTACCAAGGCAATGTGTAGTTCACGCTGGGACCATAAGAGAAGTTGAACACATTCATCTTGTCCTCGGGCTGTGCAGTAGACTTTGAGTGCGAGTAACGTACGAAACCGTTGAGCGAAACATCCCAATTGTCGGCACGGTAATTTGCAGCCAGACGCTCGCTCACGTTAACAGTCTTTGCTATACTCTTTACACTACCCTTAACACCCTGCATGCTTATATACGAGACTCTTTCTGAGTAACCGCCATCGGTAAATGTACTATAGGTAAACTTGGTATTTGCAGGAATGGCTGAGTTGAATACAAAACCTCCGTTCACGTTCCAGTTACCATTGATATTCTCGGGCTGTGTTGTTGTGGCACCGGTAGCCTCGTCATAAGTAGCCTTGCGGGTAATGGCATTTATTGTGTTAGAATAAGTTGCAAACACATTGATTCCACGCTGTGCATCAGTATTATAGGTGTTGAAGTTCGCATTCACATTGTTCGAGAACGAAGGCTTCAATCCCGGGTTACCCTTTGTTATATTCAAAGGATTCGAGTCATCAGTAATGTCAATCAGATCAGTCATCGACGGCTGTGATGTAGAACCGCGATAACGGATATTCAGTGTGGTCTGTTTTGACCATTTGTAACGGAAACGGATGTTCGGAGACACATAGTCAAGCACCTTGCGGTCGAACAGTGTATCTATACCCTGATATTTATAATCGAGTTCTGTCTGCTGTGGCAACCATGTCACACCGGCATTCAAATTCATTTTGTCTGTCACATACCTGAATGTAATACCCGCCTCATGTTTTTTAGTACGATAGGTTGAATAACGGCTCAAGTCATTGTCAAGATATTTTGCCAAATCCAGATTTGCAGCAAAATCAGGGTGTGTAAAATCAGGGCTTATATTAAGTATATCCTCGGCCAGCTCGTCAAAATTATATGTCGCACGGTCACTATTGTTATAACTTTGGTTGTAGCTGTAGCTTAGCTGCAGGAACAGATTCTTCATGAGCGGCTCTGTGTAGCTCAAATTCACATTATAATTCCAGTTATTGCCGGGAGTGGTCGAATAGCGCTGTTGCCTTGTTGCCTTGTCTGCAACTTGAAAATAGTTCACATTGTTCAAAGAGAAACTCTCGCTCTCGCTGTATGCATAAGAGTAGTTACCCCTGAGAGTAATATTACGTCCGGGCTTGTTGAGCCTGCGGTTGACCTGCAACCTTGCACTCAGCGATAAATTCTCACCCATTGAGAACGATTCGTTGGCGTTGTCATTGACAGCAATGCTCTCCAATTCATCATAAACCTCGCCATAAGACTCTTTTGCATAATCTTTCTCATAGTCGAATGGATTCTCTTTGAACGTTGCCGAGTGGCTCTCATTCCACGAATCATTGTTCGAGTAGCTCACGGTTGGAGTCAGAATGATGTTTGTCATAGTATCGGGTTTCCACTCTAAGCGGAAATTCGCGTTCAGGTTAGTCCTGCCGCTCAAGCCGGCACTACGACTGTTTGAGAATTGATTACTGCCAATCTGTGGCATGAATGTCTCGGTTGCAGTCCAGCTCTTCACGTCATTCTTCACGCGGTCACCGCGCACGTTACCGCCAAACTCTATTTTATCGTTCTCATAGGCAAAATTGAAACCGGCACGCTTAGGCGAAGAGATGCCATTGCCACCAAAACCACCGAAACCACGGCCACGACCATCGGAGAAGCCCTGGTCGCCAACATTATTTGCCGAAAGGACAAGTGTATACTGCGCGTTGTCGTTATAGTAACTTGTGGTATTGCGCAAGCGATAGAGCAAGTGCTCGGCACTGAAATCGGCACCGCCACCGGCATCCGTATTAGAGAAAAAGCCATCGGCAACACCCTTCTTCATCTGCAGGTCGAGTACAGTCTCCTCTTCGCCATCATCGATGCCTGTAATACGCGAGAAATCACTTTTCTTGTCATAGAACTTCACCTTGTCGACAGCATCAACGGAGATATTCTTCAGAGCCATATCCTTGTCTGTGCCAAAGAAGTCCTTACCTTTCATCAGGATACGATTGACTGTTTTTCCATTGATTTTTATCGTTCCGTCCTCGGTTATTTCAACACCCGGATATTTCTTTATAAGTTCCTCAAGCATAGAGCCTTCGGGTACTCTGAATGCGGCTGTGTTATAGACCAATGTATCTTCCGAAGCGACCACTGGAGGCACTTCTGCTGTTACTATGGCATTTTCAATCAAGATATTGTCCTCTACCAATTTAATAGTACCACAATCGGTATTCTTATTCTTGGCAATAACCACATTCTTTTCCTGTGTGACACATCCAACAAATGAGACGCGCAGAAAATACTTTGCCGGTGGAGCTGTAATCACAAACTTACCGTCAAAATCACTTGCCGTACCAACTTTGAATACAGAGTCGGGCAACGTGAACAACTGCAACATTGCCGACTGCAAAGGTGTTCCATCACTTTCATCAACAACAACACCGCTCAATGTACCGTTTTTGGTCTGGGCGCCAAGCGAAAGAGAGAAAAACAATAATATAAACAGTAATTTATACTTCATATATCTATATTTCGTTATTTTTGTACAACTATTTTATATGACTGACAAAAATACAAAAAGTTTAATAGCTTTATTTTATTTATACCTACTATAAGTGAAAGAAAAAGGAAATACATACATGAATGAGCTGTTATGCCGCATTACATGTTGTGGGGAGATTGACAAGAGATTCGGTGAACCATTCATCAAAGCATTCTCCACGTTCATGCCGAATGAAACTGAGAGAGTCCTTTCAGCATCATACACCTGTTCACTGTTCCTTTCAGCAATATTCTGTGGGTTCCCCACTGCAAAACTGCACACATTCGTACATAACACAAAAGAGCGGTTTCAACGTTTTTCATTCAACTGCAAGATGTACGAGAAGATTTTCTCTGTAATAGACGAAAACAGCCTGGAAAACGTCGCATTACTTGGTAAAGAAGGTGAAAACATAACCTGTAAATGCAGTAAACAGGATATCTTTGATGCGTTTGATTTTTACACTAATGGGTAACATAAAAAAACTGACTAAAATTTAGTCAGTTTTTTTATCAGTTTTTTGACAAATTATTCATTTTCTGTGCCAAAGCAAGCAATGCTCGGTGCTTTGCCATTGCAATGAGACTTTGTATATGTTTTTGGGACAATTCATTGATTGAAGATAGTGTCTTCATATATGGCATGATTACCGGTGCTGCATCCAACATATCCATTTCCTCTATAACAAGAAGGCGCAGTATCACCTGATCGCGTTCTTTAAGCATATTATATGCATCCCACACGGGTGGCATGGATGTTTCCTCTTCGGGTGTAAAATGGTCAAGAAATTCTATCACTTCGGGAGTCGACGGCAAGACTTCAATGGCAGAACGTTTTTTCTCCATTTTCACCTTATTGGTGAAATGGTGCAGAGAGCATGATGCGAGATAGCTGTTCAGCGAACAACCATTCTTGCCGTCCCATGACTTAAGCACTTTCCAATCATCGTCAGACAGGAATTCATATAGTTCCCCTATGAGTTCATCCTCGCAATTGTTGTCATACAACGACTTGGATATGTACTTTAGAAAACGTTTACACTTTTTCTGAAAGAAATACTTATGCAACTCGTCATCAGCCGGAACAGCTGTCAACCCTTCAACAAGTTCAATGTCACTCATTAAGGTAAAATTTCTTTCGTGTGCCATTTGTTTTTGAATTAATCTCGTCTGACAATACTAATAGCAGATGTTTTTACTATATTTTCTTTTTATTATGTGCTTTAACAAACAATGGCGTGGGCGCACTTTTTCACAGAAGGTACGACCAAGCACCATATCGAACAAAAGCACACCCACGCTGAACGCGCAGGCTATAATTGCTAATGTATGTTCGAAGAATATATTTATGGTCGTTTTTCTGTGAACACATAGCCTAATAGCCATCCAAAAAAAAGTATAGCCCCACTAAGGACTACAAAAAACAGTATTTCACTCTGCTTGTGACAAAGATAGTATAGAAAGTTTGAAAAATCAAGACCCAAGAGCAGGCTTTATCAATAAAACCTGCATTATGCATTGAAAATATATGACTTATACGGTATAAGCCTTATTGTATTATGTTCAGTTGCATTCTTCTTTCAACGGCATACGGTACATGTTCGTCTCCTTGGGTTGGAAGCCGCAAGAACGATACAAATTGTTCGCAGCCACACGAGAAGGTCGTGAGGTCAGCATCAATACACCGTTACCGAGTGATTTTGAGTATGCTATAGCATGCTCCACAAGTGCACGACCTATAGATCGTCCACGTGCAGCCTCATCGACAACCACATCCTCAATCCACATTTTACGCCCAGTAGGCGCTAGGTATTCTCCAAGAGTGAGCATACCAGCTATGCAACCGTCACATTCGGCAAAGAACATATGCGATGAAGTAGATTCAACAATCCCGGCAAGAATATTCTTCGTAAAGACAACCGGTGTGGATGAGAGCTGTTTCAATAGACGGTTCACAGCATCGACAAATGCATCACAGGTATCAACAACCTCAAAAATCCTTACATTATCCTTCATTGCAATATATTTACTTTACATTTTACACCTTTAGATTCGTTCTGCATACGGTCGAGCACGGTAACAACAAAGGTATATTTCCCTTCCATTCCCTGTGGGAGTCTCATGAAGGGCTTTGATGTTATTCCCAATATAGCTCCGGAATTATCCGTATCGACCTTCTCTCCGTCGGCAAAACTGTACACGACAAAACGGTGGGGAGCATTCATGACATCACGCGCAGCCTTGTCGCCGACAATCCACAACAGCATATACCCTTTTTCGTCCTCTACGAGGCGAACTCCTTCAACCTTTGCCGGCACCTCCTTGTCCATAAACGGAGAATGAGGCATCAATGCAGGATAGCGGTAATATCCATTCTCAAGAAAGTCTCGGTAGCCCTGCAGATTATTCGCTGCAGACGCCGCATCCCAGAAGCATGAGCCGGACACACCTTCAACAGCACGCTGTATCTCATATTTCCTCTGCTGCTGGTTTCCGCAAACTGATGCAGAATCCTTGGCATTGACCGTACGAACTACGTCCTGGCCTACATACAACGGACGTTTTGATGCATACTTCGCCCACCACCCGACCAGTGTCTCGTAATCAGCAGCCGGGTGACCTATTTCCCAATAGAGCTGAGGGATACAATAATCGACCCACCCCTCTTCAATCCAGAAGAGTACATCAGCATTCAGCTCATCATAGCATTGAAGACCGTTGGTCTTGCTGCCAAATTCCCAACTCTTTTCATTACGGTATATACCGAAAGGCGACACGCCGAACTTGACCCATGGTTTCACCTCGCGTACAGTACGGTGCAGCTGATATATAAGATGATTTACATTCTCACGGCGCCATTTGCCTCTGTCATCACATCCGCTCTTGAGAAACCACTCATCATCGGGGAATTCAACACCTTTCACGGGATAAGGATAGAAATAGTCATCTATATGCAGACCGTCCACATCGTAACGTGTGAGGATATCACGTACAATACGGCATATATGATCGCGGTTAGCCTGCAATGCCGGATTAAAATAGAGTTGTCCTTCGTATTCAATGAAGTTCTTGGGATTCTTCATGCTTGGATGCTCCAAAGCCAACAGTTTTGTTGTTTTTGTACGGGCACGATAAGGATTTATCCATGCATGCAGCTCCATATTGCGCTTGTGACATTCCACAACCATGAATTCCAAGGGATCCCAACCCGGAGAACACCCCTGCTCGCCTGTAAGATAACGGCTCCATGGCTCATATGGCGAAGGATAAAGAGCATCACCCTCTACACGCACCTGAAATATTACAGCATTCACATTCACCTTTTGCAGATTATCAAGCATATCGACAAGATACTGCTTCATTACAGCCTCATCCATGCCTGTAAACTGCCCGTTCACAGCTTGTATCCATGCACCACGGAACTCACGTTTGGGATGTTCGTTCACAAGGTGTCCTGCACTGCGGCAAGATGCAAGAAACGCCATTGCAGACAACAGCAATATGTATATATATCTTTTCATTGATAAAATTCTTTATTCCATGCGAAGATAGTTAAAATACCATTATTAAAGAATGATTAACACATACTTTGACATCTATTTTTAACCATGAAGTTACAACATAGCATTTTTTTATGTAAATTCGCGAGATTGATTTATGGCAGAAAGCAAGATGAAGGAGAACAACAAGAACATTATTATAAAAGGAGCACGTGTAAACAATCTCAAGAATGTCGATGTAGAGATTCCACGCGGCAAGCTTGTTGTCGTTACCGGACTGTCCGGTTCCGGCAAATCATCGCTTGCCTTTGACACCCTGTATGCCGAGGGACAGCGCCGTTATGTAGAGTCACTGTCATCATATGCGCGCCAGTTCTTGGGACAGATGAACAAGCCCGAATGTGACTTCATCAAGGGAATTCCCCCTGCCATAGCCATTGAACAAAAGGTAAACAACCGCAACCCGCGTTCAACAGTCGGCACATCAACAGAGATTTACGAATATCTTAAACTGCTGTATGCACGCATAGGCAAGACATACTCCCCCATAAGCGGAACATTGGTAAAGAAGGACAACCCCGAAGACCTTGTCACATGTATGAACGGCCGCCCCGAAGGCACACGCTTCCTACTGCTTGCACCTATCCCCAAACGCAAGGGACGCACCCTTGAAGAGCAGTTGCAGATATACCTACAGCAAGGATTCACACGAATAGTCCTAAACAAAGAGATTATACGTATCGAGGACTACACACCAAAAAAACAGGAAAAGCCCTCTCTGCTAATAGACCGCTTGACAGTGAACTACAGCAAGGAGAGCGCAAGCCGCCTGCTCGATTCTGCCGAGACCGCATTCTATGAGGGAAACGGTTGCTGCATGATACAGTTCATGGACGAGGAACAGCCGCACAGTTTCAGCATACGTTTCGAAGCCGACGGCATGGAGTTCGAAGAGCCAACAGAACAGATGTTCTCGTTCAACTCCCCCATAGGTGCATGCCCCGACTGCGAAGGATTCGGACGCATTGTAGGCATTGACGAAGACCTTGTCATCCCCAACAAAACATTGAGCATATATGATGGCGCAGTATTCTGCTGGCGCGGAGACAAGATGGGAGAATGGAAGACCGAGTTCTGCCGTCGTGCACCGGAGGACAACTTCCCCATTTTCGAGCCCTATTACAACCTGACACAGGAGCAGAAAGACTATCTTTGGCATAAAGGACCTTGGATTGAGGAGTACAACGAAGGAATTTGCATTGACAACTTCTTCAACATGGTCAAGGCAAACCAGTACAAGATACAATACCGCGTGATGCTTGCCCGTTACCGCGGAAAACCCATTTGCCCCACATGTCACGGCACAAGGCTCAAGAAAGAGGCCACTTATGTAAAGGTTGGAGGCACAAGCATCACAGAGCTTATAGAGATGCCCATTACCCGACTGAAAAATTTCTTCGACAACCTTATACTTGACGAGCACGATACAGAGATTGCCAAACGTATACTCACAGAGATACGCAACCGTGTCGACTGCCTGATAGATGTAGGCCTAGGCTATCTCACGCTCAACCGCTTGAGCAACACACTGTCAGGTGGAGAGAGCCAGAGAATAAACCTTGTAACATCACTCGGTAGCGCATTGGTCGGTTCGCTCTACATCCTTGACGAGCCCAGCATAGGACTCCACAGCCGCGACACAGACCGTTTGATAAGCGTGCTTTACCGTCTGCGCGATTTAGGTAATACCGTAGTTGTGGTAGAGCATGATGAAGAGATAATACACGCAGCCGACTATATCATCGATGTAGGCCCCAAGGCCGGTTCATACGGTGGCAACATCGTCTACAAAGGCGACATGAGTAACCTTGAAAAAGGCAGTAACAGCTACACTGTGAAATACCTCCTTGGCGAGGAGACAATAGATGTACCTACCCACCGACGCACATCAAACAACAAGATAACAATCAAAGGAGCAAGAGAGAACAATCTCAAAGGATTCAATGTCGATTTCCCGCTCAACACATTCACAGTAGTCAGCGGTGTCAGCGGGTCGGGCAAGTCAACTCTTGTACGCAACATCTTGTACCGTTCTCTGATGCGCCAGTTCGGAAACACCTGCGACGCCCCGGGACAGTGCGAAGGCATAGAGGGAGCACTGCGTCAGCTGCAGGCTGTTGAGTTCATTGACCAGAACCCGATAGGTAAATCATCACGTTCCAACCCTGTGACCTACCTTAAGGTATATGACGACATACGCCACCTGTTTGCACAGCAGCCGTTGGCAAAACAGTTGGGATTCGGCGCTGGACATTTCTCCTTCAACGCCGACGGAGGACGATGCGAAGAGTGTAAAGGTGAAGGAACTATCACCGTTTCTATGCAGTTCATGGCAGACCTCAAACTCGAATGCGAGGCATGTCATGGCAAACGCTTCAAGAACGAAGTGCTCGAAGTGAAGTTCCACGGAAAGAATATACACGATATTTTGGAGATGACCATTGGCGATGCCATAAACTTCTTCCAGGAGCATGGACAGAAACGCATTGCCGACAACCTGCAACCATTGCAGGATGTAGGACTTGCATACATAAAGATGGGACAGTCATCATCCACACTGTCAGGCGGAGAAAACCAGCGCGTAAAGCTCGCCTATTACCTAAGCCAGCAGAGCGACCGCCCCACAATGTTCATTTTTGACGAACCCACCACAGGACTCCATTTCCACGATATAAAGAAGCTGTTGAAATCATTCGAGAGACTGCTCGCACGCGGACACTCCCTTGTAGTGATAGAGCACAACATGGATGTGATAAAGTGCGCCGACTACCTCATTGATCTTGGCCCCGAAGGTGGCGACGAAGGCGGCAACCTTATCATCGTCGGCACCCCCGAAGAAGTAGCAGCATGCGAAGCATCATATACTGGACAATTCCTTAAAGAAAAATTGAAGGCTTAATCACCCTTAGCCACCTTACTACCCCACTATTCCATAAAACACTCCGCCAAAGATTCCGGCAAGGAGAAGAATTAGTATTGGGCTAATCTTGAAGAATTTCATGGCAACGAATGCTGCGACAAACAGCGCCACGCTCACACCGAACTGCAATGAAGCATCGACAGGCGAACCGAAGTTCTCCTTTGTCATCAACAACAACGCAGCCGAAGCAATCAAACCCACCACAGCCGGGCGCAGTGCCTTGAAGACATCCTCAACACTACGATGCCTGCTGTACTTCATGAAGAAACGGCTTACAAGCAGCATCAGCACTATCGACGGTAACATTACCGCAAAAGAGGCTACAAGAGAGCCTATTACAGCAAGCCATTCCTGCGCACCGCTGTTCAGTACGGCTGTATAACCCACATAAGTAGCAGAGTTTATTCCTATAGGTCCAGGAGTCATCTGGCTTACGGCAACAATATCGGTAAATTCCGATGCCGACAACCAACCATGACGCACAACCACCTCGCCCTGAATAACAGAGAGCATGCCGTATCCTCCACCAAAGGAGAACATTCCAATCTTGAGGAATGTATAGAAAAGTTCAAGGAAGAGCATCATGCCTCACCTCCTTTCAGCCTGCCGTACAGGAAACCCGCAATACCGGCTATTAATATTATATAAATAGGTGAAACACCGGCAAAGACTATTAGCAGTGCCGACAGCACAGGTATCCACAGCGTTGCCCACCCTATCTTTGCACTCTTCGCAACGTTGAATACCGGAACAGCAATGAGCGCCACCACCACAGGACGCAAGCCCTTGAAGATATTGTCCACAACCTCAATATGACGGAACTGGCGGAAGAAAAGTGCTATCAGAAGTATTATCACCACCGATGGCAGAGCACAACCTAACGCAGCAGCCAAAGCACCACTTATACCACGCAACCTGTAACCGATGAATACAGACATATTTACAGCAAACACTCCGGGTGCCGACTGTGCAAGAGCAAGCAAGTCGACAAATTCATTGCGTTGCAGCCAACCGTTGCGTTCCACGACATCACGCTCAATGAGCGGTATCATGGCATATCCTCCACCGAAAGTGAACAGTCCGATGCGGAAGAAGGTTGTAAAGAGTTTAAAAAGAGAGGTTGGCATATGTTTAATTTAAAAGACAGAGTAACAATATCGAGATTGGGCAGGAGTGTCTTTGTCATACTGAGCGCAGCGAAGTATCCATGCACTGTACGGTTATAAGATTCTTCACATCTGTTCAGAATGACAACAACCGTAAAATGATATTAAACACAGAGACAGGCTAATGCCTGCCCCTGAATGTACTTATTTATAGAAGGGCAGGCAGACCCTGCCCCTACAATTCTTATATTTAGTGGAATGAATAAAAAGATAAAGTTCAAGGCTTGCGAAGCCCGATAAACCGCAGTTTACTTTTGTGTAAATGAGGATTTATAGGGCAAGCGTAACGCAGAAATTTACTTTTTAGTCATTTCACTTCACCTTTTCTGCAACCCAGTTGTACGCATTACGGAATATCTCAATCCATGGTGTTACATCATCGGCAAGGTGATTAGCCGGGTATGTAGCACACTGCCATGGGAAGATTGCACGTTCTGGGTGAGGCATCATAGCCACATGACGGCCGTTGGCACTTGCAAGAGCCGCTACATTGTAGTCAGAGCCGTTAGGGTTAGCTGGATAGCCTTCGTAAGCATACTGTGCAACGATGTTGTACTTTTCAGCCTCATATGGCAATGAGAACTTACCCTCACCGTGAGCCACCCAAACACCAAGACGGCTATTTGAAAGTGAACCGAAGAGAACACTGTTGTTCTGTGGTATATTCACACCAACGAATGAAGACTCGAACTTGTGTGAATTGTTGTGCAACATACGTCCACGTTCTGCATATTCAGGGTTGATGAGGTTAAGTTCCATCATCAACTGGCAACCGTTACAGATACCGAGTGAAAGAGTATCCTCACGCTGGTAGAAACGGTCAAGAGCAGCCTTAGCCTTAGGATTGAAGAGGAATCCACCGGCCCATCCCTTTGCAGAGCCAAGAACGTCAGAGTTAGAGAAACCACCGCAGAATACGATGAAGTTCACCTCGTCGAGTGTCTCTCGGCCGCTGATAAGGTCGGTCATTGTAACGTCCTTTACATCAAAGCCTGCAAGGTGCATAGCGTATGCCATTTCGCGTTCGCCGTTTGTACCCTTCTCACGGATAATTGCCGCACGTACACCCGATTTCTCGCGACGGTCAGCCGACATGCCGTAATCCTTGAGCATACCGCTGAAGCGTGAAGGCAAGCGGAAGCGCAGAGGCTGGTTCTTGTAGTTCTGGAGACGCTCGCTTGCAGTGCCGTTGAAGCTCTGCTTGAGGTCCATGAGATATGAGCTGTCGAACCATACATCGCGGTAGTGTTCGATGTCGAACAGACGTGTACGCTTGTCCTTTGCAACAGCGATATGACGTTTTTCGCATGGTGTACCAATCTTAACGAAGCAAACACCTGCCTCGTCGAGGATTTCCTGCATACGGCACTTGTCCTTGTCGGCTACCTGAATAACCAATGCAGGGTTCTCTGCGAACAACAATTTTACAATATCCTTTTCAACAACACTGTTAAGATCGATTTCCATACCGCCTGTTGTGTTTGCAAAACACATTTCAAGCAATGTTGTAATAAGACCACCGGCAGAGATATCGTGACCGGCCATTACAATACCCTCTTTCACAAGACGCTGTACAGCATCGAAAGCCTCAGCGAAGTATTCAGGGTTTGCAACGGTTGGAACATCGTCACCGATGCAGTTGCGTGTCTGTGCGAAAGCAGAACCACCAAGACGCAAGTGGTCAAAACTGAAGTCGATATGATAGAATGCGCTCTTTGGCTCGTTAACCATTACAGGAGAAACAACCTTGCGGATGTCAGAAACCTCACCACCGGCAGAAACGATAACAGTACCCGGGCTGATTACCTTTGTACCGTCAGGATATTTCTGTGTCATAGAAAGAGAATCCTTACCTGTAGGAACGTTTATCTTGAGATCGCAGCAGAAATCGCTAAGAGCCTCAACACCACGATAGAGACGTGCGTCCTCACCCTCTTGTGAACGACATGGCCACATCCAGTTCGCACTCAACGAGATACTCTTGATACCGTTTGCAAGAGGAGCAAGAGCAATGTTTGTCAACGCCTCTGAAACTGCAAGGACAGAACCCTTGGCAGGGTCAGCAAGACCAGCCTGTGGAGCGTGACCGATAGATGTTGCGATACCCTTTGTTCCACGATAGTCAAGTGTAACGACACCACAGTCGCTCAAAGGCAACTGGATTTCGCCCTGACACTGCTGACGTGCAATTTTACCTGTTACCGTACGGTCAACCTTGTTTGTCAACCAGCCCTTACATGCAACAGCCTCAAGACGAAGAACGACAGTCAAGTATTCTTCGATATTTTCTGCATCGTATTCAGCATCCTTATAGTGACGCTCAACGGTCTTGTCAACCATATATGTCTTTGGAGAAGAACCGAACATCTGGCTTACAGAGAGGTCGAATGGACGCTTGCCGTCAGCCTGCTCGAAAGCAAAACGGGCATCACCGGTTGTCTCACCTACGACATACATAGGAGCACGCTCACGCTCAGCAACCTTGCGTACATATTCGATAGCATCCTCCTTGATGAGCAATCCCATACGCTCCTGAGACTCGTTGGCAATGATTTCCTTTGCCGACAATGTGCTGTCACCAACAGGCAGGTTCGCCATGTTGATAAGACCACCGCACTCCTCAACAAGTTCCGAGAGACAGTTAACGTGACCAGCAGAACCATGGTCGTGGATTGAAACCACAGGGTTAGTATCATCCTCGCAGAGAGCACGTACAACGTTGTATGCACGCTTCTGCATTTCGGCGTTGGCACGCTGAACAGCGTTAAGTTCGATACCCGAAGAGTAACGTCCTGTATCAACCGAAGATACCGAACCACCACCAAGACCGATGCGGTAGTTGTCACCACCCATAACGATAACCTTGTTACCTGGTTCCGGAGCACCCTTGAGACAGTCACGACGTGTACCGTAGCCCACACCACCGGCAAGCATGATAACCTTGTCGTAACCGTAAACCTCATTATTCTCCTTATGCTCGAATGTAAGCACAGAACCACAGATAAGTGGCTGACCGAACTTGTTACCGAAGTCAGAAGCACCGTTTGATGCCTTTGTAAGGATCTGTTCAGGTGTCTGATACAACCATTTGCGTACAGGAAGAACCTCTTCCCACTTGCGGTCGTTGTATGTACGTGGATAAGATGTCATATACACAGCAGTACCTGCGATAGGCCATGAACCCTTACCACCACCCATACGGTCACGGATTTCACCACCGGTACCGGTAGATGCACCGTTGAACGGTTCTACTGTTGTAGGGAAGTTATGTGTTTCAGCCTTCAATGAGATAACAGTCTCGATATCCTTTATAACGAAATAGTCGGGAATTGAGTGGTCGGCCGGAGCGAACTGTTCAACAACAGGACCCTGTGCGAATGCAACGTTATCCTTGTATGCAGAGATAATGCTGTTGCGGTTCTCGTTGGTTGTACGCTTGATCATTGCGAAGAGTGACGAAGGCATCTCCTCACCGTCGATGATGAATGTACCGCCGAAGATTTTGTGACGGCAGTGCTCCGAGTTGATCTGTGCAAAGCCGAACACCTCACTGTCGGTAAGTTTGCGACCAAGCTCGCCCTCAACGCGATGCAGATAGTCAATTTCCTCTTTTGAGAGAGCAAGACCCTCCTGCTCATTGTAGCTGTCAAGATCCTCGATAAACTCGATTGGCTTGGGCTGTATATTTACTGTAAATATTTCCTGGTCAAGACCATGATACATGCGCTGCAACATCGGGTCATATTCAGCATTCTCATCCTTTACAGGATAGTACTCCTCGATGCGGACAACGCCCTCGATACCCATGTTCTGTGTTATTTCAACAGCATTGGTACTCCATGGAGTGATCATCTCTCGGCGGGGACCAACGAAGTATCCCTCCATAGCCTCACCCTCTACAGGTGTAGCCTCGCCATAGAGCCAACAAAGCTTTTCAATGTCGTTTGCCGACAATACATTATTCACCTGGGTTGCAATAACCGTACGGTTCGATGTAGTGAAAAAGTAAATCATATAATCAGTTTTTATAAAGTCTTTTGAGTCTATGTGGGTCTATCAGGTCCATTGGGACGGAATAGACTTTGTACTATTTGCAAAGGTAACCATAAAAATCATATTTAAGGAAATTTCAGAAACTTTTGTTGCATTGTCAAACAATTATTATGCCAAAATAATTGACAGTATATTGTTTTTTATAAATTTGCACATAGTGTAGAATCAAACAAAACATAGATATATGGAAATTCTGACAGGATTGATTGTTCCGTTTTTAGGAACCGCTATAGGCGCAGCAATGGTATTCATGCTGCGCGACAGGATTTCGGACCTTCTCAACAGGGCAATGCTCGGCTTTGCATCGGGAGTGATGATTGCCGCGAGCTTCTGGTCGTTGCTGCAACCGGCCTTTGAGCAGACAGCCGAAGGGTCCGGAGGCACATGGAAAGTATTCGTCGGCTTCATTGCCGGTATCTGCTTTCTCCTGTTGCTCGACTCCGTCATCCCCCACCAGCACGTTGACGGCACAGAGGCGGAGGGTCCCAAATCGAAACTGCCCCGTTCAATAAAGATGATACTCGCCGTAGCCCTTCACAACATCCCCGAAGGCATGGCTGTCGGTGTAGTCTTTGCCGGCGTAATGAACGGCGATGCGAACCTCACATTGTCGGGTGCACTCGCCTTGTCGGCAGGTATGGCAATACAGAACATACCCGAAGGAGCGATCATTGCCGTACCGTTGCGCAAGGAGGGCAAAAGCCGATTGACCTCATTCACATGGGGCGCCTTGTCGGGACTTGTAGAACCTATAGCGGCAGTATCCACAATAATTTTCCTTGGCGAGAACATATCATCCATGCCGTTATTGCTTGCCTTTGCAGCAGGAGCCATGCTATACGTTGTGGTAGAAGAACTTATTCCTTCGTCACAAGCCGGAGAGCACAGCAATGTCGGAACAATCGGTTTCGCTGCCGGGTTTGTATTGATGATGGCATTGGATGTCATTATCGGATAAAGAATGAAAATGGAATTTTTTAATGTGATAATGAAAAATCGCCGTTTTATGAATTGAGTACCTTTGTGAGGTTTACCAAAAGAATTTGTCATCCTGAGCAGCGCGAAGGATCTCTTAAAAACATTATAATAAAATGAATCTGGTATTGCTTTTTACAATGATTATCGCATCGGTGGCATTCGTCGGAGTAGCCATGATTGTCACACGATGGATTTCGCCACGCACATTCAACCGCCAGAAGAGCGAGACATATGAATGTGGTGTACCGACGCAAGGACAGACATGGGTTCACTTCAAGGCAGGATACTACCTTTTCGCCATCCTGTTCCTGATGTTCGACATCGAGGCCATATTTCTATTCCCATGGGCAACCATTGTTCAGGAATTAGGTATTAAAGCCCTTGTAGGTGTACTCTTCTTTCTCTTTTTCCTTATATTAGGCCTTGCATATGCATGGCGCAAAAAAGCCCTTGAATGGAAATGAAAAAGCCGGAAATCAAATCGATACCATACGATGAGTTCAAGGATAACGAGACCCTTGAATCACTCATTGCCGAGATTAACAAGGAGCGCACCAGCGTTGTACTGGGCAAGCTCGACGAACTGATAAACTGGGGCCGCAGCAATTCGTTGTGGTCTCTTACATTTGCTACCAGCTGTTGCGGTATAGAGTTCATGTCAGTAGGTGCAGCGCGTTACGACTTCGCCCGCTTCGGGTTTGAGGTAACACGTAACTCCCCCCGTCAGGCCGACCTCATAATGTGCGCAGGAACAATCACCCACAAGATGGCTCCGGTGCTCAAGCGCCTCTACGACCAGATGGCAGAGCCCAAGTATGTGATAGCCGTAGGCGGATGCGCCATAAGCGGAGGTCCTTTCAAAGGGTCGTACCATGTACTCAACGGAATAGACAAGATTATTCCGGTCGACGTATACATTCCGGGATGTCCTCCCCGCCCCGAAGCCATACTCTACGGCATGATGCAGTTGCAGCGCAAGGTTAAGGTAGAGAAGTTCTTCGGTGGCAAGAACATACACCAGCACCCGGGCGACATGCCTAACGAACCTATAATAGTGACCAACTACCCTATTGACAACAGCAACGATACCAAGGAATCATGAATATAAAAGAGGTAGACATCAAGGAGTTCCGACAGCACATGCTGGAACAGCGCGCACAAGGCATGGATTTCCTGCGCGAGATGATAGGCATGGACTGGCAGGAGGAGGGTCTTGGATCCATATACATCCTTGAGAACAGCAATACACACGAAGTGGCAGAGTTTGCAGTAAAGACCACAAACAGGGAAAACCCACAGTTGCCCACAGTAAGTGATATATGGAAGATTGCCGAGCTATACGAACGCGAGGTATACGACTTCTTTGGTATAGAGTTCAACGGCAACCCCGACATGCGCCGTCTCTTCCTGCGCAACGACTGGGTAGGATACCCCCTGCGCAAGGACTATGACACAAGCGAAGCCATAAACCCGATAAGACTTGAGAGCGAAAAGGAGAAGGATCTTATACGCGAATACGAGGTAAGGGAGGACAAACAGCTTGCCGAACTGGTTGAGAAGCTGAAGATAATGCACTACGACCAGTATGTGATTAACATCGGTCCCCAGCACCCTGCCACACACGGAGTATTGCGTTTCCGTCTTTCGGTTGAAGGAGAGGTCATAAGAAAGATCGACATACGTTGCGGATACATCCACCGTGGCATAGAGAAACTGTGCGAAAGCAAGACCTACCCGCAGACCCTCGCCTTTACCGACCGTCTTGACTACCTCAGCGCGCACCAGAACCGCCATGCCCTCTGCATGTGCATAGAGAAAGCCATGGGACTTGAGGTAACCGACCGTGTACAGTACATACGTACCATAATGGACGAGTTGCAGCGCATCGACTCCCACCTGCTCATGTTCTCATGTATGGCAATGGACATGGGTGCCATAACATCGTTCATATACGGATTCCGCGAGCGCGAAAAGGTGCTCGATATCATGGAAGAGGTCACCGGCGGACGCCTCATACAGAACTACAATGTCATAGGTGGCGTACAGGCAGACATCACTCCCGGATTTGCCCAAAAAGTCAAGGAGTACTGCAACGACCAGAAGAAGAGACTCCGAGAATACTACGACGTATTCGTCAACAACATAATATTCCGTGAACGCTCGATAGGAGTAGGAGTGCTGAAGCACGACGACGCCATCTCGTTCGGCGCCACAGGCTGTACAGGACGAGCGTCAGGCTGGGCATGCGACGTACGCAAGCGCCACCCCTACGCAATGTACGACAAGGTAGACTTCAAGGAGATAATACACACCGGAGGCGACTGCTACAGCCGCCTGCTGGCACGTCTTGAGGAGATTGTCGAGTCCATTAAGATTATCGAGCAGCTCATAGACAACATCCCCGAAGGCGATTACAAGACAAAGACCAAGCCTATAATAAAGCTCCCCGAAGGAGAATACTACACAGCAGTAGAAGGTTCGCGCGGCGAGTTCGGCGTATTCATCGAGAGCCACGGCGACAAGAGCCCCTACCGCATGAAGTTCCGCCCCATGGGATTGCCGTTGATTGCAGCCGCACAGAAGATTATGAAAGGCGGAAAGATAGCCGACCTCATTACCATCGGTGCATCGCTCGACTATGTCATACCTGATATTGACAGATAAAACAGAGATAATATGTTCGATTTCACAACCATAACAACAGCCATAGACGGTTACCTCCGTTCCGTCATGCCCTCACCGGCGGCAACACTTACAGAGTGTGCCCTCGTTGCAGTATGCGCAATTGTGGCATATCTGGTGTTCGCCATAATAATGATATTCATGGAGCGCAAGGTCTGCGCCGCATTCCAGTGCCGTTTGGGCCCCATGCGCGTAGGTCCCTGGGGATTGCTTCAGGTCTTCGCCGACGTGTTCAAGATGCTCATAAAGGAGATTATCGACATCAAGAATTCCGACCGCGTGCTGTACAATCTCGCCCCGTTCCTTGTAGTAATGAGCTCCATCATAACATTCTGCTGCCTTCCGTTTGACAAAGGCCTGCATATCATCGACTTCAACATTGGAGTTTTGTTCATCATTGCAGCATCCTCATTCGGCGTGTTGGGTATACTCCTTGCCGGCTGGAGCAGCAACAACAAGTTCTCCATGATTGGCGCCATGCGAAGCGGAGGACAGATGATCAGCTACGAGTTGTCTATGGGACTCAGCATGCTCACCCTTGTAGTGCTCAGCGGCACCATGCAGATAAGCGAGATTGTCGAAATACAGACACACGGTTGGTTCATATTCCGCGGACACATACCTGCCATTGTCGCATTCATCATATATATAATAGCCGGCAATGCCGAGACTAACAGAGCGCCGTTCGACCTCCCCGAGGCAGAGTCGGAGCTGACAGCAGGATTCCACACAGAGTATTCCGGTATGGGATTCGGATTCTTCTATGTTGCCGAGTTCATGAACATGTTCATCATAGCAGGCATAGCAACGACCATATTCCTTGGAGGATGGGCACCGCTTTACATCACAGGCCTCGACTCCTTCAACGCCGTAATGGGATACATCCCCGGAGTTGTTTGGTTCCTTGCCAAGACATTCTTTGTCATATGGCTGCTCATGTGGATAAGATGGACTTTCCCCCGCCTGCGTATTGACCAGGTTGTCATTCTGGAGTGGAAGTATCTCATCCCGATAGGATTGCTGAACCTGCTTATAATGACAATCTGCGTGGTTATGGGCTGGACATTCTAAAGAGAGACCCACAGCGCAGAAACCCCCATAGTTAACCATTACGATATTGATAATGAAATTAAGAGAGACATACATAGGAGGCATCCTGTTTGCGATAAAGTCATTGCTTACAGGCATGAAGGTTACCTTGCGCGAATTCTTCACACGTAAGGTCACAGAGCAGTACCCCGAGAACCGCAAGAATCTCAAGATACCCGAGCGTCATCGTGCACAGCTCGTGATGCCTCACGACGCAGAGGGCAACAACAGATGTATAGCTTGCGGACTCTGCCAGCAGGCATGCCCCAACGGCACCATCACCATTACCACAAGAACGGTGACCGACGAAGAGACAGGCAAGAGCAAGAAGATGCTCGACAGCTACATGTACGACCTTGGAGCATGCATGTTCTGTCAGTTGTGCGTCAACGCCTGCCCCAAGAACGCTATTGAGTTCAGCAACGACTTCGAGAACGCCGTATTCAACAGAAACAAACTGATAATGAAACTAAACAGATAAAGGATATGTACTCCAACCTTATCATCTTTACAGGACTGGCATTCGTCATGATTGTAGCGGCACTTTTTGCCGTCACATCGAGCAGAATCATGCGTGCCGCCACCGAGTTGCTGTTCGTGCTGTTCGGCACAGCAGGCTTGTATTTCATTCTCCACTACACCTTCCTTGGCACAGTGCAGATAACAGTGTATGCCGGCGGTATTGTGGTGATGTTCATCTTCGCCATTCTCCTCATTGGCAAGGGCAGCATGGACATCACACAGACATCGGTTCGCCGCTACTTTGCAGGTATGGCCACAGCCCTTACCGGCATGGTGCTCACCATTTACCTTATAGGCAACACCGACTTTGGCGGTGACAAGTTCACCGGCGAAGGTGTACAGATAAAGGCGCTTGGTATGGCACTTATGGGAACAGAGAAATTCAACTACATACTCCCCTTCGAGGTCATGAGCATCCTGCTCCTAGCCTGCACTGTGGGAGCGATAATGATAGCACGTAAAAAGTAACGGCCATGAATATACCTGTAGAATACATGTTGGTACTGTCGGCAGTGCTCTTCTTCATAGGCATCTTCGGATTCTTTACACGACGTAACCTCGTTTCACTGCTCATAAGCACCGAGATGATGCTCAACGCCGTGGATATCAACTTCGCAGTGTTCAACGCATACTGCTACCCCGAGGGTGTCGACGGATACATCTTCGCACTGTTCGGTATTGGCGTTGCAGCGGCAGAGACAGCCGTTGCCATAGCGATAATAATCAACGTCTACCGCAACGCACATTCAATACATATCAAGAGGTTAAGGAACTTAAAGCACTAAAAGCATGGAATACACAATATTCATACTCGCATTGCCATTGCTTAGTTTTCTGTTGCTTGCACTTGCCGGCAACAGGATGCGCCACATCACAGCAGGCGTCATAGGCACCTGCTCACTGGCAGCAGTGACCGCTATATCATACATCACCACAGCCACATATTTCATGGCAGGCAGGAATGCCGACGGCGTGTTCGCCGAAGCAGTTCCCTTCAACGCCACATGGTTGCCGCTTGGCGAGAGCCTCAGCATCGACATGGGCATATCGATAACCCCCATTTCGGCAATGATGCTCGTTGTAATATCCACAGTGAGCCTCATGGTACACATCTACTCGCTCGGTTACATGAAAGGCGAAAAGGGATTCCAGCGCTATTACGCCTTCCTCTCGCTCTTCACCTTCTCCATGCTGGGACTGGTGGTAGCCACCAACATATTCCAGATGTACATATTCTGGGAGCTTGTAGGTGTCTCTTCATACCTGCTGATAGGCTTCTACTACACCAAGCCCGAAGCCATTGCCGCATCAAAGAAAGCGTTCATTGTAACACGCTTTGCCGATCTCTTCTTCCTCATAGGAATACTCATATACGGCTACTATACAGGCACATTCTCCTTCACTCCGGCAGAGACAGCCCTTGCAGGTGCCGCAGCAATGCTGCCTACAGCACTCATGCTCATGTTCATCGGCGGTGCAGGAAAAAGCGCCATGTTCCCCCTGCATATATGGCTCCCTGACGCCATGGAGGGCCCCACACCCGTTTCGGCACTGATACATGCCGCTACCATGGTCGTGGCAGGCGTATTCCTTGTAGCACGCCTCTTCCCGCTCTTCATAGGTTACGCGCCTGAGGTACTTCACATAATAGCATACATCGGCGCATTCACAGCCCTTTACGCCGCCATTGTGGCATGCGTACAGACCGACGTCAAGCGCGTGCTCGCCTTCTCAACCATTTCGCAGATAGCGTTCATGATGGTATCCCTTGGCGTATGCACAGGCATAGACCCACACGAAGGAGGACTGGGCTACATGGCATCAATGTTCCACCTCTTCACCCACGCCATGTTCAAGGGATTGCTATTCCTTTGCGCCGGTGCAATAATACACGCAGTACACAGCAACGAAAAGAGCCACATGGGAGGCTTGCGCAAATACATGCCAATAACAAACATAACCTTCCTCATCGCTTGCCTTGCCATTGCCGGCATACCGCCATTCAGCGGCTTCTTCAGCAAGGATGAGATACTGGCAGCATGTTATGCATTCTCACAGCCCATGGGACTGTTCATGAGCTTCGTTGCCGCCCTCACAGCGTTCTACATGTTCCGCCTCTACTACCTCATCTTCTGGGGCAAGAGCCACTACGAAGAGGAGCTTGCCAGGTACAATGCCGGCGAAAGAGAGGAGAAGCCACACAAGCCGCATGAAGCACCTTTGACGATGACACTGCCACTCATTATACTTGCACTCATTACATGCGTTGCCGGCTTCATACCGTTCGGCGAGTTCGTAAGCAGCAACGGCAAAGCATATGATATACACCTCAACATCAACGTAGCGACCACAAGCATACTGCTTGCCATGGCAGGCATAGCATGCGCCACCGTGATGTACAGAAAGGGAGAAAGCAGTATAACCACAGCCATAAACAGAGCGTTGCGTTCACCTATAAAGGCAGCTTACCACCGCTTTTACCTTGACGAGGTATGGCTCTTTGTCACAAAGAAGGTTATCTTCAACTGCATAAGCCGCCCCATTGCATGGTTCGACCGTAACGTCATCGACGCCACATTCGACATGCTTGCGAAGGTGACACAGAGAGCCGGAGGATGGGCAAGATTCATACAGGACGGTAACCTGCAGTCCTACTGCATATTTTTCCTCAGCGGTGCTCTGGCAATAGTACTGCTGTTACTCTATTTATTGTAAAAAGAAACATACTATGAATATACTTCTACTGTTCATCATCATTCCCCTCGCCATGCTGTTGGCATTATGGGGAAGCCGCAACCTGAGACAGACACGCGCTGTCATGGTAACAGGATCGTCACTGCTGCTGGCACTGTCGGTGTACCTCACCGTATGTTTCATGCAGGCGCGCAATGCTGGCGACACAGCCACCACAATCTTCAACTCATCATGGATGTGGTACGCACCGTTCAACATAGCCTTCTCCATTGGCGTTGACGGCATATCGGTAGTCATGCTGCTGCTATCGTCGATAATAGTATTCACCGGCACATTCGCATCGTGGAGACTGCAGCCCATGACAAAGGAGTTCTTCCTGTGGTACACACTGCTCTCGTTGGGAGTATACGGGTTCTTCATATCCACCGACCTCTTCACCATGTTCATGTTCTACGAGACAGCCCTCATCCCCATGTACCTTCTCATAGGCGTATGGGGCAGCGGCCGTAAGGAGTATTCGGCAATGAAGCTCACCCTCATGCTCATGGGAGGATCGGCATTCCTGCTCATGGGAATACTGGGAATATACTTCGGTAGCGGCGCCATAACCATGAACATACATGAGATAGCCGCCCTGAACAACATACCGGCAAGCATGCAGTATATATTCTTCCCGCTCACATTCATCGGGTTCGGCGTGCTTGGCGCACTGTTTCCCTTCCACACATGGAGCCCCGACGGCCACGCCTGCGCCCCCACATCCGTATCCATGCTGCATGCCGGCGTACTGATGAAGCTCGGAGGCTACGGCTGTTTCAGAATAGCCATGTACCTCATGCCACAGGCAGCCAACGACCTTGCATGGATATTCATAATACTGACAACCATAAGCGTAGTATACGGAGCACTGAGCGCTGTAAGCCAGACCGATCTCAAGTACATCAACGCCTACTCATCCGTGTCACACTGCGGACTGGTGCTGTTCGCCATTCTCATGATGACAAAGACCGCATGCACCGGAGCAATACTTCAGATGCTGTCTCACGGACTCATGACCGCCCTCTTCTTTGCCCTTATAGGTATGATTTACGGACGCACCCACACACGCGATATACGCCAGATGCGCGGACTGATGAAGATAATGCCGTTCCTCGCAGTAGGATACATCATAGCCGGCCTTGCCAACCTTGGCTTGCCAGGATTCAGCGGCTTCGTAGCAGAGATGAGTATTTTTGTAGGCGCCTTTGAAGTCAACGACACATTCCACAGAGCCGTGACCATAATCGCCTGCACAAGCATAGTGATAACAGCCGTATATATCCTGCGCGTAGTAGGACGCATACTGTACGGCGAGCCCGAGAACGAAGAGCACAAGAAACTGAACGACGCCACATGGGACGAGAAGTTCACCGTCATATGCCTTGTAGCGTGCGTTGCCGCACTGGGTATAATACCCCTATGGGTGAGTTACCTCATAGGCGACGGCGTAGGCGGCGTACTCGCGAACCTTTTACGTTAATTGGAAAAATATAAACCAACAATATGAATTACCTGCAATTTTTCCTTATGCGCCCGGAGGTAAGCCTCCTAGGCATATACCTGATAATATTCATGTACGACCTTGCCACGACAGGACACCTGCGCAAGTTCTTCCACCCCATCACCTGCGTGCTGATGGCAGTGCTGTGCCTCCTCATCACAAGCAACACATCATCGTTCACACTCTTCGGCGGCATGTACGAGAGCAACGCCATGATAGTGACCATGAAAGCAATACTCGCCTTCGGTAGCCTCCTTGTCATGCTGCAGGCAAACAACTGGCTCAAGGACAAGAACACATTCTACAAACAGGGAGAGTTCTACATACTGTTGCTGAGCACCCTCGTGGGAATGTTCTTCATGATGAGCGCACGCCACTTCCTGTTGCTCTTCCTTGGCATAGAGCTCGCCTCACTGCCCCTCGCCTGCCTTGTAGCATTCGACAAGTACCGCCATAATTCCGCCGAAGCAGGAATTAAATATATCTTGACATCGATGTTCGCATCGGCAGTCATGCTCTACGGCATATCCTTCCTTTACGGCACCACTGGATCGCTCTACTTCAACGACATGGCAGCCCGCATCACAGGCGCACCGATACAGGTATTCGCCCTCGTACTCTTCTTTGCAGGCCTCGGATTCAAGATATCATTAGTACCGTTCCACCTGTGGACAGCCGACAGCTACCAGGGAGCCCCAACAACAGTGACAGCATACATGTCAGTAATCTCCAAGGGCGCAGCTGCATTCACACTCTTCGTAGTACTGACAAAAGTATTCGCCCCCATGGCAGAGCAGTGGCAGACCATCATATACATAGCCATCGTAGCCAGCATAACCCTTGCCAACCTCATGGCAATAAAACAACGCTTCCTCAAACGCTTCATGGCATTCAGCAGCATCTCACAGGCCGGATACATCATGCTTGCCGTCATCGGCGGACAAGCCGAAGGCATGAGCGCCATGATATATTACATTGTAGTATACATGATGGCCAACATGGCAATATTCGCAATAATAGAGACCATCGAATGGAAGACACGCAATAACGTAAGACGCGAGACACTCAACGGACTCTACAAGACCAACCCCAAGCTGACACTCATAATGACACTTGCACTATTCTCCCTCGCAGGAATACCACCCTTCGCAGGCTTCTTCAGCAAGTTCTTCGTCTTCATGAGCGCCTTCAGCGCAGGATTCTGGGTACTGGTATTCATCGCACTCGTAAACACCGTCATATCACTCTATTACTACCTGCTCATAGTAAAAGCAATGTACATAGAGAAGAACGACAACCCCGTACCCACAATAAAGTGCGACATATACACACGCATAAGCCTCGCCATATGCACCGCAGGCATAATACTCCTTGGCATATGCAGCTTTGTATACTCAAACATTGACAATATAGTTGTGGTATAGGCCCAGGCGCCAAAGCGTCTGACAGAAAAATTTTATGGGCTGGTTCTTGAAATGAACCAGCCCATAAAATTAGTGGGGATTGAAAAGTTGCTGGGAATTAGAATTGAGTTGCGAATTAGAATTTAATTGCAACAAGTTGCGAATACAGGCTGCGCTCGTTTACAATTGCAAGTAAACTTGCACTGTACTCACTGGCACTGTATTTGGGGAATTTTGAGTCTATTGGAAATTTGTCATCCTGAGCAACGCCGAATTTTTCAATTAAGTGAGTGTAACAAAACTTGCTTTAGTTACTCAACGAACGCTTGAAAAATAGCCGCAGGCAGAGGATCTAAATCCGCAGTTTCCCACCAGCAACGGTAATATTAAAATGAAAACCGGCACCGATAAAATTGCGAGCAAGCGAGTGTAGTGAAACTTGTTTACCTACAAAGCGAGCGAAAGCAATTTCAACATAGTTAAAATCACAGCAAACAACCGATAAAACAGAGGAGTAGAATGGGGATTGTTTGAGCGTTTGTGCCATACGATGCTGTTTGTGCGTGAAGCGAGTTGCCCCATTCCCTATGTTTTAGCGAAAAGTTGTTTGCGTCAAGTAACAGCCGACCGAATTATGTTGCTTGCAACTCATGAGCAAAGGCTGTTACGACTGATTTTTACGAGTGACGGGGCTTTTCGTTCTTTTGGCCGCCAAAAGAACAATGAAGAAAGACTTGAAGTAGAAGATACGTTAATGTTTTAAGGTTAAAAAAGTCAGTACAATAAAAAACAAACAGGGGTTGTTCATACGAACAACCCCTGTTTAAGTATTACTGCCACAAGTTACCCCATGTTCCGCGGTGGCCTGTTGAAAGCTGACCGCCGTTGTTTCCTGGTTTTGTTGTATCAACTATTGTACCGTTGTTGATCTGTATTGATGCGGCAAGCATGTTTGTTGCCTCAATGTTTACCTCTGTAGCAAGAGGTGATATATATACCTTTTTCATATTCTTCTTATTTTTTTGTTTCCTCTGTAGGGGCAGGGTCTGCCTGCCCTTTCATTGGTGTTTTCTTGCAGTGGGCGAGCTGACCTCGCCCCTACAATATTATTTTACAAAAACCTTATGTCCATTAATAATGTAAATTCCAGCCTTTGTAATCTCGCTTACGCGGCGGCCCTGGAGGTCGTAGATTACATTTTCATTGTTCTCTACAACAACCTCTTCAATTGCTGTTGTGCCACCGAAGTCGAAACGGAGACCAGCGCTAGCCTGTGCTCCAGAAACAAACAAGTAAGCCTTATGACCAGCATTGTAGAACTTGGTTGTGTCTTCGCCCTTGGCTGCATTATAGAAACCAACTTCAGGGTTATATATTTCATCCTCTGTTACATCAAGATAACCAAGAACATAGTAAGCGCCGTTTTCCTTGCTCTTAAGTTCTTTAGCAATAGTACCCTGAAGATTATTGTCTTCAATAGCCTCAGCTGTACCACCATAAACAATCTCAAGATTAGCAGTTCCCTCATTCATCAATACTACACCAGTATTTGCAGGAATTGTTTCCAAAGGCTCCTCGCTCAACATAGCCTTTTCACCGTCAACAACAACTGTATGTGCTTTGACATTGCTGTCTGCAGGAACCTTAACCTCTACAGGAGCATAGAATGTAGCATAACCAGCTGCTGTTACTGTTACAGGAAGAGTTGTTACCTCCTCAAGATACCAATCGTGCTCATTATGAACATCGTTCTGACAACGATCAAGCTCAACAGTTCCTTCATATACTTTATAATGCAAGAAACGGTCTGCTGATTTTATTGAATAAGCACCCGCTGTACGTGGTGACTCTTTGAATGTTATCACCGATGCAGGGTGACTGTTGTCATCGATAGTTGCAAAAGTGTAGTAATTATTATTCAATGCAATTGCAAGTCCACTCTGATATGCAACAAATTTTTTATCCTCTGTGAGATAGTAGATTGTAGATGCATCAGCATTATTGGTTAAAGCAATTCTTCCGCCATCGCTATTTCCATGTCCTGTAATGTAGTAGTTTGGCAATGTTGCTTCACAAGCTCCCTGAATACGATAGTATTTACCAGTTGTAGGCATATTAATCGTAGGAAGTTCTGCTGTTTCAATTGCAGTCTTAACATTATTAATATCCTCTATTGACAGATTTGCCTGTTCAGCAAGCGTTTTTGCGTTAACAGCCTCTGCTGCAGTAAGAGCTGCAACTATTGCATCCTTACTACCTGTATACTTGCCAAGACCTTCACCAATTTCCACGTCAGCATAGTGGTCTTTAGACTCGTATGTTGTCTGTATTGCAGAGAGTGCACTTATTTTTTCATCGGTAAGTTTGTCAAGGTCAAATGAGTTACCAATATATGTAAATCTTGTTGCTGAACCACTATCAGCCTTATCAGAGTCCCAACGAACAATTACCTGATTATCTTTCTGATAGTGTAGAGGTACATTATTACCAACGGTATAGAACAAGTAGATTCCATCATCTTCACCTTCTACAGCATCACTTGTTTCACCAATCTTCAAAGATTTTGCACCCCAAAAACCGTTACCAGTGCTATAGTTTACGACATCCACAGATTCTGTAACGCCAACAGATGTTGTTGTCTGGTCAAAGACCCACCACATTGTTTTGTCATATTTGTTGGTAAGTTTGAAGTTTGGAGCGCCATCGCTATCATCATAAATAGATTTGCCTTCAGCGTAATTGATTACACCATCAATTGTAAATATAGGGCGGTTTTTAGCTCTATTGAATACAGCGATTGCAACCTCAACCTCTTCAAGAGTTCTTACATTTGTACGTGCACTTTCAAGAGCCTCATAAGCCTCTGTTGAATACTGACCAAGAGCTGGTTCAACAGCATGGTTCTCTTTTTCAGCCTCCAAAACCTCGTTAATAACAGCGGTTTTATCAAATAACTCAATAACCCAACATGAAGCATTATCATTATCCCAACTTGACAAGAAACGATGGTTGCGATTTCCACTACTATTATGGTTGTTCATGTGAAGTGTCTGGTTAGTATAATGCAACTCCAAAGCTCCTTCATAAGCAACATCATTAACAATCGCTTTGTCAAAAGAATAGATATGTTTTGGCGCCGATGTTAAATCTCCATTATCACCAGGATTACTTAAATATACATTGTTGTATTCATTATAGATGAAGAAATCTGTTCCAACTGGTTCAAATGTCCAGACTGCATCATAATCCTTGATAGTCTCTCCGTAAGCCTCGTTCTTTGTATTGCTTTTTGCTGACAAATAAGTGTTATAACGTGTTGAAGTGGCGTCAGTTTCACCATTTCGCAATGTAAAATATTTATTCTCAACAATAGACTTTACGGCATTGTTAATTACACTAATCAACTCATAACTTGTTGCTTGAGACTTTTCAATGGTCCTCTTTGCCTTAGTAATGTCGAAACAAGCATTCCAGATATCCAAGGTCTGCAGTGTCTTATTTTTATAATTCTCTATCAGCTCATCAATATTTGTTGTAGCAGCTGCAAATTTAATTTTACAACCAACATCTGTTGAACCGGCACCATTAATCCAATATGAGAAAGTACTGTTTCTTTCATTTACATAACCGGCATCTGATCCATTACGTCTGAAAGTAAAAGCATCTTCATCCTCACCGCTTCTATTCAATACCCAATCTGTTTTCTCAATAACTTTTTCTACAGATGTCATAGGTATTGGATTTCCGCTATCATTACACCATTCACTCCAAAGAACTTTTGAAGGACCTGCATACATATTATATATTTTATAACCATCAAAAGGATTACCTGTAAAAGCAAATAAGTCCTTTATTGTTACATCAGAAGAATTAGTATATGTTTCAACAACATAATCCTGACATCTGAGAGATTTCTCTCTCAATTTCATGGTATACCAATGCATTGATGAGCCAAAAGCACCATCTTCATTCAATGTTGAAATTTCAAAAGGTAAAGAGCAGACTACTTCAATTTTATAAGTCTGTACTTTCTCTTCAGTTACCTTACCTGTTGGTTTTGTAGCAGAAACACCATAAGGAAGTACAAAATTAAATTCAGGTAAATCTTCACCAACCTTAGCTGCAGTTGATTGAGTAATTTTCACCTCATCATTATAAGTAATATTATAAACAATTTCAACATTCTCAAATGCAGAAACAAGATTGGCGATATTTGCTTTTTCGCTATCGGTCAAATCCCTTAATCCATAAATACGGTGCGCACTACCATCGTCAGCCAAACTCCTTAATCCGCCTTGATTATCATTACCTTTCCAGTTAGCAACACCTGGGACTGTTCCATGATTGAAATGATTTATTGCACCATAGTTATCTGTTGAAAAAACAAAAGGATAACCGTCTTTTTTACTTGAAACTATTTCAATTATATTAGTAGGCTTTTCAACTAACGGGAAGCGTCCGTTTTCATCAGAGTTTTGTCCTATAAACTTATTTGCAGCAACATTGTAAAAATAATACTTTCCAGTATCGGGAGATTTGTAGATAGCCCATAAAGAAGCGTCATTTTCTTTTTTTATGCTACCATATGCAACAGAAGAACCAACTACACCAGCATTCTCTGAATTATATAACAGCCTGCCACGTGATGATTCCAAGATATAGGCTCTGTCATTGCAAAGATCACTAACAGATGCAACATTTTCTTCCAAGTACCATTTACTACCAGTATCTGATGTAGCATTTCCCTGCCACAATCCTAAGGTCTTTCCACCACCCTGAAACCAGTTCAAGTATTTGCCAGCTACATTTGAGGTGTTATATGGAGCAATCTCATAATATTTACCACCGTCATATGCTCTGAAATAGAATTTGTCGTCATCTTCTTTTGTTTCACTTAATGTAACAAAATCTTGCGTATTACTGTACGCTTCTGCGCAGGTATAGGTAACCCATTTCGCTTCGCCCACGCTATAAATATAATAGGCGTTTTCTGTGCCCGAAGCATAAAACGCAAAGAGTCCAGCACTGTTTACGTTCTCTGTTTTACCTGTTGATGCAGTTGTAAAAACATTGTTTCCATTTCGCATGTAAAATTTAAATTCAGGCTGACCTTCTGTTGATGACACCCTAATCTGCGCCATTGCCCCTATAGCCAAGAACAACAACATCAATAAAGTAATTTTTCTCATAAAAATTAAATATATTTATTCATTATTAAAACTCAACACTTTAGAAGCGCTTTTTATTCCAAAAAACATGCAAAATTAACTAAAAGCAACCGCTTTAGCACCTCAACAGTGTTAATATTTGTTAATTATGGTTTTGAGGAGTGGAATTTAACTTTTCAGTTGGGTAAAAGCCTAGAAATAGAGGGCAAAGTAAGGGTTGGGATTTTTTTATTTAAGGGAGTAGAATTTGTATGTTGTACTGTAGTTTTTAACCTTAGCACATTGGTTGCTTGTCGCAATGAGATATATACCGCGGTTTTTCTACCAGCATTGGTAATTTCAAAAGGAAAACCGGCACCGATGAAATCACAGCAAACAACCGATAAAACAGAGGATTAGAATGGGGATTGTTTGAGCGTTTGCGCCATACGATGCTGTTTATGCGTGAAGCGAGTTGCCCCATTCCCTATGTTTTAGCGAAAAGTTGTTTGCGAATAGTAACGCACAAATGAAGGATGCCGTTTACGGCTCGTGAGCAGAAGTGCGTTACGACTGATTTTTACGAGTGACGGGCGTTTTTGTAACTTTTTGAGCGCCAAAAAGTTAAGAGAGAACGACTTGAAGTAGAAGATAAGATAACAGCACAAAGGTTAAAAACTGCAAAGCAATTTACTCCCCTCTCCTTTGGAGGCATTGCGATACCGTAGCAATGCGCTGCTTTCAGCGAGTTTTGGCTGCGCTCGTTTACAATTGCAAGTAAACTTGTATTGTACTCGCTGGCACAAACCTTGCGACGACTGAAACTTTAGTTTTACAAAGGAGTGCAGAAGGCTTTTAGGGTGAGGCTATCAGTGGCTGGCCAACCCTGCCCCTACAACATTATACTTACAATAATTCTCTTTGCAACCAAACCTTTAGCAAAGGATCAGATATTGCAACTTCGCGTTTTTCTGTTTCTATAAGTTCCTTCTTTATGAGTGCTCTTTTTACAATTGCAACATTGGCCGAAGAACCCAATCTGTATTTTTGAATAACCTCCTGCGCTGAAAGCTCCTTATGGACACCTTCTATTAAAGCCCTAAGAAAGTTTATTTGATAGGCCGACAGGTTTTCGGTCTGTTTTTCAAAAAGAGGGGTGTTTTGATTGAGAATATCTTTATATGCCTCCTCGAATTCCTTTTCTGTAGCCACCTTATCTGTGTTCACCCAAATGAGCCAAGCCAATTGCTGAACGTATGAAGAGTGGTTTTCAACAGTATCACACACCTTCTGTGCAAGTTCCGGTGATATACTCTTTCCAGTAGCCTCAAATCTGCCGCAGATATAATCGACCCAATCGACTGTTGGTATCTTCTGCAAATAGATGGCATCACCGAACTTGTAGAACGGTAGGCTCTTTTTCTCGAACAATTCGTTCATCAAATGTTTTTTACTACCAAACAAACAGTACGAAACACTCTTTTGCAATTGCCAAATAGTCCTCAATCTTTTTTGAAAGTTCTTTGAATCGCTGAATTCTGCTATTTGCTGAAACTCATCAATGCAGATTACAATTCGACAACCTTTCTTTTGAGCAATCTTTTCGGGCAACTGAAGAATTTCTGTTATATCATCGCTCTTTGGGTTAAGTTCAAGCGAAATAGAGAAATCTGTCATAGGATCTGTGCCAAAAGAGATTTTAGGAGTTATACGAGATAGAAACAGTTTAGCATTCTCTACCCATTCGTCCCATTTCGTCGAAGTCTGCTTTAATACAGCAGAGGCAAAAGCATCGTAGAATTCCCTATCACTGCGACAGGAAAATATATCAAGGTAAACAACTTTAAGGTCGTCCGATTTTGCAAGATTGCACACTTTCTGAACAAGAGAGGTCTTTCCCCAACGACGTGGAGATATAAGCACCGTGTTTATTCCGTGCTTAAAATTAGCAAGCAAACGAGCTGTCTCATTTTTGCGGTCGGTGAAATTATCTCCCGATGTCGCAACTCCAAATATGAAAGGTTTGTTCTCCATAACAGTGCTGATTTTGATGCAAAAATAAGTAATAATCTTATTAGTAACAAGTTTATTACTAATAAAGTTATTACTAATTAAAAAACTGCCCCATTGGGCGGGCAGACCCCGCCCCTACGGCAAACACTTTGACAACACTCGCTATTCGCAACCCACGAGGCACCACTTTCGCGCTGCTACTCGCGACCTTTCGCTGCTCGTGTTATCGAAGTTTTGGTCAATTACTTGACCAAAACTTTTCCACCGTTAACAATATAAATTCCAGCCTCTGTAATCTCACTTACGCGGCGGCCCTGGAGGTCGTAAATTACGTCATTGTTATTCTCAACAACTACCTCCTCTACAGCAGTTGTGCCGTCGTTTCCAAAGCGCAGGTTAAGTGCTGACGCCTGCAATGACTCTCCCTGTGCAATTACAAGGTATGCTCTGTTGGCTGCGTTAAGGATGTGACCGCCGTTGTTGTTCTGGCCATCGTTTTCAGGGTCTTTTGTTCCGTCGGCATTAAGGTTCTCGTATGTCAGTGAGAACTGTACAGCATCGCCGGCGGTTGTAGCAGTCATTATATATACATTGTTATTGACGTTCTCGCTGTTGCACTTAACAACACCTTTATATAATGTACCGCGGAGCATGTTACCCTCGATTGCAGTAGCCTCACCTGTGCTGTAGACAAATTCAAGATTACGAGCGGTTTCAAGCGCTTCGTTGCTCTTGAGTATTACGGCTGTGTTTGCAGGGATGACATCCTCTATCTCCTCCATCTGGACATAGTCGTTCTCTGCACTCTTGGCATAATATGCTGTTATGCCTTCGGGGATTACTGCATCAAAGCCAAGCATCAATGTACCATAACCAAGGGCGCTTATTGTATAAGGATAGTATATTGCAGCTACCTCGTCGGTTGTAAGTTCTTCGATGAACCATGAAGAGGCTGAGCCGGCATTGCTTGTATTATATCCCACAATTGCATTTCCACTGCTTTGTGCATGCATCTGCATTGAAGAGATCAGTTTCAATTCACCTGTTTCATTATTAAGGACATCGATAGTATACTCTCTTGCGTTACCTGTAAGTGTTGCATAAGTATAATTGGCTTGTGCCGGAGCAAAATCACAGGTATGCATGCTCTTGAGGTTATATCCACCATTGCTCAATGGAACGAACTGCCATATTGCACGTGATGAGTGAGCGTCGTATCCCTTTGCGAACTGCATGACGTTGGTCTCATTCACATATACTAATGCATCTTCGCTATAACCGCCACCGCCTGTATATGCCGAACGTATTCTGTAGAACTTGTCCGCTGCTGGCTTGTTATACTCAAGTGCATTGAAGGCTGCAGTCAACGCTTCAAGGGCTGTTACATACTCGCTCTCTTCAAGGGCTGTATTGCCAATCAACGCAGTTGCTGCATTGTATGCTGCATTGTATGCTATTACACTAGCCTCCTTATATTGTCCTATTCCTGCGCCATGAACCTTTTCACCACCGCACTCTGTGTATTTATTCACAAGATCATAGTATGCATCGGGGACAGTGTAATCGGTTGGGTCTATCACAAACTGGAACTGTGAACCGCCGTCATTAGAGTCATTATAGAATCCCATTTTCTTGGTTACACCACCATGGTTACTGAAGTAGAATGTTTCATCATTTCCGCTGGTAATAGTTATATTCAACCATTCACTGCCCTCAATTGCACGTATATTCCAGTTATAGCTGTAACCTTCTGTACCCTTCTCCACAGCCTTTACCTTGCTGTCACCTCCGCTGAAGCTGTTTGTTGCAAGCATCTTACCCTCACCTTTGTATGGAAGGATAAAGATATCGCTGGCACTGTCGGCATCATCACTCAACATAAAGTACCATGCCTGGGCACGTTCGAAAGCCTCATCGGCAACAGCGACCATTCTCGACTCATCATCGTACTGCAAGTATTTATTACCATCACGGTTAATCTTTATCTTATAAATGATAGGATTATTGACGTCGGTTGTTATTCTTACAGGGAAGCTGTCTGGCATGCAGGCATTGTACAGGGCGGTTTTAACATTGGTAATGTCAACAATCTGAGCATCGAGCATCTCTACGTTCAGGAAGTCATTGCCGGCATTCGCCATTGTCAACGATGCCTCTTTAACAAAGTATGACGACAACAGCATCTCCTCTGAAACATTTTCGATATATATATCTTTCACTGTCACCTCATCGGCAACTGTACTGAAACCGAATTCAGATATAACAAAGAATGTTGCGTTACCACCCTCTACGCCGGTAACCTTGAAACGTATATAACGATAGGCCTGAGGCGAAGAGATTACCTGTGACTCAAAGGATTCAGCAACACCACCATTTTTATTCTGTTCTGGGTTAGGCAAGCCATCAGCTGCACGTGTGAGGGTTTTTATCACGGTATAGTCTCCGTCCTCTTCGTTGCATCCCTCGACTACGATTGTTGTCGGGCAGTTGTTACCATTGTCACGGGTTGTATAGTTGAACTTGAAGTTCTTCACAGTTGTATTTTCGCCCAAATCTACACGCAGGTAGTGAGGGGTAGCAACAGCACCGCTGCCGTAAGCGGTATGCATGTATGTAGTAGAGTCACCGTCGGTAAGTTTGTCGACATAATCGTTAACGCAATAGTCACTACCACCGCTTGTATTGGCATGAGGGGCATTGCAATAGAGATTGTCGGTTGTAAGCGTCATTGATTCAACCTTTGACAGTTCTACTGTTCCTGCTGTCGCTATCAAAGCCTCTGTTTCTGCAACAAGAGTAGAGAGCGTAGCCTTACGGGCATTGATTATTGCATTATATTCTTCATGCAATGTATTGTATGCAACCTGCAATGTATTTTTCATAGTTTCAATACTCTCCGTTGATGGCGAAGCTGTGTCAACAAGCGAACGGGCCGACATATACGCGTCGTAAGCCACACTGACATTTTCAGTTGTTATCTTGTCGCTATAATAGTCGCGCAAAGTAGTTGCAAAAGAGTTTACAGAGTATATATCAAATTCTGCCATGTGCCAATAACCGCGATTTGCGTGTACATTGAAACGCAAATACTTATATGGAGCAGAAATCATCGCATCGGTTGCTTCCCAATATGTACCGGCACTCTGGGGTAGTTTTTCAACAGTACCTATAAGTCTATAACTGTTTCCGTCGTGGCTGCCATAGACATCAATTCCCTTTGGGAAATCAACTGATGCGCCACTACGTGTTGTATAGCTGAGCAAGAAACGCTCCAACCCATCAGCATTACCAAAGTTTACGGTAAGATAGTGTGAACCAGATAGCGGTTCTGACGTATAATCTGTATGGAAATGATTACTTGTCGCACCATCAACAAGATTATCAATAGAGCCCTCTGCCGATGACGGGGCATTGCATGACAAATAATATTTACCCGAAGGTTGTGTTGTTTGCAAATCTATTGCCTCGCCTTTTGTATAGCTTATTGTAGCAACCTCGTCAACAAGAGCCTTGGTTTTTGTCATAAGTGCCTGCAGTTCTGCAAGGTCTTCGACAGTATTGTCTGGTTCAACAGCTGTAAGATACCAACCGGAAGCCGCGGCATCAAATCCCCAACCAATAATTTTGCCGGTGCCGCCTTGCGCATGCATATTTCGGCCATTATCGAGTGGGTCACGTCTGATTGCCCAAACACCAGTTGATTGCTCCTGAAGCCTATAAACAGCTGTTGATGAAGGTTCTGAAGTTGTTGTCAACTGGGCATTGTTAGCTACTTCCGCACAATAATATCCGCCCAAGTTATATACATTATATACACCATGTGCGGTCTCCCTGAATTGCCAACGTGATGTATTGGCTTCTGTACTGACATTTGCAGAGTAATATACACCCCCATCGGCATTAACATACATTATATTACCTGCATAATGTGAATTAGTTATTATATATGTAAGGTTTGAATTAAACGGAATCTTCGCATCGTTGTCGGCAAGGACTTTCTGATATTCTGCATAGAGCATTTCATATGCACCCTCATAACCGACACCACTTTCATAAACATCTTCTGCCATCTGAACAGCTTTGACAAGACCGGCAACTGCAGCAGCCTTATAAAAACCGACCCTTGTATAGGTGTTATCTACCTTATCAGTGATAGCCTTTGCATCATTAATCAACATTGCAAGAATATCACGCTTGATAACAACAAGATCAACCTCAGCCTCTTTAGTTTCGCTTTTATCATCGACAGCGACAATTTCGGCTTTTCCCGACACCAAAGCATGCAAAGCCTCCTCGCTCAATTCAAAGGTCGATTTGTTACTGAAAGACATTATCTCACCATTCTCATTGAGAATCAAGAAACCGACACCACCTTCGCCACCACTCATTGTAACAGAGCCGTCACTACCAAGTGTTGCAGTATAGGCTGTTGTAATATCGACATCACCATCTATAAAATCGTTTACAGAACCGAACTCAGCTGTAGGATTATTATCCCATAAACTTCGTTTCGTAGAGCCGTCGTGTTTCTTGGTAGTCTCGCTTGTACCATCATTGATAAACAACACTGCAAGATTTTGTGGATATCCCTTGTCCTTTACTTCTTTAATTGCAGCATCAATCTGTTCCTGTGTAATATTGTATGTAGCATTGCTATAGTCACCCACAAGGCGGTTGTCCATAATTTCGAAGAAACCGTGTGCACGGAAGAACTCGGTCAAATCTTCGCCGGCTGCATTACATGCATGCTGATAGAAACGTAGCAGAGATGTTTCACCGCTTATCTGTCCGCCATTTATAAGTGGTTCCTGACGGCAGAGTTCAAAAAGACGAGGCCAGAACTGCGTATTGTTACCCGCAAGGTGATAGTAGAGCCACAAACGATAGTACAAATGAGTGATTGCCCATATATTGTTGGTATAAAGATCGTTTCCTTTGGTATTGAAAGCCGCAAGAACACTCTCCAAAGAGCCCTCGCTACCATTTACACGCGATGTACCCATACCCATATACCAGACAGCGACGTTCGAGAAGAAGTTATTTGTAACCTCGGTTTGGCCATTCAGGTTGAATACTGCCTGATGCTGGTGACCTATCTCATGGGCTGGTCCCCATGTCGGGCCACCCTCGTTGGCGATTTTACCGATAATGCTACCCATTGTATTGTAGTGGTAGTTACAAACACGCCAACCACCACTCATATAACCGCTGCCTGCACCGACACCGCAACCGTGATGATTGAAATATTCGCTATAATCAATTCCCTGGCAGAAATCCTGATAACCATCGTAGTTATATATTTCAGCTGGTGTACCTTCACTTGTCCAACGTGGATAAAGTTCATTCATCTTGTCCATTGTCGACTTGCTGACAAGACCCATACTTGCAAGCTCCGAATACATAATTCTATCCCATGCCTCAAGCATTATATTGATTTTACCATTGTCGGTACTTAGTTCCATGCCTGGATAATAGGTATCGCTATAGTTACCGAAACTGGTACCACTGCCACCGTAGCAGTTTGGAGTTGAAACGACTTTTATATTTTCAAGGTGATAAGCAAGTGCGTACTCTATTCCACCATCGGCATTTGCTACGCCGAAATTGCCTTTTTCACTATCGTACGAACCAAATGGGAAAAGCAATGTCTGACGATGACCGAGTAACGCGAAATCGGTAGGCAACGCCACACGTGCCTTATAGTAGTTCCAGTCATCATCGTTATCGACATCACCCCAAAGATCCTCGGTATCCGAATCGGCTGCACGGTAGTCACCTATTGCATTGAAGAAACCATTGATGTGACCACCCTCGATATGAATCTTCAAAGGCTTGTAGTTCGAAAGTTTGCGGTTCTCGGGGAATTTTTCGGCAATTGTTGCACCATTCTCGTTGTATGTGTGAACAAGGTAGTTTATCCACATTTGACAACCGTCAGATGTGAATGTTACCTTATTCAAGCCCTTATGCAACTGTGTATAGGCCGAGTTGTTGTAGTAGTTTGTAGCACCGCTTCCAGTTTGGTGTGCCAACCACAGTTCTGCCCCCTCAGCAATGTCGCCTTCGACCATAATGTATATGACATCGCCACTATTTGCATAGATACCAGTCGGGTTGTCCATATTACAGTGTGCATTGAGACGCAGGTAGCTTGTAACCTCGCTTTCGATACTGTAAGGTTCATACATCTGGACACGGAAACGCTTTGCATAGTCGCTGTCCCAAGTATCTTCCACAGTCCACAGATTGTGGTTGGTATTATTGTTGCCATTAGGACGGTCAGCCAGAGCAACTGTAGATTCTTCCCAACTGCCATAGATTTTGTCATATATCTTTTTTGCAAGTTGTTTTAACTCGTCAGGTAACGCTTCGTACGCAAGCGTTTCCTGTGCTAATGCAAATGAAGAATATTTTGGAGCGCAACAAGCAACGTCGTTGAAGAGTGCTAGAAAATTTTCGGACACTTTTTCCATAGACTCAGCCACAGTAGGATGCTCATTGAATATAGCCTGAAGTTCATCAGCAGTGTACTCTACCTCATAAACGATCCAGTGAGAACTTATAGTACTATTCTCATTATCCCAACTTGACACTCTAGTACCGCCATTATAGCTGTTTCCATCATCGTGCATAAAACCGTAAGAGGTCCAACCTTTAGTTTCCAACGTGGTATAATGTGTATCCGATGCCACAAAAGTAAAATTGTTTGCCTCATCCGAATAGTCATCGGTCAAAGACCAAGGCTGTTTATTTTCCTTAGCACCTTTCAAATACTTTGCATAATAAAGATTACGCAACACATAGTAGTCACCGTCCTTGGTTACATACCACTGCTGTTGCAAGTTTGTAGCAGATTCGGTTGTAGCATTCACAAGGTTGTCGCCACATGCATTCAACGCACGACTAGTATTTCTATTTACAAAACGATAAACATTTCCCTCCTGCAACTCTATCTTACGCACCTTAAATGTAAGGTTAGAAACGTTAATACCATTGTTTCCTCCTGACAATTCGAAAGATGTGGTCTGGGCATTTACGTTTTCCACATTCCATTCCTGTAACGATGAAGAAGAGGACATGGTCTTTTCGTCCGCGGTAATAGTGACGTTATTGCTCACCGATACAAACATGAAACTATAAGACTCAATAATATAACCTGGCACAGAGAAATTCCAAGTCGAAGGTGAATTTTGTCCCACATAAAACTGAAAACTGTCACCTGTTGCATTGGAATTCATATTGTTGACGTTATTAGAAACGCTGATTACAACTTTAGGGGTTATATTTTCAGATGTTTCCCATTTAGCACTCCAATTTGCTCTATTATAGACACCTTGAGATGGAGTCACCGTAATAGTTTGGCTCATATTCTGCGCCATTGCATTTGTTGCACCAAGCAGCAAAAGCACTGCCAAGAACAAAGTTGTAGATAGTTTTTTCATATTATGTGTTTTGATTTTATCATAAATCCAAAATTCTTGCAAAATTAACATCTTTTTATGGTTTTTTATTTATAAAATAAAAATTTAACTAAATCTAATGGAGTAAATAGACAGCAAAACCACGATTATAGACAATACTGTTTATTCCCACTTTTCGCAAATGCCAATTTTTGTTTTTTTTACTAAAAAATCGATAAAGCCAATATCATTTTACGATGAATAGTATTATATTCGCGATAATTTGATAATAAATTTTAATAATAGCATTATGACAAAATTAAACAAAGGAACAATATGTATACAGGGCGGTTGGCAGCCTAAGAAAGGCGAGGCACGTGTGTTGCCCATTTTCCAGAGTACTACATTCAAGTACGAGACAAGCGAGCAGATGGCACGTCTGTTCGACCTTGAAGACAGCGGTTATTTCTACAGCCGCTTGCAGAATCCTACCGTTGATGCTGTGGGCGCAAAGATTGCAGCTCTTGAGGGCGGTATCGGCGCGGTGATGACATCATCGGGACAGGCAGCCAACTTCTATGCGATACTTAACATTTGCCAGAGCGGTGATCACTTTGTCTCTGCCACAACCATCTACGGCGGTACATACAACCTTTTTGCCGTTACATTGAAGAAGATGGGCATTGAGGTGACATTTGTAGATGCTGACGCTCCTGCCGAGGAGATTGAGAAGGCTTTCCGCCCCAACACAAAGGCGCTCTTCGGCGAGACTATCTCAAACCCTGGTGCCAACGTGCTCGATATTGAGAAATTCGCAGCTATAGCACACAAAAACGGTGTGCCCCTTATCATCGACAACACTTTCGCAACACCTATCAACTGCCGTCCGATAGAATGGGGTGCTGATATCGTTACCCACTCTACTACCAAGTACATGGACGGTCATGCAGTTGCTGTAGGCGGTGCTGTGATTGACAGCGGTAACTTTGACTGGGAGGCTCATCACGACAAGTTCACTTGCCTTACTGAACCGGACGAGAGCTACCACGGATTGATATATACAAAGAACTTTGGCAAGGCAGCATACATCACAAAGGTGGTTTCACAGGTAATGCGTGACCTTGGCGCAATGATGTCGCCACAGAATGCATTCCTTTTGAACCTTGGTTTGGAGACACTTCACTTACGCATGCCACGTCATTGCTCAAATGCTCAGAAGGTCGCAGAATTCCTCAAGGCTCACCCCAAGGTTAAATGGGTGAACTTCAGCGGCTTGGAGGATGACAAGTACCATGCTCTTGCACAGAAATATACTCCAGACGGAGGTTGTGGCGTCATGGCGTTTGCCGTTGAGGGTGACAAGGAGGATGCTATCCGTTTCATGGATAGCCTCAAGTTCATCGCTATTGTGACACACGTTGCCGACGCGCGTTCATGCGTTCTGCACCCGGCGAGTCACACTCACCGTCAGTTGAGCGATGCACAGCTCAAGGAGGCCGGCATCGATCCTGATTTGATACGTCTGTCAGTGGGTATCGAGGATGTAGAGGACATCATCGCTGACCTTGACCAGGCACTACAGGTACTGTAAAGCACTTCTTGATGAAGATTCTTGAATACAATACAAGCAACAATATCAGAGCCTTTTCCACTTACCGTGGGGAAGGCTCCGGTAATTATGGAGGGTTCAACATTACGCACTACTGCGGTGACAGCGCTGAACATGTCGCTGAATGCCGCAGAGAGTTGTGCTCCGAATTGGATATTGATGACACGTCTCTCATACTGCCACGGCAGACACATGGCTGCGAGGTAATGTGCATTGATGAAGAGTTCATAAAAAAGAGCAAGGAGGAGCAGGATACAATGCTGTACGGTATTGACGCCATTATTACTGCCATGCCACGAATATGCATCGGTGTTTCGACTGCCGACTGCATTCCTGTGCTGCTATATGACAGCAGAAAAGGGGTTATAGCAGCTGTACACGCAGGATGGCGCGGTACTGTAGCGTTAATAGCCGAAAGGTGCATAGAGACCATGACCGGGCACTATAGCTGTAATACAGAGGATATAAGGGCTATCATTGCTCCTGGAATTTCAATGGACTCCTTTGAGGTGGGCGATGAAGTGTACGCAGCCTTTGCGGAGGCCGGTTTTCCCATGGAGAGAATTGCGAAGCACTACCCTGCCGCCAACGGCGGAGAGAAATGGCATATTGACCTTTGGGAGGCTAACCGCCTGCAAATGATTGGCAGCGGAATAAAAGCCGAGAACATTACAGTCGCCGGGATATGCACCTACAAGGAACATGAGAATTTCTTTTCGGCACGCAGGTTAGGGATAAATTCAGGCAGGATATTCAACGGAATAATGCTGTTATAAACACAAAAAGACCTTGTGCAATGCACAAGGTCTTTTTGTCTATATTCAAGAGGATTAGCCTCCGAAGTTATCGTACATAATAGACTTCTCCTCAACGCCAAGGTCAGTAAGCATGTTTACAACAGCCTTTGACATTGGGCCAGGACCACACATGTAGTACTCAATATCCTCAGGTGCTTCATGATCCTTAAGATATGTCTCGTAAATTACCTGGTGTACGAAACCTGCTGTGTACTTAACGCCTGCTGCATCAGCTGCAGGGTCAGGACGGTCAAGCGCAAGGTGGAAGGTAAAGTTGGGGAACTCCTTTTCCAACTGGAGGAAGTCCTCAAGGTAGAACACCTCGTTCAACGCACGTGCACCGTAGAAGTATGTCATTGTACGATCGGTTGTCTTCAAAGTCTTTGTCATGTGCATGATCTGCGCACGGAGAGGAGCCATACCGGCACCACCACCTACCCACATCATCTCCTTCTTTGAATCGAAGATTGGGTGGAAGTCTCCGTAAGGACCACTCATGATTACCTTGTCACCTGGCTTCAATGTGAAAATGTATGATGATGCGATACCGCAAGGTACATCCATGAAGCCTGAACGGTCAGCCTTGAATGGAGGTGTAGCGATACGTACTGTAAGCATGATACGGTCACCCTCTGCTGGATAGTTGGCCATTGAGTACGCACGGATTGTCTCTTCTGTGTTCTTACACTTGAGACCGAGCAAACCGAACTTCTCCCATGCTGGCAAGTACTCGTCACCAATAAGCGACTTGTCGATATCCTTGTCGTATGTCATGTCGTATGCAGGAATCTTGATCTGTGCATAAGAACCTGGTACGAAGTCCATGTGCTCGCCTGGAGGCAATGCTACGATAAACTCCTTGATGAAGGTTGCGACGTTCTTGTTTGAGATAACCTCGCACTCCCATTCCTTAACGCCCATTACAGACTCAGGAACCTTGATTTCCATGTCGTTCTTACATTTTACCTGACAGCCGAGACGCCAGTGTGCCTGCTGCTCCTTACGTGTGAAGTGGCTTGTTTCTGAAGGGAGAATCTCACCACCACCCTCTACAACCTGAAGCTTGCACTGACCACAAGAACCCTTACCGCCACATGCCGAAGGCAAGAAGATGCCATTCTCGGCGAGTGTACCCAAAAGGGCACCGCCTGCTGCAACCTCTACCTCGTTCTCACCGTTAATCTTAACCTTGATATTTCCACCAGGCAAAAGATAACGCTTTGCCACAAGAAGAATAACCACCAATGCAAGGATGATTACAAGGAAGACTGCTATACTTGATAATATCAGTTGTGTATTCATATCCTTAATTTATTACATTTTAATACCAGAGAAGCACATGAATGCCATAGCCATAAGACCTACTGTGATGAAGGCAATGCCAAGACCACGGAGAGGTTTTGGAATGTCACAATACTCCATTTTCTCACGTATTGCCGCAAACAGTACGATTGCAACCATCCAGCCAAGACCTGAACCGATAGCAAATGCAATTGAGTCGGCAAAACAGGTGATAGCCTGTGAGTTGTCAGCGGGAAGACCTATTCTCTGCTGCATGAAGAGTGAACCACCCATGATGGCACAGTTCACGGCAATAAGAGGAAGGAAGATACCCAACTGGTTGTAGAGTGCCGGGGCAAAACGCTCGACAATCATCTCAACGAGCTGTACAATACCTGCAATTACCGCAATGAACAGGATAAATGCAAGGAATGTAAGGTCAACGCCCTCAACAAGTGCACCGTTGGCAAGCACCTGTGTCTGCAACAGATAGTTGACAGGCAAGGTGATTACCTGAACGAAAATAACGGCAATACCAAGACCGACAGCAGTCTTTACACTCTTAGATACAGCCAGGTATGAACACATACCCAAAAAGAAGGCGAATACCATATTGTCCACAAATACCGAGCGGACAAGTAAACTAAAGAAATGTTCCATAATTATTATTCTTAACCGTATCTAAAATTATTTTTCCTGTAGACTCTTGTCCTTTGCTCTCTGGAACCATACGATGCAGGCAATCAGGATGAACGCTGCAGGTGTCATGAGCATAAGACCGTTATTAAGATAATCATACTCGTAAAGGCCGAGCTTGTCTACAACCGGATAGTTGAACAGTGTTCCCGAACCGAAGAGTTCGCGGAAGAATGCCACAATAACCAGAATCATTGCATAGCCCACACCATTACCGATACCGTCAAGGAACGAAGGCCAAGGCTTGTTCTGCATTGCAAAAGCCTCGAGACGTCCCATGAGGATACAGTTTGTAATGATAAGACCGATGTAGACTGAAAGCTGTACGCTTACATCGTAGGCAAAAGCCTTGAGTACCTCACTTACCAATGTTACCAAAGTTGCAACAACGACCAACTGCACGATAATACGGATGCGGCTGGGGATTGTGTTGCGGATAAGCGAGATGATTACGTTTGCCATAGCCACAATGATTGTTACAGAGAGACCCATAACAATGGCTGGCTCAAGTTTGCTTGTAACAGCAAGGGCTGAACAGATACCCAACACCTGAACGGTTACCGGGTTCTCCTTAAAAAGAGGAGTACTGAGTGCCTCTTTATTCTTTTTTGAAAATAGTCCCATAATTATTCCTCCACTGTTTATTTTGCAGCCACTACTGGCGCTGGTACAACATTAGTGTCACTCACTACAGGCTCAGCGGGAACAATTTCTGTCGCAGGCACTGATACTGTCTGGCTCTTGAGATAATTGTAGTAAGGAGCAAGCTTTGTCACAAGCATGTTCTGGAGACCGTTACATGTAATTGTTGCACCAGAAACTGCATCAATGTGATACTCGGCTGTAGCAACGCCCTTGCCTTTCTCTACAGCAAGTGCAACCTCACCGTTCTCATTGTAAACCTTCTTTGCAATTTCAAGAGCATTGCCATCCTTGTCCTT
>JAZQTU010000011.1:0-19466 GCA_045630965.1 Bacteroidaceae bacterium | reverse complement strand
TCCTTGGCTCACAGAACGACATGGCTACGATCCGACTTAAAGTTGCCAAGACTATTCTTGTAGTATTGACTCTTGATAGTCCGGCAACTCCCATCAGGCATCGGGTTCATTGGTAAAACTTTCTTTTGCATATTGCACTATGGTATTATCAGTAGCATTAAGGGATGCCCTCGCTCTGAGACAACTCGCAACGGATGCACTCTCTAATGGTATTGTCCGTTGGACAGATTGCTCCGGTTGCTCTGATGCAGTTAGCAACTGAATCCCCCCCCCTCGTTTCTCTAATGTAGTTGTCAGTTGCTCCGCACTTGAATTGTCTTGCTGAGAGGCAATTAGCAATTTGCCCCCCCCGGATTATCGACATCCTTCGGAATCCAAAGGAAGCCAGTACCTTTTGCTTTATGATTCTCGTTGTGTTTCAAGAAACCTTGAATCGCAGTTTCCGAAAGTACATACTTGTCATCAACCTCTTCTTCAAGAACATCCTTTAGTCGAAGCTCCAAAGGAATAGGAGCAGGGAAATGGAAGATGTCATGTTCTCCATGAATACTCAATGTGAATACCCTTTCTCGATTCTGCGGAACACCACAGTCTTTTGCGTTGATAACTGCATAGTAGTTGGTGTATCCCTCGCTCTCCAGGAACTGCAACCATCGGAAATACTCCGGTCGGTGGTTCTTGCCGACAAGGTTCTTTACATTCTCTCCTAACAGATACTTTGGTTTCTTCTGCTGAATTGCATACTTGGTGTACCAGATGATTGATGATCGTGTGTCTGAACCCTCGACTAAACCTGCTTGCTTACCTGCCGTAGATATGTCCTGACAAGGAGTCGAATAGGTTAGAAGGTCGAAGTCCGGTTGCTCCCCCCAATCAACTTTTGTCATATCTCCTACATTCCTATCCTTATACTGCGGATAGACGGCATCGTGTGCCTGGCAAGCAAATTTATCAATCTCAGACCAAACCACTAATTCATATGGTAACCCAAGGACATCTAGAGCCATGCATTGGCTATCGTATCCTGAACAAAGAGTACACACCCTCAATGGCTTCTCTTCCGTATAAATAAACTTACTCATAATAACAATCGTGATTTAATGTTCTGCTTTTCTCAATTCCCTCGATATCCTTTGCAATCTTCTCCACCTCCAGGGCGTTCATATGAAGCAGATGTGCCACCTCAATGCTAGTAGCAAAGGACAGCACATCTCCGTCTCTCTTCTTCTGCTCAAGGATTGTCAGGATTGCTTGTTTAATCTTTTGTTTCATCAGTTAAAATCAGGTTCAAAACTGAATACATTTATTCTCGATAATATTTCCTTGAAATGCTTGTAATTCCTCTCCTCAATAGGTATATCTTCTTGATATCTTCTGGCTTTTGCATACCAATCTTCAAAGCAATCTTGGCAGAACCATTGATTCAAGGCAGCTATATAGTATCCTTTATCTGGTTTTTCTAAACAGCTATCGCAAACGCCTATGGTCCCGTGACACCATAATGCTAACATCAGTTCTTCTCTGCTGACTTCAAGGATTAGGAATCCTTTATCATTGCTTAACTCTTTCATTTCAAATACTCTTTAGTTCCTTTAAGTCTTCTTCGTTCCATTTCCGTTCTTTTTTCATCACGACAGATGTCATCATTTTTCACGGATGCCCAGAACTTACAACAGACTCCATCGTATTTCCTTGTCTTCATCTTTCCGAAGAACTTACAACTATGGCATTTCATTTCTTTTACTCTTTAAAGCAGGAAGAATTTCTTCCCAAAATTCCCATATTAGTTCAGATCTTTCCATCATATCATAGTCAACAATCCTTGGGAGTTTATTACCCCTCAATTCGGGTACTGGGTCAGAAGCCTTAACTACGATGACCTTCTCTCTTACCTCCTTGGGCAAGGTTTTTAGCCACTCTTCAGCATCCATCATCTTGCCTTTCCCTCTGCCACCGTAAATAATCCTACTCGGTTGTTTCATACCAATACGGTTCTGTTACTCGGTCAGTTTGTTTAAGGTCGCAGATTACAACCGTCCAGAAAAGAAATTTGAATGCTCTCTTAAAGTGAGGGCACTTCTTTCTGCAAAATGTACTTCCCACCATAGCGCGGTCAGAGTGGTATTCTTGAAGGAGTTGCTTCGGAACATCCTTGCATATTGTCCAACAAGAAATGCCTTCTATTTCGGCAAACTTTATCTTGCTCATTTCAAATACTCTTTACATTTGAACCCCTTGCGAGGCTCATAGTCCTTAAAATCACAAGACTTGAAGATGAACTTGTTATTACACCATCTTGCCAAGTCTTTCTCATATTGAGTCGGCACTCTCTTGTTCTCATAATCCCTATAAGGCTGAACGAACGGATGGATGCCGAACTCCCATAGTGTCTTTATCCTGAATAAATCCTGCTCAACTGTAGAGTTGTAGCCTATCAGAACATAGCAAGTCAACTTGTGAGGTTTGATGTACTTGGTAACCTCTCTCAACTTATCAGTCAAGTCAAGTGTCGGTAAATCCCAAGCAATATGCGTATTGCCTTTCAGCTTCATCTTGTTCAGCCAATAGGCTTGTTCCTCGGTCATTATCCTGATGTCAACTCCGTGCAACTTGACTGGCTGATTGGTCTCAAGGAGATAGTCAACAGCATCTTTCCAATTGGGATTAGCGAAGAAGTTGTTGTCAAGAACCTCAATCCACTCTCCTTTGGGATTCAAGTCTACTGGATCAACGGGATGAATGTACCCCTCTTTATCCCTTACAAGGCAGAACGGACACTTTCTGATGCATCCTCTACTGAAGAACTGAATGCTATAGTTGCAGCCAGGATAGATGCTGTAGTCCATCGCAGAACTTGACTCTATCTCACAAGAAAGGCGGCTCTTGACATCATAGCCAGTGCCGCCCTTTATAACCTCGCAGTCAAATTCGTATGGATAGTCGGGAGTGAATGTGAATATCTTGCTCATATAGACTTTGTCATACCCCCCCCCGAACATTGGGTCAACCCATTCCACTTTATCACCAAGACTCTTGTGATAAGCAGAGATTTTCATCAAGGCAAAGTTTGGAAAGTTGTGACCATCCACATCCACTAACCCAATCTTACTCATAAGCCAAATGATACCTTACATACCTACCGAAACCCTTACCAACCTCTTCGCTCACGATGTCGTATCCTCTCTTCTTGAGGTCGGAAATCCTTGCGGCAAGTCTTGTTATCCTGAACTTGTCCGATGCTTCAATCTGCGTGATTGAGTGACCCTCTTTCAGATATTCCAAGATGGTCTTGCACTGTGAATCTCTCTCTTTCATAACTAAACTGGTTTAATGTAACGGAAAGCATCCTCATTGGTCTTGATGATCTGAACCTGCTTGCCAAGAATAAAGTCATTCCAAGCACGGATGATATATCGTAAAAAGTCTTCCTGTCTCATGGTCTCGACCTTCATCTTGTGACGGAGGAATTTCTTTCTAGCGTATAGGATAGTGGAGTTTTTACATGCGCCATCCACTAACAGCTCCTTGTAGAAAGCAAGGATGTTTTCCTCCGAATGGAGAAGAACGCTATTCAAGAATACTGCAAAACTTACCATTGTGGCGAGAGGAACAATCTGTATATTGGTTTGGTATATACATCTACATTCTTTGAGCCAATAGCTAATATCATTAGTATAGCGTTCGTAGAGGTCGATAAGTTCCTTTCTTGTATGTATAAGACTCCTTGAGAACCTGTACGTTGTTTCATATCCGTTCTCGTGATCTGCGAGCAATAATGCCAACTTATTCACAGTTGCCGCTGTATTAGTATGGTTGGCTTCTCCCTTATGCTGAACCACATCAGCAAGAGATCGGAGTGCTGGAGTGTCCATAATTCCGAATGCGGAGTCAGGTGCGCCAGTGTAGATGATGAAGTTGCAAGGTACACCCGACTTAACGACTGCGAGAAGTCGGTGCTGTCCATTCAAAAGCACATTGCCCTCTGAAATAACAATTGCATCGTTGGAGAGTTCCCACTCGCCCTTCTTCATTGATTCTGCAAGGCTGTCAATCTTTGCCTGTCTAACCTTTCTGTTGTTAGTGTTCATCTTGAGCAGTTCCTCCGCATACTTTGGAGTCACTAGCATTGGTTTGATTGAGAAATTCATTTTGAAACTTTTTTATGTCTCCGTTCTGCCTTTCGGAGAAGGAGACTGATTTTATCTACTGTATTGTCAATAAAAAGCCCACGACTCTTGCCGTGGGTCTCTCGCTTTATCTCCCAAAGGAGTCTGCGTATTCTTGCAACCTCGGAATCTAATAAATCCATAAAACCTATCTATTTTCAATTAAAAGTCGTTCTGATAAGGATTTATCATCCCAAGGGAGAAGTCTTGTTAGAGGGCGAGGAATAATGCATTTTAAGGCTATTGCCAAGTTATTGCTCTCTTGTCTCTCTGTTTCTGCGGTTGAATTCTTGCATAACATCACTGAAAATCGTTAACCACAGATGGAAGCAGAAGATACCGATGTTGATTTCCAGCATATGAGGTGTAGTGGTAATCGTAAACCTCGGCAGAATGTCAAACTTGTACTTGGACACTTGCCCATTGAGGAATCCCCAGTCTCTTTCAAAAAGTATCTTGTTCATATCAAAACGGAATATCGTTATCGTTAAACTCATCGTTCAAATATTCAGGCGGAGGAGGTGTCGGATCATTCTTGTCCTTGAATGCGGTGAATGTCTCATTACCCTCCACATCCACCTTGTAGTCTCCAGCCTTGCCTTGTCGGTTCTTGCGAATCCACATACTCACATCCCTACCATCCTCGCTAGTGCTTGCTCTCTCTAGCATCAGCACTATGTCAGCATCCTGTTCGATACTGCCGGAGTCTCGGAGGTCATAGAGCATCGGGGAGCGGTTCTCTGATGCGCTTGCTCGGTTGAGCTGACAGAGAAGCACGATAGGAATCTTGCATATCTTCGCTGTCTGCTTCAGCCGTTTTGTCGTTTCCGCGATAGCCTGATGGAGCGGAGCCTTTGAACCCATGCTGATAAGTCCGAGGTAGTCAATGAACGCGATGTCGCATTTCTTTGCCTGGACATTCAGCATTATCCTCGCTATGATCTCATCAGCCGTGGATGCAGAGTCGTTGAGGTAGATAGGCTTGCTGGCGAACTGCGCTGACGCAGACTCGAAAGCCGTCCACTCTATCTCTCCCCTCGCCATCTGCACCGGAGTGACAAGTTCCGTTGAGAAGAGGAATCTCTGTGCCAACTCGGTGTTGGTCATCTCTAGATTGAAGAGATTGACCGCCTTTCCGTGCAATGCCGCTGCTTTTGCCATTTGGAGCATTATCGCTGTCTTTCCGACTGATGGTCTTGCAGCAAGGATGACAAGGTTACCTGCGTTGAATCCTCCGTAAGTAGCATAGTCAAGTGAGTAGAATCCCGTAGGAACTCTCAACACCTTTCCCTCCGCTCTGTTCTTCATTGTCTCCTCCACTTGCTCTCCCAGTTCATTCAGTACGGCAGAGATGTGTTGCGTTCCCTTGTCAGCATCTATCTCCTTGCGAAGATTATCTGCGAATTGCCCGGCTTGACCGATGAGGTCTTCGGCAGAGACATTAGAGCTTACTGAACCCATCAGTAAGTCCATAGCCTTGAAGTAGCACTTGCGCTTGATGTGAAAGTTCTTCAAGGTAGCGTAGTGCTGGAAAGCAGTTACCGCTCCACCGACATTGCTCATCATAGGGATGACACCCTTCTGTATAAGCTCTCGGTCTATTCTACCGAAAGCCGAAGGCAAGTCAATAGTCATTCCGTCCTTTGCCATCCCCTTGAGAGCATGATAGGCATCCCTGCATTTCTCATCCGTGAACATATCAGGCGAGATTGTCCTTTCCGCATCCACTAGCGTCTCCGGTAAGGAGATTATGTCCGCGATTACCTGAATCTCCGTAGAGAGTGAGTCAGGTAACGGATACTCGCTTATCGTTATTGTGTTCTGTTGCCTAGCCATACATCTCTAGAATGTTTTTAGATTTCTTCTGCTGTGGCTGTTCGTGTAACTTTATCTTGTTGTTTTCAATATGCCACTTGAACAGACTGACAAACTCGTTATAATCCTTGTGACCTCTGTTGATGACTTCTCTGGTAGCCATATAGACATCAAGAAGAGCAACGACATCCTTACCCGACTTGCCGACTGCTGTAGCCATCGGAAGATAAGCGGATCTACCCTTGAACGAGTTGTAGAACTCTCGCTCTCTTGCAGCATCCCAAGAAATAAACTTTCCCTCGTGCGTACGCGCGGAGTTAGTATTATTTATTTCTTTATCTTCTTCTATATTCTTTAGTTCGGTTACCTTTCGGTGCGCTATCGGTGCTTCATCGGTGCAGGTATTGGTTACCTTACTCTTGCGTTTCTCTTGATAACTGTCGTAATTACAGATAGTTAAGATGGTTACCTTTCGGTGCGTACATCGGTGCAACATTGAGTCACTTTCTAGCAAATCTAAAAAACGAAGAACAGAGCGTTCGCTTATTTTCCACCTCTCTGCGAGGAAAGAGTTACTGGCTATAAGTTGACCTCTCTTGATCTCGATTAACTGGTTTCCTACAAGGACTTTTTTGTCTTCGTGAGTAGCCATCAAGAGAAGAGATGTCCATCTCCCCAACTTTTCCATATCCTGCGCCAACCAATGGTCTTGCAAGTCTCTATATATCTTAATCCATCCTGTCATATCAAAAATCTAATAATAGTCTTTCAAACTCCGCTTCACTTACTCTCCCACCAATGATGGAGAAGATAACATCCTTGACTCTTCTGTATAGCCCGTCAAATGCCGTATTGTCCATCTTCCCAAAGGAGATAGACTTGGGGATTTCAACGAACTCCTGTAGTCTTGGATGATAGATAACCTCGCAATGCCCTGCCGATATCTCTAGGTACTTTCTGAAGTTCTCCTTGGTCTTGAATGTCTCAACCTCTGCTTCAGTAAGGAACTCCCAAGCATATGAGATCAAGGCAAAATACTTTCGGTGGAAATCGAGGTTCCTTACGACCTTAATCTCCACCGAATAGGTTTCGCCAAGTTTCAGTTTCTGCTTCTCCTCATAGTCATCATCCCCATAGGGAACGAATCCGCGAGGAGTATTGATGACCATAAGTTTCATATGCTATCGAATCTGCAAAGAACGGCTTGTTTTGCGTTCGAATCCCTGCGGTAACTCCTCTGCCTTCTTGAGAGCATCCTTCTTGATTTTAGGCTCAAATGAAAGCCATTCTGGAAGGTTTACAAGGAAGCAATCGATAGCATCCTGATAGTCCTTGAGAGCGAGAGTCTCATCCACCTCAATGGACTTGCTCTCCTGGAAGTAGAGACTGAACAGAGCATTGGGTCTAGACTTCTTATCCAACTTGGCTACGGATGCATAGTCCATAGCCACCCCGATGCTCTCCTTAATCCAAGCCATCCTGTTTTCAAGTCTCTTGACAGCAGACTCATACTTTGCGATTGCGACTTTCTGCGCCTCCTTGAATGCCTTTAGAGCGGCTTCAGCGGCTTTCTTCTCTGCTTCCACATTCTTGTACCAGGCTGCATACTCATCAGGATATGCAAGGATATCTTCCTTAATCTGTTCTTGAATGGATGTCAGTTCATCCATCTTGTCGATGAGATCCTGTGACTCTTCATTGAGTTCGCCACCATTTTCTTCCATCATGTCCTCAAACTCGGATTGAATCTCGTTGTATCGTGCCGCGGCTTCAGCAGCACGACCAGTCAGTTTATAAATGCTTTCCATTGTTAAAGTGCATTAGCTGTTACATAATCTTTCAGTGCAGACTCTGCATAGTTAGGAAGGTCGTACATTCCTTTAATCTGCTCAATCGTGTACTCACCAGCAACTACTGCATCGCACATCTTCTTCCATCCCTTGTGGTTCTGATCCATCGTTATCTTTGCCTTGGCTGGTGCTGGCTCCTGCTTATTGGGATTTGAATTCGAAGTCCGAGTAGGTTGAGAGTACGCATGAACCATTGCTCTCAACTCATCATCGTGTGGGTCGGGGATATCCTCGCCCGCGTAGATATAGAGTCCGAGTCCATGGCGGGCTACGGCTTTGGTCAACGACCTCTGTATTGTCTTGTTGACATCCGTACTGACTACTTTATCAACTGGAATACTAGCATTGCGGTAGTCCATGATAGGAAGATACTCTATGTGTTCAATCCCCTCTACCGTCACTCCAGTCTTAACCCAACAAGTCTTACCATCGGTATGGTAGTTCAGGCCATCTTTATTTTCATAGATGGTATAGAAGGCTGTAGGAAACTTCTCTTTGAGGATCTGCCAAGCCCAAGCCCAAGAGAGGTAGGACAAGTCCTTCTTCTTTTCAATATGCCCCTTACAATCTATTGTAGAAAGCACAGCAAATACTGAATCGGTTGCCATACTACTCCTCCTTGTCAAAGGCAGCGCAAAGTTCCTCAAACGAACCCTTGCTGAACACCTTTATCCATTCGTATCCACCTTCAGGCTTATGCACAGTAAGTTGTGTGCTTCCTGGTTCGGCATCTACTCTGATGCCCTTTTCATACATCCTCTGGATGAACTCTCCGATCTTGTCGGATGTGATGTAATATCTATTCATATCTATTGAGATTAAAATTGTCAAAGAAAAACGCACCCCGATTTGCCGAAGGGTGCGCGTAGCATTTTGAAACCAAAAGGTCTCCCGCAGTCAGGCACGGTTGTGAGACCTTAAAGAACTCTTCTGACTGAAGATAATTAACCATAAGATGAAATTCAATCTAGCGCATCACTGCGTTTGGAGGGAAGGAAGGGAGTCGAACCCTATGCGAATGTTATCAGCACCCCGTGCCATCCTTCCCAAGTGGGGAGTAGGCTGCCTCCCCTTGTCCGTACATACTCATTCCACACCAGCCTATGCGGTCAGTCGGGGCGCACCCGTAACCCCTATTAAACCTATTACATCCATACTTTGGGTGCTGTAGCAGGTTCAGGCGGTAATCAGCCACCTAAACCCTGGCTCCGAGGGTTCGTTCGAACTTTCACCGCTATCCAGCAGGTGTCGGAACCCAACATTAAAACTAATCACTAAACAAAAACATATACGACCCTCACGGGCAGAACTTGCCGCTGAAGAGGGATTCGAACCCTCATGACACCTTTCCAACCATTCCGATTCAATTGGACTGATGTGGTCCTACCATTAAACGATTCAGCGAAGTGGGGTGGGCAGACCCCTATGTATCAACCTTATAATTATGGCTCATCCACAACTGCCCTTGTGTATTCTAAAATTCCTTTGGTATCTTACCCTCTCCCATACAGGTAGGGCAGATGTCAATCTCTACCTTGCAATACCTCATTCTGAGGCTGTCTGCCGTGTCCTCATCTATCGGAAGCATCTCATAGGCAAGCCTTGTCACTGGGATTTCCCTCCTAGCCTTGATGTCGTAAGCCATATAGGGAGTGTATCCGCTTCCCTCGCAGTCAGGACAAGCAACCATTCTGACTGGTTCGCTACAACATGGGCAACGATAGTCATCATATCCTAAACAGACAGAACAGCTCATACCAATGTATCCTTTCTTACTGACCACGTAATCCAAGATATCACTCCTGCTGCTACACATGCTAATACTGACAGCAAGTCCTTCTCAATAACAGAGACAACAAGTGCAGAGAGCGAGATCATGGCGAAGATTCCAGAGAAGATTGTCAGCAGTACCGAACCTGCGAAACCGATGACAGCGAGAAACTTTTTTGAAACTTTTGACTCTTCCATGACTATGCGATTGTATTGTAAAACTTAATGATGTCTATTCCCTTATAGACCCTGTATCCGGTATGCTTGTTCAGGCTGTACTTCAGACCCTTTGAGATGAAGGTCTTGAGATATTGCCTTGATGTTCCAAGCATCCTTGCCGTTTCCACCGCTCCGTACCTTTCGGTCGGTTTACAGCCATTATTGATAGGATTCTCCATTTGCGATCTTTCTAATCTTTGTGACTGTTACTAACCCTGCTCTGAACGAGGGTATGTAGTTGAATTCGGTTTCGTAGTGACTCTCACGGAAGCAACAAGACTTCAGCGAGTGATAGTCGGGATAACGAAATCGCAGAGGCATTTCATTCGCCCCTTCTGGGAGGTTACGAATTAGTTTCGTCCACTCCTTTTCTCTGATGTAAGTTCTAGTTGATAATGCCATTGCTTTTAAAATAAAAGGGTGGCCGGTCTGACCACCCGTGACTATGAAAAGATTCCGCACTCTGCATTAAGGGGTTGTGACCTTGTAGTGTATGTATCCACCACCCTGCATTACGGAGATCCCGTAGTTTCCGCGTTCCTTACCCGTTAGTCTATGCTTGTCAACGGAATGTGCGTTTGCTCCACACATCAAGGCTCATTCATTCGGGTCGCAACTCCGAACTCCCTTTTGGGGAAGGTGCTTGTCAGCACTAGAGAAGATATCTTATTCAGCTCCGCTCCGTGGGAGGGCTACTGGGAACGCATCTTATGGGATTTGACTCCCCGATGCCTACCTAATAGGACTTATCGCCCTGGTCGTGAATTAGCCGTCACAAGACCCTATCGTGCCCTTCCATTGTGGTTAGGGAGACTCGGCAGATACAATGTATCTAAAAGAACTTTTTGAAACTTTTTGAAACTTTTTGTACCATTGTTTGCTTTTTTAAAACCTATCCCTTATATTTGAAGTCCAAAACCCTGACTTCCACATCTGACTTGTACCGCAAATACAAGGGTGGGTTTCTTATGTAACAATGATTACGAGTGCAAAGTAAGCAAATAGTAAGCAAATATGCAAGAAAAATGCTTATTTTTTGTGCTAAATTTTATGCAAATTATGAACAATTTTGCTAAATTCTTGCTAACCAACGGGTTAAAAAGGAAGGATATTGCCGCCTATTTAGGCGTATCCGGGTCTTTTATCACACAGATAACTAACGGAGATAGGACTCTTCCTCAAGAAAAGTTAGCAATGATACGCGAAAATGCTTACGGATGGGATATCTCAATGCTTACATCTAAAGCAAATGGACTTGATGAAGCAACTCTGCGAGGTAGAGAGCAGAAACTAACACCCGGAAATGTCCGTTCGACACTTGAAGATGTACTGAAATATGGCACAACAGAGTGTCTTGTAGGCTACCTTGAACAGAAGGTGGCAGATCAAGAGTCGCTTATACGCGAGCTGTACCAACAAATTGGAGCATTGGAAGCAAAGCTGGAGCTTGCTAGAAAGGGGGAGACTGCGAATGCTGTCGAAGGTTCTTTGTCTGCGGATGCCGTCTGATGCATCGAATGCAGAAATAATGCTCGGTTTCATATGACCTTGAATAAGGCGTTGAACGGAATATACTAAAAGGTGTGCCAAACCTATTTGTCTTGATAAAAATTTTTGAATTATGAAGAAAATAACAATACTACTTCTTGCGATATTACCATTACTAGGCTGCAAAAAACAAGACCCAGAGCAGAAAGAAGAAGGGGATACTACATACTCTCTTGAAATTGACACTCAACTTTACAAAAGCATTCAAGAATTAGTCTTGGATGAGGGATATACTGATGTTCAGTTAGACTTGGTTTTTAACGAATACTACAATAAACAGCGAGTCCAGATCAATTCTGTAAGGGATATAAGTGACGCATATGTGTATAGCTTCACAGCCACAGAGCGAACAGAATATATTACTGTTCGCCTAGATGTAGAGTGTATAAAGTATGGCACGAAGAAAAATACGATCACGCTATATATAGCAAATGTCATCTATTTAAATAAGGGCAGCAACACAATGATTAACTTTAATCCAAGTACATATACATCCTCCTCTGAACCACATTAGGATATGACTGAATCAGAAAGAATAGAGTTCCTCATCACTCACCTCGCCCACGGCAATGCAAACCGATTTGCAGACAGAACCGGAATAAGCAAGGCAAATGTATCCAAACTCAAGAGAGGAGAAATCAGAATACAGAAAAGTATCTCAAAAATCCTTGAGGCATATCCCACAGTCAACAGAGAGTGGCTTGTTACTGGAGAGGGATACCCAGGAGACATCACTACCAGTCTTGTAAAGGAACGCTACGAAGAGAAACTACGAAGGGCAGATAAGGTCATAGACCACCTCACAAGGCGCATTGATGAACTAGAGAGCAAACTAGAAGAACTAAAATAATTGCGAGTGCAAAATAAGTGCAAACGATTTTTATAACATCATATAGTATTAACAATCAGCGAGATACAATAGCGTTCATATACCTACGGATCAGAAGGTTACAGGTTTGAATCCTGTCGGAGTCACAAAGTATTAGACCTATTGAAAATCAAGCAATTACAAGCGGATTTCAATAGGTTTTTTCTTTATATTTACACAAAATCTTACACAAAAAGGCGGAAAAAAGTGTAAAATAGCGGTAAAAAGTGTAAAGAAAACGAGTGCAAATTAGGTGCAGAAGTGCAAAATAAGTGCAAATTTCTGGACAAGGAGTGCAAAATAAGTGCAAGGACTCATGAGAGGAGTGCAAAATAAGTGCAAAGGTTCGGAGGAGGAGTGCAAAGGTAAACGCTGACAAAAAACAAGATTATGGCAAAATTGAGTTACTATCTTGACACTAGGTCAGGAAACGGAACATTTCCGCTGAAGATGCGAATCGCACACAAGGGCGAGAAGGCGTACATCCTTATGGACATCAATCTCTCATTGGAACAATGGGATGGAAAGGCTGTCATCAACCATGAAAATGAAAAGGCTCTGAACGACCTTCTCACAACCAAAAAGGCTCTTGCAGATTCGACCATCCTGAAGTTCGGACTGACAAACAGCGTTGACAAGCTCTCTGCTAGTCAGATCAAGACGCTCATAGACACAGGAGGAGAGACAACAACCAAGACAAGCGGACACAACTTCCTTGAATACTATGAGAAGAGGATGGCAGAAGCGAAGAAGAATAACACAAGGATGAGTTATGAGAGCGCACTCAATCGTATGAAACTCTTCGACCCTCTGTTGAGCGTCCGTACATTTGAAGACATCGATGAGGAATACATCAGGAAGATGGACAAGGCTTGGGAAGATGCAGGGCTGACAACGAATTCAAGAGCTGTCTATATGCGTAACATCAGGGCTGTGTTCAATGATGCTATTGATGACAAGATAACAACAGCCGATGTATATCCGTTCAGAAGATTCTCCATTAAGAAAACACCAACCAAGAAGATCAATCTCTCACTAGAAGAGTTGAGAATGCTCCGCGACTACCCTATCGTAAACGCATTCCAGGAGAAGTATCGCGACATCTTCATGCTCTGCTTCTACATGAGAGGTATCAATATGGTTGACCTTTTGGCACTGAAAAAGGACAATATTAGGGCAGGTAGAATCAACTATATCCGTTCCAAGACTGGCAAGTTCTACTCCGTGAAGATAGAGCCTGAAATGAAGGTCATTTTAAACCGATACAGAGGTGTTCAGTACCTCATAGATGTATGTGACGGTGCGAAGACTGAAAAGGAATTTGAAGCCAAATACAAGGGCTTTCTGCAAAGGATGGACAAGGGTCTGAAGAAGATTGGTCCATACACTCGGAAAGGACTTGGAGGAAAGAAGCACATCAACCCTATTCTTCCCAAGCTGTCGCAATATTGGTGCAGACATACCACGGCTACACTGATGGCTGAAATGGGATATTCAAACGAGATTGTCGCATGTTCGCTCGGTCATGAGTTTGGAATCAAGACAACCAATATATACATCGAGTACAAGCAATCGGAGGTCGATGCCGCCAACAGAGCATTGATAGACTATACGCTGAAAAGTGAAGAAAATGCCGAGACCACGCTTGAGGATAAGAAAAAGTAGTTATCTTTGCATTGAGGAACTTTTGAAACTTTTAAGGGGGAATGTTTCACTTTGAACACTCCCCCTTTTCTCTTTATTCCTTTGCAAAATTACACATGCCTACTGCGCAATCTTTGTGATGTACATTGTCTGCAATAACATAGTATGTGGTTTCCCACTCTTCCCCACACCTCGCAGAATCATCTGCAATATACCTTGTTCTAATGTTAGAAAAGTAGCCATTCGGAATTCCTTGGCCTGTTGAATTGTTTATTAAGAGATTTTCTATCTCATCAAAACTCTGAACCTCTATGGTTGTGGCAAGTGAATCTTCTAGGCTACCTCTATGCCATCTAAATAACTTTCTCATATTATTTCTTTATCCTTGGTCTTTTACTCGGTCTTGAATCCCTCTCCTGGATCTTCTCCTTTAGTGACTTGTCACTCTCGCTATACTGGTTGTATAGACCCATCTTCTTCTCCACTCGTTCAACTAGGAAAAATTGTGCCATCTCATCCAGGACTCGTTGCTGTAGGTTACGGTCATTGCAAGGCTCTAGAGATGTGTACATTCTCAAGAATACATAGTATCCGGGGACCTTCGACATTGGGTATCTTCCTTGCACCATATCTTCCAGAAATGAATCGATAAGGTTTTCCTGGGTCTTCCTTATCTGATAGGCTTCTGCGATAAGGTACGGACACTCGGTTGATATAATCTTTACTCCATCCATATCAGGATGGGTAAGGAACATAAATTTTGGTAGCTCTCTCATATTATTGGAAAAATTTTAATGCTTTACTACTAAGTTCTACTTGGGTTCTAACCAGATACCTCTCGGTTTGTGCGATAGAACTGTGGCCCATCATCTTGCTGACCTCTATAAGAGGAACGCCAAGGTTAGCGAGGTTTGTCGCAAATGAGATCCTGGCGGTATGGCTAGAGCAATACTCCCACTTCTCCCCTGCTAGTCGTTCGCCTGCCTTGAAGACCTTCACTCGTTCGGTAATACCGGCCCTCTGGACTAGCCTTCTGATAGCCTTGTTGTATCCCATAAGGCTGACGGTTACATCGGATGCCTGAACTCTCTTGATCCGTTCTGCAACTCCCGGCTTCAGCGGAACAACCGCATGGATGCCCGTCTTGATGCTGACATAGGACAAATATCCGTTCGCCATATTCTCCTCTGATACCTCTCTAGCATCTGAGATTCGCATCCCAGTATATGCACCGATGAGGAATTCATCCAGGACATATTGCTCAACCTCTGACTTTACCTCTACCTGTTCAAGTCGTTCAAGTTCCTTCATAGTCAGGAATGTCTTGATAGGTTTCTCGTTCTTTGCCTTAAGGATTGAAGCGTAGTCCTTGCAGAAGTCCATATCATCCTCATAACGCTTCAAAATAGCCTTCAGGACGGCAAAATAAGTCCTGGCTGATGAACTAGCCACTCGTTCGGTCACATGGTCTCTAAAGTCGTTCAAATTGGCTTTTGTGAGGTCTTCCCACTTGACTATACCACATTCGCGAAGATGTCTCAGAAGAGACGGGGCTTGCTTTCCGGCTTTGCTTTGGATTACTAGTTGAAAAGTTATCATAGCCGTTCAAATTAGAGGTTCAACATAGTCCAGATATCAAACATATCTTCGTTTCTGTCGTAGGTCACGATCCAAGAGCCAACAAGACCTACAAAACCGTTTAGTATACCCTCATAGGGCACTTCATCAAAATCGGTCACACCCCTTTCAAAAGCGGCAGAAACAATCTCTACAGGTCTGATTTCATCGGTGGCGAATCTCTGATATAAGCCGGATTCGCAGATTGAAGCTCTAAGTAAAAACTTTTGCATATTCGTTCGCCCTCTATTATATCCCATCGGGGTTCGGTGTTAATTGTTTGATGGTTCAAAGTTATGAAATCGTTCGGTTATATCCTACGATTTAGGAAACAAATTTACCTAAAATCGTTCGGTTTATTGGCAGCCGGGTAGTCGGTCAAGACATCCCGGCTAAAGTCGTTCGGCTAGCAGGTAAAAATCACCTCCTCAGATTCTACTTGTACAACTTCGCCATCTTCGTTGGTACAGTCAAACCATCTGGATAGACAATCGCGTTTTTTGTCAACAATAGCAACAACAGAACCAAAACAAAACGAGTAGCAGCTAGTTGTTTCAAATACTGTAAACTGAAAACGAGGGTGTCGTTGGATAGTCTCAATAAAATCTACACATGTGTAGTCAGGTGCTAAATCCTGGATCTTGCAAATGTCTGAAATCATTTCTCTTGTTATCATATTCGTTCAATTAGTTTAACTTGGCACCTATATCCAGGATCAGCCGGATATAGGCAAAATCGTTCGGCTAATTAGACCTGTGAAAATTAGCCCATGGGCCTGAAAAACAATAGTTCTTCAGGAATGTGGTTCTAGTCTTAACCGATCCACGCTTGCCGTAGATAGTTATAATACATTTGAGGCTACCGTTACCGCATACATCTATGATGTCGCAATATTCGTTCGGTTTGTAGTTGCTTTGATACTGGTGTTTCATATTCGTTCGGTTTAGTCGTTCAACTTATAGCCAGAATCCGTTGCCGCCATCGCCCTGACAAATCACGTTCCCGGTCTCATCGTAGGCCTTAAATCCTATCGTAGTTGCTGTTACTGGTTCTTCTTCTGGATCATCTATATCAGGGCTATAACAATAGCTTTCTTCAGGATATAAGGATGAAAAGTAAAAACCTATTAAACGGTCCTGGAATTCGTACGAAATATCGTACTCGTTCGGGTTGAATTCGTTCGCCTTGTCAAGGTCGAAGCGTTCGCCCGTCTCAGTTAGAATAATGTAAGAAGGTCTCATAATGTTTGTAATTTGGTTTGTTGGCAACTGTACCCAGGGTCAACCAGGTACAGCCGTATTCGTTCGGTCGGTCGTTCGGTCTAGTCCGAATAACAGTTTATCGGACTACCGTTCCATATGTCTAGGCGTTCCAGATGTCCGTAGTAGGTTATATATGCATAACCGTTCGGGCGGATTGATAAACGCTTTACACGGCCGGGCTTGCTAGCGTCCGGGATGGCCTGGTATGATCCGCCGCCGAGAGTATAACCGTAGCGGATTTTGTCAATAGGGGCTACAAAAACGGATTTATCGGTTACTTTTGTAACCTGGTAAAATACCGGAAAACGGGATGAATAAGTATGCATGTAGTACACGATATCGCCGGGCTTGTAAAAAGGTCTAGAATTCATAATATAAGGTTTTTAAATTGGTTTTTATTAGTCGTTCGGGTCGTTCGGGTCGGGTCGGTCGGGTCGGGTCGGTCGTTCGGTTTGGTGTGGTCGTTCGCCTGGGTTCCGTTTAACCCTGGGTTATATTGCAGGGTTGACCATGTCCGAAAATATAACCGGGTTGCATGGTGCAATCTGGTTATATAATCAGGATCTTAACCGGGCGTTTATTCCTGGTTTGGTTCGGTTGTTCCTGGTTCGGTTGTGGTGCGATCCACTATAAAACAAGCTAACAAGATCGCCCCGAAAATAGCACCATAACCCCCAAAAAATACGGTTAACATAACGAAACAAGCGATAACAGGACAAACAGCAAATAACACCGTAAAAACGGCCTTAAATGAATTATTTTGCATAACTGGATAATATTATATAAAACTTTGCAAGCCGCCCCAGAATCACCCAGGACGGCCCGAAAAACAGGATTAACCAATATAAAAATATTGCCCGTTTGGTTCAATTGCGCCCCCGTTCGGCCTGCAATTTTTACGAACCAGACAATAACATAAAAAAGTACTGATATAATCAGCCGGGACAAAAACAATATTATTGTTTTGCAATTCCTGAAATAAAGATTTTACCATAACTAAATAGGATTAATAAATGAATTTGGGCCGGTCCTGGTTACGATCCAGGATTTAGACCATATCACCGGCCGAACGGCGTATATTAGTGAGCTGCAAAAACAACCCCCTCACCCGTTTTTAAGGTCCAACAACCCGAACCCATAACAGCACAATTTGAACAGTCACCCGGGCACGATATCGGATTAGATCCGGCCGCGTGCGATCCGTCAACAAACAGCGGAGACGATACCGGAAAATTAAACGGGTTGTTTAATTCCATACCGGGCCACGCTGAAAAAATGATCTGAAGATTTGTAGGCATTTTGCCGCCGTCCTGGATATAGGCGTTTATAAGGTCATATCTTTTTGTAAACGCCAAAAATTTACAGTGTGGATTTTCTACAGCTGTTTGGATCATTCCTAAAAGGTATGCAGCGTTTAAGATATCGCCCCCGATGTGCCAACGGAAAAACCTAAAAGCTTTGCAAGCCTTTTTAATTTCGTAGAAATAACGGTCTATCTGGGTTCTAGCTATTGCGCTGTTGCGGGCGCGGGTGCTGGTTACACCGTTATATATACAATCGTTTCTAAGATCATAACATAAGCGGCTGCAGCTTGAACAGTTACCACAATCGGCAACCGGAATAAGGGAAACGGACGGAACAGAAAAACCCGTTTTTCTATTTCCAGAAGAAATATAAACATGCTGTTCGTCAATGTTAGCGGCGTATTCATTGCGCGCGTTAATCATCTTTGCAAGCCTGGCTTGCATCGCTTCAATCTTGATAGGCTTAATGTCTTTTGCCTTCATAGTGTTTCGGGTTTATTTAACCACGGCCGCCCGTGTTTTTTAAAAGAATGAATATTTTAAAGATCTAGATAATTACATTATCTGGATACAAATATAAGTATTATTTTATTAATATCAAATATTTAACTAATTATTTTACAACTAATTACAATAATTTTATAACAATAAATAAATATATAATATAAACCAATATAGAACCAGTAAAACACTACGAAACAAGACCCAGGACAAACAATCTACATAAAAACATATAAACCTATTGAAATAATCTTGAACGCCTCAAACGGTGCGAAAATTGATAAATACGCGATAAATAAAAAATGCTTAAATTTGTGCCGTGTTTTAGCACAACCAAAAAATACACGGATATGGATATAAATTTAACACCGGCCGAACGGGCAGCAGCTTATTTGTACATTATCGAAGGTTTAACGGATCGAAGAACATTATATAATATCGCGTTCGGGTCTGAAAAAACTAAAAATCTAAATGAAAACAGCTTAAAAACAATGTCCTCGAACTGGTTTAAATCCTTCAGGGTTCAAAACTTTATAAAAGAATATAAACAGAACCAGGATAAACAAACCGAAATTTTAACCCAGGAAATAACGGAACGGGTGAAAACTGAAACAACAAACCAGTTGAACCAGAAGACCCAGGACGAGAATATAAATTTCCTGGATCGTGACGAATTTTTACAATTTCTCAATAGCCGGGCAAATGAAATAACAGACGATAAATTAAGAAACGACATATTAAAGATGTTATCCGATAATTTGCGATATAAGGACGGTGAAAACGACGAAAACAATGAAATACAGCGTTTTTATACGCCGTTATTGTGCAAAGATTGTCAACTATATAAAAATGAACAGGAAAAATTAAAATAGTGGTTTATATTATATGGTATAATGTAAACG
>JAZQTU010000010.1:0-41391 GCA_045630965.1 Bacteroidaceae bacterium | reverse complement strand
CGGTAAACCATTTCGTATGGCAAGCCGAGTTCGAGACCACATGCACGAACTTCGTCCTTGAACAATTGCTTCAACGGTTCAACGAGTTCGAACTGAAGGTCTTCAGGCAAACCACCTACGTTGTGGTGAGACTTCACGCACTTAGCTGTCTTAGTACCCGATTCTACGATATCAGGATAGATAGTACCCTGGCCGAGGAAGTCGATACCATCGAGCTTGCGAGCTTCTTCTTCGAATACGCGGATGAACTCGCCACCGATGATCTTACGCTTCTGTTCAGGATCGGCAACGCCTTCGAGCAAGCCGAGGAAACGGTCTGTTACGTCGCAATAAATCAAGTTTGCACAAAGCTGGTTGCGGAATACTTCGACCACGTTTTCTGATTCGCCCTTACGCATCAAACCGTGGTTAACGTGTACGCATACCAAGTTTTCGCCGATAGCCTTGAGAAGGAGTGCAGCTACTACCGAGCTGTCTACACCACCCGAGAGGGCGAGCAACACCTTCTTGTCGCCTACTTGTTGGCGGATAAGTTCTACTTGGTCGGCCACGAAATTCTTCATGTTCCAGTTAGCTTCGGCCTTACATGTATCGAAAACGAAACCCTTTACAGCTTCCTTGATGGCTTCTTCGTCGTTGGCAAACTGAGCGAGCTTCACTTCGCAAAGTGCCTTGTCGTGACCAGCGGCCATAACCGGGAAACCGGCTTCGTAGATTTCAGGAAGTACGTCGATGGCAACACCGTCGATTACGTTGTTAGGACCACCGTTGATGATGATACCCTTTACGTTTGGCAATGCCTTCAATTCAGCGGCTGTGATGTCGTGCGGATAGATTTCGCTATACACACCCAATGCACGGATGGCTCTGGCTACCACGGTGTTTTCGTGGCTACCCAAATCCAAGATAACAATCATGTCTTGTTTCATATTCCTTGTTTCTTTTAAAAAAGTTTATTGTATCCTTTATTTATTATATGAAAAAAGCGGCAATCCAAAGTTATTGGACGCCGCAAGTTTTCTCAGAATTATCGTGCAAACGCAAAATACCCTGCTTACCTGTGCATGCGCTTCCTGATAGCCAGGCAGTACTGTGTGCTCGGAAGGAGCGGGTTTCTACATTGCGTCTTATTGTCATGATATACATCTTTAAATTGTGGTGCAAAGATAGCTGTTTTTTTGTTTATTATATTCATGTCGGCCCATTTTTTTTAGGGGAATTCTATTAAAACTTCTAAAAAGGTATTTTACAGGTTTTATTTAAAATTTAATGCGTTTTGTGTGCGTATATGAAAACAATTTATTATTTTTGCACTGAAATCTGTTTGTAATTTGCAGAAGAAATGCATTGACTTGATTTCACGTGATTAAAAACTTATTATAAAACCTTTAAATTTAAAGAACAATGATTAAAGTAGGTATTAATGGCTTCGGTCGTATCGGCCGTTTCGTATTCCGTGCTGCTCAAACTCGTAACGATATCCAAATCGTAGGTATCAACGACTTGTGCCCAGTAGATTATTTGGCATACATGTTGAAGTACGATACAATGCACGGTCAATTCGAAGGTACTATCGAAGCTGACGTAGAAAATAGCAAGTTGATCGTTAACGGCAACGCTATCCGTGTTACAGCTGAACGTAACCCAGCTGACTTGAAGTGGGATGCAATCGAAGCTGAATACGTAGTTGAATCAACTGGTTTGTTCTTGTCTCAAGACAAGGCTCAAGCTCACATCGAAGCTGGTGCTAAGTACGTAGTTATGTCAGCTCCTTCTAAGGACGCTACTCCTATGTTCGTATGTGGGGTGAACGGAAAAACATACGTTAAGGGTACTCAAATCGTTTCTAACGCATCTTGTACAACAAACTGCTTGGCTCCTATCGCTAAGGTATTGAACGACAAATGGGGTATCACAGACGGTTTGATGACAACAGTACACTCTACAACAGCTACTCAGAAGACTGTTGACGGTCCTTCTTTGAAAGACTGGAGAGGTGGTCGTGCTGCTGCTGGTAACATCATCCCTTCTTCTACAGGTGCTGCTAAGGCTGTAGGTAAGGTTATCCCTGCTTTGAATGGCAAGTTGACAGGTATGTCAATGCGCGTTCCTACTCTTGACGTTTCTGTAGTTGACTTGACAGTTAACTTGGCTAAGCCTGCTACATACGCTGAGATTTGCGCAGCTATGAAGGAAGCTTCAGAGGGCGAATTGAAGGGTGTACTCGGTTACACAGAGGACGCAGTTGTATCTTCAGACTTCTTGGGTGATACACGCACTTCTATCTTCGACGCTAAGGCTGGTATCGCTTTGACAGATACATTCGTTAAGGTTGTTTCATGGTACGACAACGAGATCGGTTACTCTAACAAGGTTCTCGACCTCATCGCTCACATGGCATCAGTTAACTGCTAATCCGTTAGAAGTAAATAGAATAGGCTACGTCAATGACGTAGCCTATTTTTGTTATATATAAACAAGGTATATATTTTACAGTGTCGTGAATCAATACAACATGTCACGTAGCAGCAGAATATCGTTCTCAGTTGCTCCACGTGAGATTAATGTCTCCTTGTCACGCATTATATGTTCTGCAACTTCATCAGCAGCTTTTCCTGTTTCCTGTGCTTTTTTGTACAGCTCAATAGCGTAGCTCTTTTCATTGCATATCCACTCTACATGTCCTGCGTTGAGGTAGTCTTCGAAAGTGGGGGAAGGTAATTCCAATAATCTTTTGTAGTAACCACGTGCCTGTGTATCGTTTCCGGTGAGGAATGAGCACCATGCTATGGCGCGTAGTGCGCGACGTGAGCCCGGTTTTAAGAATTCGACCTTGTAGAATCGTGCAAAAGCCTCTTCGTATCTCTTTGTGGCAGCAAAGCTCTCTCCTGTCTGCAAGAGTAATGAGATATTCTCAGGAGCAAGCTCTTCGGCAATCTGATAGTAGCTCAATGCCTTTTCAAGTTCGCTCTGCATACGATAGCACTGAGCTATGTGGCGAAGGGTCCATAGTGTGTCGGGCTTTATGATGTCGGCTCTTGTGTAGTAGTCGATGGCTGTGTTGAAGTTGCGTTCTTTCTGCATGCAGAAGCCCATTTCCTGATAGAACTGCGCATCGCCCTCACCGCTTTTCTCGTATATGCGTCCTGCTTTGTATGCTTCGCCGTAATACTCTTTTTCCACAAGATAGCGGAATGTCCTTAAAAGCGCGTCGTTACCGGTTATCAGCCCCGAAAGGGATTTGCTTTCAAGCATGTTTAGCGAGGTTGCGAACGGGTCGTCGAACTCATGACGGAAGTTCGACAGCTTGAAGAAACGGTACAGGTCCTGTATGTATTGGTTGCTTTCGGTCTCTGCGCGTTTCTCTCTTGTGTCTGCAATGTCATCGCCGGCTTCCTGTATCTCTCCCTTGTCGGGAATCTGTCCCATAAGCATATCGCGCTGCTCCTGTGGCACCTGCTTGAAGGTGAAGCAGAACGAGTATTTGTCGCTGTTGCAGAAGAATGGCGAAGCGCATATTGCACCGATAAGTGTCTTTCCTCCCTCGATGTTTTGTGGGAGTAACTCTGCTATTGAAGGTGCCTGTTCGTCGAATGGGCGGAACCAATTGGTCATCTCGCCAAAGAACGGGAAGTTCTTGAGCTGTGAGAATGTGCTCATATAGATGTCTGCTCCCTCGAACTGCCATTTTGCCATCTCTTCGAGCTTGTCCTTTATGGCATCTTGCTCAACCCAGTTGGCCCATTCGGGGTTTTTGTCCTCGTCCTTTTCTATTTCGCTGAGTATGTCAATGCTGAATTTCTCGTTATTCAGCTTGGGGTTTTTCATCATCGCAGGAATAATCTCCTCGCGCATCTTACGGTCTATCTTCTGTGTCTCGCGACAACGTAACAGCTGTATCTGTATGGTCTGCAGGCGTTTGAGGCATGTAGCATCTTCCTGTAGTGTCTGTAGTGCCGATGTAATCTCCTTGTAATATCCTATACGGTTGTCGTATCTTAGCAGTATGATGACAAGTCCTGTCAATGCTCTTGTCGAAAGCAGGCTCTCATTGCTTGTGGCAATGGCGCATAGGGTGGTGCCCTTCAACGGCTCAAAACACTTTAATGCTCCCATTGTTATTGCGCTGACAATTGTTGCACGGTCGTTTATCGCAATTTCGCTGTCATTGACAATGGCTGAAATTTTTTCGGCATGGCTCTTGTTCCATGACCTGCTGCACCAGATTGCTTCCCAAAGCTGTGAAAGCAGTTTTTCGTGTTCCTGACGTAGCTGTGCTGTGACGTTCTTGCACTCTTCGGCAGGTAGCATCTTTGTGACCTCTATGTTTGCAACATTCTCTTTGAGTGCGTGGTATATAGGCTCTATGCAGTCGAGAGTCTTGTATCTTCTGCATTTCTGGCTATATACCTTTGTCGAGTGTTCGCCTTCTCTTGATGTGGCAATGAGGTCATTTATTATATAGCAACGTCCGACAAGCTCATCATACAGGCGCTCCCTGTCAGGGTCCTGCATTCCCATACGCATATATTCCAGCATATATCTGTATGCGGTCTGCAATTCGTTGTAGCGTGTTCTCAAATCCCAGTCCTGCAAGCTGTCGATATCGACGCTTAGGGTGTCGATAGCCTGCTTGAGTCTGTTTGCATCGAGAAATGCCGTTACCTTTTCCTGTATATCCTTTATCTGCTTGTCGTCCATACTCTCATTTATAAACATAAACAGCGCGGTTGCCCACGCTGTTTATGAAGTTATTATTGTGGGTTGTTATTATTCACCCTTGATAGCTGCAACGCCCGGGAGAACTTTACCCTCGATAGCCTCAAGAAGAGCACCACCACCTGTAGAGATGTATGATACCTGATCGGCCATACCGAACTTGTTGATACATGCTACAGAGTCACCACCACCGATGAGTGAGAATGCACCGTTTGCTGTAGCCTTGCCAATAGCCTCTGCGATAGCGCGTGAGCCGGCTGTGAAGTTGTCGAACTCGAATACGCCTGCAGGACCGTTCCAAAGGATAGTCTTTGCGTCAACGATAGCAGCAGCAAATGCCTTCTGAGCCTCTGGGCCTGCATCCAAGCCTTCCCAACCTGCAGGGATAGCCTTAGCTGAACATACCTGTGTGTTAGCGTCGTTAGAGAAGTCATCAGCAGCAACGCAGTCCTGTGCAAGAACGAGGTTTACACCCTTTGCCTTAGCCTGCTCCATGATGTTCAAAGCGAGGTCAAGCTTGTCATCCTCAACGATTGAACGGCCGATTTCGCCACCCTGAGCTTTTGCGAATGTATATGTCATACCACCGCAAAGAATGAGGTTGTCAACCTTGTCCATCAAGTTCTCGATGATACCGATCTTTGTAGAAACCTTTGAACCACCCATGATAGCGGTGAAAGGACGCTTGATGTCTTTAAGGATGTTGTCAACAGCCTGAACTTCCTTCTCCATCAAGTAACCGAGCATCTTGTTGTCAGCATCGAAGTAGTCAGCGATAACAGCTGTTGAAGCGTGACGACGGTGAGCTGTACCGAATGCGTCGTTGATGTAGCAGTCAGCGTAAGAAGCAAGTGTCTTAGAGAACTCTTTCTGTGACTCTTTCATTGCCTTCTTAGCATCGTTGTATGCAGGATCTTCCTTGTCGATACCTACTGGCTTGCCTTCCTCCTCTGGGTAGAAACGGAGGTTCTCGAGCATGAGAACTTCGCCTGGTTTGAGAGCTGCTGCTGCCTCAGCTGCTTTAGCGCAGTCTGGAGCGAACTGAACAGCAACGCCCAACTTCTCTGAAACAGCGTCAACAATCTGGCTCAAAGAGTATTTTGCGTTAACCTTGCCCTTTGGCTTACCCATGTGTGACATGATGATAAGAGCGCCACCGTCAGCAAGTACCTTCTTCAATGTAGGGAGTGCACCGCGGATACGTGTGTCGTCAGTAATTTTACCCTCTTCGTTCAAGGGCACATTGAAATCAACACGAACGATTGCCTTTTTGCCGGCAAACTTGAAATTGTCAATTGTCATGATTGAAATTTTATTTGGTTAATAATAATGTTCTTAAATTATCTACGATATCTTTACAAAGGTAATGATTTTTAATAAAAACAATACCATTTTATTAAATAATTGTATCTGCTTTGTGGATTTTCGTGTATTCTTTGCAGATATTTCTGATTCCGCATTTCTTGCATTCGGGGTTTCGTGCCTTGCACATGTAGCGTCCGTGCAGTATGAGCCAATGATGTGCTTTGGGGATAATGTCATGCGGAAGGTGTTTCATCAACTCCATTTCAACGCTGTATGGGGTGGTGCAACGCTTTGGAACAAGCCCTATGCGACGGCTGACGCGGAATACATGCGTATCGACAGCCATAGCGCTCTTATCCCATACTACCGAAAGGATTACATTTGCTGTTTTACGTCCTACACCGGGCAGTGTTGTCAGTTCTTCGAGCGTGTCGGGAACTTCGCCTCCAAAGTCACTGCATAGCTTCTGTGCCATGCCTACAAGGTGCTTGGCTTTGTTGTTGGGGTAGGACACACTTTTTATGTAGTTGTATATCTCGTCGGGGTGTGCTTCGGCCATCTCCCATGCTGTAGGGTAGCGTGCGATAAGGTCGGGAGTGACCATGTTCACGCGCTTGTCGGTGCATTGAGCTGATAGTATGACGGCTACTAGCAAGTCGAACGGAGTGGAGTAGTTCAGTTCAGTTTCGGCTATGGGAATAGCAACTTCAAAGTATTCAATCGCTTTCTTGTATAGTTCGGCTTTTTTCATAATCCATGTTTCGCATAATAACAAGAAAGGTTTTCCGCCGCAGCGGAAAACCTTGTCTTATACTATAAACTCTCTTATTTCGCAGTTGTCGAAGAGTGTAACATCGCGGTGCGTCACTCCCTTGATTTCGGCTTCCATTATGCGGCAGAAGAATCCATGGCTGAAAGCAAGTATCTTCTTTCCGGGGTATTCCTTTCTGACCTTGTCGATGAACTTATGCGCCCTCTCTTTCATCGACTCCTCTGTTTCAACCGTTTCGTTGAGTGTTGCCCCTTTTATAGGAGTGCCTGCAAGGTTTCCGAGGTCGCGCTCGCGTAGCAGAGGCTCTTTTATAAATGTGCATTCAACGCCTTCGAGAGCTATCTCGGCTGTGTCGAGGCAACGCTTGAGGTCGCTGCACAGCACCACGTCGAACTCTAATTCAGCTATTCGCGGGCGTAATGTGTGTGCCTGCTGAATGCCGAGTTCCGACAGGTGTCCGGGAGTCTGTCCCTGGAATAACCCTTTTGAGTTTTCTATTGTCTCGCCGTGGCGAGTCATGTAAATGGTTGTAGCCATTGTGGGGAGTGTTTAGTTCGCGCTCTCGAAGAGTTTGAGGAAACGTACATCGTTCTCGCTGAACAAGCGCAAGTCCTTAACCTGATATTTAAGGTTGGTGATACGCTCGATACCCATACCGAATGCATAACCGGAATACTCCTTGCTGTCAATACCGCAAAGCTCAAGTACGTTAGGGTCAACCATACCGCAACCAAGGATTTCTACCCAGCCGGTGTTCTTGCAGAAAGGACAACCCTTACCGCCACAGATGTTACAGCTTATATCCATTTCGGCACTTGGCTCGGTGAATGGGAAGTACGATGGGCGAAGACGAATCTTTGTGTCCTTGCCGAACATCTCCTGTGCAAAGAGCAAAAGCACCTGCTTGAGGTCGGTGAATGATACGTTCTTGTCTATATACAAGCCTTCCAACTGGTGGAAGAAACAGTGTGCGCGGTAGCTGATAGCCTCGTTACGGTAAACACGTCCCGGAGCAATGATGCGGATAGGGGGCTGGCTTGTTTCCATCACACGGCTCTGTACGCTACTTGTGTGTGTACGTAGTATGATGTCGGGGTGAGCCTCGATGAAGAATGTGTCCTGCATGTCGCGTGCAGGGTGGTCTTCGGCAAAGTTCATTGAAGAGAATACATGCCAGTCGTCCTCAACCTCAACACCGTTGGCAATAGAGAATCCCAAACGTGCGAAGATATCGACAATCTCGTTCTTTACAATTGAAAGAGGGTGGCGTGTACCAAGAACAGTCGGGTATGAAGGGCGTGTGAGGTCAATCTCGCACTGTTCCTCTTCCTTGTTCTCAATCTGTTCCTTGAGTGCGTTGAAGTGCTCCTGAACAGCGTTCTTCAGCTCGTTCAGTTTTACTCCGACCTCTCTTTTCTGCTCGGCAGGAACTTCGCGGAACTGCGCCATCAGTCCGTTGATGATACCTTTCTTGCTCAAATACTTCAAACGAAGTGCCTCAAGCTCTTCGGCATTTGAAGCAGTTGTACCCTTTATCTCTTCGAAAAGGTTGTTTATCTGTTCTATCATATTCTTATAGTTTTGTCAACTTGATTTTTCCAATTCGCAAAGTTAATAAATTAAGATGAAAAACAGGCTCTGTGAGCCGATAAAATAAATATAATTTATCAGGTCAGTTATTTTTGTGTTTTTTTAGAATAATTTTCGTTTAATTTCGAAATAAAATTCAACAAATTATTTTGCTGTTGCTGTTTTTTTGCCAAATTTGCGTTTTATGAGAGAAAAATGTCCATAATCAAAAGTGGGAATCATGGAATATCAGAAAATAGACAAAGAGGTCGAAGGTCTGCTCGAACGTCTTGAACGTCGTCTTTCGACAGAAGATATCAAAAGGGTTGCAGACGCTTACACTTTGGCTCGTGAGGCTCATAAGGAGCAACGTCGTAAGTCGGGTGAGCCTTATATCATGCACCCTGTTGCTGTGGCAAAAATTGTTGCAGAGGAGTTGCGTCTTGGGGCAAACCCAATTATAGCGGCCTTTCTTCACGATGTGGTAGAAGACACCCAATACACAATAGAGGATATCCGTCAGCGTTTTGGCGATGATGTCGCATTTCTTGTCGATGTTGTTACCAAAAAGAAAAAGAAGAACAATCCGGGCACTTCAAGTCAGATAGACAATTACAAACAGATGCTCAACTCTTTGCATTATGATATCCGTGCATTGCTTATAAAATTGTCCGACCGTTTGCATAATATGCGTACTCTTAGCAGTATGCGTCCCGACAAGCAGATGAAGATTGCGGGAGAAACTGACTATTTCTATGCTCCGCTTGCTCATCGCCTTGGATTGTATTACATCAAGCGTGAAATGGAGAACCTTTCATTCCGTTATCGCTGTCCAAGGGAATATGCATTCCTCGAAGATGAGCTTGAAAAGGATATGAAGGAGCGCGAAGCCGGCTTGAAATCATTCATGTCCGAAATTGAACGTCTGCTCGAAAGCAATGATATCTTCATGGCACGTACCGAGGTCTATTCCCGTGGACCGTACAGCGCATGGCGCAAGATGCATAGTTCGGGATGTGATTTCAAACATGTCGAGGGTAAATATTATATAAGGATAATATATCCCAATACTCACGAATATTCCGAAAAGGATATGAGTCTCAAAATTTACTCTATCCTTACTGACCGTTTCAAGGAAAAGCCAGGCAGTGTCTCAAACTTTATTGATTCGCCCAAGGAGAACGGTTACCAGAGCTACCATGTCAAGCTGCTTACCCCACAAGGAACGTGGGAAGAGGTGCATATATCATCGGAGCGCATGATACGTAAATCGCAGTTCGGATGTATTGCGGAAAGTACCGAAACTACAATTACCAATTGGCTTGAGAAGTTCAAGCATGTGTTGCAGGACATGGCAACCCGTAGTAAGGAGGTCGAGTATATGGACGGTGTGACTTCGTCGTTCTACAATGATGACATTATCGCATATACTCCCGAAGGAAAAGGTGTAATTCTGCCTAAGGGAGCGACAGCGCTTGATTTTGCCTTTGAGATACACAGTGAATTGGGCTTGCATGCCCAGTATGCCCGCATAAACGGTTTGCTTTCATCGGTCAAGACAGAGCTTGACCGCGGCGATGTTGTTGAAATTGGATATAATGACAATATTTTCCCCAAGAAGGACTGGCTTTTGGCTGTTTCCACATATAAGGCAAAGACCCGTATAAACAACTTCCTGAATAAACAGCGCAAACTGCAGTACGACCGTTGCGAGAACTGTCGTCCGTTGCCCGGTGACGAGGTTATCGGTTTTAAGAACCCGGACGGTTCAATATCCATTCACCGACGTGACTGTAAGGTGGCTATACGTCTTGCATCACAGCGCGGTGACGATATTGTAGCCGTTAATTTTGAAGAGGACCGCGAATTTATGTATCCGGTCAAGATTGATATAGTTGTAATAGACCGTTATCATCTGCTTGTTGACCTTGTCGATTGTATAACCAATAAGTTGCAGCTGTCGCTTACGCGAATATCGACGGAAAGTCATGATGAGATAGGATATTGCTCAATGGAATTCCCGGTGCACTCTTCGGCGGAACTGCAGGAAGTTATACATAACATATCTCAGATAGAGGGTGTTGAGGAGGTAAAACAGATAGTTGAATAATTTTATATGAATATTAATATGAAAAAACTGATTTTTGCTTTTTTGCTTTTTTGTTTTTCGGCATCATTGTTTGCCCAAAAAGGAAAAACTCTCAGCGTTATTATGAACGATGGCACATCGGTATATTTCCTTCTTGCCGAACAGCCGTATGTTACTTTTGTAGATGACGCAGTCAGAATTGTTTCTTCAACCAATGAGGCTACAATAGAGCGTGCGCTTGTGAATAAGTTTGAATTTGTTGATGAAATCCCAACCGGCATCGATGATGTTGAAGAGGTTGAGGATAAGGTTGCTTCCGACCGTTTTGAACTTTCCGACAATGCCATACGCTTTGAAGGCTTAGCTCCAGGCTGTGCAATCCGCTTATATTCTGTAAAAGGAGAAATGCTCATGTCGGACATAGCCGACAATAACGGTGCGCTGACATTGTCGCTCGAAGCATTACCTTCGGGTGTATATCTTGTAAATTACAATGAAACAACAATTAAATTTATAAAACGATGAAAAAACTTATTTCAGTATCAGTTTTCTCGCTTTTTGTAATGTTGCTTCCGGCTCAGGAAAAAAAGGAATTAATGCATATATCATTGTCAACAGGCGAGGTGGTGACATATAATGTTACAGAGGTTAAGAGTATATATTTTGAAACATTAGCTGTTGAGGATAAAGTTCCTGAGTTTCCAAAAGGAGATAACTCGCTGAAATTGAATGCATACGATGCTCAGGCTACTGCAAAAAGCTTGTTGACATCTGCCGGAACTGCTTGTACCAATACAATGGGGAAAATTGTAATAACAACACAAGAGTATAACGAAATCAAGGAATTTACCAACGATTTGGTAAAAAATTGTGCAACTCAGAAAGATATTCACGAAACCTGCTTTAAGTGGGTGTATAGTAATGTCAAATATGGAACAGAATATAGCGATGGCTCATACGTCAACAACGACCCATATCCTGTTTTTACTAAAAAAATAGCTGTGTGCCAGGGTTATTCAAACCTCTTGTTTGTGATGTTGCACAGCCAGAATGTGCCTGTTCTTATAACAAACGGCTTTTTGAGTGGATATGGAGTGAATGGCGGCCATGCTTGGAATTATGTCAATTGCGACGGTGTATGGTATGTGAGCGACCCTACCAATAACGGCATTTTCTATATGGATAAAACAACTACCTATAGCCATTTGTATCCTCAGTCATTTGATGTTATTCTTTTCGAGGAGCAGGGCTGTCAGTTCGACCTTAATGAAACACGCCTGAATATCACAGCCATTACTACTACATCGAAATACTTTGTTACACCATTCAGCGTAGGCGGTTATCAGGTGACATCGTTCAACCCTACAGTCGATTTGCCGGCAAATGTCCGTGAACTGTTTATCGGAAAAAATATCGAAACGTTCGGAATAAACCGTGTCGGTTTGAACTATCACGGTAAGAATATCGAAAAAATACATGTTGACCCGGCACACCCTACACTATGCAGTAACAATGGCGTCGTTTATGAAAAAGGTTCTAATGAGCCAAAATATATTCCGGCAGCAATGAAGAGAATTGTGTTGTTGCCTGTGGAGAAAATAGGCAAGAACCTTGTTTATGGACACGAAGGCGTTGAAGAGGTTGTTATTGACAAAGGTACAAAGACAATCGAAGCTTGGGCTTTTGAGAAATGTCCTAACCTGAAAGTTGCATACGTACCTACAACAACTACTGTTGATGACAAAGCATTCACAGGTGTGCATGCCGACTTTAAGATTATACGTACAGAATAAGAATATATGAAAAAAATAATAACAATATCTATTTTGTCGCTATGCGTGGCGGCAGTGTCAGCACAGGAGCAGGCTGACACAATGTATATATCTCTCTCGCAAGGCCGAGTAGTGAAATATGCTGTGTCAGATATTTACAGCATGGGATTTTCAGCTGTTGAGGCTCCTGAATTCCCCGTAGCCGACAACGCAAAAGTTCTTGATAAGCTTGTTCCTGCAGCAAGCGTGAAAAGCTTGTTGGAAGAAGCCGGTACTGCTTGTACCGATACTTTGGGGCGTATAAAAATTACCACAGATGAGTATAACGAAATAAAGACATTTACCGATGACCTTGTAAAAGGTTTGAAAACCCAAGATGAGATATATGTAAAATGTTATGATTGGGTAAGAAAAAATGTTAGCTATGCACAAGGATATGTTGACAATAATCCTTATCCTGTATTTAAAACAAAAAGTGCTATATGCCAGGGATATGCCAACCTTTTGCATGTTATGTTGCACACACAGAACGTTCCAGCAATGGTTGTGAACGGATACATGCAGAGTGGTGTATATGAGGGAATGTTGTATGGAGCAGGACATGCATGGAATTATGTTTGTTGCGATGGTACATGGTATGTAAGTGACCCAACCAACAGCGGACAATTCCTGGTGTCGAACCTCGACAGCTATAAGACATGGCTTGCTCCCACAAGCATGGATGTGGTTCTTTTCAAAGAGGATGATTGCTGGATAAATTTCAATGAGTGTTTTTTGAACATTTGCAAAGTGGTAACTGAAAACAGTACCTTTGTAGCTCCATATAGTGTTAGAGGCTTCAGAGTAACATGCTTTAATCCTTTGGAAGAGATACCTTCAAATGTACGTGAAATCTATATAGGCGAGAATATCGAGTCAATAGGTGAGGGTATCAAGGGATTGAACGAGAAAGCGCCGAGCGTGGAGTATGTTACAGTCGATTCAAAGAATAAGTATTTCTCAAGCAACGAAGGTGCATTGTTCTATTCAGCCGATTATAAACCAACTGACATATATGCGTCAATAGACAGGAATATCCCGGCTTATATCCCGGCAAAACTGAAACGTCTTGTACTCAAAGCTGTTGAGATTGGTAAATCGGGAATAGTGTATGAGAAAGACACTGTATCCAAGCATGACGGTATAGAGGAAATTGTTTTTCCAAAAGAAACCGCAGAAATTACAAGCGGCGCTGTTACAAACTGCAAGAATTTGAAGGTTGTACGTGTTCCAAAGGGTGCAAAATATAATAATGCATTCTCTTCTTCGGTGCAGGTAATCGAGTACGAATAAAGCAATCAGTAATAATACAAAAAAGCCGGCAATTTGCCGGCTTTTTTGTTTGGTGATATAGTTGCTTGTTTAACTCTACACTCTAAACTCAAAACTCCCTTCTACTTCGTCCAAATCTCCCACGAGGCAAGAGCCTGTAAGTACCACATCTCGTATCCGCTTTTTGTTGTTGCACCCTGCGCTCTTCCTTTTTGCAGGAAAAGAGTATTTTCAGGGTTATATACAATATCATATAGCAAGTGGTTGCAACCGATATATTCATACGGAATATCGGGGCATTGGTCAACTCCATGCCCAACCATGCCGAGAGGAGTGCAGTTTACAATGAGTGTATGGCTCTCCATAATCTCCTTTGTAAGGTCGCTGTAAGCAATTTTGTCTTCTCCTGCGTTGCGCGACACAAACAAGTATTCAATACCAAGTTGTTTGAGCGAGTATGATATGGCTAATGGCTATCCTTCGGTGAATAAAAAAAACAAATAAATGTTTATATTTCTTAAATATATTGTTGATAATATTGTATCTTTGCACTCTCCAATAAATCCCTTTGCAATTCCACTTTTGTGAATATGTTCCAAAGGGGTATTTTATTGGTAAATCAGAGAAAATAATTAATGATATATTTTATGTGTAAAAAAACTTTTATATGCTCTCTTTTTGGAGCATTATTCTTTTTTTGCTCTTGTATAGACTATAATTACGACTTGGCAAATAAGGAGATTGCCACTGACGTGAAAATTGAGGGTAACAAGATTGCATTGCCAGTCGGCAGCCTTAAGCCTGTCGTGCTCGACTCATTGGTGAATATCGATGAAATTGAACTTCTGGAAAAGACCAATGGAGTATACAGTATAAATATGAAGGATTCTATCTCTGTAGAGGAGAGTATAGACTCTATAAAATTGAACATAGACACGATAACAAAGTCTATAAATATAGATGATTTCAAGGAGGCTAATGTGTCTGACGTTCATATTGGTGCTACTTCTGCAAAAGAAACAAAATTCTCGACTCCAACTATCTCTTTGGACGAATTGAACAGCAAGCTTCCAACTTTGGAGTCTAGTGTGGACAAGCCTATCATTACTTCAGAACTTGAGAACCTCTTCTGGTTGTTGGAGAATAATATGTTCGATCCTGAAATGTTGCCTGCAATTCAAATTGCTCAAACATTTGATATTGAAGAGCAGGCAGTGCCTTGCAATTTCAGTTATGAACTGCCCGAACAGATAGAGTCTATCAAAAGCATACAACTTGGTTCAAAGAATAATGAGAATGGTACTCTGGTTGAGGTGATTGTAACTCATCCCGATGTGTTGAGCCAAATCGAGAAAAAAATCGATTTTGAAATCATTTTTCCGGAAATGTTCCTTTTGTCACAATCATCCAGTTCATATAAGATTTCAGATGATAGACACTCTGTAAGCGTTACAGACCTTCTTGTGAATGGAAATTCTACAAAAATAGATTTCTATATCTCTGAAATCACCGGTATTGAGTCAATGACAAGCGATGGTGAAATTAATATTGAGGAAGATATCACATATACGGTAAGCTATAAGGTTAACGGTGAACTGAAACCGAATGCCGATATGAAACGTGACGATTTTGAGTTCAACGTTAATTTCAATGTGCCGCTTTCGTTCCGTGATGTAAAGGGTAGTACAAAGGATATAAAGGTTGCTTTTGAACCTATAGATATGCATTTTGAAGGTGATTTTGATCATCTGAATCATATTGACAGTATTAAATATGTTGAATTTAAAGAAACTGAAAGCCATATTAAATTTTCTGCCAATATGGAGAGTGAGTGGTTGGAGCCTTTCTCTTTGGAGAATGGATATGCCCTCAAAATCAGTTTCCCCGAAAATCTTGAGATAAGTCAAGAATTTTCATACTATGGTGGTGACAACAGCAAAATAGAATACAAAGAAGACAAACATGCATTCTATGTATACGATTTGGTTAAACTTGCTACAACAGATTGGGACCTTGCTATCAAAAAGATTAAAATCGAGAAGGAGGTAGACAAGACTGATGAGGATAACTACAAGTGTCACTTGGATGTCTCGGCAAAAGTATCGTTCGTCTATGGCGAAAATGATGTTGAAGTTGATTCTTTGGTATTGGCAGGTGTTGAAATGGAGTCAATGGTTGACATTCTTGAAAAACTGAAAGGGGAGAAGAGTGCAAAATTTGCTATGGATAAATCGGATCTTGTTGTAAAGGATGCTGTTGTAGTGACAGATGTCATACATACAACTCTAAAGAATGAAAAGGTGGATTTTTCTTTGAATGAAGAGGTTCCAAGTGAAATTGGACGTATTGAAAGCATTGACTTTACCAATGATGTTGCAATGAAGTTCGACTTGGAAATTCTGGGTCTTGATTTCCTTAATACAGACATCACTCTTGATGTGAATATGAATTTGCCATCTTTTCTTAAACTGAGCAAATCAGAAAAAAACAGTTCTGCAGTAGATATTAATTATGAGAATGGTCTGCTGTCAATAGATGCTAAACATAATCCATACCAGAACGGAAATAACCTTTCTTTTGAGTTGATTTGCTCTGGAATTGATTTTGTTAATGATGAGTTCGGTGAGAATGGTCTTGTTCCGGAAATGTCGGATGGCAAAGCATATCTTAAGTATTCAAAAGATATAGAGTTTACCGGTGATGTGTCAATCAAGGGTACTGAATTCCACTCTGAGGTGTTGAATAAACTCAATGAAATCTCCATGAATGTAGAGCTCTCTGTTGATGAAATTGAGGTGAAGACATTCCACGGAATATACAACGCACAGATAGACTCTGTTGAAGATGAAATAGATCTGGATCTTGGCGACGAACTTGCATTCTTGAAGGAAGAGGGCAATGGTATTACACTAGCTGAGCCTCAATTGGAATTTGTGGTTGAGAATACTATAGGTATTCCTGTTGATATTGATTTGCAGGTGCTCGGTAAGGATGATAACGGTGAAATAATTGATACATCAGTAATTAGCAAGGTAGTAAGTATTGCTCCGGCCGAGTACAATGAGGAAACAGGTGAGTTGAAACCTGTGGAAACAAAATTGTTCCTGACAAACGATACAAGCAAGGTAAACAAGGTTGGCTATAAGAATATACAGATAGAGAATCTTGCAAATCTGTTGCAGAAGATACCTAGCTCAATTGCATTTGATGTCAAGCCTATCATCAAAACAGACCAGACACATCATGTTGATATTTCAGAACCAATAAAGCTCAAAGGTGAATATTCGGTATTTATTCCTTTGAAGTTCGAAGATTTCCATATGTGCTACAGTGATACAATATCAGGATTGAGCGAGAGTCTTGGTGAAACTATCGATATGTTTAGCAATGTCTCTCTCAAGGCAAAAATGAATATTGTCAACACAATACCTCTTGGCCTTACACTGAAGGTAACTCCGCTTGATGCAAATGATAAGGTTATCAAGGATATCACAATCAGTGATTTGGTGATAATGGCCGGTCATGGCGGTGATATCGTAGATGAGAATGGAACATTCATCAGTGAACAGCCTGCACAGAAGTTTACATTTGCTATCAGCAGCAAGAAAGCCGATCTTTCTGCACTCGAAAAACTTGCGTTCTCTATCGAGGCTGCAGGAGCTGAAGTATCAGGTGGTGTAGGATTGAAGGGTTCGCAGGGTATAAGAATTTCCGATGTAGTATTTGAAGTCGGTGGTGACATAGAGGTCGATTTTAGCGAACTTGGTGAAATTAGTGAATAACCTTTTATAAGAAGTATATGAAAAGAGTAAAATATATAATAGTAGCTTTGTTTGCTGCAATGTCGTCTGTAAGTATGGCGCAGACTGCTACTTCGGCATATTTCCTTGACGGTACATACTACAATTACAAACTTAACCCAGCCATGAAGGCTGAACGCGGATATTTATCTCTTCCTATAGGTAACATCTCATTTGGTACAAAGGGAAATATTGGCTTGGCAAATTTCCTTTATCCTACAGAAGATGGCAAACTTGCCACATTTATGAGCGGTAAGGTCTCTCAGGACGATTTCTTGGGAGGTCTGCCCGATTATGCAAGATTAGGCTTTGAATTTGAAAATTCATTGTTAGGTGTGGGATTCCGTATGTTTGGTGGATATACCTCTTTGGGTATCTCTATGCATTCATCATTGTCGATGATGTTGCCTAAGGGATTCTTTGAATTTGCCAAGAAGGGCCTTCAGGAGGACCACTACAGTTTCTCGGGTATAAATATCAATACAATGAACTATGCCGCATTTACATTGGGATATTCTCATGACATCTTCAAGGGCTTCCGTTTGGGTGTAAATGCCAAATATCTCGTAGGTCTGGCACATGCTGACATTACTGTTGATAAGTTGAATGTTGAGTTCAGTGAAGACCGTTGGATGGTTGAGAGCCATGCAAGAGCACAAGCTGCGCTTTATTGCGAAGCGAATGTTACAATGGATGAGGAGGATGTAATCAATGGTTTCAAAATGGGAAGTATATCAACTCCCGATGCATCAGGTTTTGGTGTAGACCTTGGTGTTACCTACGACATGAATCATATTGTTCCCGGTTTGACTCTGTCGGCATCTGTTGTGGATCTTGGCTACATCAAATGGAACCACATGATGAAGGCGCAGAGTACCGACGCAAAAGTTGAGTTTGACGGTTTCGACGAAATCGATTACAATAACATGGATGCAACACTTGAGAAAGAACTTGAAACTTTGGGTACAGATGCTGCCAAAATGATTGAATTCAATTACGAAGGCTCATCATCACAGATTACAAACCTAAACCCAACAATGTATCTTGGTCTTGAATATAATATGCCTTTCTACAAGCGTTTGTCTGTTGGTGCAATGTATTCAAAGCGCTTCTCTACTTTCGACTGCTTCAAGACATATCAGGCACGCGGATATGTAAACCTCTCACCATTGAAGTGGCTTGAGGCTTCGGTTAACTACGGTTATACAACTTATGGCCAGAGCTTCGGATGGTTGTTCAATATACATGTCCTCTGCTGCCACTTCTTTGTGGGAAGCGATTACATGATAACCAAGGTTACTCCACAGTATATACCTGTCAATGACCTGAACTCGCACATAACCTTTGGTCTTACAATGCCTTTGGGTAAACGTAAATAATATATGTGATATCAAATAGAAAATGCCGGCAATGCCGGCATTTTCTATTTATTCCAAATCTCCCAGGAGGCGAGTGCCTGTAAGTACCACATCTCATATCCGCTTTTGGTTGTTGCTCCTTGAGCTGCTCCTTTCTGTAGGAAGAGTGTGTTCTCTGGGTTATATACGATGTCGTATAAAAGATGTCTTTCGCCTATATGTTGGTATAGAATATCCGGGCATTGGTCAATGCCATGTCCTACCATTCCTAATGGAGTGCAGTTTACTATAAGTGTGTGGCTCTCCATAATTTCCTTGGTCAGGTCGCTATATGCAATTCTTCCGTTACCGGCATTGCGTGAAACGAAAATGTATTCAATGCCTAGTTGCTTTAGAGAGTATGCTATGGCTTTTGATGCGCCTCCGGTACCCAATATCAGCGCTTTATCGTGCTTGCCTTTTACAAGCTCTTCTATTGAACGTGTGAAGCCAATCACGTCGCTGTTGAAGCCATGTAACTGTGGCTTGCCATTGTTGTCGTGAGTAACTTTTACAACATTAACAGCGTCAATATCTCTTGCCTCGTCACTGATGCCGCTCAAGTATTGCATGACTTTCTGCTTATATGGTATTGTGACATTGAAGCCGCAAAGTTCAGGGTGTCTGGCAATTATATCAGGCAATTCCTCTATGCTCTCGATTTCAAATGGAATATATTCGGCATCTATGTTTTCATTCTTGAATTTGCCATTGAAGAATGCCGGTGATGCCGACTGTGCCAAAGGATATCCTATAATTCCGTATTTTTTCATTTTTCAGCTAAATAAAAAGTGCATACTCCGCCTGCAAAGCGACGGAATGTTACATTCTTGAATCCAATCTTTTCAAGTATCTCTTTCATCTGTTCTCCTTGTGGAAATGCCGCTATGGAATCGGGCAAATATTGGTATGCCTTTTTGTCGTTGGAAAACATATATCCAAGTTGTGGCATTATATATTTTGCATAAATAGGGAACAGCTGTTTCATTGGGAAACGCGATGGTGAAGACAATTCAAGTATTACAAGGTGTCCTCCAGGACGCAGTACGCGGCATATCTCTCCCAATGCTCTGTCAAGATGCTGGAAATTGCGTATTCCGAACGATGATGTTACTGCATCAAAGGAATTGTCGGGGTAGGATAGTGATGTGCAGTCTTCCTTTTCAAACTTGATATTGGTCATCCCTCTTTTTTCGCATTTCTTTTTTGCGACCCGCATCATGCCTTCCGAAATATCACATCCTGTAATGCTTTCCGGTGCAAGAATTTTATTAATCAATATCGCCAAATCTCCGGTTCCGGTAGCTATATCGAGTATGTTACTCGGGTGGTATGCCTTTAACGACAATATGGCGCGTCTGCGCCATATTCTGTCAAGGTTCATAGACACGATGTAGTTGTACTTGTCATATTCGGGAGCGATGTTGTCAAACATCTCCTCAATCTGACTACGCTTGTCTTCGGTGTCGCGGTAAGGCTTGACCTCTTCGTGTCTGTAACCCATTTATCCAAGATAATTCTTTACGTTCTGCTCAATGCGTGCATTGATGTCCTCGCACTCCTCCTTGATGAACTTCTCACCTGTAATGTTTTCGAAAAGTTCAATGTAACGGTTACTGATGCTTTCAACAATCTCATCGGTCATTTCAGGAACCTGTTGTCCCTCTTTGCCCTGGAAACCGTTGTCCATGAGCCATTCGCGTACAAACTCCTTAGAAAGCTGCTTCTGTGGCTCGCCTTTCTCGAATTTCTCCTGATAACCCTCTGCGTAGAAGTAACGGCTGCTGTCGGGAGTATGAATCTCATCCATCAGGTATATTGTACCGTTGTGCTTTCCAAATTCATACTTTGTATCAACGAGGATGAGACCGCGTTCTGCTGCAATCTCTGTTCCGCGCTTGAAGAGAGCGAGAGTGTATTTCTCAAGCAAAGCATACTCCTCTGGAGTAGCAAGGCCCTGTGCCAGGATCTCTTCTTTTGAGATATCTGCATCATGCTCGCCAATTTCAGCCTTTGTTGTTGGAGTGATGATAGGCTCTGGGAATCTTTCATTCTCACGCATGCCCTCAGGGAGTTTAACTCCGCAAATCTCACGTACTCCGCTCTTGTATGCACGCCATGCTGAACCGCATAGGTATCCACGTACAATCATCTCAACAGGGAAGCCTTCACACATTACACCTACTGTAACCATTGGGTCGGGAGTAGCGAGTTTCCAGTTGGGGCAGATATCTGTTGTCGCATCAAGGAACTTTGCTGCTATCTGGCTGAGCATTTGTCCTTTGAAAGGAATACCTTTAGGCAATACGACGTCAAAGGCTGATATACGGTCTGTTGCAACCATTACCAATTTGTCGTCGCCTATTGTATAAACGTCGCGTACTTTGCCATGATATACGTTTTTCTGATTTTCGAATTTGAATTCGGTGTTTGTAAGTGCTTTAGCCATAGTTGTATGTTTTTAGTTTTGATTTCTATTTTCTTTTTCATGCTTTTCGTATGCATCCACAATGCGTGTCACAAGCTTGTGGCGTACAATATCCTTCTTGCTCATTGTAACGAACCCTATACCCGGAACACCACGCAGAACCTTTTGCGCATGCGACAAACCGGAACTGTTATGTTGAGGCAAGTCAATCTGTGTCAAGTCGCCGGTAATTATCATCTTGGTGTTCATGCCCATTCGGGTAAGGAACATCTTGATCTGCTGTGGGGTAGTGTTCTGTGCTTCGTCAAGTATCACTACTGCATCGTTCAATGTACGGCCACGCATAAATGCCAGAGGAGCTATCTGTATTACATTGTTCTCCATGTGCTCCTTAAGTTTTGCCATTGGTATCATGTCTTCAAGGGCATCATATAATGGCTGCAGGTACGGGTCAATCTTATCACGCATGTCACCGGGAAGGAAACCGAGCTTTTCGCCGGCTTCTACCGCAGGACGGCTCAATATGATTTTTCTTATCTCGCGGTTTTTCAAAGCCTTTACAGCAAGTGCTATCGCTGTATAGGTCTTTCCTGTTCCTGCAGGTCCAATGGCGAACAGCATGTCGTTCTTCTTGTACTCCTCGACAAGTTTACACTGGTTCTCGGTGCGAGGATAGATAGGGCGGCCGTTTATGTTGTATACAATGACATTGCTGTCATTGCCCTTGTCACCCTTCTTGCCATTTACAGCATCAATTATAGCCTCTTCGTTAAGGCTGTTGTATTTATTGCAGTACTCAACAAGCAGTTCCACAACCTTGTTGAAACGGTCAAGTTCCTCTTCGTCACCCATAGCCTTTATTACATTGTCACGCGCAACAATACGCAACTTGGGATAGAGTCTTTTCAACATCTGCAGGTGTACGTTTCCTGCACCGTAAAATCCTACAGGGTCAATGCCGTCGAGAGTAATATACCGTTCAATCATTATTCTATTTTTTCTTCCGCGAAGATAGTCAATAATCCTCTTATGGCAAAATTTTATATGTAATTTGAGGATACGAAAACAGAGGTGTGTTGCAGACTGCAACACACCTCTGTTTTCGTTTTAATGATTGATTTGTGATTCTTATCAGTTTATCTCAATCTCATCGATGAATATCCATGCAGGTTTGCCAACAGCAGGGTGCCATTCAGGAATGCTGTGCTCAACAAGTGCCATTATCTTTACAAAACGTGTTGTTGTAGGCTCAATGTCAAATGAGTGGGTATATATGATATTAGGAGATTCATTAGTCAATAATGGGCAAGCTTCATCCATAAGGACATTGTAGTTTTCGCCATCATCAGACACTGAAATCTTGATGCCTTTTATATCAAATACCCAATCGCTTTTGTCAACGCTTGTGTTGAATGTCACATTCTTGATTTCTGTTGCCTCTTTAAGGTCTATTACGGCTTCGAAATCATTTTCGCTGAATCCAAGCCAACGTCCTGTGCGGTAGTTTGGTGTTCCTTTCAAGCCGTCTACAAGGGTGATAGGGCCATTGAAGGTGTAGTTCTTGTGTACCGGCTGCAAGAATGTGATAGGCTTTGCTGTTGCTTTGTTGAATGATATGTCCTCGCTGAATGTGCGTGTTGCTCCATTCTCTCTAATACCTTTGGCTTTCAATGTGCAGGTATTGCTTATCTCAATCTCTCCTGTGTAACGTGTTGAAGCTTCAGTAGGCTCGCTGCCGTCAAGAGTGTAGTATACCGGACAGTTGTCAAGTGTCTTGAACTCAACTCTTATCACGCCTTTTTCAATGTCTGTAGTGAATTTTTCCTCAAGGTCAAGAATATGTTTTGCATAGTTGTAGTTCTTTGCGTCATATATCTTGAGGAGAGGCAACAGACGTTGTCTGAAGTCATTAAAGTCCTTGTTCTCAGGCTTGCACCACTGTACTTCGCACAGGGCTGCCATACGTGGCAGTTCCATATATTCAACGTGGCTGTATGTCGGTACATATTCTGTCCAGAGATTTGCCTGTACACCAATGATATGCTTTTGCTGTTCAGGTGTCAAAGATTCGTGCATTGGCTCAAAGCTGTAGACCTTTTCTACCGGAACATATCCTCCAATTGCAAGAGGCTCCTCATCGGTATATATTGTCTGGTAATAGTCGAAATAGAGGAAATTGTTTGGTGACATAATGCAATCGTGTCCCTGTTTTGCTGCTTCAATTCCGCCATCAATACCTCTCCATGAGTGAACTGTAGCATTAGGAGCAAGTCCACCTTCGAGAATCTCGTCCCAGCCGATAATCTGGCGTCCCTTGCTGTTCAGGAATTTTTCTGCGTGAGAAATTACAAAACTCTGCAAGTACATCTCTGCACTGTGCTTGTGGTCTCCTTTTATTCCGAGTGCCTTTATACGCGCCTGGCACTTGGGACATTTTTGCCATTGGTCTTTAGGACATTCGTCACCTCCGATGTGGATATATTCAGAAGGGAATATTGCAATAACCTCTTCAAGCACGTCTTCGATGAACTTGAGTGTTTCGTCATTGCCGGCGCAGAGTACGTTGTCAGACACACCCCACATTTTCCATACCTCATAGGGGCCTCCTGTGCATCCATACTGTGGATATGCTGCTACAGCAGCCTGCATGTGGCCGGGAAGGTCTATTTCAGGAATTACAGTGATGTGACGCTCTGCAGCGTATTCAACAATCTCTTTGCACTCTTCCTGTGTGTAGAAGAAAGGACCATAATGAATGCCGTCGTATACACCTGAGTTCTTGCCTATGACTGTCTCGTCACGCTCTGCGGCAATAGTAGACAACTTGGGGTATTTCTTTATTTCAATGCGCCAGCCCTGGTCATCGGTAAGGTGCCAGTGAAAACGGTTTATGTTATGCAATGCCAGCATGTCAACAAAGCGCTTGATAGAATCTGTGCTGAAAAAGTGGCGTGAAACATCGAGATGGGCACCGCGGTATGAAAAACGGGGGTAGTCGTTGATTTCAACGGCTGGCAATGCGACACTCTTTCCTTCGCTGAATGGAATAGCCTTTCTCAGTGTCTGTACTCCGTAGAAAACACCGGCTTCGGTTGAACCAGTAACTGTTATGCCTTTGCTGTTGACTGTGAGCTTGTAACCTTCGGGATTTTCACCTGCTTCGCCGGTTGTCAACGTAATAACATTGTTTGCAGCATTGTCGGTGACAGTCAGTTCGAAAGATGTTTTCTCTTTGATGTACTCTGCAAGGAATTCTGCATTACGCTTCATCTGTTCATTTCCTGAATAGACAATTTGTGTGTTTTTGTCAAGGATGAATTCCCCTTCTTGAGTAGAATTGATTTCCTGTGGCAATGGTACCACACGATAGTTCGCTGTGTAACTGTTGTCACTGCATGACATTATGCCGAAACCAACAGCCATAAGCCAGAATAATTTTTTTTTCATAATATAATTTATTGAGTGTTGTTATATGTTTTTCTCACATTTTTGCAAATATACGAACAAACGAGCGAGAAACATGAAGTTTACTTCAATGTTTTTCACAGCGAGTGCAGAGTATGTTCGAGTTTCTTCAAATATACGAACAAACTAGCGAGAAACATGAAGTTTACTTCAATGTTTTTCACAGCGAGTGCAGTATATATTCTATTTTACTTCAAATATACGAGTTTTTTTATTATATTTGCACTCAAATATAATTATTAAAATTTATTGACTATGAAACGAGACAGACATATTTTTCAACTGATTGAGAGCGAGTATCGCCGTCAGTTGAAAGGAATTGAGTTGATTGCATCGGAAAACTTCGTAAGTGACGAGGTGATGCAGGCTATGGGTTCAGTACTTACAAACAAGTATGCCGAAGGTTATCCCGGTAAACGTTATTATGGTGGTTGCGAAGTTGTAGACATTGTTGAGGATATCGCACGTGAACGCCTCAAAGAACTTTTCGATGCAGAATGGGTGAATGTACAGCCTCATTCAGGTGCACAGGCAAATGCGGCTGTCTTCCTTGCCGTATTGAATCCTGGTGACAAGTTTATGGGATTGAACCTTGCGCATGGAGGACACCTCTCACATGGTTCTGCGGTAAATACATCTGGAATCCTTTATACACCATGTGAATATAACCTCAACCCTGAAACAGGCCGTGTAGACTACGACCAGATGGAAGAGACTGCTTTGCGCGAAAGACCAAAACTTATTATTGGTGGTGGTTCGGCATATTCACGTGAATGGGATTACAAGCGTATGCGTGAGATTGCAGACAAGGTAGGCGCAATCCTCATGGTTGACATGGCTCACCCTGCAGGTCTTATCGCAGCCGGCTTGCTGGAAAACCCTGTTAAATATGCTCATATTGTAACATCTACAACTCACAAGACATTGCGCGGTCCTCGTGGTGGTGTAATCATTCTTGGCAAGGATTTTCCCAACCCATGGGGCAAGACAACACCAAAGGGTGAGGTAAAGATGATGTCGCAGTTGCTTGATTCTGCTGTATTCCCCGGTATTCAGGGCGGTCCATTGGAGCATGTCATTGCTGCCAAAGCAGTTGCTTTCGGTGAAGCATTGCAGCCTGAATTCAAAGAGTATCAGGCACAGGTGAAGCTTAATGCCGCTACACTTGCACAGGAACTTATGGATAGAGGTTTCGGAATTGTTTCAGGTGGTACAGATAACCACTCAATGCTTGTAGATCTTCGCAGCAAGTACCCCGATTTGACAGGTAAGGTTGCAGAAAAGGCTCTTGTTGCAGCTGATATCACAGCTAACAAAAATATGGTTCCATTTGATACACGTAGCGCTTTCCAGACATCTGGTATCCGTCTTGGTACTCCTGCAATCACTACACGTGGTGTAAAAGAGGACTTGATGCCTTTCGTTGCTGAAATGATTGAGACAGTACTTAATGCTCCTGAAGATGAGAAGGTGATAGCTGCTGTACGTCGCAAAGTCAACGAGACAATGGCTGAATTCCCACTGTTTGCTTATTGATTGAACTTGATGAGTTATATAAGAAAGGTGGACTTGCAATGCAAGTCCACCTTTTTGTTAGAATATTATTCCTACAGAAAAACTTAGTATATTGTCGCGTCTGTCGCTTCTGAATTTTCTGTTGTCAATGTTTGAGACGATGTATTCCGATGCTTTGGTTATTCCCCAATCGTATACGAAGTCAAAGAATACATGCCCTATTTTTACTCCCAGACCAAATTCCCAATAGTAGCATCTTTTTTTCAGGACCTCTTCAAGGTCGTGATAGTCAAAATGGTTGAATTCCTGCTGACTGTGTGCTGTAAATACGAATTTTGTCTTAGGACCAGTAAATATGCTCATTACATATTTGCCCTCATTTATTATATTGTATCCCACAACAATTGGGACTTGCAGGCAAATGGTCCTTAAATCGTATGTTGTCTGGTTAGGAATAATGCCGTCATTGTTGTTTGACGTGTTCTTGAAATCAAAAGAGTGTCTTGCAATGCCGAACACACATTCTGTCTGAACGTATATTCTGTTTTTTGTAAGTCGGGCAAATGGGGCAACAGTGTATCCTATTTTGTTGCTGTGCAGTGTATTGCTGTCAAACTCGTATCCTTCAATCTCAAATACCGGGTTGTTGTATGCTATTGCCTGAAATCCAGCTTTTGCTCCGTAATTGAACTTGAGCTGCTGCTTTTGTTCCTGAGCATTGATGCAACAGGATACAATAAGTGCTGTCAACAATATCAGGCATCGTGAATTCATTTTTATTTCTTTTTTACACTCCAGCCGAATTTTCCTATGAATTCGCCTGTGTGGAAATATTTTCCATGTGCATATACCAATGGGTCAGCATCGGCAAGATTCCATTCGCCTGTTTCGGGATTAAGGAACTTGTCGTCGGCCTGTACATTGACTACCTCGGCAAGGAACATATCGTGGGAACCAAGCGGAATAATCTGTTTCACCTTGCATTCTATGCTTAACGGTGATTCCATGATTATAGGAGCCTTTATCTCCTTCGATGGTCCGTACGTAAGCCCTATTTCCTTGGCTTTGTCATAATCCTTACCTGAACGGACGCCGCACCAGTCTGTAGCACGTGCCATGTCGGCTGTTGTCAGGTTTATGACAAACTCGCCACTCTCCTTAATAATGGGGTAGGAGTGTCTTTCGGGGCGTACCGATATATAACACATTGCCGGATTGGTACATGTTGTTCCAACCCATGAGACAGTGAACATATTGTAGTTGTCCGGGTTGTCACCACAGCTTATGAGTACTGCCGGCAAGGGATATATCATTGTTCCGGGCTTCCAGTTTATCTTCATACTGTTAAAACAATTTTACATCGTTGATGTTTACCTCCTTCTCGCAATAACGGCATTTAAGTGTGTGAGTGTCGCGGTTTGCTACAATGAAGTGAGTTGGCATCGGTTCATTGTTGGTGATGCAGTTGAGATTGTTACATTTGATAAGGTTGTGTATCTCATCGGGCATCTTTACTTCTCGCTTTTCTACAACCTTGTAGTCGCGGATAGTGTTCAGAACAACATTTGGAGCAACGATTGATATCTTGTTGATTTCATCATCGGTAAAGAATCTGTCTGCTATCTTTATAAGCCCTTTCTTGCCTAACTTCTTGCTGTCGAGGTTGTTGCCAATAGTGACATTGTGCTTCATTTCCGGAATGTTGAGCAGGTTGACTACAGCAAAAAGTTTGTCGGCAGGAATGTGGTCTATTACTGTTCCATTGCAGAGTGCCGAAACCTGCATGGCGTGTTTCTTGTTGTCGTTCATGGTCTTCTAATATTAAATTTCAATACCGAGTACATCGCAGATGATGGCCTCTCTTACATAAAGACCATTCTGTGCCTGCTGGAAATAGTAAGCCTTTGGGTTATCGTCAACATCCTGAGCTATTTCATTCACGCGTGGCAGCGGGTGGAGTATACGCAGGTTATCTTTTGTGTTGGCAAGCATGGAGTTTGTAAGTCGGTAACAGTTCTTTACCTTCTCATATTCCATTATATCGCTGAAGCGCTCTCGTTGCACGCGGGTCATGTAAATGATGTCAGCATCGGCAATGACCTCTTCATTGAATTCTGTAGTTTCGGTGAAAGGTATGTTGTTCTCCTTGCAGAATATTCTGTATTCTTCGGGCATGCGCAATTCATCGGGTGCAATGAAATGGAATGTGGGATTGAAATGGCGCATTGCGTGTAGTAATGAGTGTACTGTACGGCCGTATTTCAAGTCACCGACAAGGTGAATGTTCAATCCTTCGAGTGTGCCTTGAGTCTTCTTTATTGAATAAAGGTCAAGCATTGTCTGTGAAGGGTGTTGGTTAGCTCCATCGCCAGCATTAATTATAGGAACAGGTGAAACTTCGCTGGCGTATCGTGCTGCTCCTTCAAGTTTATGGCGCATGGCAATCACATCGGCATAACTTGATACCATCATTATGGTATCCTTGAGCGTCTCTCCCTTTGTTGCAGAACTTGTGGCTGCATCGCTGAAACCAATAACGCTGGCACCAAGTCGGTTGGCGGCGGTCTCAAAACTCAAACGTGTGCGGGTTGACGGCTCAAAGAACAGTGAACCGACGATTTTTCCTGCCAAGACATTACGGTTGGGATTTTCCTCGAATTTTTCTGCTACCTCAAGCAGTGAGAGAATCTTCTCGCGAGAGAGGTCGTTTATTGATACAAAACTTTTACTTTTCATCGTAACCTGCTTTCTGTTTCTAAATTTCTTGTAAAGATAAATCAATAAAATTGTTAAAACAATATCTTCTGCGGTAAAAATAATGCATCCTTGCCAATAAATATATTTAACTGTAAACAATGTATTCTATTGAAAAAATGTAGTATCTTTGTAACTTTACCACGAGTGTGTATTGCGCATATACCCTTTGTGTTGTATCGGTGTATTTAATTGTTTTTTTTGAATTGTAAAGAACACGACGTTATATGATAAAGAAAATTCTTGTTGCTCTGTGGATTTTCCTGGGGATTGTTGTATTGGGTATTACTATGCTTTTTGTGGCTATATCCAAGGGGTGGATAGGTTATCTGCCCGATACAAGTGAATTGGAGAATCCTAATTATAAATTTGCCTCTCAGGTGCTCTCTTCTGACGGTAAGGAGATGGGTACATGGTCTTATAGTAAGGAAAACCGTGTCTTTGTCGATTACAAGGATATTTCTCCGTATCTTATTGATGCCCTGATTGCGACCGAGGACGTGCGTTTTCATAAACATTCAGGAATTGATCTTAGGTCGCTTATGCGTGCTATCGTAAAAAGAGGTATTCTTATGCAGAAGAATGCAGGAGGTGGCAGTACTATCACGCAGCAGCTTGCCAAGCTTCTCTATTCCGAAGTTTCTGGCAATGAAATTGAACGTCTTTATCAGAAGCCTATAGAATGGGTTATTGCCGTACAACTCGAAAAGCAATACACTAAAGAGGAAATCATTACACTGTACCTTAACAAATACGATTTCGGTTACAATGCTGTAGGTATCAAAAGTGCAGCACATGTATATTTCGGAAAACTGCCGGCAGAACTCAATCTTGAAGAATCGGCAATGCTTGTGGGTATGTGCAAGAACTCTTCATTGTACAATCCACGTCGTCGTCCCGAAAAGACAAAAGGCCGTCGCAATGTGGTTTTCATGCAAATGGAAAAGGCTGGTTATATAACAACCGAGGAAAGAGACTCCTTGTCAGCTCTTGATCTTCTCATAGATTATCATCCTGCTGACCACAAAGCAGGTATAGCTACATATTTCAGAGAGTATCTCCGTCTCTACATGACAGCCAAAAAGCCTGAACGCAAGAACTATCGTGGATGGCAGATGCAAAAGTTCTATGAAGATTCTCTGAATTGGGAAAATGACCCTCTTTTCGGATGGTGCAGCAAGAACAAGAAGGCGAACGGTGAGTACTACAATATCTACACCGACGGCTTGAAAATTCATACGACAATCGATTCCCGTATGCAAGGATATCTTGAAGAGGCGGTTCAGGAACATGTCGTAGAGACACTGCAACCACGTTTCTTTGAGTCTAAAAAAGGACAGAAAACAGCTCCATTTACCAATGAACTGACAGTAGAGGAGGTTGAGAAAATCCTTGAACGTGCCATGAAACAGAGTGACCGTTATCGCGTTATGAAGAAGAACGGCAATAGTGAGGAAGAGATTGTCAAAGCTTTCAATACTCCGTATGAAATGGAGATATTCACCTATAAGGGGGCGAAAGATACGCTGATGTCGCCAATGGACTCAATCAGGTATTACAAATATTTCCTCCGTACAGGTGTAATGTCTATGGATCCTATAACCGGAGAGGTCAAGGCATATGTAGGTGGTACCAACTACTATCAATTCAAGTACGATATGGCTGGAGTTGGCCGTCGTCAGGTCGGTTCTACTATCAAACCATATCTTTACTCACTAGCAATGGAAAACGGTTTCACTCCTTGTGATGAAACAAGGAATGTTGAGCAGACTCTTATAACCGAGGACGGAAAAAAATGGAGTCCGAGAAACTCTTCAACAAACCGATATGGAGAGGTCGTGACATTGCGTTGGGGACTCGCTACATCAAATAACTGGATTTCGGCGTATGTCATGAGCAAACTCAATCCCTATTCTTTGAAAAAACTCATTCATCAGTTCGGCTTGCTGAACAAGGATATTTCTCCAACGCCTTCATTGTGTTTGGGTGCATGTGATGCTTCGGTTGCAGAAATGGTGGGTGCATACACTGCGTTTGTAGGAAAGGGAATCCGTACATCACCTCTGCTTGTTACTCATATCGAGGACAATGCAGGTAATGTAGTCGCAACATTCTCTGCGATAAAGACCGAAGTTATCAGCGAAGAGAGTTCATACAAAATGATTGAAATGCTCCGTGCTGTAGTCAATGAGGGTACCGGTGGACGTATACGACGTGTTTATGGAATCAAGGCTGATATGGGAGCCAAGACCGGTACTACGCAGAATAATTCAGACGGTTGGTTTATGGGATTCACACCTTCTCTTGTCACTGGATGCTGGGTCGGCGGTGAGGAGCGCGATATTCACTTTGACCGTATGAGTGAAGGTCAGGGTGCTGCTGTTGCATTGCCTATATACGGACTTTATATGAATAAGGTATATGCCGACGAGACATTGCCATATTCACAAGACGAGAAATTTGATATTCCTGAAAATTACGATCCTTGTAGCGGTACTCGTCTGCCTGTAGATGAGGATGAAAACAGTGAAGAGGAAGATGCGGCTTTGGATATAGAGGTCGATGATGCTGCAGAGGAAGAAAATGTTGTCATTCCTGTAAAGAGTGTCAAGAAGAATACCGAGAGTGAAGTTGAAGCAGTTGATGCATTTTTTGAATAATAATGAAGACTCCTCCAGTTATTAATCCTGTTGTCGTTGATAAGATGGCATTGCCGGTAGAGACGGTTATGCCTAACGGTGTATCTCTATATACTCTTGCTGGTGGTGGCAAAGATATTGTAAGAATTGAACTTTTGTTCAAAGGTGGATATGCGGTTCAGGATAAGCCGCTCCAGGCAACATTTACAAACCGTATGTTGCGCGAAGGGGCACGAGGTTTTTCATTGGCTGAAATATCACAGAAACTCGACTATTATGGTGCGTGGATTGAAACATATTCTTCCCAAAACTGTAATCATTTAGTTCTATATTCGCTTCGTAAGCATTCGGTACCTTTGATAAAGTTGCTTGAATGTATAATCAAAAGCCCCGATTTTCCCGAAGCCAATCTGGATATTGTACGTAGTAATGGTAAAGCTCATTTTGAGGTGAATTCAAAAAGAGTTGATATTGTGGCGCAGCGATATTTTGAAAATGCATTATGGGGGGATGGACATCCTCTTGCGCATATTGTGGAGGTTTCTGATTATGACAATATATCGCGTAACGACCTTGTTGAATACTATAATAGAGTGTATTCAAACTGTAACCTGACAATATTTATTTCAGGTGATATAGACAATCTTGTTACAGAATCTGTTACCTCGGTTTTTGGAAGTTGCGAATGGGGTAGTAAGAACCGCATAGGCGATATATTCGTTGATAATCCGGTGTCGTTTGTAGGGAGACATCGTGTAGAAATTCCCGGAACAATGCAGTGTGCTGTTAAAATGGGCTTTATGGCAATGGATGTCTCTAATCCCGATTTTCATAAATTTCGTTTTTTGTCAGTTCTGCTTGGTGGGTATTTTGGAAGTCGCCTAATGTCAAACATACGTGAGGAAAATGGTTATACTTATCATATATCCGCAGAGGTTGATGCGTACGGTAAAAGAAATGCTTTCATGATAAGTTCAGAAACCGCTAATGAATATGTCGACCTGTGTATAAAAGAAATTTACAAGGAGTTGCAGTCGTTGTGTGATGGTTCTATTACAGAAAGTGAAGTGGAGCATGTCCGCAATTATATACTTGGCGAAATGTGTCGTGAATGCGAAGGTGTTACTGCAAAATCTGAAGTTTTTATAAATGCTTGGTTGTCAGGAGAAAAATTCGCATCGGTTAATGAATATCTTGAAGTTGTAAAAACTGTTACAGCCAATGAGTTGAACCGTGTAGCAAAAGAGTGGTTCGCTCCTGAAAAAATGATTGAAATAGTAGTCGGGTAAGTTATGGCCTAAAAATAATTTGAACTTCATTGTCTTTTTTTCAACTTTTTACTATCTTCGCATTTGATGGTGCCCGTTGGGCGGTGTCATACAAAAGACAGTAATGAGACGAATACATATCATATTCTTAATTCTTTTCTTCGTGGGCTTTGTCTTTGAAGCCTATTCTGGTATGCTTTCTGCATACTCTCTCCCAATGGTGTCCGTTTCTGATGCTGCTTATCAGAAAGATATCAAAAGAAATAAAATAACTCTTAAGAACGGTACTGTGTATACCGGTGACCTTCGCATGGGGCGTCCTCATGGGAATGGTAAGGCTGTGTATAAGAATGGAAATGTCTATGAAGGCTTCTTCCTAAAGGGAAAGCGTTCGGGAAAAGGTATCATGACATATTCCAATGGTGACAGGTATGAAGGAACCTTTGAAAAGGATTCCATTCATGGTGAAGGCAAATATTATTTTGCTGATGGACGTCTGTATGAAGGTACATGGTCAAAAGGGATTTGTGATGATAAAGGAAGGATGAGATATCCCAACGGTGATTCTTACGACGGTGAGTGGAATGACGGAAAACGTAACGGAAACGGCCGTTATCTCTTTTCCGACGGTTCTTCATACGTAGGGGAGTGGACAGATGACCTCTTTTCGGGCAAAGGCGTTTTTGTGTGGAGTGACAGTAGCAAGTACGAAGGCGAGTGGAAAGATGGCAAACGTAATGGTTTTGGTATATTTCATGCTTCTGATAGTTCTCTCTATAAAGGAGAGTGGATTGATAATGCCTGTAATGGATCAGGCGCGTTTATAGCTCCTGACAGTTCGTGCTATATCGGTATGTTCAAAGATGGGAAATGGCATGGTGAAGGTATGTTCATTGCAAGTGATAGCTCTGTCTATAAGGGAACCTTTGTGGATGGTGTGCGTCATGGTAAAGGTACCATGCGCTTTGCCAATGGTGATGTCTATGTAGGCGATTGGGAAAACAACAAACGATGTGGTAAGGGAACATATACCTGGTCAAATGGTGATGTGTACGAAGGGGATTGGAAAAATGATACCATGCACGGAGCCGGTGTTCTGCGTCTGAATAGCGGTGTTGAATATAAAGGTGGCTATTCTGACGGCAACGAAAATGGTGCAGGAATAGCCATAGATCAGGATGGAGTGCGTTACGAGGGCGTTTTTGTCGAGGGACAACGTCATGGTAAATTCTTTGTAAAGGATATTGACGGAAAGGTAATACGTGAGAGTGTATATAATTTTGGAATACTAAAGAAATAACGATATAATATGATACTTGATTCACTTGAAAATTTCGGGATGTATTTGTCCATGAATCCAAATTTTGCAAAAGCTCTGGAGTTTTTGAAGGGCAACAATCTTAATGAACTTCCTCTTGGCAGGAATGAGGTTTCCGGTGATTTGGTATATGCCAATGTCGTGGAGGCAAAACCTAAGAGCAAGGATTGTGCACCAATAGAGATACATCGCAAGTATATCGATATACATGTGCCGCTGTCCGGTGACGAACAGATGGGGTATACTCCTGTCAATGAACTTCCATATGCGGAATTTGTTGAAGCTGACGATGCAGCCCTGTATCCTGTCTCATTGCGTGCACGTGACTATTTCAATGTGAAAAAGGGTGAATTTGCAGTGTTCTTTCCACAGGATGGTCATGCACCTGCAATTACAGATGCACCATTGAAAAAGATAATCATCAAAGTAGCAGTATAATAACTATAAATATTGAAACCATGCTGAAATTTGTAGAACGTGATCCCTATCTTGCCCCTTATAATTTGAGTATTGAGGGCAGACATAATTATTTCTTGCAAAGAGAAAGGGAGTTGACAAAGAATGGACGACAGACGTTGTCCGATTTCGCTTCGGGTTATTTGTATTTCGGTCTTCACCGTACATCGACCGGTTGGGTGTTCCGTGAGTGGGCTCCTAATGCTACACGTATAGTTCTGGTTGGTGATTTCTCAAATTGGGAAGAGCGCCCAGAGTATGAATTGAAGCAGCTTGCAGGCGGTGTCTGGGAAAAGAAGATGCCGCGTAAAGCCATGAAGCACGGTCAGCATTTCAAAATGAAGGTCTATTGGAAAGGCGGATCGGGTGAGCGTGTTCCTGCATGGGCACGCAGGGTCGTACAGGATGAGGCGACAAAAATTTTCAGCGCGCAAGTCTGGGATCCACAGGAACAGTATGTTTTCAAGAATAAGAAATTTGTTCCAAAACGTACTCCGCTGCTTATATACGAGTGCCACATTGGTATGGCGCAAGAAGAGGAAAAAGTAGGTACATATCGCGAGTTTCGTGAAAAGATTCTTCCAAGAGTGGCGGCGGATGGATACAACTGTATACAGATAATGGCAATACAGGAACACCCATATTACGGAAGTTTTGGCTATCATGTTTCAAGCTTTTTTGCCGCATCATCACGTTTCGGTACTCCTGAAGAACTTAAAGAACTGATTGATGCTGCTCACGGCATGGGTATCGCAGTAATCATGGACCTTGTACATTCTCATGCCGTAAAGAATGAGAATGAGGGTCTTGGACTGCTTGACGGTAATCCGGCGCAATATTTCTACGGTGATGACAAACGTGTTCATAGCGCTTGGGATTCACTCTGTTTTGATTACGGCAAGAATGAGGTTGTACACTTCCTTCTTTCAAATTGTAAGTATTGGCTCGAGGAGTTCAAATTTGATGGATTCCGTTTTGATGGTGTTACCTCAATGATATATTACAGTCATGGTCTCGGCGAGGCTTTCTGTAATTACGGAGACTATTACAATGCTGGTCAGAATGGTGATGCTATATGTTATCTTACACTAGCCAATCGCTTGATCCATCAACTTAATCCAAAAGCGATAACCATTGCAGAAGAGGTGTCTGGTATGCCTGGTCTTGCTGCGCCTATCGAGGATGGCGGTTATGGATTCGACTATCGTATGGCTATGAATATTCCGGATTTCTGGATAAAGATTATCAAGGAACGCAAGGATGAAGATTGGAAACCATCGGAAATATTCTGGGAACTCACAAACCGTCGAAAGGATGAGAAGACAATCTCATATGCAGAGAGTCATGACCAGGCTCTTGTCGGTGACAAGACTATTGTCTTCCGTCTGATAGATTCCGATATGTATTGGCATTTCAACCGCGGTGATGAAACATATATGGTGTCCCGTGGTATTGCCCTTCATAAAATGATACGTCTAATGACCGTTTCTACTATCAACGGAGGTTATCTTAACTTTATGGGTAATGAGTTCGGACATCCCGAATGGATCGATTTTCCACGTGAAGGTAACGATTGGAGTCATAAGTATGCACGTCGACAGTGGAGTTTGGTCGACAATCCTAATTACAATTATACTTTGCTCGGTGAATTCGATAAAGCTATGATTGACCTTGTGGGTGATGTCCGTAACTTCCAGAACCGTCCTGTACAGGAGATATGGCATAATGACGGCGACCAGATACTTGCTTTCTCACGTAAGGATCTGATATTTGTGTTCAACTTCAGTCCCAACCGTTCGTTTACCGATTACGGTCTGCTTGTACCAGAAGGATCATATAAGATTGTCTTGAATACCGATGCAAAACGTTTCGGCGGCAATGAACTTGTTGATGACTCACAGACACACTTTACACAGTATGACAAACTTCACGCACGTCGTAAGAAGGGATGGTTGATGCTCTATCTTCCTGCACGTACAGCTCTCGTGTTGAAGAAGAATAAGGAATAACAGGTTATGAGAAACAAAGAGGAGATAAGACTGCAAAGAGTTGTGGTGCTGTTTTGCGCCGCACTCTTTGCAGTGTTTTCATTTTTCTTCGTTGCAAAATTTCAAGCTCCTTTACTTGAACTTTTCTATGACCATGTTTCGACAGGCAAGTTGCAATTCAATGCGTATGTCGTAGGTGGCATAATTTCTCTGGTCCTGACGTTTTTGGCCTTATGGCTGAATAGATATACTGGTTTCAAGCGTGAGTGGACTGCTTTGTCCTATCTTCCTTCGGTTTTGCTTTTGTCATTCATTACCGCTGTAGACCGTTCGTTGTATACAGGAGATTACAGCTATGGTAAATGGGTTGTAGTCCTTGCTGTCGGAATATTTCTCTATGCATCAATCTCTTTTGTACTCCGTAGAGTGCTGTTTGCCAAGATAAAGAATATAGCCATGAGTGCAAACAGAATATTATGGCGTAATCTTCAGATATTTGTAATTCTATTCTGTATTGTAGGCTTTCTTTCCAATAGTGAAGAGAATTTCAAGCGCGAAGCACTTGTAGCATCGTGTTATAAAAAAGGAGATATAGACAATGCATTGAATGTTGGCTACCGGTCATTGGTAGCTTCGCATCATTTGACAGCACAACGTGCGCATATACTTGCTGAAAACGGCTTGCTTGGAGAAAAACTTTTTGAATATCCGCAACTTTATTCTTCAGAAGGACTTTTGCCTGCTAGTGAGGGTGTATCTCCGCTTGTTGCCGATAGTGTATATTCTATGCTTGGTCTTTCGCCTATGGAAGGCGAGAGTGCTTTGGAACTATTCAAACGTGCTGTTGAATCGGATTCCTTGTCGACTATAGCAAAAGATTGCTATTTGTCAGCATTGTTGCTTGACAGACGTATTGTAGAGTTTGTCAATACAGTAATGGAGTATTATCCTGATACCGATATTACGGCTTTGCCTAAACACTACCAGGAAGCCTTGATGCTTTACGAAAGTATTGACAGCAATGCCAACGTGCATGTTGATAACCCAACAATGAGGGAACTTTTCAATTCTTTTAAGGCTTTGGAAGCCGAACATGACGACTTCTTTATTCGTGGAAATTATGTCCGCCGTAAATTCGGACGTACTTATTGGTGGTATTTCCTATACGGAAATATGTGATGATGTGTTGCGAATATCTTAGTTTGGCATTATTAAAGCATAAGATAAAGAGAGAAGCATTTTTGCTTCTCTCTTTATCTTATAGCTCATTCTCATCCAGCTGAAAGAGTTCTTCTACATTGCAACTGAAAATTCTTGCCATCTTTAATGCCAAAACTGTAGATGGTACGAATTTACCGCTCTCTATGGCATTGATTGTTTGTCGGCTCACTCCCGCAGCCTCGGCAAGTTGCTGCTGAGTCATACGTTGTTCAGCGCGTGCTACCTTTATTCTGTTGTTCATATCATTCTTCGTTTTTTGTTCTCCATATTTTCCAACGAAAAACCACCATAAAGATAATCAAAATGGCGAACATTCCATAAAGCATTACGTATAAAAAATCGAGGTCGTATACAAATAGCGATGCTATTATCATTATACCATAATTAATGTAAAGGTTGTAAACATTTAATGATACACATTGGATGCTTTATAAATAAAATTTGTTATGGTGATGATATTAAAAAGCGACCTCACAATTTTGTGAAGTCGCATAAAACATTATGGTAAGCCGTACTTGTAGCAATGAGCATTTATGATTATTCGGTCATATGGAGAGTTGGGCATTTCAAGATAATAACGCACCATATTACGAGTAGCGTGAATATGCGTGTGCTGTTTATTTATAGCATCCACTATCTCCTTTACAGTCATATAGCGCCCACTATTTAATAGTATTTGATTAATGTATTGATTCATTCAAACCCTTATTTATTGAGGGAATCCATCTGCACTATCATATATATCCTCAACTTCATACTCTCCATCAAACAGTCCTTCCTTTTCAACAGGTGGCAAATCAGGATTCCAATATGCTTCCATAGTAAAGTAATCAGCATAAGTCCAAAAAAGAGTTCCTTTCAGTTTTAATTTACACACAACTGCAACACACATTCCATTCGCTCTCTTCTTGCAAATATAGTTATACCAATAACGAACTTCTCGGAAATTACAAACAAACAAACATTTCTTACGAGATGGCAGTTTATATCCTCTAACAGATTCAACTAATTCTTCTGCTTTCTGCTTTTCTGCACCACAATGTGAGAAATCTCTATTGATTGTATTTGTGTGATACACTCCCCCTTTATCTAACTTATATTCGGGTGTGGGTATGTAAATGTGGTAAGCAATATACTCCTCTACGGTTTTGGGATTACTCATTTTTGCAGAATGTTGTGGTTGGTGGCGATTAAACCACCAACCCATTGAACAATTATTCAAAATTATAACCTACTATCATTGACTTATATGAAGACCAATAATTTGCAGATACATAAGTATCGTAAGAGGTAGCAGGTACATATATCTTTGCTCCGCTTGCAATTCCTGCAAATGGCGAATAAGGAAGTGCATACGAAGAATATCCTTCAGTTTTTATGGCAGGCGGGATTATAGCGCTACAATATATAGAGCTTAGATTTGTGCAACCATAAAATGTGTGTGTGCCTATTTCATTGAGATTTGATGGTAAAACAATGCTTGTAAGATTCGTACAATGGGCAAAGGCGCCAATATACCCCGATACATTATGTTTGTAGTAAGCACCCTTGATTGTTTCCAATTTACTACCTTTTTCAAACTCTACAACAGAAAGATTGGAACAACCATAAAATGCTGCATGTTTTATGAGTTTACAATTTGCAGGAATAGTGATAGATAACAATGAAGTGCAATTTTGGAATGCTCCATGTGGGTAATAATAACAATATGCATCTCCATTTACCCAACCACCGCCTATTTCTGTCAACTGAGACTCACCATCAAAGATTACATTTTTAAGGTTTTTACAATTTTTGAAAGATGCCGCTCCAATTACTTTCAAATTTGCAGGGAATGTTATACTTTCTAATGCTCCACAATCAGCAAATGCTCCATAATGATAAGATCTATAAAATCCTCCTTGTATTTCAGTCAACAAACTCTCTTTCTCAAATTTTACAGAATCTAATTTAGAACATCCTTTGAATGCAGCAGATTCAATTACTGTAACGCTTTTAGGTATAACTATACTGCGAAGTTCAGAACAATTAGCAAAAGCGCCATAGCAAACATCCTCATCAAAACCTCCACTGATTCGCTCAATTTTTGTTGTGTCAAAAATTATGGTCGTAAGTGATGTACAATTCATAAATGATGATGAAGCGATATTAGAAACCTCACATGGAATCACAATTTTCCATAAAGAAGAACAGTCCATAAAAGCGGAATTTGGTATTTCAACAATGCTTGTAAAATACTTTAGTTCCGTAAATGCTACGATGTTAGTATTCCCCTTGAATTTTGTTCCAATAGTTTCCACCGCTGCTGCCTCTGCATAGGAGAGTTCCCCATCGTAATTGGTATCCCAATTCCTACAGCAGATTGCCTTTACTTGCAAGTCCTCAAATTGGATATTCTCCTTGTCGTGCTTCGACAAAGTAATCATTGTGCCGTCTGCCAAGTTGAAATAGACATATTCGTCATCTTGGGTTACGCTCTTGAATATGCTATCACCGTCCTCGCCATCGGCGCCGTCACTGCCGTCTGCACCATCGTTACCATCTTGACCGTCTTTTCCGTCCTCGCCCGTTGCCTTGCCAAGTTGTACCCAAGTTGCGCCATTGTCATACGACACATACCAATAGTCGTTTTCGATTTTGAGTTGCGGAGTTACACCGTCTTTGCCGTCTGCTCCGTCTTTGCCATCGGTTCCGTTTGTTCCGTCCTGACCATCTTTTCCGTCACTACCATTTGTGCCGTCTTGTCCGTCCTTACCATCAGTACCATCAGTACCATTTGCGCCATCTTGCCCATCTTTACCGTCAGTACCGACTGCCTTAATCTTGTTGCCCTTTGCATCGAGCAACCACTCTCCATCGAGGGTCCAATAGTAAATGCCGTCAGTATCCTTCATTACGCCAATCTGCGGAGTATAACCGTCTTTGCCGTCAGCACCATTCGCTCCGTCTTTACCATCTTGTCCGTGGTAGATTGTAATGGTGTCGCTATAAGCAAACGAAATGGTATAACCGATAACCTCGCCATTGCTACGAACCTCCGAAACATTGGTTACATAGTCACGCTTTTCGAGTGCATCAACGAGAGTCTGCAATGCTTCGATGTTGGTGTTCATCTGCTTGCATAACTCTTCGAGGGCAGAAATACGCTGTTCGTGGTCTTTAATCGACTGACCATACTCATCAAGTTTACCCCAAATGTCGGAGTCATCAAATTGGCACGATGTAAGTGCCAATGTCGTTGCAAGAACGACTGAAAGTAAAAATCGTTTCATAGTAATTTGTTTTTTAGTTTAACAATAAGTTTCAAATTCAAATTACCGTAGCAACTCCTATGCGGTGGGTTATGTGCAAAAAGAAAGTGTGGAACCGAAATACCTAAAAACAAATGGTTTAGTCCAGTCCAATTTCTATAGAATAAACTAAACTAAACCGCTGTTTTACAATGGCATCACAAATTCCCACTATAAAATTTCTTTCAATTTGTTTTAAGTTTTTTCGGGATATATGGGAACATTTACGGGAATTTATATACCTTTGCATCGTGATTAAAAAACGTATGCAATGAAAGTCTCAATCTATCTCAAAAAACAAGCATCATTGGATGA
>JAZQTU010000009.1:0-42738 GCA_045630965.1 Bacteroidaceae bacterium | reverse complement strand
AGCAGCGAAACGCTCAACCTTACCTGTAACAAGGTTACGTGCGATAATACCGCGTGCGCGACCGTCGATAACAACGAGGTCAAGCATCTCGTAACGTGTGAATACCTTTACAGTACCCTGGTTTACCTGATAGTTGAGTGCTGAGTATGCACCGAGAAGGAGCTGCTGACCGGTCTGACCGCGAGCATAGAAAGTACGCGATACCTGAGCACCACCGAATGAACGGTTAGCCAAAAGACCGCCGTACTCACGTGCAAAAGGTACACACTGTGCTACGCACTGGTCGATGATAGCACCTGACACCTCAGCCAAACGGTGAACGTTAGCCTCGCGTGCACGGTAGTCACCACCCTTGATTGTATCGTAGAAAAGACGGTAAACAGAGTCACCATCATTCTGATAGTTCTTTGCTGCATTGATACCACCCTGTGCTGCAATAGAGTGAGCACGACGTGGAGAATCCTGAATACAGAAGTTAAGCACGTTGAAACCCATAGCACCGAGAGATGCAGCGCCTGATGCACCTGCAAGACCGGTACCAACAACGATGATATCCAACTTACGCTTGTTGGCAGGGTTCACCAATTTCTGATGTGCCTTGTAGTTCGTCCATTTTTCAGCCAATGGGCCTTCAGGGATTTTAGAATCCACTTTTACTGAACTTATTTTAGCCATAATATATTTGTTTTAGATTTTACAGTAATTTGTTATTAGCAACAAGGTGCGCAACAAGCTGCAGGAGCGGCAACCTCAATAGTACCAAATGCGCCCAAGCCGAAGAAACCGGCTACAACTACAGCAAAGAAACCGAGGATAATCAAAGTTACGATAACATTACCGATAACTCTCCAACGGCAGAACCATACATTGTTGTTGATACCGAGTGTCTGAATCGCGCTCCAGAAACCATGTGTAAGGTGGAACCACAAAGCAGCCAACCAAACAATGTAAAGGATTGCATAGACAGGACAAGTGAATGTCTGCGCAATGTAGCCTGAACCGTTTGCCACATTAGCCATAACGTTTGGCTCAATATGCATACCCAACATGTGAAGAACTTCGGGCAACTGCATCTTAGCCCAGAAATTGAACAAGTGCAATCCCATACCAAGAATTACAATGATACCGAGAACGAGCATGTTCTGTGATGCCCACTCCACGCCCTTTGGTTTTTCAACCACAGCATAACGCTGTGAACCACGAGCCTTTCTGTTCTGAAGTGTAAGGATGAAAGCATAAACAAAGTGTACAAAGACAAGAACAGCAAGACCTGCTGTACCTACCAATGCATACCAGTTAGCTCCCAAGAACTCACAAATCATGTTGTAACCCTCAGTGCTGAAGATAGCAACCAAGTTCATTGACATGTGGAAAAGAAGGAAGAAAACGAGAGCCAAGCCCGTTACACTCATAAGTACCTTCTTTCCGACAGAAGAATTAAATAACCACATAATGAATTGATATTAAATTATATAAAAAATAAATAGTTTATTTTTCTGCTGATAAGGCATATTAACAAAAGACAAAAATAAACTTTTTTTCATTAAAAATAGCAAATAGCACTTTTTTTTTGGTTTTACCCACAATTTATTAATGAATGCCGTCAGACACCACGACAACAAAACAGAAACAAACGGAAATAACATTTTTATGGTTCGTGATACTTAAAATTCAGACTCATAAGTTGAGAATCCCACACACTTTTGTTACATTTGCCCCAAATAAAACAATATCAAACAAATAAAATCATGGCAACATTAAAAGAAAAAATAGGATATGGCTTCGGCGATATGGCATCGTCCATGTTCTGGAAAGTATTCAGCGCATACCTGCCAATATTCTATACAAATGTATTCGGGCTCGATTTGTCTATAGCAGCCCTATTGTTTCTTGTAACAAAAATATGGGATGCGGTGTCAGACCCCATGATGGGTATCATTGCAGACCGCACCACTACCAAATGGGGAAAATATCGCCCTTATCTGTTATGGATTGCAATACCGTTTGCCATTGCAGGCGTATTGCTCTTTACCACACCGGACCTTGGTGAGACAGGCAAGAACATATGGGCATTTGCCACATATATCCTTATGATGACAATATACACAGCCATAAACGTACCTTATGGTTCAATGCTTGGTGTCATGACAGAAGATACCGATGAAAAGACTGTTTTTTCATCATACAGAATGTTCTTTGCATACACAGGTTCATTTATTGTACTTGCGCTGTGGGAACCACTCTGCAACTCATTGGCAGGAGTAAGCGGAAAGCTTACATACGACCCACAGGCGTGGCAGACAGCAATGATTATTGTAAGTTCAATATGTCTTGTCCTCTTTGTACTTACATTCAAGATGACACGCGAGAGAATCAAACCCGCAATCAAACAGAGCAGCATAAAGGAAGATTTCAAATCACTGCTCCACAACGGACCATGGTGGATTCTTTTGGGTGGCGTACTATTCTTCAATTTCTTTGGCGCAGTTCGTTATGCCGTTATCCCCTACTACTTCACAACACAGATTGCTGAAGGAGCAACATTGTCATTCTTCTCGATAGAGTTCCTCTTCTACGCCGGCATATTCTTCACAATCGGCGAGATTGCCAACATGGTGGGAGTAGCTATCGCAACACCCATCACATTCAGGATTGGCAAAAAAAGCACGTTCCTCTATTCATTATTCGCTATAATGGCATTGTGCATAGCATTCTATTATGTTCCTACAGACAGCGCAGCCGGATATTGGACTTTACTGATTCTGCAGATTGCAACAGGTATCTTTACCGGTATAATATCTCCGCTTGTATGGAGTATGTATGCCGACATTTCCGATTACGCAGAGCTTAAATTCAAGACAGCATCGACAGGCTTGATATTCTCGTCATCTTCAATGGCACAGAAGTTCGGAGGAGCTTTCGGAACATCGGCTGTACTGTGGTTGCTTGCGGCATTCGGATTCAACACAGCAGAGGGTGCTGTACAGACAGCCGATGCCGTAGAAGGATTGCGTCTGTTGATAAGCTGGATTCCTGCAGGCATTGCAGCATTGTCAGCCATATTCCTTTTTATATACCCGCTGACAACAAACCGAATGAAAGAGATTACCAAACAACTTAACAATTCAAGAGAGATATAAAAACAAAACCCACCGCACGGTGGGTTTTGTTTTTATATAATAGCGGTGGAATAAAACAGATGTAAACAAAATCATCTTTTCAAATTTTGTGTTTGACGGCAAGTTGTATTAATTTTGTATGTTTTTGAACAGACAAAAGCATTCTAAACAATATGACATTTGAATACGACATACTTGTAATAGGTGCAGGACACGCCGGATGTGAGGCGGCTGCCGCAGCTGCAAACATGGGCAAAAAGACATGTCTCATGACTATAGACATGAACAAGATTGCCCAGATGAGTTGTAACCCGGCTATCGGTGGCATAGCCAAAGGACAGATTGTACGCGAGATTGATGCTCTTGGCGGATATACCGGTATAATAACCGACAAGGCCTCGATACAATTCCGTATGCTCAACCGTTCCAAAGGTCCGGCAATGTGGAGCCCACGTGCGCAGTGCGACAGAATGAAATTCAGCCAATATTGGAGAGAGGTTCTCGAAAACACCCCGAATCTGAATATGTGGCAGGATATTGCAACAGAACTTATAGTTGAGGACGGTAAAGCCATAGGTGTAAAAACACAGATGAATGCCACATTCCTTGCAAAAAGTGTGATAATAACAGCCGGAACATTTCTGAACGGACTCATGCACATTGGTAAAGTGCAGATAGAGGGCGGTCGTGTTGCTGAACCGGCTGCAAAAGGACTCACCGAATCGATAACAAGACACGGCATCACAGCTGGGCGAATGAAGACCGGCACCCCGGTGCGCCTCGACAAACGCTCTATAAACATGCAACTTGTTGATATTCAAGAGGGTGACAAGGATTTTCATCGTTTTTCATACAGCAATACAGAGCGAAATCTTCAGCAATTGCCTTGTTGGGGTTGTTATACAAATCCGGAGGTTCATAAGATACTCAACGACAGCCTCGACGACTCCCCGCTTTACAACGGACAGATACAGAGCATTGGACCCCGCTATTGCCCAAGCATAGAAACAAAGATTGTAACATTTGCCGAACGCGACCGTCACCTTCTGTTCCTTGAGCCGGAGGGTGAGACCACTCAGGAGATTTATGTAAACGGATTTTCATCGTCACTTCCGATGGAAGCACAGTTGACAGCTCTACGCAAAATTCCGGCTCTTGAGAACGCTGTAGCATATCGCCCTGGATACGCCATTGAGTATGACTATTTCGACCCCACACAACTAAAGCATACATTAGAGTCGAAAGTTATAGAAAACCTCTATTTTGCAGGACAGGTAAACGGCACAACCGGATATGAAGAGGCTGCCGGACAGGGACTGATTGCCGGCATAAACGCCGCTATGAAGATTGACCGGAAAGGCGAATTCATATTGCGTCGCGATGAGGCATACATAGGCGTGCTTATTGATGACCTCGTAACAAAAGGTGTGGATGAGCCATACAGAATGTTCACCTCAAGAGCCGAGTATCGCATATTGTTACGTGCAGACAATGCCGACATGCGACTGACCGAAAAGTCGTACAAAGTAGGACTTGCCACGCAGGAGAGATATGATCGTCTGTGCGAAAAGAGAAAGAAAATTGAAAAACTAACCGATTTTATAAACAACTTCTCAATAAAGGCAGACCTGATAAACAAAGGGCTTGAGGAACTCGGCACCACTCCACTCGTACGTGGTTGTAAACTTGCATCGATAATTGAAAGACCGCAAATCACTATTGAAAATATTTCGGAATACATAATTCCTCTAAAACGCGAACTTGAGAAATTGGGCGCCGACAGAGAGGAGATAACCGAGGCTACAGAGATAGAGATCAAATACAGAGGATACATACAAAGAGAACGAGAACTTGCAGAACGCATGGTAAGACTTGAGAATATCAAAATCAAAAACAAATTTGATTACAACAACATTGAGTCCTTGTCAACTGAAGCAAGACAAAAACTCACAGCAATAAACCCTGAAACGCTTGCACAGGCGAGCCGCATCCCGGGCGTGTCACCAAGCGATATAAATGTATTACTGGTTTTGGTTAGAAAATAATTGTTCCACGTGGAACATCACCTTAAAACAACAACTCAAAAAAACAACAATATGAACAAAGAACTATTATTAACAAACCTTAGAAATATACCGGATTTCCCAATTCCTGGAATCCAGTTCAAGGATGTTACATCATTATTCAAAAAGCCCGAGTGTCTGCGCGAGATGGACAACGCCCTTTACGAATTGTATAAAGAGAAAGGTATTACAAAAATTGTAGGTATTGAATCGCGTGGTTTTGTTATGGCATCATCACTCGCCGTCAAATTGAATGCAGGTTTTGTTCCCATTCGCAAACCGGGCAAATTGCCAGCAGAAACAATAAGCGAAACATACGGAAAGGAGTATGGACGCGACACAATTGAGATACACAAGGACGCTATTGACGAAAACGATGTAGTATTGATTCATGACGACCTTCTTGCAACAGGTGGCACAATGCTTGCAGCATACCACCTTGTACAGAAACTTAACCCCAAAAAGATTTATATAAATTTCATTATAGAACTTGAGGGATTAAAAGGAAGAGAAATATTCCCTTCTGATGCCGAAATTGACTGCCTATTGACACTTGAAGGAAAGTGATGAATAAAGAGGAGAGAAACAAGAAGGATGAATACCTTAGAAGCATTGTAAGCAACCTTCCAGACTCACCCGGCTGCTATCAATACCTCAACAACGATGGGGTAATTATTTATGTAGGTAAAGCAAAGAACCTCAAGCGCAGGGTGTCCTCTTATTTCAATAAAGAGCAACAGACTCTTAAAACAAAGTTGCTCGTATCAAAAATTGCAGATATAAAATATGTTATTGTAAACAGCGAGGCTGATGCATTGCTTCTTGAGAACAACCTCATCAAGCAGCACAAGCCTCGCTATAATGTTTTATTGAAGGATGACAAGACATACCCGTCTATTTGCATCACAAAGGAGTATTTCCCAAAAATATTCAAGACAAGAAAAATCAATAAAGATTATGGGCGATACTTTGGACCATACACAAATGGTGGAGCTCTTAATGCATTATTGGAACTAATAAAAGAGTTGTTCCCTTTAAGAACATGTAACCTGAACATTACTCCGGAGGGTGTAAAAAACGGTAAATATTCTCCATGTCTTGAATATCAGATCAAGAACTGTTGCGCACCTTGTATTGGAAAAATTTCAAGAGATGATTATTACAGATATATCGATGAAGTCGTATCAATATTAAAAGGTGACATAAAAATTTTGCAGGAAACATTACTTTCCGAAATGAAAGAAAAGGCAAAAAATCTTGATTTTGAAGCAGCCGCAGAGATTAAAAAAAGATATCTTCTGATTGAGAATTTCAGAAACAGGAGCGAAGTCGTAAGTTCAAGCATGAACAACATAGACGTTTTCAACATTGAAAGCGATAAAAAGGGTGCTTTTATAAACTTCCTGCATATAACGAATGGATGCGTAAACCAGGCATTCACCATTGAATACCAGAAAAGACTCGATGAAACGGATGAAGAATTAATTTCAATGGGAATTGTGGAATTGCGCGAAAGATTTGGAAGCAATGCAAAGGAAATAATACTCCCCTTCCCTATTGAATTACCTCTTGAAGGTGTTACTGTAACAATACCGCAAAAAGGCGAAAAATCACGTCTGCTTGCGCTCTCAAGACTGAATGTCAAACAGTACAAAGCCGACCGCATGAAGCAAGAGGATAAACTCAACCCAGAGCAAAAGAACACACGCCTCATGAAGGAGATACAAGAGATGCTAGCGCTTGATAAACTCCCGATGAAAATAGAATGTTTTGATAATTCCAATATACAGGGAAGTGATGCTGTAGCAGCATGTGTGGTGTTCCGCAAACTCAAGCCATCAAAAAAAGAATACAGAAAATTCAACATAAAGAGTGTCACTGGCCAAGACGACTACGCATCAATGCGCGAAGTGGTAGGACGCCGTTACAGAAGATGCATTGAGGAGGGGGATGAGCTGCCGGATCTTATTATAGCCGATGGAGGAAAGGGACAAATGGAAGCTATAAGATCTGTTGTTGAAGACGAATTGGGACTCAAAATAAAGATTGCAGGACTTGTAAAGGATAGAAAACACCGCACTACAGAACTTATAATAGGAAACGCCGGAGAAACTGTTGGATTGAAACAGAACACTACCCTATTCAAGCTGATGACACAGATTCAGGATGAAGTACATCGTTTTGCAATAACATTCCACCGTGACAAACGAAGCAAGAGACAGACTGCATCGGAACTTGACAGCATTACCGGCATTGGAGAAAAGAGCAAGCACTCTTTACTTCAACACTTCAAAAGTGTAAAACGTATAAGAAATGCAAGTATTGAAGAACTTGCAGAAGTCATAGGAAAATCAAAGGCTGAAAGCCTTTACAACGCACTTAAAAATGTAAAATAATGCGGTTTTTCACGAAAGATGTTATATTTGCATGAAAGATAATAAACAGAATAGATGAGAGTACTTATACAAAGGGTTAAAAATGCATCAGTAACCGTCGACAACAAACTTATATCATTGATTAATAACGGGTTACTGCTTTTTATAGGGGTTGGCGAGCAGGACAGCAATGAAGACATTGAATGGCTGACGAAAAAGATTGCCAATATAAGACTGTTTGACGATGAAAACGGTGTAATGAACAAATCTGTAATGGATATTGATGGCGAAATACTTGCTGTAAGCCAGTTTACACTTATGGCATCAACAAAAAAAGGAAACCGCCCGTCGTATATAAAAGCTGCAAAACCGGAAATTTCTGTACCTCTTTATGAGCAATTCTGCACAGAAATGGAAATTGCGATAAACAAACCTATAAAACGAGGTGTTTTTGGTGCAGACATGAAAGTTGAACTACTGAATGACGGCCCGGTAACAATATTCATTGATTCAAAGAACAGGGAATGAGCATCACATTGAAAGAGCTGCAGGAACGTGTAGACAACTGGATAAAGGAATACGGAATCCGTTACTTCAACGAACTGACCAATATGGCCATTCTGACCGAAGAGGTTGGAGAAGTAGCGCGAATAATGGCACGCAAATATGGTGAACAATCGTTCAAGGAAAACGACAAAAGCGAACTTGCCGATGAACTTGCAGACGTACTGTGGGTTCTTGTATGCATAGCCAACCAGACAGGCGTAGACCTCACAGAGGCTTTGGAGAAAAACCTCGATAAAAAGACAAAAAGAGATAATAAAAGACATATTAACAACCCAAAACTTAACGGAGATGAGTGAAAACTGCAACTGTGGCTGTGGTGGTCATGTACACCATGCCAATGAGGAAAGCAAATACGATTTTGTCCTTGCAGAATACAGTAATGCAATGACAGATGAAGAGGTTGCCAAGGAGGTAAAAAGACTGATAGAGGATAAGGTTGAAGAGAACAATACACTTGAGGTAAAGAAATTCCTTTTCAACTGCATAGACCTTACAACGCTTAAATGTACAGACAGCGAAGAGAGTGTTATGCGCTTTACCGAAAAGGTAAATGAATTTGATGACATACACCCGGACCTGAAGAATGTTGCTGCAATTTGCGTATATCCAAATTTTGCAAAAATAGTCAATGACACATTACAGGTTGAGAACGTTGGTATAGCATGTGTGTCTGGCGGTTTTCCTTCATCACAGACATTCCAGGAGATAAAGGTTGCCGAAACAGCCATGGCCATACACGACGGTGCAACAGAGATTGACATTGTATTGAGCGTTGGCAAATTCCTTAGCGGTGACTACGAAGGTGTATGCGACGAAATAGAGGAACTCAAGAGTGTATGTGGTGAGAAACACCTTAAAGTAATTCTTGAAACCGGTGCATTAAAAAGCGCCGAAAACATCAAAAAAGCATCGATTCTGTCGATATATTCAGGTGCAGACTTCATCAAGACATCAACAGGAAAAGAGTCACCAGCAGCTACTCCCGAAGCTGCATACGTGATGTGTAATACCATAAAGGAGTATTACCAGAAGACAGGCCGCAAGATTGGCTTCAAACCTGCTGGAGGAATAAACACAGTACACGATGCTTTGGTATACTATACGATAGTAAAAGAAGTACTAGGAGAGGAGTGGTTGACCAACGAGCTGTTCCGCTTGGGAACAAGCCGCCTTGCAAACCTATGTTTAAGTGAAATACTCGGTGAAGAGGTTAAATTCTTCTGATAAAAACATAAAAATAAACGATGTAATATTACATCGTTTATTTTTTTCTTGTTATTACATAATCGATATATGCTATAAGAGCATCATGTAATTGTGGATCAATATCCTTTGGCAAGGATGCTATCGCTTCTGTCCGGTACTTGTCTATACATTCTTGAGCATACTCTACTCCACCCTCATTTTTAGCTATATCAATAAATGATTCTATCTCGTTTTCATCGAGACTTACACCATTGGACAGTTTCTCCTTTATTGGTATAAGAAGAGGATTGTTACAGTTGTTAAGGACATAAAGTGCCGGCAATGTTATCTTTCCCTCACGCATGTCACTTCCTGTGGGCTTACCGATATCATTCTTGAAGTAATCAAAGATATCATCTTTTATCTGGAAACAGATACCCACACATTTTCCGAAATTTTCAAAAGCTGCAGCATATTTATCCTTTCCACCTACAGAATAAACAGCACAAAGAACGCTGCAAACAAAGAGCGATGCGGTCTTGTTATATATTACCTTGAAATAGTTTTCCTCACTGTAGGTACCCTCTTTTTCGAGTTCAACCTGCATAACCTCACCACTCGACAGTTCCTTACCGAGCTTGGCAAGTTCCTCAATAATACGTATATCACCTGTTTTTGCAGCATTATTCAATGCCTGGGAAAAAAGATAATCTCCGGTCAAAACAGCAATATTATTATTAAAAGCAATATTCAAGGATGGGCGTCCACGACGCATGTTACTCTCATCGATAACATCGTCGTGCAACAAACTGGCCGAATGCAGAAGCTCCATGGCAGAAGCGGCTGCAAATGCCCTTTCCGAAACATGTCCAAGACTCTTTGCAACAAGCAACATAAGCATTGGGCGCATAAGCTTGCCCGACGACTCACTCACATATGACAAAGCACTGTTCAAAAGCTGTACTTCACTTGTGAACTGTTGCTTGAAATAGCTGGTGAAATCGTTAATTTCATTGACTATTGGAGCTTGTATGGTTGCAAGATAATCCATGGTCTATATTTTATTACAACGGAAAAACAGATCCGCCTACTGTATATTGTATGCAAAAGTAATAAAAAAGAATATGGATAGTGCCAAAAATTATGTATTTTTACAGACAGATATAACAATGGATTATGGAAAAACTATTTTTGCTTGATGCATACGCACTTATATACAGAGCATATTATGCTCTTATAAAAAACCCAAGAATAAATTCAAAAGGATTCAACACATCGGCTATTCTCGGTTTTATAAATACTCTTGAAGATGTTCTTAAGAAGGAGAACCCGACACATATCGGTATTGCATTCGACCCAAAAGGTCCAACATTCAGACACGAAGCCTACGAGGAATACAAGGCTCAACGCGAAGAGACACCTGAAGTTATAAGAGAGTCGGTACCAGTTATAAAAGAGTTTATCAAAGCATACAATATACCAATATTTGAAGTTCCGGGTTATGAGGCTGATGACGTTATAGGAACATTGGCAAAACAGGCGGAAAAAAGGGGAATTATAACATATATGATGACCCCGGACAAAGACTATGGACAGCTTGTTTCAGACACCACATTCATATATCGTCCAAAGTATGGAGACAAGGAGTTTGAGGTAATGGGTGTAGAAAGGGTCAAAGAAAAATTCGGTATTGACAACACATTACAGGTGATTGATCTTTTGGGATTGATGGGAGACTCTAGTGACAATATACCCGGATGTCCTGGTGTTGGAGAAAAGACTGCACAAAAACTTATAGCAGAATTCGGAAGTATAGAAAACCTGCTTGAAAACACAGACAAGCTAAAAGGAGCCCTGAAGACAAAAGTTGAAGAAAACAAAGAAAAAATAAATTTCAGCAAATTTCTTGCAACTATCAAGACCGATGTTCCAATAGAACTTGACATGGAGCTCTTGAAAAGAGAAACTGTAAACGATGATGAGCTTACCAGACTTTTCGACTTTTATGAACTTCGCGCATTAAAGGAGAGAGTAAAGAAAAACCAACAAGCACCGTCACTCTTTGATGAGTTTGTAACAGAGACAAAACAGCCGGCAACAGGAGCCACAAAAAAAACTGTGCAAAATGAAGCAATACAAGGCTCTCTCTTTGATTTTTTTGCGACCGATAATACAGGTGAAGAAAAAAATTCGAGCCATTTGAGCTTAAAAGAGGTTGAACACACCTATAAACTCGTTGATACAGAGGAAGATATATACAATTTAATCCTTGCTGTAAAAAATTACAAAACTGTATGCTTTGATACAGAAACAACAAGTACCAATGCACTTGATGCTGAAATTGTAGGATTAAGCCTGTCGGTCAAGGAGGGTGAAGCATTTTACATACCAATGCCGGCAAAAAGAGAAGATGCCACTACCCGACTTGAATTGTTCAGAGAAATTTTTGAAAATGAAGAGACAGAAAAAGTTGGACAGAATATAAAATACGATATAACAATTCTTGCCAACTATGGAATTGAAGTAAGAGGAAGACTTTTCGATACAATGATAGCCCATTATGTTCTTCAACCAGAACTATATCATGGAATGGACTACCTCGCCGAGATTTACCTCAATTATGACACAATAAAAATTGAGGAACTCATTGGTGAGAAAGGAAAGACACAAAAGAACATGCGCGACATTGCACCTGAAAGAATTTGCGATTACGCATGTGAGGATGCCGATGTTACACTGAAACTGAAAAATATTCTTGAAAAGGAGATCAAGCAAGAAGGGCTTGAAGAACTCTTTTACAACATAGAGATGCCATTGGTTCCAGTACTTGCATACATGGAAAGGAATGGAGCACGCATTGATACCGCCGCTTTGAAGGAGACCTCCACCCTATTCGGTAAACGTCTTACAGAAATTGAAGAAAAAATATATTCACTTGCCGGAGAAGCGTTCAACATTGCATCACCACGACAAGTCGGCGATATTTTGTTCGGAAAACTTAAGATTGTAGAAAAACCCAAGAAGACAAAGACCGGACAATTTGTGACATCGGAAGAGGTACTTGCACAGTTGCAGAACCGCCACCCTATTGTAAAAAATATTCTACAATACCGAGGACTTAAGAAACTGCTAAGTACATATATCGATGCACTACCTTCGCTTGTAAATGCAAATAGCGGAAAAATACATACATCGTACAACCAGACAGTGACGGCCACAGGTAGATTGAGTTCAAGCAATCCCAACCTGCAGAACATTCCAATACGCGATGAAGACGGCAAAGAGGTACGAAAGGCTTTTGTACCCGATAACGGATGTCTGTTCCTGTCGGCTGACTACTCACAGATAGAACTGCGTATAATGGCCCACCTTAGCGGAGATAAGAATATGATTGACGATTTCCGTAGCGGATATGACATCCACGCAGCCACAGCTGCCAAAATATACAAGAAACCGATAGAAGAGGTAACAAAAGACGAACGCAGAAAAGCAAAGGTTGCCAATTTTGGTATAATATACGGAATATCTGTATTTGGGCTTGCTGAAAGGATGAACGTTGACAGACGCGAAGCCAAAGAACTTATCGAGAACTATTTTGATACATACAAAGGCGTGTATGAATATATAGAAAAGTGTAAACAAGAAGCAAAAGCCAACGGGTATGTAGAGACAATATTCCATCGCAAACGCTACTTGCCAGATATAAATTCACACAATGCGGTAGTACGCGGATACGCCGAAAGAAATGCTGTAAATGCACCGATACAGGGTAGTGCGGCCGATATAATCAAGGTAGCTATGATAAATATCTACCAAAGAATGAAAAAAGAGAAGATGCGCTCTACAATGATACTTCAGGTGCATGACGAATTAAACTTTAATGTAGTACCGGAAGAACGGGATGCACTACAAATACTTGTTGTAGAAGAGATGCAGAATGCATTTGCCATGAGTGTTCCTCTCATTGCCGACTACGGCTGGGGAAACAATTGGTTAGAAGCACATTAAAATAATATAGGCAACCAAATGGTTGCCTATATTATTTTAATGAATCTTATTTTTTATTTGCACTACTCTTTTTAGCAGCCTTTTCCTCTCTCTTCAACTTTCTGTAATCCTTTTTTCTCAAGAAACCGTCCTTTACCTCATCAAGATTACTTGCTTCCTTATAGAAAACCCAATGTTTAAGAGATTTACTTGATGAATATGGTGCAGAATATGCCTCCTGCAAGAACCAGCCTCTTTCTGACATAAAGTTCGCAGCATCTATAACACTTTTGAACTTGATTTTCTTACCATTCTCATCAACGAATTTCAGTTTATGACTCTTTTTATTCCATGCAGATTGAGAAACTTTCTGTCCGAAATCAAAAATCACTTTGTAGTTAGATGTCAACCCCTTTTCATAACCCTTGATTTCACAATAGTATCTATGGGACTGTGCAAAAGAGGTCAATGCACAAAACACGAGGAAAAATGTAAGCAAATACCTTTTCATATTCTTTTTGTTTAGTAAATTTTAATTATTGTTTTATATATGTAAAATCAATTTTTGAAAATTATAAAAAATTTAATAATTAATTGGCTTGCAATTTAGTAAATAATTCAATCCCCACCAATAAAAATATATCATTTATCATATAAAACAGAAAACGGAGAGAGTTTTTCAACTTTCTCCGCTTCAGTAGCGAGACCCGGGATTGAACCGGGGACCTCATGATTATGAATCATGCGCTCTAACCAGCTGAGCTATCTCGCCATTGCATTTTTGCGGTGCAAAGATATATTTATAATTTGAATATGGCAAGCATTTTGCAAATTTTCATCAAAAAATATTCAAAAAGAACTATTTGAGCACTGTTTTTGTTTATAAAGATGTTGAAAAAAGTGAAAAACATATATTATTTTTTGAATTTCAATTTATAATATATATCTTGCAACTGATATACAAGTACTTATACTTACCCATTCATAATTCATATTTATGATGAGCAAAGAAAAGATTTATATAGAATATCCATTGAAAGGCAGTGCTTCTATGATTTGGAGTTATATTGGTACATCATCGGGGTTGTCACCATGGTTTGCCGATAGAGTGGAAAATATCGAACGTACATTTACTTTTTATTGGGGAAAGACCGAAAAGAGGGTTGCCCACCTTGTTGCACAGAGAAATGGAGTGTATGTGAAATTCAGATGGGATGATGAGAGTCACAATACATATTTCGAGATGAGAATAGCATATAATGAAATGACAAGGGAACATACTCTTGAAGTCACAGATTTTGCTGACAAAGACGAAATTGAAGACCAAAAAGACCTTTGGGACTCTCAAATTGAAAATTTGAGACGTCAGTCGGGTATGTAATCAATCATTTTATACTAACTTTGTTCAGAAAAACTACCTCTAAAAAGGTAGCTTTTCTTTATGGATACATTTGACACGATAAAATACAACAATAAACTATGAAAATACCCTGGTTACATATAAAGAAAATGGATTTTTTCATAATAAAGACTTTTATAAGTAATCTTTTGGGTACTTTCTTTATATGCCTATTCATATTCATAATGCAGCTGTTATGGATGTGGGTCGATGACTTTGTTGAAAAGGGTATAGATGTTATCATACTTGCAAAATTCTTTGCATACGGTTCAATAACTCTTGTTTCGCAATCACTTCCTTTGTCAATACTGCTTGCAGCATTGATGACATTCGGCAATTTTGGTGAAAAACTAGAACTGCTTGCAATGAAAGCTGCTGGTATTCCTCTGTTGCGTATAATGGCTCCACTGATAGTATGCTGCACTATACTTAGCGGTGTATCATTCTACTTCCAAAATGTTGTAAGCCCATATGCACAGATGAAATTATACACGATGATGTACTCGATAAAACAGTCATCACCGGAAAGCGAAATCCCCGAAGGTATATTTTACAATGGTATTGAAGGATACAACATTTATGTAGAGCATAAAGACAAGGAGACTGGAATACTTCATAATGTTGTTATCTATGACATGTCATCAGGGTTTGACAACGCAAATATACTTGTTTCTGATTCTGCAGAAATAATTAACACCAGCGACAACAAACTGATGATAATGGCCCTATACTCTGGTGAACAGTTCTCAAACCTTACCGATCAGCAGACAAAAAAACAGAACAGACCTTACCGACGTGAGACATTCAAAAGAAAAGAGGTGCTTATAGGTATTGAAGGCGGTTTTGAAATGAAAGATGCCGATTTTATCAAATCAAATGCTGCCAGCAAGAATATAAAACAATTAAACTCTTCTATAGATTCTCTTACACTTGCCAATGACAGTGTTGGACAACAGAACTGGAACAATGTTTTAAGATCCACATATAAAGCACGTCTGAAATTTACAGCAAGTGATACTATCCAGATGAAAAGGGAGAATATATACCATATAAATGTTGACAGCATTTTCAATGTGGCTACAAAAAACTCCAAGATTGCCTGGAAACGTTCACAATTAAACAAGGTTAATCAAATAAAGGTCGATTATGAAATCAAGAGCAATATAATGCGTTCACTTGATAAAGACCTGAACAGGCACAAGATATCATTCTGGGAAAAATTTACCCTTGCACTTGGCTGTCTTGTATTCTTCTTTATAGGAGCACCACTCGGTGCTATTGTACGTAAAGGTGGATTAGGATACCCTGTACTAATATCTGTAGCAACATTTATACTATACTATATATTCACTACATCGGGTGCAAAAATGGCACGCGAAGGAGAGTGGCATCCATGGTTTGGAGCATGGTTAAGCACCATGGTACTTACACCTCTCGGGCTTTTCTTTACTTATCACGCAAACAAGGATTCAGGAATATTCAACTCAGATGCCATAAAGGCATTCTTTAGAATGTTGTTTGCCATACCCGAAAAACGCAATATAACAGTAAAGGAGGTTGTAATAGAAAATCCCGATTATCAAAATTGTACAAATACACTCGAAGAACTCTATAATGAGATAACTGAATACAAGAGCTTGTACAAACTGAATACTTTACCTGCTGTAAAAAGCGTTTTCTTTGATACTGATAACAGAAGGCTTGAAAGCATTAATGAGAGATTGGAAACTGTTATAGATATACTTGGAAACAGCAGAAAAAGAGAGATTATCACAACATTGAATGAGTTCCCTGTACTTACTATAGGAGCTATATATTCACCATTCAACAAAGCATGGTTAAATATATTGTCTATAGTTGTGTTTCCTTTGGGAATATTTATATATCTTCGTGCAATGGTGTTCAGAGTACGTTTATTCAAGAACTTGATAAATACTGAAATTACTATTAAAAACATTATAAACATATTCAAAAAGCAAAATCTTATATAACCATAATGGAGAATTTCAAACTAAATACTATTGAAGAAGCCCTTGATGATTTCAGAGAGGGAAAAATTGTCATTGTTGTAGATGACGAGGATAGGGAGAATGAAGGTGATTTTATTGTAGCTGCAGAAAAGATTACTCCTGATACTGTAAACTTCATGCTTAAGAATGGTAGGGGAGTTCTTTGTGCACCTATAACACTTTCACGTTGCAAAGAACTGCAGCTTGAACCACAGGTAAGTTCAAATACCAGTTTGTTGGGTACTCCTTTTACTGTTACAGTAGACAAGGTTGAAGGTTGTACTACCGGTGTATCTACAGCAGACAGAGCTGCAACAATAAAAGCTCTTGCTGACCCAACAAGCAAACCGGAAACATTCGCCCGCCCGGGACATATCAACCCGCTGTATGCTCAGGATAATGGAGTTTTGCGTCGTGCAGGACATACAGAGGCAAGTATTGACCTTGCGCGCCTTGCAGGTCTTTACCCGGCAGCTGCACTTATTGAGATAATGAATGAAGATGGAACTATGGCACGCATGCCACAGCTCATAGAGATTGCAAAAGAGAATAATTTCAGCATAATATCAATTAAAGACCTGATTGAATATCGTCTTAGATTGGAATCACTTGTTGAAAAAGGGGAAGAAGTTGACATGCCTACTGAATTTGGCCATTTCCGCCTTATACCGTTCCGTCAGAAATCAAATGGTCTTGAACACCTTGCACTTATAAAAGGTGAATGGAGTGAAGATGAAGCTATCCCTGTACGTGTACACTCGTCATGTATGACTGGTGATATTCTGGGTTCTCAACGTTGCGATTGTGGAGCACAGCTTCATGAAGCAATGAAACTCATTGAAAAGACCGGAAAGGGTGTTATTGTATATCTCAATCAGGAGGGTAGAGGCATTGGTCTTATGAACAAGATGCGTGCATACAAACTACAGGAAGAGGGTATGGACACTGTTGATGCCAACCTTTGTCTTGGATTCAAAGCTGATGAAAGGGATTATGGAGTAGGCGCAGAGATACTCCGTAAGATAGGAGTACATAAAATGCGTCTTATAACAAACAATCCTGTTAAGAGAATAGGACTTGAAAGTTATGGACTTACAATAACAGAAAACATAAGCATTGAAATAGAACCAAATAAATACAATTCACGTTACCTTCATACAAAGGCTGACAGAATGGGACATACACTACATTTCAAAAAAGATTAAGATATAAATATTATTATATGAATCAATTATCAGATCGCGTAAACCGATTGGCGCCATCGGCAACATTGGCTATGTCACAGAAAAGCCAGGAGTTGAAAGCACAAGGCGTAGATGTTATCAACATGAGTGTTGGAGAACCTGATTTCAATACTCCCGATGCAATCAAGGCTGCAGCAAAGCAGGCTATTGATGATAACTGGTCACGCTATTCACCAGTACCTGGCTACCCATCATTGCGTAAGGCTATTGTTGAGAAACTTAAAAATGAGAATGGACTTGAATTTAAGGAGACACAGATTTCAGTATCAAATGGTGCAAAACAGGCTGTTTGCAACGCTATTATGGCTTTAGTAAACCCAGGTGATGAGGTTATTGTACCAGCTCCATATTGGGTAAGCTACCCAGACATGGTAAAACTCGCTGACGGTAATCCTGTAATTGTAAGAGCAGGTATTGAACAGAACTTCAAGATAACAGGTGCACAGCTCGAAGCTGCCATTACACCAAAGACAAAGATGCTCATACTTTGCTCACCTTCGAACCCTACAGGTTCTGTTTATACAAAAGAGGAGTTGAAGGATCTTGCCGATGTTCTTACAAAATATCCTAATATATATGTTGTTGCCGATGAGATATATGAACATATAAGCTATGTAGGCAAACATGAAAGTATTGCACAGTTCGAAGAAATAAGAGAGCGTGTAATAATTATCAACGGTGTCTCAAAAGCATATGCCATGACAGGCTGGCGCATAGGTTATCTTGCTGCTGCGGAATGGATTGTAAAAGGCTGTAACAAGCTACAGGGACAATACACTAGTGGACCTTGCTCTGTATCACAGATGGCATCTCTTGAAGCATATACAGGTTCACAGGAACCGGTAGAGGAGATGCGTAAGGCTTTCCAACGCCGTCGTGACCTTATAGTCAAACTAGCAAAAGAGATTCCAGGCCTTGAAGTAAACGTTCCTGAAGGAGCATTCTATCTCTTCCCAAAATGCGATTCATTCTATGGAAAGAGCTATGGAGATACAGTTATCAACAATAGTGATGATCTTGCTATGTACTTGTTGACAGAGGCTCATGTAGCAGCCGTTGGTGGAACATCGTTCGGCGCTCCTGAATGCTTCAGAATGAGTTACGCAACAAGCGATGAAAATATTATTGAAGCAATACGCCGCATCAAGGAGGCTCTTGCAAAGCTTAAATAATCATTTTTATAATATTATAAACAATTCAGTCTGTACCACGTGGTACAGACTGAATTGTTATATATAAAGCATCAATATAACTTTTGTTTATGTTAACAACATTGTTGATATCATGTTAAAAAGATCTTAATAAAAAAAGGAAAAAAAGTGGCAAATGAATTTTGTATAACGGAACTAAATATTAAGCCATAAAGGTTATTGAAACACCAAATTATTTTGCCATTTTTTTATTTATATTTTTCAAACAGATTTCAACATATATAAACATGTTGAAAAGACAATTTTTCTTAACATATATAGAGTTTTATAAATGTTGAAAAAGATATATTACTTATTGATACACAGTACTTTTAATTGTTTATAACTATTTGATAAATATATATCTCATACTAATAACTTAAAATACAAATTATAATACTTTTTTTTCTATACAATATCAACACGATTTATTGTTGTTTTTTATCTTTTTAAATTTTGAAAAAGGATATATATAATATAAAACAGGTTGAAAAGGTGGATATGTGAATATCACTTGATAAATTGATTATCTTTGCTGTGAATAGTAAATAAAAATATAAGGTATGCTTAAGTATATAACAATAATATTCGCTCTCTTTCTGGCTTTGCTTGATTTCTTTGCATATAAACGTCTTTCCAATGTAAATGCAAAAATGTCAATCAAATTATCGTTTGCCATAACTGTTATAATTGCGAATATAATCCCTTTGTCTGTTCCATTCTTTATGTTCATATTCAATAATGATAATAATGGAACATTAATGATGAAGGTATCAATGGTGTTGCTTACCATTTTTATTCTACTCACAATATGCCGTCTGATATTTTATATCTTTTGGTTACCGACTTCAAGCAAAAAGTGGTTATATACTGGTGGGGTAGTGAGTCTTATTTCGTTCATATTGGTTAATTATGGTGTTTTTGTAACACGTACAGACTATAAAATAAATGAAGTTGAACTTGTATATAATAATCTTCCGGCTTCGTTCAATGGTTATCGTATAGCATTTATATCAGATATTCATGTAGGATCTATGTATAATGCTGAAAAGGAACTTGGCAAGCTTTCAGCTGTTATGTCTGAAATTAATTCTGATATGCTTCTTTTTGGAGGAGATATGATAAATCTACATCATTCGGAACTAACCCCTTTGGTTCTTGAAAAGCTTTTCTTTATAAAAGGAAAATCAGGAACTATAGCTGTTCTTGGAAACCACGATACAGGCGCATATCTTAAGGATAGTCTTATAACTCCACGTAATGTTAATAAAAGCCTTGTAGAAGAGAAATTAAAGGGTATAGGTTGGAATGTATTACGGGATAGTACTATATTTGTTTATAGCGATTGTGATTCAATAGCGATAACCGGAATTGATTATACCGATGAGTTATTGAAATTCAAGCATAATTTCAATAATATAAATGATTATGATGTATCACATATATATACTGATATAAATGATGATATATTCAATATAACAATATCTCATCTTCCTCAATTATGGTATAAATTGTGTGATGGAGGGTATAGTGACCTTACACTTTCCGGTCATATACATGCAATGCAGTTCAAGTATAATATTTTTGGTATCTCTTTATCACCGGCTGCTTTTATGTATAATGAATGGAGTGGTTTGTATGAACGTGAAAAAGGTAAATTGTATATAAATGACGGTATAGGTACTGTAGGTTTTTTTGCACGTCTTGGTGCTAACCCTGAAATAACTGTAATTACATTAAGGTCTAAATAATGAATTATGCCTTATTATGTATTAAAACCTTATTTAAGGCAATTTGTATTATAATAGATAAGTTTGCGTATTAAAAATATTAAAAGCCACATTATGTGGCTTTTAATATTTTATCTTGTAATGAGAATTTTTGTAATTTCTCCTTCTTTTCCGTTCTTATCATAAAGAAGTACATGATATACTCCGCTTGAAACCTTTTCACCTTTCATGTTTCTTCCATTCCAGGTATACATACCTCCATTTGAAATACCTTCATCAATCAAGTATCCTGAACTGTCGACAATTTTTATATTACAATCATTTGTCAATCCTACAATTGAAATATTTCCGTTGTAATTGGCTCTTACAGGATTAGGATAAGCGTGAATATTATCTTTTTCAAGTTTATCTTCCGGTGCTGTTGCATCACTACGGTAACATGCTATACCTTTATTTGTTCCTATAAAAACTTCTCCTGTAATGTTGTTTACAGCAATACTTTCTATATTATTTGAAGGAAGTGGTGAATTATCTGTTGTAAAGTGATGTATTGTTTCCAGTCCATCTTCGCTTATCAGATATACTCCATTATCCAATGTTCCAATCCATTTCCTGTTTGCACCATCAATATCCATGGCTTTTATATATATACCATTCATAAGATAGTCGGCAAGTCCTGTTCCGTCATTACGTGGAACTTTGACCTGTTTGAAAGTACCATTATTAAAGAATGATTCAGGAGTGTCTATAAGAAATAATCCTGTATTTGTACCTATCCAGATATATCCATTTTTGTCTTCACATAAAGAGTGTACCTGGTATATATCATAGCTTGTTCCGTCCTGGTTTGTGAATTTGTCTGTTATTAATATTGTTTCATCGTCGCTTGTATCGAACGGAGTATTTTTAGTTTTTGCACAGAATATACCAACATTTCTTCCACCTTGTAATGATGTAATCCAAAGCCAGCCTCTTGAGTCGAACAATGGAGTAACTATAGTTTTTTTATTTTCAATCTTTTTATAGTTCAATGAAATCCATTCTCCATTCTTTTTAAGTACTTTGACTATATCTTTTACTCCTGTATTTATACACCACAGGTTACCTTCTTTATCAAATTGGACAGTAGGTACACGTATGTATTTATTATTGTTTGGTATAACACTTTCTAAAGGACTGTTTTTGTAATTATAATGCTTAACAAATTTTCCGTTGCGGAATTCATAAATTCCATATCCGAATGAACTTGCAAAGTAGTGTCCAGCTTCTGTCGGGTCCTCATCAATTGAACATATATTCTGATAATTTATCTTTGTAACATTCTTGATGGTATCTTCTGGGAAATTGAACCATTTACGGTTGTCAATATCGAATTCAAATATTGTACCATCGTGAAAAGTTATATCATAATAGTTGATATTACCTCCTGCAACCAATAATTTGTTATTGGTAGAGAATTTCATGAATTCACAATAATTCCTTATAGGACTGTCAGGAACTGTTATTTTATATTTTTCCTTTAATTCATTATTTACTATTTCGCATTTATAGACACCTTTATATCCTTTACAGTTCCAGTAATCATTTTTATTTTTCAGTATATAGCTACTGTTTGATGTTCTGTATGTTTTAATGTCTGTCGAACTCTTTATAACAGTAAGTCTGTCTTTTGCCGGAGCTATTATTTCGTTGTTTACCGTATAAATGGTATTGTATTCTGTTCCGTTATTATCTATTATTGGTTTTAATTCAAAATTGTTTGTATTCAAGGTGTATATACCTTTGTCTTTTATAAGCAAATACAATTCATTGTTCAATTCACAGAACTCATTTATTTTATATGTGTTCAGAATCTCCCAATTTTTCTTGTCAAGCATATTTTTTGCTGTATCACAGCAGAAAAGACCCTCTTCTGTTCCTGTATATATTTTGTCTTTGAAAATGAATGTGCTAAGTGTATTACGGTTGGTTATATAGCTGTTTTTGATTTCAAGTCTTTCCAGGTCCAGAACAACTACACCGAATGCGGTTGACAAATATGCTGTGTTTCCGGATATTGATATATTGTTTATAGTTTTGTTGTTGATGTTACTGTTCTTAAAATCGGTAATGTTGTATATTGTATCATCATCATACAATATATCAATATTTGCATTGCTGTATATTATTATCAATGCATTAATATAATCACTATAAGCAATATATTTTATATCAATATCGCTCAGTCCATTCAGTTTGTCATATAAGAAAACTTCGTTATCAGCTGTATTGAATGAAAAAAGAGCTCCCGACGATAGTATATATACCTTTTTACCGGCTGTTTGGCAATATGTACAGTCATGGTAAGAGGGATATAATGTCCAGTTTTCTTCGGATGCCCTTGTAGATATTGAAAAAAGAAGTATTGATAGTAATAGAAAAATCTTTTTAGTCATATTGCTTCTTTAAGTAATTATTAAGTTCTTCTGCTGCACGATAACGGTGACTTATGCTGTTTTTCATGTCAGCAGTCATCTGTGCAAAACTTTCGGAAAAACCTTCTGGTATGAATACAGGGTCATATCCAAATCCTGAATTTCCCATTTTTTCATGGCTTATTCTTCCTTTTACAATGCCATTGAAAAGTTTTTCCTCTCCATTAATAATTAACGCAATAACTGTACGAAATTGTGCATCCCTGTTATTTTTACCTGTTAAATTATGCAATAATTTTTTCATATTGGCTTCGGAATTACACTCTTCACCAGCATATCGTGCCGAATATACTCCTGGTTCACCATCCAAAGAGTCAACTTCCAGTCCTGTATCGTCGGCAAAACAGTCAACATTGAATTTGTCATGTATATATCTTGCCTTTATAAGTGCATTACCTTCCAATGTGTCAGCCGTCTCAGGTATATCATCATGACAATTGATGTCATTTAAAGACAAAATTTCTATTTTGTTTCCAAGAATGGCTCTAATTTCATCAAGTTTATGTTTGTTGTTTGTTGCAAATACAAGTTTCATTATTATTGCTTTTTGTTTTCAGGTTCAACAACTTCGCTCTTTTCTAATTTTATCGATTTTGTTTTTCCTTTAATCTTGTCGAATCCATTACCATATACAGCCATTACTTTAGACTGTGATATCAGTGCGTTTGGATCTATCTGTTTTACAGCATTTAAAAGTTGATTTGATTGGTTTGCACGTGCTATTGTTGTAACAACTTTTCCTTCCTTTCCTGAATAGTATCCAACAGAATCGAGCAGTGTCACACCACGTTTCAGATATCTTGTTATATAATATGCTATTTCATCATATTTATTAGAGAATATGAAGAATTGTACAGCTTGACGGTTGCTATTTACCATATAATCAAGAGATACATTGACAATAACAAGGTTTATGAAACCATAGAATACTTTTTGAATGCTGTTTTCAATATTTTCACTTGGGATAATGAAAAAACTGCTTATAATGACACAAGCATCTACATACAGCATTGCACGTCCGAAACTTATATCCTTATATTTATTAACTATGGCTGCTATTATATCTACACCTCCGGTACTGCCGTTGCTCAAGAAACAGAATGCAATTCCCATTCCAATGAATATTGAACCTACAATACATGCTTCAAGCTGTTTTTCAGGTCCAAGAATGTCATAGGCTGTAGGGAATGTCTGGAATACCATTCCAAAGAATTCAAGCATCAATGTCATTATAAGAATGGCATATATTGTCTTGATACAAAACTTGAGTCCAAGCTGTTGTATGGCAATTATTATCAGTACGATATTGATTACAAAGTATGTATATTGCATTGGAATTCCGGTTGTATATTCCACAATACCGCCTACACCGGTTATACCTCCTGTAACAAATTGGTATGGAGCCATAAAGAACTTCCATGTAAAGGCATACAGTGTGAGTCCTAATGTAATCATGAGATAATTCTTAAGTTCACTCATGATTGTAGGTCTTGGTATAAAACGCTTTGCCATAGCTATAAATATTAAGTTTATTATTGCAGTTTTCTATACTTAAATAACTACGTTAACAATCTTTTTAGGTACAATGATTACCTTCTTTATTGGTTTTCCATCAATATATTTCTGACTGTTTTCGTCGGCAAGTACTGTTGCTTCTATATCAGCATTCTGAGCATCTGCAGCGAATTCCAAAGTGAATCTTGCTTTACCGTTGAATGAAATTGTATACTTGATAGTATCCTCTTTCAAATAATCCTCGTTGAATACCGGCCAGTTTGCATCACATATTGTAGTATTATATCCCAAAACCTGCCACAACTCTTCACAAATGTGAGGAGCAAATGGAGAGAGTGTAACAACAACCTGTTCAAGAATAGCCTTTTTATTGCATTTGAGTGCAGTCAGCTCATTCAAGCAAATCATGAATGCACTTACAGTCGTATTGTAAGAGAAAGCAGGAATATCTTCAGTTGTCTTCTTGATAAGCTTGTGCAATGACTTCAATTCATCCTTTGTAGGCTCTTCATCTGTTATGATGCAATTGTCGTTCTTGTCAAAGAACATTCCCCAAAGCTTACGCAGGAATCTGTGGCAACCGTCAATACCATTTGTATCCCATGGTTTTGACTGTTCAACAGGTCCAAGGAACATTTCGTAAAGACGTAATGTGTCAGCACCGTATTTCTCAACAATAGTATCTGGGTTAACAACATTGAACATTGATTTACTCATCTTCTCGATAGCCCATCCACAAATGTATTTGTCATTCTCAAGAATGAACTCTGCATTGGCATATTCAGGACGCCATGCGCGGAAAGCATCTATGTCAAGAATATCGTTTGAGACAATGTTTACATCCACGTGGAGTGGTGTCACATCATAATTTTTTGAAAGATTGAGTGATACGAATGTATTTGTATCCTTGATGCGATATACGAAATTGCTTCGTCCCTGAATCATACCCTGGTTTACAAGCTTCTGGAATGGTTCTTCCTTAACACTTAGACCTGTATCATGAAGGAACATATTCCAGAAACGTGAATAAATCAAGTGTCCTGTAGCATGTTCTGTACCTCCTACATAAAGGTCAACATTCTGCCAGTAGTTATCAGCTTCGGTTGAAACAAGTGCCTTATTGTTTTTGGGGTCCATATAACGCAGGTAATATGCGCTTGAACCAGCAAACCCAGGCATTGTATTCAATTCAAGAGGGAATATTGTCTTGTTGTCTATTATATCTTTGTTTACAATACATTTGTTTAGTTCATCCCAAGCCCACATCTTAGCATGTCCCAATGGTGGTTCTCCTGTTTCTGTTGGAAGGAATTTCTCTACTTCAGGCAATTGTAGAGGCAAACACTCTTCTGGTATTGGGTATGGAACTCCATCTTTGTAATAGATTGGGAACGGTTCACCCCAATAACGCTGACGGCTGAAAATTGCATCGCGCAAACGGAAATTCACCTTAACTCTACCAAGTTTGTTTTTGCTGATATAACTCTTTGTCTTTGCAATAGCCTCCTTGACTGTCATTCCGTTAAGGTTGAGTTTACAGTCGGCAAATTTTACAACAGGAGAGTTTGTCATTATACCCTCTTTGGCATCAAAACTCTCTTCGCTTACATCGCAACCCTCAATCAATGGGCGTATCTCAATACCGAAATGTTTTGCGAATGCGTAGTCACGGCTGTCGTGTGCAGGAACTGCCATAATAGCACCTGTTCCATAACCAGAAAGCACGTAATCACTCACCCAAACAGGAATTTCTTCACCAGTGATTGGATTTATAGCATATGAACCAGTGAATACACCTGTCACGTTACGGTCGATCATACGCTCACGTTCTGTACGTTTCTTTGTACGGTCAAGATATTCTTCAACAGCAATCTTTTGTTCTTCTGTAGTGAGTTTTGAAACAAGTTCACTTTCAGGAGCCAAAACCATGAATGTCACACCAAATATTGTGTCGGCACGAGTGGTGAATATAGTGAATTCAATATCACTGTCTTTAATTTTGAACTGCATCTCAGCACCTTCGCTGCGTCCAATCCAGTTACGCTGTGTCTCCTTGAGTGAATCGGTCCAGTCTATTCTGTCAAGACCGTCAAGAAGACGCTGTGCATACGCTGAAACACGCAAACACCACTGCTTCATCTTCTTTTGTACTACAGGGAAACCACCACGTTCCGAAACACCATCGACAACTTCATCGTTGGCAAGTACAGTACCCAATTCAGGACACCAGTTAACCATAGTCTCGTTGAGGAAAGCTATTCTCCAATTCATCAACAGTTCCTGCTTTGCAACCTCGCTGAGATTATTCCACTCATCAGCAGTAATCTCAATCTCTTTTGTGCATGCAGCATTTATTGAAGCACTGCCATCTATACTCAACTTTTCAATAAGTTCTGCAATAGGGCGACTGCACTTCTTGTCATTGTCATAGTAGCTGTTGAACATTTTTATAAATGTCCACTGTGTCCAATGGTAATAATCTGCATCACATGTACGTATCTCACGGTCCCAATCGAAACAGAAACCAATCTTGTCAAGCTGCTCACGGTAACGGTTGATATTCTGTTCTGTAGTGATTGCCGGGTGCTGTCCTGTCTGAATAGCATACTGTTCAGCCGGCAAACCGTATGCATCGTAACCCATTGGGTTGAGTACATTGTATCCCTGCAAGCGTTTGAAACGTGCAAAGATATCCGATGCAATATATCCAAGAGGGTGTCCAACATGCAATCCCGCTCCCGATGGGTAAGGGAACATGTTCAATACATAATATTTCTGTTTATTGCTATCTTCTGTTACATGGTAGGTCTTGTTCTCCTTCCAAATCTTCTGCCACTTCTGTTCAATCTCGTTAAAATTGTATGCCATATCTTTAATATATTTATTTACGTTTTATTGATATTACTATCTACATAGTAGATGTAATAAACTACAAAAATATATAAAAAATGTATGAATTACCTTTTTGTTCAATTAAATTGTTAGTAAAAACTCTTTTTTAATGTTTATCCCTGAAAATAGGATAAAAATCGCTATCTTCGCATAATTATTGTAAAGCGAAAAGATATAACGATATATGTCCGAAAAAGATACTGCTCTTACCCCTATGATGCGTCAGTTCTATGAACTGAAAGCGAAGCACCCCGATGCTGTGCTGTTATTCCGTTGCGGTGACTTTTATGAAACATATTGTTCCGACGCTATTGTGGCATCGGAAATTCTTGGTATAACACTTACCAAGCGTTCTAATGGAAAGAGTGATGCTACAAAGGCTATTGAAATGGCAGGTTTTCCATTTCACGCTCTTGATACATATCTTCCAAAGCTTGTTCGTGCCGGAAAGAGAGTAGCTATATGTGATCAGCTTGAGGATCCTAAAATGACAAAAAAACTTGTCAAACGAGGTATAACAGAGCTTGTTACACCAGGTGTTTCAATCAATGACAATGTACTTAATTATAAGGAAAATAACTTTCTTGCAGCAGTGCATTTTGGAAAGCCTATGTGTGGAGTATCTTTTCTTGATATTTCAACAGGTGAATTCCTTATTGCGGAAGGTACATTCGACTATATTGAAAAATTGCTTATAAATTTCCGTCCTAAAGAGGTTCTCTTCGAGCGTGGCTTGAAAAATCGCTTCGAGGATTGTTTTGGTAGTAAATATCTTACTTTTGAACTTGATGATTGGGCGTTTACCGATGAGTTTGCCAACGAAAAACTGACAAAGCATTTTGAAACAAAGAACCTTAAAGGATTCGGAATTTCACACTTACGTAGCGGTATTGTTGCTGCAGGTGCAATTTTACATTATCTGAGTGTTACTCTTCATACACAAATATCGCATATACGAAACATATCACGCATTGAAGAAGAGCGTTATGTCCGTCTTGATAAGTTCACTATACGCAGTCTTGAATTGCTTGGAAGCATGCATGACGGTGGAACGTCGTTGTTATCGGTTATCGACCGCACACAGACCGCTATGGGAGCACGTCTTCTAAAGCGTTGGTTGGTTTTTCCTTTGAAGGACAAAAAGCCTATCGAAGAGCGTCTTGATATCGTGGAATACTATTTCCGCGAGCCTGAATTCCGCGAAATTGTTGAAGAACATTTGCAGATGATAGGTGACCTTGAACGTATTATAGCAAAGGTTGCAGCAGGTAGGGTTTCTCCTCGTGAACTTGTACAGTTGAAACTTGCGTTGCAAGCTGTTGAACCTATAAAGGCAGCTTGTGAAAACTCATCAAATCCTGTACTTAAGCAAATAGGTGCACAACTCGACTGTTGTAACGAAATCCGCGACCGAATAGCACGCGAAATAGTACCAGAGCCACCTCTTTTGTTGAATAAGGGTGGTGTAGTGGCAAGTGGTGTCGATGCACGTCTTGACGAATTGCGCGAAATAGCCTATAATGGCAAGGATTATCTTATGCAGTTGCAACAGCGTGAAAGCGAGCGTACAGGTATTCCGAGCCTCAAGATTTCGTTCAATAATGTGTTTGGGTATTACATTGAGGTACGAAATACCTACAAGGATAATGTTCCACAGGAGTGGATACGCAAGCAGACGCTTGTGAATGCAGAGCGATATATTACTCAGGAATTGAAGGAGTATGAAGAAAAAATCCTCGGTGCCGAAGAGAAGATAATGTCTCTTGAAACACAAATCTTCAACAATCTAATTACTGACTTGGCTGCTTATATTCCTTCAATACAGGTCAATGCCTCTCATCTTGCAAGGCTTGATGTACTATTGTCATTTGCCAATATATCACGCGCATACAGGTATATACGTCCTGTTGTAGATGAGAGTGATGTTCTTGATATAAAGCAGGGCCGTCACCCTGTTATTGAGCGTCAGATGGCAATAGGTGAAAATTATATACCAAATGATCTATATCTTGATAGTGAAAAGCAACAGATAATAATTGTTACCGGTCCGAACATGGCCGGTAAGTCTGCCCTTTTGCGACAGACAGCTTTGATAACACTTCTTGCACAGATAGGATGTTTTGTGCCTGCTGACAGTGCAAGGATAGGTCTTGTTGACAAAATATTTACCCGTGTTGGTGCTAGTGACAATATTTCTGCTGGTGAATCTACATTCATGGTGGAGATGACCGAAGCTGCCAATATTCTCAACAACTTGTCGGGGAACAGTCTTGTTTTGTTCGATGAGCTTGGGCGTGGTACATCAACATATGACGGTATGTCAATTGCTTGGGCTATTGTTGAATATATCCATGAATTTGCAAAGGGTAGAGCGCGTACTCTTTTTGCAACGCACTATCACGAACTGAATGAAATGGAGAAGAGTTTCTCAAGAATAAAGAATTTCAATGTCTCTGTTCGTGAGATTGACGGAAAGGTTATATTCTTGCGCAAGCTTATGCCTGGTGGTAGTGAGCACTCTTTCGGTATTCACGTTGCAAAGCTTGCCGGTATGCCAAAGAGTATAGTGAAACGTTCAGAACAGATACTTAAAAAACTTGAGGCAAGCAATAACAGAGGTGAATTGAAGGGCGCTCCGACAACCGAGATTGCCGACAGTCGCGAGGGTATGCAACTCAATTTCTTCCAGCTCGACGACCCTGTACTTTCACAGGTACGCGATGAAATACTTGGAATAGATGTAAATAACCTTACTCCGCTTGAGGCATTGAATAAACTGAATGATATAAAGCGAATTGTTAAGGGAAAATAATTTTTGAACAAAATAAAATAGAGGTTGTTGAGATTTTATTTATAAACCTTGACAGCCTTTATTATGAATGAAAAAAAACTTACCAACGAAGTTGGTGCACCTGTTTCTGATAACACAAATTCCCTGACAGCAGGTAAAAGAGGTCCAATTCTTCTTGAAGATAATTGGTTGATAGAAAAACTTGCACATTTTGATAGAGAAGTTATTCCTGAAAGGAGAATGCACGCAAAGGGTAGTGGAGCTTTTGGGGTTTTTACCACCACTAACGATGTTACGCAATATACATCGGCATCTCTTTTCTCGTCAATAGGTAAGAAAACCGATGTTTTTGTACGTTTCTCGACTGTTGCCGGTGAGCGCGGAGCTGCTGATGCTGAACGTGACATTCGTGGATTTGCTGTGAAATTCTATACCGATGAAGGTAATTGGGATTTGGTAGGTAACAATACACCTGTCTTCTTTCTTCGCGATCCTTTGCAATTCCCCGATCTTAACCATGCCATTAAACGTGATCCGAAAAGCAATCTTCGTTCTCCTCAGAGCAACTGGGATTTCTGGACAATGTTGCCCGAAGCATTACATCAGATAACAATTGTAATGTCCGACAGAGGAATACCGGCTACCTACCGTAATATGCACGGATTCGGGTCACACACATATAGCCTTATAAACTCAAAGGGTGTACGCTATTGGGTGAAATTTCATTTCCGTACCGAACAAGGTATAAAAAACCTATCCAATTCCGAGGCTGCCGAGCTTATAGCAAAGGACAGGGAAAGTCACGGACGAGATCTTTTTGAATCGATAGAACGTGGTGATTTTCCACGTTGGAAATTATATTTCCAGATAATGACCGAAGAGCAAGCGCATAAATATCGGGAAAATCCGTTTGACATTACAAAGGTGTGGAGTCACAAAGATTTTCCTTTGATAGAGGTTGGTGTTATGGAATTGAACCGTAATCCTGAAAATTATTTTGCCGATGTGGAGCAAGCTGCCTTTAATCCGGCGCATATTGTTCCAGGTATAGGATTATCTCCCGATAAATTGCTTCAAGGAAGACTTTTCTCTTATGGTGATGCTCAACGTTACCGTTTAGGTGTAAATCATGACCAGATACCTGTAAACAGAGCTCATTGTCCAGTGCATAGTTTCCATCGTGATGGTATGATGCGTGTCGATGGCAATTCAGGGTCAACAAAAGGCTATTCTCCAAACAGTATAGGTGAATGGAATACATCCGAGGCAAACTATTCCTATACCCCGGTTGAGGCTCCTTCATTGCGTTATAACCCGTATGAAGACCGTGATGACGATTGTTTCTATCAGCCTGGTAATCTGTTCCGCCTTATGACCGAGGAAAAACGTAAAATACTTATAGAGAATACAGCGTGTGATATGATGCCTGTTACCGATAACATCAAATACAGGCACGCGGCACATTGCTATCTTGCCGACGAAAAATATGGCTCTCTTTTATCTAAAGCCCTGAATATTGATATATCGAAAGTTATTCGTCTTGCTGCAATGAGCGAGAAGGAACGTCTTGAGGCGACAAAGAGTCACATATAAAAGAAATGATGTGCTGAAAGCACATCATTTCTTTATACCTTTAATCATAAAATATGCACCAGCGAGAATAAGCGGGATACTTAACCACTGTCCCATAACCAGCGTCATTCCTTCTTCAAAAGCCACCTGTTCCTCTTTGATGAATTCTACAAAGAAACGGAAAGTGAATATGGTAAAGAGGCAATATCCGAGGAATAATCCCTTACCCATACGGTTATTGTATTTCCTGTATAACAGCAGTCCTACAAGGAATATCACAAGATATGCAATAGCTTCGTAAAGTTGTGCCGGGTGGCGTGGCAGTGTTTCTCCGGCCTGTACAAATATAACACCCCAAGGAGCTGTTGTTACATCACCTATTATTTCGCTGTTCATAAAGTTGCCAAGGCGTACGAATGTCGAGAATAACGGTGCTGCAATGGCAATATGATCAAGAGTCCATACCATTGTAAGTTTTGTCTTTCTGGCATAGAGTATCAATGCTGTAATAACACCTATTACTCCTCCGTGGCTGGCAAGTCCTTCATATCCTCTGAAAACCCAACCGTCAGCAGTGTTTCTTATTGGCAGGAGCATCTCCACCGGGTGTGACAGGTAGTATGCAGGTTCGTAGAACAGACAGTGTCCCAAGCGTGCACCTATAAGAATTCCAAAAAAGCAATACATGAAAAGAGGTTCGAACTTCTCTTCAGAAACACCGCTTTTCCTGTATGCGTACTTTACAACATAATACGATGAAAGCAAGGCTATTACCCAACAGAGTGAATAGTATCTTACCTCAAATCCGAATATTGAAAAAGGACTTATTGATGGGTTCCAGACAATTGCATTATGAATTAAATCCATAACCTTTATACATTAAAGCGGAAGTGCATGATGTCACCATCCTGAACAATATATTCTTTACCTTCAACACTCATTTTACCAGCCTCTTTCACTGCTGTTTCAGAGCCATAATTTATGTAATCATCATACTTGATGACTTCGGCACGGATAAAACCTTTTTCAAAATCGGTATGGATTACACCAGCACATTGTGGAGCTTTCCATCCTTTACGGAATGTCCAGGCTCTGACTTCCATAACACCGGCTGTTATATATGTCTGAAGGTTAAGGAGTGAGTAGATAGCTTTAATAAGGCGGTCACAACCCGATTCCTTCAAGCCCATATCCTCAAGGAACATCTGTTTTTCCTCGTAGCTTTCAAGTTCTGCGATGTCTGCTTCAGTCTGTGCCGAAATTATTATAAGTTCTGCATTTTCATCCTTTATAGCTTCACGTACAGCCTCAACATGCTTGTTGCCTGTAGCAGCTGATGTGTCATCAACATTACAAACATACAGCACCGGTTTTGATGTGAGGAGGAAGAGGTTCTTTGCAATCTGCACCTCATCTTCAGTGTCGAACTGTACTGTACGTGCCGATTTTCCTGCTTCAAGAGCCTCTTTGTACTTCATGAGTACATCATATTCAAGTTTAGCCTGTTTGTCACCGCCAACACGTGCCTGTTTTTCAACGCGTTTGATGCGGTTCTCAACTGTATCAAGGTCCTTGAACTGCAACTCAAGGTCAATTATTTCCTTGTCGCGTACTGGATTTACAGAACCGTCAACGTGTACAATATTGTCGTTGTCGAAGCAACGCAGAACATGTATTATAGCATCGGTTTCACGAATATTGCCAAGGAACTGGTTTCCGAGTCCTTCGCCCTTGCTTGCACCTTTTACAAGACCTGCGATATCAACAATGTCGCAAGTTGCGGGAACAATACGGTCGGGGTGTATCAGTTCGGCAAGTTTGTTCAAACGCTCATCGGGTACGGTTATTTGTCCCATTTGTGCATCAATGGTGCAGAATGGGAAGTTTGCTGCCTGTGCCTTTGCACTTGACAAACAGTTGAAAAGAGTTGATTTTCCTACGTTGGGAAGTCCAACGATACCAGCTTTAAGAGCCATATTAATTAATTTATTTTGTTATCAATAATTTTTTGCGGTGCAAAGGTAGTGAATATTTCTGTTATGGCGAAACGTATAATCTTGTCTATTATCTGAAAAGCTTATTTATTAAAGGAATACTCTTCAATGGAAGGTCTTTCTTTATGAAGTAGGCTATGTATATAACAAGCAGAACCGTGTTGCACGCCATTTTTAGAATACCGTTTTCTATTGGCAGTAGCAATGAAATCCCATAAACAACAGCAAAGAGTGCCACATATTTGAATATAGCCATTATGTCATAATTGATGGCATTGCGTCTCTGGCCTATAACGTATGACATCAGCATTGCTATAAAATATCCTGTAAAAGATGCCCATGCACATGCCATATAGCCATATTTTGGAACGAACAGTATGTTTACAACAAACAGCAAAGCGCAACCCACGAATGAGAAAATGGCTCCCCAGTATGTCTCATCGTTAAGTTTGTACCAGAACGAAAGGTTGAAGTATATTCCCATAAAAATTTCAGCCGCCATAATGACAGGTACTACCTTCAAACCTTCCCAATAACCTGGATTTATGATGTACCGCAGGATATCCATGTAGAACATTACCACAAGGAATGCAAGCAGAGCTATCACTATGAAATATTTCATTGCTTTGGCGTACAACTCCTTGCTGTTTTTCTCTTTGCTGTTACCAAAAACAAACGGTTCATATGCGTAACGGAATGCCTGCATTAGCATGGCCATTATTGCTGCAACTTTCACACATGCTCCGTACACACCTAGTTCTTCTATACCTTTTTGTCCAGGAACAAGATAAGTATATATCAGTTTGTCTGCATTAAGGTTGAGGATTCCGGCTATACCGAGTAGTAAAAGAGGCCATGAATATTTCAACATACTCTTCAGTAGTTCACTGTCTAAAGTAAAGCGGAACATCTTTAGTTCCGGAATAAAGAACAATGTAATGAACGATGTACATAGCAGGTTTATGAAGAATACATAAAAAGCCTGATTATTCGGGTCATATAGGTGTGAGAATGTGCTGGGAGATGCAATAGCAAGCTTGGGTAATATGAGAAAAGCGAATATATTCAAAGCTATATTCATGCCTATGAACAGTAGTTTTAGGGATGCGAACTTCAAAGGCCTTTTCTGTAGTCTCAACAGTCCGAACGGGATTGATTGTAGAGCGTCCAATGCAACAACGACTGCCATCATTCCAATGAATTCGGGATGCATGCCATACCCTAGGTTTGTGGAAATTGAAGGCAGGAACAGAAATACCAGCAATAGGAAAATGCAACACAACACTCCTATTACTTGCATTGACATTGAGAAAACCTTTCTTATGTCACCGTTTTCCTTGCTTGCAAAGCGGAAGAACGTGGTTTCAAATCCGAAGGTAAGCAGTACAAGCAGTACGGCTGTCCATGCGTAAATATTGGTTACAATACCGTAGTTCCCCGATTCTACAGTCATCTTTGCCGTATATAACGGCACAAGAAGATAATTGAGGAAACGTCCTATTATACTACTCAGACCATATATGGCGGTATCCTTTGCGAGAGACTGAAGTTTTCCCATTATTTTTTATGTATCTGTTAAAAGAGTGTCCCCTGTTCCCCGTTATTGAAACGGCTGCGTCCCAAATGTTTGTATGCAAGGTCTGTTACCTCACGTCCTCGTGGGGTTCGCTTGATAAATCCCTCTTTGATGAGATAAGGCTCGTATACTTCTTCTATTGTACCGGCATCTTCGCTCAAGGCGGTCGCAATGGTTCCTATACCTACAGGCCCACCCTTAAACTTGTCAATAATGGTACAAAGAATCTTGTTGTCTATTTCGTCAAGTCCATAACGGTCTATGTTCAATGCTTCAAGAGCCATTTTGGCTATTGAATTTGTGATGTGTCCATCACCCATTACTTGTGCGAAATCACGTACACGTCTCAACAAAGCATTTGCAATACGTGGCGTACCTCGGCTGCGGCGTGCAATCTCATATGTAGCCTCTTCGTCGAATGTGACGCCAAGTATCTGTGCCGAACGGCTTATGATACCTGCAAGAGTCTTGCTGTCATAATATTCAAGGTGCATGTTTATTCCGAATCGTGCTCTAAGAGGTGCTGTCAGCAATCCGCTTCGTGTTGTGGCACCAATCAACGTGAATGGGTTCAGGTCTATCTGAATGGAACGTGCCGATGGTCCTTTGTCTATAAGAATATCAATTCGGTAATCCTCCATAGCCGAATATAGATACTCTTCAACAATTGGTGAAAGACGGTGTATCTCATCGATGAACAGGACATCGTTCGGTTCAAGTGAGGTTAGTATGCCGGCGAGGTCACCGGGTTTGTCAAGTACCGGTCCCGATGTAACCTTGAACCCAACACCAAGTTCGTTGGCTATGATGTTGCTCAGTGTTGTCTTACCCAATCCCGGTGGGCCATGTAGCAGAGTGTGGTCAAGTGACTCTCCTCTCATTCTTGCCGCTTTGACAAAAATCTTCAAATTGTTTACAATCTTCTCCTGTCCGTTAAAATCGGGAAAGGAAAGAGGTCGTAAAGCATTTTCAAACTCTTTATCGCTGTTCTTGCCACGAATATTGAAGTCTCCGTTCATATTATAACAAATATCCTTTTTCAAAAATGTTGTCTGTTGAGGGTTATTATAAAACCCATTTGAAAAGCACGATTGCAATGACAGACAATGCAAACAGTATTATCCCTCTTCGTTGTCCTTTGTTGAAATAAAAATAGTTGTTCATATCTTTTGCAATCAGAAACTGTTACAAAATTAAGAAAATAGTTTATGAATTGCCCTATTTTCACCTTTTAATTCTATTGTTGGGTATGAAGTGGCAATAATTGTGCTTTTGATAATAAAAAAATTGTAACTTTGGCTTCAAGGAATAATTTTGTTTTTGCAATGCCAAGGTTTTCTACACGATATAAAGTAGCGGTAGGTTATATATTATTGACCATTATGCTTATAGCAACGATGGGATATATATACCACAGCATGAAGAATATTATCGGTGCCGGTGAAACCGATACCCTTCTGAGTACTCGCCGCAGTATAGCTAATGAAGTCATGAACGACCTTAACAGGGCCGAAATAATGGTTCAAGCAATAGCTATTGGAAAAACAGATGAATATGATGAATATAAGGAGATAATGTCTTCGGTTGACAGGTCTATCGATTCTTTGCAGAGCATAACCACAGACTTGCAGAACACTGACCGTCTCGAAACCATAAACATGTTCATCAATATGAAGAATAACAATATGAGTCGTCTCATGACAATTATTGATTCTCATGATATAGAACAGCTTTATGCCAAAGAGTTGGATGACATTATACATTTACAGGATTCCCTTTGGGCAAATAAAGGAAGGTTGCGTAATCCTAAATATATTTCCGATTCAATAGCAAACCGTTTAAGGAATGTCCGTTTCAGAGTCTCTTCAAATCATATACAGCAGGTAAACATGCTTAACAGTCAAATGCAGAGTTTGCGTTTGAGTAGTCTTCTTCTTAATGATGAGGTCCGTCTGCTGTTGAATGAAATAGAGGAGGAGGAACAATTGCTGGAACAGGTGCAGATAGAAAAGAATGAGAAGGTGCGTAACCGTGCGTATCTGACAATCTCTGGCATTGCTGTAATATCCATTCTTCTTGTGGCGTTGTTCATGTATTTCATTTGGCGTGACATTACAAGGAGCAACCATTATCGTCTTGAACTTGAGAAGGCCAAAGAGCGTGCCGAAGATCTTCTTAACGCCAAGGAGAAACTTATGCTTACCATTACCCATGATATAAAAGCTCCGGTCGGTGCAATAATAGGGTATGTAGAACTTCTTAGTAACATAACAACCGGTGAGCGTCAGCAATTCTATCTGCATAATATGCAAGGGTCGGCAAATCATCTTCTTCAATTGGTTAATTCGCTGTTGGATTTTCATCGTCTTGATGCAGACAAGATGGATATGCAGCGTGTACCGTTCAATCCAAAAGAGCTTTTTGATAGCATAGCCGACAGTTATCGCCCTGTTGCCGGAAGTAAGAATATAAAACTTGTCAATAGTTGTAGTAATGAACTTGACAATATATTCAATGGTGACCCTCTGCGCATACGTCAGATAGTAGAGAACCTGATTGGCAATGCCTTCAAGTTTACAGCTGAAGGTTCTGTTACCTTTACCGCCGGTTTGGAATCTGACAATGTGGTGATTGTTGTCAGTGATACGGGTTGTGGTATAGCCGATGATGAACTGAAGCGTGTGTTCAAGGAGTTTACCAGGTTGAAGAATGCTCAGGGTAAAGAGGGGTTCGGGCTTGGACTTGCCATAACAAACAAGCTTGTGCGTCTGCTTGGTGGTGAAATAAATGTTGAAAGTAAACTTGGTAAAGGTACAACTTTCAAGGTTAAACTACCTTTGGAAAAGAGTGGGGTGGCTATAATTGAGAATAAAAAAAGTGAATTGAATATCGTTGTTCCAAAATTGGATGTACTGTTGATTGACGATGACCCTCTCCAGTTGAGTATGATGGAGGCTATGTTGGACAATCCTTCACTTTCTGTTACGGCATGTAGTCATCCCGATGAACTTTTCATTCATCTGCAACAACAGCAATATGATGTTATAATTACGGATATACAGATGCCGGCAATGAATGGAATAGACCTTATAAACAAAATAAAGGAGTTTCCCGGTGCTGAGGATGTGCCGGTAATTGCCATGACTGCGCGCAGTGATATGGATTCAGAGCGATTGTCAGCATATGGCTTTGCGACATGTCTGCATAAGCCTTTTGCTAGGAATGAACTGCTTGAAGTTATAGCTGGTGTTGCAGAATCTGGTTCACGACAGTTCGATTTTGGGCAATTGACAGCATTTTCTATGGATGATGATGAGGCTAAAGGTGAAATAATGAGAACATTTGTCATAGAGACGAAGAAAAAACGTGAACTTCTTTCTCAAGCATGTGCACAAAAGGATATGCCGGCTGTGACAATGATCACCCATCAACTTCTGCCATTATCTGTAATGGTCGGTGCTACAGATTGTAAGGTACACCTCGAATGGTTCGAAGAGCACCGTAATGATGTTGATTATCCAGCAGAGGCTGATGCGAGAATCAATGCAATTCTTGCCGAAGTTGATGCTATGGTAGAAGAGGCTGAAAAAGAGATTGGTTAAGATAAAATGATAGAATATGGCAAACAGTATATTGATAGTAGAGGATGACCTTACATTTGCAACAATGCTAAAGACTTGGTTATGTCGCAAAGGGTTTGACGTATATACCAGCAGTGGTGTTTCAAATGCATGTAAGGAACTGGAAGATAATGATATAAACCTTATTTTGTCCGATTTGCGTTTGCCCGATGGTGACGGTACAGCCATTCTTGAATGGAAAAAGAATAACGGTAAGGATATCCCTGTTATAATAATGACAAGTTATGCCGATATTCAAAGTGCTGTTAATGCTATGAAGAGTGGCGCCTTCGATTATGTATCAAAGCCTGTACGTCCCGACGAACTGCTCAAGAAGATAGAGGAGGCTATAAATACTTTCCAGTCTCCACATAAGGAGATTAAGGAACAGAGTAAGAGTGTTGTCGAGAACGAATATATGGAGGGTAAGAGCGAACTTGCGCGCCAGATGTACAATTATGTATCACTTGTTGCTCCAACTCCAATGGCTGTGTTGATAAACGGAGCCAGTGGTACCGGCAAGGAGTATGTAGCCAAGCGTATACATCAGTTGAGCAAGCGTAGTGGCAAGCCTTTCGTTGCGATAGATTGTGGCTCAATTCCAAAGGAACTTGCTGCATCGGAGTTCTTTGGTCATGTAAAAGGTTCTTTTACGGGAGCAATAAACGATAAAGTAGGAGCTTTTGTTGAGGCTAATGGTGGAACGCTGTTTCTTGATGAGGTGGGAAACCTCGGTTATGATGTGCAGGTTCAGCTGTTGCGTGCATTGCAGGAGCGTAGAATTCGCCCTGTAGGCGCGGTCAAGGAGATTGAGGTAGATGTGAGGGTTGTTTGTGCAACTAACGAGAATCTTATAGAGGCGATAGAGAACGGTTCATTCCGCGAAGACCTCTATCATCGTATAAATGAGTTTACATTGCGTATGCCGTCTCTTCAGGAACGCAGTGAGGATATAATGCTTTTTGCAAACTTCTTCCTTGATCATGCAAACCGTGAATTGGGAAGGGAACTTATAGGTTTTGATGCAGATGCTACAAAGATGTTGCAAGGATACTCATGGCCTGGCAACCTTCGTCAGCTGAAGAATGTTGTCAAGCGTGCCACACTTCTTGCTCAGGGAAGTTTTATTACAGCCGATAACCTTGATTTACCACAATCTGGTGTGAACTGTGCTACTGTTCAACCGTTGTATGACAAGGATGATGAGAAAAAACGTATACTCGATGCCTTGAAGCATACCGGTTACAACAAGAGTAAGGCTGCTGCACTTCTTGGTATAGACCGCAAGACGTTGTACAACAAACTCAAAATGTATGGTGTGGAATAATTTTGTGGAAAAATTCCACATTTTTTCACAAAATTCCACACAATTCCACAATGTGTGGAATTTTTGTATTCTGTGATAATATATTGATTAACAAGTGTTTAATCTTTTTGACTGTTTTTTGGCACGGATTTTGTACTTTAATCAGTGAGGCGATATGCCATTGGGTTGATTATTTGAATAGACAAAACAACTATATTATTAATTTAATAGATTTAGAACTATGAAAAATTTGGTAAAGAACATTTTGATCGTTTGCGGTCTTGCAGTGTTGGTAGTTTCTTGTGGTCCTACAAAGAAGGAACTTCAGGCTACAATCGACGGTCTTAACGTAGAGTTGTCACAGGTTAACTCTGAGATGGAGAATGTTATGGGTATCTTGAACGACGTTCAGGAGGGTTTCCAGCAGATCAACGAGGCAGAGAACCGTGTAAACGTTCAGAACGCTGAGAATGCACCTGCAAATGTTAAGGAGCAGCTTAAGGCTGACATGGCATTCATCCAGGCTAAGATGAAGGAGAACCGTGAGCGTATCGCAGAACTCGAGGAGAGAGCTAACAAGGGTGATAAGACTGCAGCTGCTTTGCGCAGAACTATCAAGTCTTTGAAGGCTGAGTTGGAGGCTAAGGCTGAGCAGATTGCTGCACTTCAGGCAGAAATCGAGGCTAAGAACGCTCGCATCCAGCAGTTGGATACAGAGGTTGCTAACCTTACAGGTGACAAGAACGCTCTTATTGCAAAGAACGCTGCAAGCGAGCAGGTTATTGCTAACCAGGACAAGGCTATGAACCAGGCATGGTACATCATCGCTAAGAGAAAGTCTCTCAAGGAGCAGCGCATCCTCAAGAGCGGTGACGTTATGGAGCTTGCTGACGCTAACAAGGACGAGTTCATCGAAATCGACTTGAGAAACGTTGCTGAGATTCCTGTTGGTTCAAAGAAGGCTCGTCTTCTTTCTCCACACCCAGAGGGTTCTTACGAGTTGGTTAAGGGCGAGGACGGCATGGCTGTTGTTAAGATCCTCGATGCTCAGAACTTCTGGAGCGTAACACGTTACCTCGTTATCAGAGCTAAGTAATTAAAAGTTACTTGATATAAAAAATCCCAACCGCTGGTTGGGATTTTTTTGTATTCTAAAACATGAGAATAGCTTTTGTCAAATTACTCTTTCCAGCATTTATAAGGGTTGCGTGACAGACTTGAATTATAGTATTTACCATCGCCTGTTACCTCTTCGCCAATGAATGGTGGTTTTTCAAAATGTTCGTCAGGGCTTGACAACTCTATTTCGGCCACAACAAGCCCTTCGTTCTCGCCGTAAAATTCATCTACTTCAAATGTGTGTCCACCGAATTCGACAAGGTAACGTCTCTTGTCAATTATGGGGGTTGGGCATAGTTTTATAAGCTCCCATGCTTCGTTTACAGGTATCTCCTTCTCCCATTCAAAACGGCTAAGTCCACCGTCAAGTGAAGGTCCTTTGATTGTTAGATAGCCTTTTTCACCACGTACCCTCACACGGGTTGAGTTACCTCCTTGACGGCATATGTAACCTTGTGCTATGCGGTCGTTGTGATGCGACAAACTCTTGTAACAGTCGTTAATTACAAGGAATTTTCTTTCTATTTCAATTGACATCTTGGTTCTAAATTGATATTAAATAGGGTGACCCTGTTTACATTTGGGTCACCCTATTTAATAAATTATTCTCCTTTGTCGGCGAATTCCATCAAGTATGCCTTGATGAAACCGTCTATTTTGCCGTCCATAACACCGTTAACATCCGATGTCTGGTAGTTTGTACGGTGGTCCTTCACGCGGCGGTCATCGAATACATAACTGCGTATCTGTGAACCCCACTCGATTTTTTTCTTGCCAGCCTCAACCTTTGCCTGCTCCTCCATACGGTGTTGCATCTCCTTGTTGTAAAGGATTGAGCGCAACTGACGCATAGCGTTCTCCTTGTTCTTAGGCTGGTCGCGGGTTTCGGTATTTTCAATGAGGATTTCCTCTTCAGCACCTGTATATGGGTCTTTGTATTGATAGCGCAAACGTACACCCGATTCCACTTTATTTACGTTCTGTCCACCGGCACCGCCGCTTCGGAATGTA
>JAZQTU010000008.1:0-46989 GCA_045630965.1 Bacteroidaceae bacterium | reverse complement strand
GCTGTTGAATGTCAACGGCAAATTGAAGAGTGTCATCAGCAGATAGTTAAACACGGAACAATGACTGTAATTGATGGTATATCTTTGCTGATTGATGCCTTTAACAATCTTAATAGAAGATAAGAATAGGGATTCCGAACTGAGGTGGAGCAATAGCGGGAGATTACGTTTGTTGCGATTCTTTAACATGAAGATATAGAGCCATTTAGAAATGGAATTCATTTTCTGGTGGCACCACTTGTAAAAACTCCCAAAACGTTATAAAACAACGATTTGGGAGTTCTCTTTTGCTATGAATAAAAATATGTCAGTCGCTATAATATACTCTCTTTATGCGTGTAGATACAGATGTTAGTACTTCGTAGGGTATTGTCTCCAGCCATTCGGCAACTGTGGTTACAGGCAGGTTGTTGCCGAATATCTCTACAGTGTCGCCTTCCTTGCAGTCAATGTCTGTAACATCTACCATGCATACATCCATGCAGATATTGCCTATGTAGGGTGCTTGTTTTCCATTTATGATGCAGTAGCCTTTGTTGTTGCCAAGGCGACGGTTCAGCCCGTCGGCATATCCTATTGGCAGTGCAGCTATGCGTGAATTGCGTGCCAATGTTCCTTTGCGGCTGTAACCGACGGTCTCTCCTGCGGGAACATCGCGTAATTGCAGTATTATTGTTTTCAGTGTTGATATTGGACGTAGTGCGGCGTCTTCGCCAATGGGTGATATGCCGTAGAGTCCTATACCAAGACGTACCATGTCGTATTGTGCATCGGTAAAGCGTTCGGCCCCAGCACTGTTGCATATGTGGCGCAGAATCTTGTGTTTGAATGCTCCTTGCAGTTCTGCAGCTGTTTTTTCAAAAATCTCAATTTGTGTCTGTGTGAAATAGTCAAATTGTAAACTGTCGCTTCCAGCAAAGTGTGAGAATACCGAACGCGGTGTCAATGCGCTTTGACGTTTTAGAGTGTCGATGAGTGTGGGTATCTCCTCGGGTAGGAAGCCAAGTCTGTGCATGCCTGTATCGATCTTGATATGTATCGGGTAGTCTGTTATGCCTTCGTGGCATGCAGCGTGTATGAGTGATTTGAGCATGCCGAAACTGTACACTTCTGGTTCCAGCTTGTTGTCGAACAGTGTGTTGTATGAACTTGGCTCCGGGTTCATTACTATTATGCCGGTTGTTATGCCATCCTTACGCAATTCGGCGCCTTCATCGGCAACGGCAACAGCAAGGTAGTCTACATTACATTCCTGCAGTGTACGGCCTACTTCCAGAGCGCCTGCACCGTATGCTCCGGCTTTGACCATGCATATTGTCTTTGTGTCGGGGGCGAGGTTGCTGCGATAGTGGTTAAGGTTATCTCGTAGTGCGCTGAGGTTGACTTCCAGAATTGTCTGGTGTACTTTCTTTTCCAAGGCTTCGGACACATCTTCGAAGTGGAATGAGCGAGATCCTTTAATAAGTATGCACTCGTCGTGCATATTGCGAAGAATGTGTGAGGCAAGAAGGGATTCCGTTGTGTCAAAGAAATGACATTCTATATCAGACTTTCTGAACTTTGATGCTTGGGAACTGATGTCTTTTCCTATGCCTATGAATTTTTCTATTTTTCTCTCTTCGAGGTATTCAAGAACTATGCGGTATAGGCTGTTAGCGCTTTCACCGGTCTGTTTTATGTCGGCTAGAATAAGGGTGCGCTTGAGGTGGGGTAGTGTGGCGCTGCGACGCTCCATGAAATCAAGCGCAATATCGAGCGATGCTGTGTCTGAATTGTAGCTGTCATTGATGATGAGGCAACCACGCTTGCCTTCCTTTACTTCAAGGCGCATCGCTACAGGCTCAAGCTGTGCCATGCGTTCAGCAATGGCATTGGCCGGTATCATAAGGTATAGGGCTGCTGCAAGGCAGTTTATTGAGTCTTCTATTGAGGCATCGTCAAGGAATGGAATGCGGTAGCTGTTCTCGATTGTCAGGTACTGGTAGCTTACAGTTGTTCCAGTGTTGTCTTTTTCTATCGATTTTATGTACAGCGGACGTTCCGGGTCTTTGCATGACCATGCAATCTCTCGTGAGGGCAGGTGTGAACGTGTAACGCAACTCGCAATCAGTGGGTCGTCGGCTTTGTATATGACAATTTCGCATTTTCGGAATAGTGACAGTTTTTCCAAGCACTTCTCCTGCATGGTGCTGAAATTTTCCTGGTGCGCACTGCTTATATTTGTCACAATGCCTATAGTGGGTCTTATTATCCTTTGCAGGTTATCCATCTCTTGTACTTGTGAGATTCCTGCCTCAAAGATGCCGAGGGTGCTTTCATCGCTTAGCTTCCACACCGAAAGGGGTACTCCAATCTGTGAATTATAGCTTCTGGGTGAACGTGCTACGGTGTAGTTACCGGCTGTAAGCTGGTACAGCCATTCCTTTACGATGGTCTTTCCGTCGCTGCCGGTTATGCCGACAACAGGCATGTCAAACTGCGAACGGTGGTATGTGGCTAATGTCTGCAATGCTGCGAGGCTATCGTTCACGACAATGAAGTTCGCCCCTTCAAGCTCGCTGAACGTGTCGAAGGTGTTGACAACGAAGTTACGTACACCACGGTGGTAAAGTTCGTTGATATATTTGTGTCCGTCACCGTGTTTTGTTCTTATGGCAAAGAACATGGTCTCTTCGGGGAAACTCAACGAACGGCTGTCGGTGAGCAGGCGTGCGACGATGTTGTCTGGGTTGGCAAGTCTGCTCTTAGCTTTCAGTATTCTAGTTATCTGTTCAACAGTGTATTGCATTGCGTCTTTTCATTTTCGAAGTCAAGATACGGATATTTTTCTTCTATGGCTTCTATTTTCTTCAATAAATTGCGCAAAAAACTCATATAGCCGTCGGAACATGCGTCGAACGGGCGGTGTCCTGTTGCGCGTATTATACCTTCAATCTCCTCGTTCAGTTTCAGTGTTACGGTGTCGAAGTAGCTTTTTTCGAAACATTCCCAGATATATTCAACGGCGACATGTGACGGGTGGGTCATGTCATCGGCATAAAAGCGGTAGTCGCGTAACTCGTCAAGTAGTATTTCGTATGCAGGAAAATAGAGTGTATTGTCTGGGTACAGTTCCTGTAGTTTGTCAATGGCAAGTAACAATGTGGCCTTGCTCTTCTGGTTGTCGTGTGCTCCATCGCGCAGGTGGCGTATCGGGCTTACTGTAAATATGAATTTTATGCCATGGTTGACTTGTCTGTACCTCTCTATTGTTTGGGATGTGCAATCTACAATCTCATCAATGCTCAGCAGGCGGCGTGTAAACTCCTTTGCAGGCAGTTTGTGACAGTTGCCGGCAACAATGCCGTCGCTGTTGCGTGTGTATGTATATGCCGTACCGAACGTGATTATGATTGTGTCGCAACTGTTTGCCCTTGCGTGGCTATCCTTTATTACATAGTTTATCGTTTCAAGGAGTTCTTCTTTTGTGTTCCGTGAGAAATCGCTGTGATGCAGTATGCTGTGCCACTTGCCGTTGTATTCGAATATCTCGGGTGATTCATCGGTGAACTGTTTGCCGTCAATGATACGCATCAGCATGGTGGAAATAGACAATGGATTGTACAATACTCCAAATGGATTAATGCCTATGTTGAACTTCCTTTCGGCAAGCTTTGAACCTATGTTGCCGGCAAAGCATGAACCTGCCAGTAACATGTTGTTCCTGTGGCTTATGCTGTGTTCCTTAATGGGGAGTTCTATCGCTGTTCTGAAACGTGTCATTCTTCTTATGATGCCTTAAAAATGCAAATCATTGCAAAAATAATGAACTTCATTAAGAATTATTATATCTTTGCGTAATAAATTACGCGAAGATAGGCTGCTTTGGTTGCAAAAACCAAATAAATTTGTTTTTTGCCGGCTTTTATTATTTTTGCAAGTAAGACGTTGATTGCAGCATGCAATCATGTAAAACATATATTGAATGGAAGATATTTCAAAATATCCTTTGCTTGAAAGTATAAATTCTCCAGTAGATTTGAGGAAACTGCCTGAAAAAGAGTTGCCACAGGTCTGTAAGGAGTTAAGGAGCTTTATAATTGATTCTTTGGCGAATAATCCGGGGCATTTTGCATCGAGCCTCGGGTCGGTCGAGTTGACCGTTGCATTGCACTATGTTTTCTCAACTCCCGATGACAAGCTTGTATGGGATGTTGGACATCAGGCGTATGGCCATAAAATCCTTACAGGACGCCGTGACCGTTTTCATACCAACCGTAAATTCGGCGGTATCAAGCCGTTCCCTTCACCCGATGAGAGTGAATATGACTCTTTTGTGGCGGGACATGCCTCAAATTCCATTTCGGCGGCATTGGGTCTGTCGGTGTCTGCCAAACTACAGGGACGCAATGAGCATGTGGTTGCTGTCATTGGTGACGGATCAATGAGTGGCGGATTGGCTTATGAGGGACTTAACAATCTGTCGAATACGCCTAATAATCTGCTTGTCATATTGAACGACAACAATATGTCAATAGATAAGAGTGTTGGAGGTATGAGCCAATTGCTCATATCAATGCACTCGTCAAAGATATATAACAAGATACGTTATAAGATTGCTCAGGGATTGCGTAAAATAGGTCTGTTGAATGAACAGCGTGCAAATGCAATGATTCGTTTCAACAACGGTCTTAAGGCTATGTTATTCCGCCAGCGTAATATCTTTGAGGGTATGAATGCACGATACTTCGGCCCGATAAACGGTCATGATGTGCATGAATTGGTGCGTATGCTTCGCAGTATCAAGGATATGAAAGGTCCGCGTCTGTTGCATATACATACCACAAAGGGTAAGGGTTGGGAACCTGCCGAGAAAAATGCGACTGTATGGCATCAGCCGGGTATTTTTGACATAGAGACAGGTGAACGTATTGTCACAGAAGGCGGAAGCCCGCGTTTTCAGGATGTCTTTGGAGAGACGCTTGTTGAGCTTGCAAAAGCTGATGAAAGAATTGTGGGTATTACTCCCGCCATGCCTACCGGTTGCTCCATGAACAAATTGATGAATGAGATTCCTGAACGCTTCTTTGATGTTGGTATAGCCGAAGGACATGCTGTGACATTCTCTGCCGGTTTGGCAAAGGGTGGAGCATTGCCGTTCTGTAATATATATTCATCGTTCATGCAGCGTGGATATGACAACCTGATACATGATGTTGCCTTGCAACGCATAAATTTTGTACTTTGTCTTGACAGGGCCGGTATTGTAGGTGAGGATGGTCCTACGCATCATGGCGCATTTGATCTTGCATATCTACGTCCTGTACCGAATCTTACAATTTCATCACCTTACGATGAGTGTGAATTACGCAGGCTCATGTATACAGCAGTGCAACCCGATATGGGTGCTTTTGTGATACGCTATCCGCGAGGTAAGGGGGCGCTTGTCGATTGGCGCTGTCCGCTTGAAACAGTCGAGGTCGGCAAGGGGCGTCGCATGAGATCCGGTGACGATGTCGCTTTCATAACAATAGGACCACTTGGTAAGGTTATGGAGAGTGTCGTTGATGAGGCTGTAAAGCAAGGTGTCAGCGTGGCGCATTATGACATGCGTTTCCTTAAACCGATAGATACGGATATCCTTCGTGAAGTGGGAGAGAAATTCAAGTATGTGGTGACGTTGGAGGATGGTTGTGTGAACGGTGGTCTTGGTAGCGCTGTTATAGAGTATATGGCTGAAAACGGATACACTCCTAAAGTTGAGATATTGGGTATTCCTGACAAATTTATTGAGCATGGAACACCGGAGGAGTTATATCGCGTTTGCGGAATGGACAAAGAGAGTGTTTTGAATGCCATTCTTAAATTTAAGAATTTATGAAAATTGTTATCGCTGGTGCCGGTGCGGTAGGAACGCACCTAGCCAAGATGCTTTCGGTTGAGAACGAGAATGTTGTTCTGCTTGATGAGAGTGAGGACAGAATAGGAAAAATGGAGTCGTTGTTCGACTTGCAGGCTATTGTTGGTGATCCGACAAAAATCTCAGCTTTGAAGTCGGCAGGTGTCGACGGAGCAGAGTTGTTTGTTGCCGTCACTCCCGATGAGAGCCGTAATATAACGGCATGTATCCTTGCACATTATTTAGGCGCCAAAAAAACTATTGCGCGCATTGACAATTATGAATATCTGCAACCAAAGCATAAGGCCTATTTCGAGTCGTTGGGCGTTGATACTCTTATCTATCCTGAACAACTTGCGGCTGAGGAGATTGCTACAAGCATCAATTACAGTTGGATGAGACAAATGCTTGAGTTCGGCGATGGAGCTCTTGTCATGTTGGGTGTCAAAATCAGGGCGAATGCAACAATAACAGGTATTCCCTTAAAAGATTTCCCCAATGATATACCTTATCATGTGGTAGCTATACAAAGAGGTGATGAAACTATCATACCGCGAGGAAACGACATCATAATGGTTGATGACCTTGTATGTTTCATGACCACAAGTGAGCATATACAGTATATGCGTACAATCTGTGGCAAAGAGAAATTTACCGAGGTAAAAAGCTTGATAATCATGGGCGGTAGCCGCATTGCTGTCCGTACAGCGAATCTTATCCCCGATAGTGTCAACGTAAAGATAATTGAGAGTGATCTTGCACGATGCCATAAACTTGTTGAACTTGTTGATGACAGGGTTATGGTTATCAATGGTGATGCACGTGACCCGGAACTGCTGCGTAGCGAGGGTATTGACCGTACCGATGCTTTCATTGCCCTTGGTGACAATTCTGAAACAAATATCCTTGCATGCATGGCGGCTAAACGTGAAGGCGTGTACCGTACCGTGTCGGAAATAGAGAATATCGATTATATATCTATGGCCGAAAGTATGGATATCGGTTCTGTCATAAACAAGAAGAAGATAGCGGCAAGTACAATCTTCCAGAAGATGCTGAATACAGAAGTCCTCAGTGTGAAGTGTCTGACCTTTATTCAGGCTGTTGTTGCAGAATTTCTTGTTAATGAAGGTGATTACATAACAAAAAAACCGGTCAAGAACATCGGACTGCCTGACGGTGCGAATATCGGTGGTTTGATACGCAACGGCGAGGGTGTACATGTGACAGGAAATACGATGATACAGGCTGGTGACCATGTGGTTGTGTTCTGTCGTGAGCATGTTCTTAAGAAACTGGAGAAATTCTTCAAGTAATAATGACAAACTGATGTTCCATCCCAAAATCATATTCCGTATTATAGGTCTGTTGCTGTATGTTGAGGCAATATTCCTTCTTGGCAGTATTCCGGTTGCATTGTATTATAATGAACCTGTAATACGTACATTGATGATATCAATTGCGTCTATGGTCGGCGCCGGCTCGCTGCTGACCTATATATGTTCAGGTACCGAACGAAATATATCGCGGAAGGACGGTTATATAGTTGTAACGCTCTGCTGGGTGATATTTTCTTTGTTCGGCTCACTGCCATATATGCTGAGCGGTTATATCCCATCTTTTACCGATGCTTTTTTTGAGACAATGTCGGGCTTCACTACTACGGGTGCTACAATCCTGCAGGATATTGAAGCGTTGCCAAAATCGCTTCTTTTCTGGCGTATGATGACTCACTGGGTAGGTGGTTTGGGTATTGTCTTCTTTACCGTTGCAGTGTTTCCGATATTCGGTTTAAGTGACATACATCTGTTTGCTGCTGAATCGGTTGGCCCGATGCGCTCAAAGCTTCATCCGAGAATTTCTGTAACAGCACGCTGGATATTGACAATATATGTGGGGCTTACCATTATAGCAACAGTGTCGTTCTATTTTGCCGGTATGGGGTGGTTTGATGCTCTGTGTCATTCCATGTCAACAATTGCAACCGGTGGTTTTTCTACCAAGCAGGATAGTATAGCAGCCTTCAATTCTCCGTTGATAGAGTATGTTACCACATTGTTTATGTACCTCAGTGGTATAAATATGTCGTTGCTGTATCTGTTCATATTCAAGTTCCGCTTTAGGGAACTTTTACGTGATACCGAGGTAAAGACCTATTCATCCATTGTCCTTATATTTACTATAGCAATAACAGTAGGCCTGTATTTTACGACATCTGCCGATGTGGAAATGTCGTTCCGCACAGCGATATTCCAGGTGGTGTCAATACAGACAACAACTGGCTACGCAACAGCGAACTATGTTGTGTGGCTGCCTATTTTATGGCTTTCTCTTTATGCATTGATGTTCTTTGGCGCATGTTCGGGTTCTACTTCGGGCGCAATGAAGTGTGTACGAATATCTATCCTTTTTAAGGTGATGATAAATGAGTTCAAACGTATTGTACATCCGAATGCTGTCATACCTGTGCGTATCGCAGGAAAAGTTGTTCCTAATTCTGTGCAGTCTGCAATTCTTGCCTATACCGTAATATATATATTCATGGTAATAATAGGACTTGTAGTGAATATGGGTTTCGGTATTGACTTCTTGAATTCCTTTGGACTTTCTGTTGCTTCGGTCGGTAATGTTGGACCTGCGTTTGGCGATTATGGTCCTATGGATTCGTTTGCAACACTGCCCTCTCCTGTTAAATGGTTCAGTGCCTTCCAGATGCTTGTCGGTCGTCTTGAATTCTTCGCGGTGCTATTGCTTTTGACACCGGTGTTCTGGAAGAAGAGATAATTGAATTACCAGTTATAAACAACAGGTTAGCCTAACCAAGCTAACCTGTTGTTTATTTGATAGTATCCAGTAATCTTTCAATATCCGCTTTTAGTCTGAGATACGGTGGCGCGTCCTTATAGTCTGTGTTCTTGCTCAACATCATTGCTACATCGCATTGGCTGTGACGGTATGACGCAATTTCGTTGTTATATTGCTGTCTATGGTATGCGAGCCGACCAATCTCCTCTTCGCGTTTATTGCGCAGGTGGCGGCATATAGGGTGCATTATGCGCATGACAACGTTGTTCATAATGTGATGTCCCTGAATGTAAAAATATGTCTCGTCGGGGTGTATACCAAGCTCTGTAAACTCTTTCTGCATTGCTTCGTGCTCCTTTATAAGTTCAGGGAACTGCTGTTGAAGCAGTTTGATGTTATGGCTCACCCTGTTGCTGAGCTGTTGTAGTGAATAGGCCGGTTTGCCTACCGAGAATGATGTAAGGCGTACAATTTCGCAGAACTTGAGTATGCTCATGGTTCTGGTGTCCTGCTTGCGGTATAGCAAGATATTCCACACTAACAATGGATAGCAGATGCGCGAATATAGTTTGAAGAACTCCTTGAAGTCAATTATATTACTGTCGTTCTGCGTGCATAGTACACATACCTGTTTTAGGCTGTCGGCATAGCATCTGTAATTTTCTATGGCATATGTATATGTATGTAATATGTACTTGTTGTTGAGCATCTGGCGCGATGTGGATGTCGCACCCTGTAGCAAGTAGTCGTAATCGCTGTCGACACAGGCTATCATATTTCGTCCGTATCCCTTGCCAAGCATGTTCATCATGGCCTGTTTCTTGCCTTTTGTCAACTTGGTGCGTGCCGGCAACATTATTTCAAAATGTATTCTATCGCTCTCGTACTCGTTGAAAACCGAACGCCAAAAAGATATGTCATCATAACTTTCAACATATGCTATGATGTGTTGGGCGGCTCTCTTTGGACGTAGTGTGTTTGCCGCTTCAATGAAGTTGGAATTGAGATATTCAGTAAGCCTTTTCATATCTCATCATTCTTCTTTTCTTATTTTGTTATATCCTCAATCTCTGTTACAGCATCCATCCAACCGTCCATAATTATGGCAGGAGAGTGTGTACAAAGTATTATCTGTGCATTTGGATTAAGGGTACGTATAAGTGTAATAAGTCGTTGTTGCCATTCAATATGAAGCGAAATCTCTGGCTCGTCCATGAGCATTACGCCGGGCCTGTTCTCCTGTACAAGTGCTGTAAGGAGTATGACAAGCATCTGCTTCTCTCCCGATGACAGCATGTATGGTGAAATGGTCTCTCCGTACTGGTGGAAGAATATCTCGTTACTGTCTCGTGCAATGGTCTTTGCTGTAGGGGCAAAAAGTTCGTCAATAAGGTCTTGGAACTGTTTCTTTGGTTGTGTAAGTTCGGTGGCAAGGCGTTGGTCATCGGGGTTGCCCGATGTCAACAAGGCTATTATGCGATTACCGATATTTACCTGATAATTGAGGTAACGGCGTTGCAGGTTGTACAGTTGCCAGTCAAGTTCTGTGCGTATGTCGGCTCCGGGAATCTTATCCAGCATGTCGCTACTGAGTATCGGGCGATCGATGCTACTGATGACGTCGAAGTGGATGCTTTGGGCATCTTCGGGGTAGAATGTCACATGTACCCCGTCTTCGGGATTGGTCGTAATAAGTCCCTTGTGCATGACTTTGAGATGGCTTGCCGACCTGTTTATTATTGTACTTTTGCCGACACCATTGCTTCCACTGAGGATATTCACGTCGGGACGCAACTCCCAATAGATATGTTTGCGATTGCTCCATAAAGAGTCAATCTCTATGCTCTTTATGTATTGTGCCGTCTTTTCCATAAGAATAACCTTTCACGCAAATGTAGTATAATGTTTTGCCAATATCAAACAATTCCTGAATAATCGTGAAATAAATTTTGATTGCTATCTTAAAAATAGTGAAATTTGTTGTTATGCTGTAATTTGTTTTTATCTTCGCATTACAAAATCATATCGCCATGATACATATTTATTGCCTGAACAATGGTGTGACAATGGATTTTCCGAAAGGATCTTCATTGCTTGAGATTTATGAGGGCCTTGGTCTTGACATGCCTTATGGCCCTATTGCAGCAAGGGTGAACAATGAAACACAAGGATTGGCTTTGTCGCTTTATCGTAACAAAGATGTGGAGTTCATAGATGTGACATCTGATGATGGCATGCGTATGTATGTACGTTCTTTGACCTTTATTTTTATGAAGGCTATGAATGAGGTGTTCCCTGGTGAAACGGTCCGTTTTGAGAATGCAATATCAAAGGGGTACTATTGCCGAATGGATTATCCGGTGACTGAAGAGCAACTGGCTATCGTGCGCGAGAAGATGCGTCTTATCATCAAGAGCAATATACCTTTCAAAAGGGTGGAATGCCATATTCAAGAGGCTATAGAACTCTTCCGTGAAGTAGGGCGTGTGGATAAAGCAAGGTTGCTTGAGACTTATGACCGTTTATATACAAGTTACTATGAATTGGATGGCTACATTGACAGTTATTATCATGGTCTGGTGCCAAGTACCGGGTTTATAAATCTGTTTGAAATCGAGAAGTTCGCCGATGGTGTGTTGCTGCGTGTTCCCAATAAAGAGCGCCCCAGTGAACTTGAAGACAAGATACCACAAGAGAAACTGCAGGAACTTTTTGAAGAGCGTCTGCAATGGCATAAGCAAATGGGAGTAGAAACAATTGGCGACTTCAATAAAGGTGTGCGCATGGGGTTTGGTGTAGATCTTGTAAATGTCTCCGAAGTGTTGCAAGAACGACGGTTGTCAAAGATTGCCGATGAAATACAGGCTCGAGGTGCCAGGGTGGTGCTCATTGCCGGTCCTTCATCTTCGGGAAAGACAACATTCAGCAAGAGGTTGAGTGTGCAGTTGCTGGCATGTGGTCTGCGACCATATGCAATCTCACTAGACGATTTTTTTGTAAACCGCACGTTGACCCCTCGTAAACCTGACGGAGATTATGATTTTGAATCGTTATATTCCATAGACCTCCCCTATTTCAACGAGTCGTTGACTAAGATTCTTGCGGGGGAAGAGGTTGAATTGCCGTATTATAACTTTATCAAGGGTGAACGTGAATATAATGGCAACAAACTTAAACTTACCCCTCAGATGGTGCTTGTGATAGAGGGTACACATGCTCTCAATCCATTGCTTACATCTCAAGTGGCAGACGGTGATAAGTTCAGGATCTATGTGTCGGCATTGACATCAATTAAATTGGATTATCATAATTATATATCAACTTCGGATAATCGTCTGTTGCGCCGTATGCTGCGCGATGCCAAATACCGTGGCTATTCTGCTGTCGAAACAATACAGCGCTGGCCCAGTGTCCGTGAAGGTGAGGAGGAATGGATATTTCCGTATCAGGAAAATGCTGATGTTATGTTCAATTCATCACTTTTTTACGAATTGGCAGTTCTTAAGACGCATGCCGAACCTATTTTAAGGGCTGTTCCGCAGAATATAAAAGAGTATTCCGAAGCCCGCAGGCTTTTGCATTTATTGGAATATGTAGTACCTTTGCAGGACAAGGAACTTCCTCCTACATCTGTTGTGCGTGAGTTCCTTGGCGGAAGTAGTTTCAAGTATTGAAATACCGTTTTGCATGGCAAGAAATACCTTTACACAGACACAAAAACATGAACAGACACTTACGCAGACGCTATCTCCACAGCAGCTGCTGGCTGTTCAGATCCTTGAACTTACTACAATGGAGATTGAGGATAGGGTGCGTAGTGAGGTTATGGATAATCCTGTGTTGGAGGTTGTAGAGCATGACGAACTGCCGGAACGTAATGGTGGTGAAGACAATGCGGAGACAGACATTACACATGACATGGATGATGATTACAGCGGAAATGATGAGATACCGGTTACTGTAGGTTATGGCCGTGGAGTGGATGAATCTGTAAGTGAGATGCATTCGTTCGGCGATACACTGCTTGAGCAACTTGCTGAACTTCAGTTGTCTCCGCAGGAACGAAGTGTCGGTGAATACATAATAGGCTCGCTTGATGAAGATGGTCTCTTGCATAAGGAGATAGAGGAGATAGAGGATGAACTCCTTATATATGGAAATGTCATGACTGACAAGGACGAGATTCTTCGAGTTCTTTCACTTGTTCAGGGGTTTGAGCCTGCAGGCATAGCGGCAAGGAGTCTACAGGAATCTCTGATGCTCCAACTTGAGAGGAATGGAGCCAATCGGGATTTGACATTGCATAAGCGCATAATAGGTGACTACTATGATGATTTTACTGCAAAAAGATGGGAACAACTTGCCGACAAACTTGGAGTGGACAAGGATGAATGTCGTGCGGCTATCTCCGATATTGTACGCCTTAATCCGCGTCCTGGAGCTTCTTTGAGTGAGAATGTGGGTTTCAGCCGTCAGCAGATTGTCCCAGATTTCATACTGGATGTGGTTGATGATAACGTCTATGTGTCGTTGAATAATCTACATGTACCCGAATTGAGGGTCTGTGATGACTATATACAGATGCTTGATGAACAACTTGTAGGGGGAAGTAATGAGCAGAAAGTTGCTGCGCAGTTCCTCAAACAGAAAATCGATGCGGCCAAAGGTTTTATAAGTGCTGTTCAACAGCGCGAGAATACAATGCTTACAACAATGCGTGCCATTGTGGCTAAGCAAAAGGAGTATTTTCTCAACGGAGGTGATGAAGCGTACCTAAAACCTATGATTCTCGAGGATATTGCAATAATGACGGGGTACGATATCTCTACAATATCACGTGTCAGCAACAGCAAGTATGTGCAGACTCCATGGAACATATCATCGTTGAAATATTTCTTCAGCGACGGTATAACAAAGGATGATGGAACCGAACAGTCCGTATATGAATTGTTCAGCATAATACGGGAACTTGTTGATGACGAGGATAAGAATTCTCCGTTGACAGATCAGGAACTTCAGACTAGACTTGCCGAACGCGGATATGGCGTTGCAAGACGTACAGTGGCGAAATATCGTGAACAACTGCACATTCCGGTTGCCAGGTTAAGAAAATTATAAAAGCCTTTTTCTAAAAAGAACGGTAATCTTTGTCGTTTTGATAAAATAAATATAAATTTGCGATAATACGTTGGGCATGCTGTGCCCGAATGTGGATTTATTGATATAAAATGGAACAGATATGTCAAAATCGCATGTAACAATTGAGGAGGTCAAGGAAGACCTTAGATATTTGCGTCTGCTAGCAAGAGATTTCCCTACGGTATCAAGTGTTACAACGGAGATTATTAATCTTGAGGCAATACTTCATCTTCCTAAGCCTACTGAACATTTCCTTGCCGACCTTCATGGTGAGCATGAAGCTTTTCAGCATATATTGCGTAATGCTTCGGGCAACATCAAGCGTAAAGTGAACGATCTGTTTGGTAATAATATTAGTGAAGAAGAGAAAAAAGACCTTTGTACTCTTATATATTATCCCGAAGAAAAACTGAAACTGGTACGTCAGTCGGAAATTGCTCTTGACGAGTATTATACAACATCATTGCGCCGTCTTTTGGTTGTGTGCCGTGATGTGTCATCGAAATATACACGTTCAAAGGTTCGTAAAAATCTTCCCGAAGAGTATGCATACATCATTGAAGAACTTATGCATGAAGCCAATGATTTCCATAACAAGGAGGCATACATAAATGTGATTATAGGTACAATCATAGGAACAGGTCGTGCCGACCACTTTGTTACCGCTTTATGCTATCTTATTCAGCGTCTGATTATTGATCGTCTGCATATTCTTGGCGATATATTTGACAGAGGTCCTGGTGCACATCATATAATGGATGCACTGTGCGAATACCACCACCTTGACATAACATGGGGTAATCATGATGTACTTTGGATGGGTGCTGCTGCCGGCAATACCTGTTGTATCGCAAGCGTGTTGCGCCTTTCGTTGCGTGATGCCAATATGACAACTTTAGAGGACGGCTATTCGATAAATATGGTTCCTCTTGCCACATTCGCAATGGAACAGTATGCTGACGATCCTTGTGAAATATACCAGCCGCGTGTCGATGAGGAGCGAACAAACTTTAATGAAAGGGATGTACGTCTGATAGCTCAGATGCACAAGGCGATATCTGTAATAGAATTCAAACTGTCAGGGCAAATAGCAATGCAGCATCCTGAATGGAATATGATGGACCGCTGCATCATGGAGGGAATAAACAAGGAAAAGGGGGTCGTTGTAATTGATGGTAAGGAGTATGAATTGAAGGATAAGCTGTGGCCTACATTTGATTCGGCAAACCCATATGCACTAACCCCTGAAGAACAGGATGTTATAGACCGCTTGCGTCACTCTTTCATGCGTAGTGAGCGTCTGCAGGCACATGTGAACTGCTTGCTGATGCGCGGAGGAATGTATGTGATATACAATTCTAATCTTATGTTCCATGCTGCGGTTCCCATTAATGAAGACGGCTCTATGCGTGAGGTGGTCTTTGATGGTGTTCCGGTCAAAGGTAAGGAACTCCTTAAAAAGGTTGAACGCATGGCACGTACAGCTTTTGACAATGATGTGGATGTTGAGGTTCGCAACAGATATGCCGATTTCTTCTGGTATCTGTGGTGTGGTCCTGAATCTCCTCTGTTCGGTAAGGCCAAGATGGCAACGTTTGAACGCTATCTGCTTGATGATAAAGAGGTACAGAAGGAACCTAAAGGATGGTATTACATCTTGCGTGACAATGAAGACGTATGTGACAGAATTCTTGATGAGTTCGGTGTAAAGGGAAATCATCGTCATATAATCAACGGTCACGTTCCTGTACGTGTTTTCAAGGGTGAAACACCAATAAAGGCTAACGGACGTCTTATGGTCATTGACGGAGGATTCTCCAAAATTTACCACAATCGTACGGGCATTGCTGGATATACACTCGTATATCATAGCCGTGGTTTCGACCTAGTGCAGCTGACACCGTTTACCTCAACTGAAGAGGCTGTACTTAATGGTACTGATATTGATGGCACAATAAATATTGTAGAGATTGTCGGTGAACGTGAAAAGGTGCGTGATACAGATATCGGTCGCGGAATAATGATAAAGATTGCCGACCTTGAACGTCTGCTTTACGCCTATAGGAAGGGTGTTATAAAAGAGAGACCATAGTTGTTAAATTAAAAGTTATTAAAAGAATATGAAAGCTATTGTAAGTGTTATAATGGGAAGTACATCCGATCTTCCTGTAATGAAAAAGGCTACTGATTTCTTGAATGAGATGCAGGTCCCTTTTGAGGTAAATGCCCTTTCTGCTCATCGTACACCAGAAGCTGTGGAGGCTTTTTCAAAGGGAGCCAAGGAGCGTGGAGTCAAGATAATTATAGCAGCTGCAGGAATGGCCGCACATCTTCCTGGTGTCATTGCTGCAAGTACAACACTGCCGGTGATTGGTGTGCCCATCAACAGTACCCTTGACGGTATAGATGCTTTGCTTGCTATTGTACAGATGCCTCCGGGTATTCCTGTTGCAACAGTAGGAGTAAATGCTTCCCTAAATGCAGCAATCCTTGCTGTTGAGATGCTTTCTCTTGCCGATGACGCTCTTGCATCACGTTTGGCAGAATATAAGGAGAACTTGAAGAAGAAGATAGAGAAAGCCAACGAAGACCTGAGGGAATTACAATATGAGTACAAGACAAACTGATATTAATCTGTTCAATTATCATCGCCGCGCAACTGTCGAGGTAAACGTGGGTGGAATAAAGATTGGTAACGGAAACACCATCAAGGTGCAGTCAATGACCAATACCAGCACCATGGATACTGAAGGAAGTGTTGAGCAGGTTGTCCGCATCGTTGACAAAGGAGGTGAACTCGTACGCTTGACAACGCAGGGTAATCGTGAGGCGATAAATCTTGGTAATATAAAACAGCAACTAGTTGCACATGGGTACAGAGTGCCGCTTGTGGCCGATGTGCATTTCAATGCTTCCGTAGCCGATACTGCGACAAAATATGCCGACAAGGTACGTGTAAATCCTGGAAACTATGTCGACACGGCTCGTACATTCAAACATATTGATTATACCGATGCCGAATATGCCGATGAACTTAAACGTTTACGCTCACGCTTTGTAGAGTTTCTTGCTCTGTGCAAGAGTGAGGGTAAGGCTGTACGTGTCGGTGTTAATCATGGTTCGTTGAGCGACAGGATAATGAGCCGTTACGGCGATACACCATCGGGAGTGGTGGAGTCATGTATGGAGTTCTTGCGTATATGCCGTGACGAAGACTTCAACGATGTTGTCGTTTCAATCAAGACAAGCAATACAGCTATGATGGTAACTACGGTTCGCCGTCTTGTACGTGTAATGGCTGAAGAGGGTATATCGTATCCACTTCATCTTGGAGTTACCGAAGCCGGTGATGCCGAGGATGGACGTATAAAGAGTGCAGTAGGCATAGGTGCGCTGCTCGCAGACGGAATAGGTGATACGTTGCGTGTTTCTCTTGCCGAAGCTCCTGAAAATGAGATTCCTGTAGCCAAGGAACTTGTTGATTATGTAACACAACGTGCAGATCATGAGCCAATTGAAGCTGTTAATGCACTTGCGTTCAATTATGAGGAACCTGTGCGTCGCAAGACATGCGAGCATGGAATAATTGGTGGAAATAATGTTCCTGTAGTTTTTGGTGGAGAGGTTGCTGATGCAGGCATTGCTCCTGATTTTGATACGGCAGATGTTGAGACCGTTACTGTTGATAATGCAGGACGCGGCTCATTTATTGCGCTTGAGTATAATGAACTTGCCCCAGAGAATATCGCAAAGCTCAAGTCGCTTGAGAATATTGTAATAGTGGCTTCAACAAATCATGTAAACCCAGTGGCTGAACTGCGTGCTTTGGTGCATAAGTTGATGGTTGAGGGAATTGATGCTCCTGTAATCATCCGTAGAACATACAATGAGTCGTCGGTGGAAACGTTGCGTATTAAGGCTGCGGCCGACCTCGGTGTGTTGCTCATTGATGGGCTTGTCGACGGTTTATGGCTTGAGAACCCGTCAAGCAGTGCCGAGGAGTTGAACTCTATCATGTTCGGTATTCTGCAGGCAACACGTGCACGTATAAGCAAGACTGAATATATCGCTTGTCCCGGATGCGGACGTACAATGTACGACCTGCAAGGTACATTGGCGCGTATAAAGGCTGCAACAGCGCATTTGAAAGGACTTAAGATTGGTGTTATGGGATGTATCGTTAATGGTCCTGGTGAAATGGCTGATGCCGATTATGGTTATGTAGGGGCTGCGCGTGGGAAAGTTTCGCTTTACCGTAAAAAGGAGTGCGTAGAGAAGAATATTCCTGAAGATGAGGCTATTGAGAAACTTCTGCAACTTATTGAAAATGACAGAAATAAAGATTGAAAATGCAAAATGGCAAACATTAGTTTGCCATTTTGCATTTTTTAGGAAAAAGCCATATAAATATACGAACAAAAGAAAACCACGTTTTGTTTATTTTTAAGTATGTAATACCAGAAAATTTCAAGACTGTGGACACTGCAAAATTCAGGAGAGAACTGCTGGAGGTGCAATCGGAACTTCAACGCTTTGCATACAAACTTACGGCAGACAAAGAGGAAGCGAACGACTTATTGTAGGAAACATCGCTCAAAGCTTTAGGCAATATGGATAAATATACGCCTGATACCAACTTCAAAGGATGGGTATATACCATAATGCGCAATATATTCATAAACAATTACCGTAAGGAGGTACGTGACCAGACTTTCATAGATCACACCGACAATCTTTTTCACATCAATCATCCACGTGAATTTGACAACTACATAACCGAGAACAGTTATGACAGCAAGGAGATATACCGTGTAGTCCATGGCTTGCCACGCGATTACAGGATACCATTTCTTATGCACATTTCAGGTTTCAAGTACCGTGAGATTGCCGACCGCCTTGGTCTGCCGTTGGGAACGGTAAAGAGTCGAATATTCTTTACGCGTCAACAACTGCAGAATTTATTACGTGATTTCAGAAAATGATTGTTATATATTTGCAATCCTCATTATATCAGCGAATACTCCGGCTGCAGTAACGCCAGCTCCGGCTCCGTATCCTTGTATCAGCATTGGGTATTCTTTATAGCGCTCTGTTGTCAGCAATATTATATTATTGCTTCCTTCGAGATGGTAGAATGGGTGGCGTTCGTCGACCTTGCTCAATGATACGCTTCCCTTGCCGTTCTCATACTTTGCAATGAATCTCCAGTGCATCTTCTCTTCAACAAGCTGTTTGCGTTCTTCCTCAAATTTTGCATCAAGTTTAGGAAGTTCGTTCCAGAAATTGTCGATAGTACCGTCGAATAGTTCCTGTGGAATGAAAAGGTTTGCTTCCACATCATCCTGCTCTATTGAGTATCCTGCCTCACGTGCCAGGATGACAAGTTTTCTTATTACATCCTTTCCGCTAAGGTCAATGCGCGGGTCCGGTTCGCTGTATCCCTTCTCTTTCGCAAGCTGTACAGCTTTGCTCATTGGGACATTATTGCTCAATACGTTGAATATGAAGTTTAGGGTACCACTCAACACTGCTTCAATTTTCAGAATCTTGTCACCGCTGTTTATAAGGTCGTTTATTGTGCTTATAATGGGTAAGCCAGCTCCGACGTTTGTTTCAAACAGGAACTTGATGTTGCGTTGGCGTGCAATTTGCTTGAGATTGTAGTATGTCCCATAGTCCGACGATGCAGCAATCTTGTTTGCTGCAACGACGCTTATGTTATGCGACAGCAAATCACCGTACAGTGATGCTACATCAGGGTTGGCAGTACAGTCTACGAATACGGAGTTGTAGATATTCATCTTTATTATCTCCTTGCGCAGGCTGTAAATGTCGCATTCCTTGCTCTCCATCAATTTGTTGCGGTAGTTTTCGAGTTCAAGTCCTTCGCGGTCAAAAATTGCATGGCGACTGTTTGCAATACCTACAATGTTGAGTTTTAGTCCATGTTCTCTTTTCAGCTTTTCCTGCTGCGATGCAATCTGCTCTATGAGGCTGCCTCCTACAGTTCCTATTCCGCATATGAAGAGGTTCAGTACTTTGTATTCTGACAGGAAGAATGAGTCGTGTATTACATTAAGGGTCTTACGTAGCAGGTTCGACTTTATGACAAAAGAGATATTAGTCTCTTGGCCGCCCTGTGCACATGCAATCACATTGATACCATTGCGTCCAAGTGTCTGGAACAGCTTTCCGATGATGCCTGCATTGTGACGCATGTTCTCGCCGACAATGGCAACTGTAGAGAGGTCACCTGTCGCGTGCACGCTTTCCATCAATCCCATAGAAATCTCCTTCTCGAACTCCTTGTTCAGGACCTCACATGCTTTAGCCGAATCGTCGTGACGCAATCCTAATGATGTGCTGTTCTCTGAAGATGCCTGCGCTACAAGGAATACGCTTATACCTGCATTTGCAAGAGCGCGGAATATACGGTGGTTTACTCCTACCACGCCCACCATACCAAGACCCTGTACTGTCAGCAGGTCGGTGTCGTTGATGCTTGAGATGCCCTTGATGAGTCTTCCTTCGTCCTCGCTCTGTGCGTCAATGATTGTGCCTTCGCTTTCCGGGTTGAAAGTGTTCTTTATCTTTATTGGGATATTGGCTTTGAATACCGGGTAGATGGTTGGTGGATAAACCACCTTTGCGCCGAAGTTGCAAAGTTCTGTCGCCTCTACATAGCTCAAATGGTGTATTGTGTATGCATTGTTGATGACACGTGGGTCGGCTGTCATGAATCCGTCCACATCGGTCCATATTTCAAGCATATCAGCCTTTAGTGTTGCTGCTATAATGGCTGCAGTGTAGTCGCTGCCTCCACGTCCAAGATTGGTTATCTCCTCGCTCTCCTTGTCCTGTGAAATGAATCCCGGAACAATGATAATCCTATCTGTGTTGCTGTCGAAGCACTCGTGTATAAGTCTGTCGGTCTCCTCGTTTGCAAGAATGTTCTTGCCGTGCTTTACCTCTGTCTTGATGAACTTGCGCGCATTGTAACGTACAGCATCGTCAATGAGTGCTGTAACTATTCGGCTGGACAATCTTTCGCCATAGCTTACAATAGTTGCCTCCGACTTGGGAGTCATGTTGTTTATCAAGGCAAGTCCAAGGTAAATGTTATCGAGCTCGTTCAGTAATTTATCTATTTCAACAAGCAATGTAGCGCGCTTCTCTTCGCACTGTATAACGCTGTATATCAGTTCATGGTGTCTGGCTACAATTTGCTGGAACTCCTCCTTGAAACTCTCATCGCCGTTAACGGCCAATTCGGCTGTCTTTATCAGTTTGTCTGTTATGCCGCCGAGTGCCGAAACTACAACAATGACATTCTCCTGTGCTGCTGCAGTTTCAACAATGTTCTTCAAGTTTAATATGCTGTTTACGGAACCAACTGAGGTACCGCCGAATTTCATTACTTTCATCGTTCAATCCTTATGCGTGCGCGGTATGCGCGTAATATCAAAGCGCAAATTTATTAAATTTAGACAAGAACAGCAAGGATTTGTCCCTGCTGTTTCAATTTGTTATGTTAAAGTGGGCTATTATTGCACTATTTATGAATCTCTGGCAATATTATATATTCGCTTTCCAATGGGATATTGTGCGCTTTGGTGCGTCCGTGTGCAGGTATGTAGTTGCGTGCGATGTTGTAGTTCAATTTACTTGTAAAGCACCGTCTTATAATTTAAAGGTTTTTGTGTAAAGGGTTTTCCGTAGGGTCTGTCAATGAACGGAACATTCGCTCTATTACAGACGGGTTTTTGCGCCCTGACACTTGTTTGTAAATGTTTTTCAATTCGCTTTCGTACAAATAGATGTCTTTTAGGATTATTCCTTCGGGGTGCTGGAGGAATAGTATATAAAGAGTTTTGGGCAATGGCTCAAGCGTAATTGTAACCTGTGGGTATAGAGGTAGCGATATGTTGAAATTGTTGTCGAACTGGATAGGGCTTATCTTGACCTCTTCGCTGTTACAAATGCTTTCTGCAAGCAAGTCGTTGCAAAGACACTCGTTGTTGTCCTGTATTCGTAGTTCATCGTGTTCCTCTTCGAAGAATGGCAGCCGGTACCTTATGTTTCCTATTCTGCTTTGCTCAATATGCAGTGCAACTATAGTCTCAAGGAAATTGTCAAGTTTTTTTGCATATTCAGGCATTGAAGAACCAAAGTCGTCTTCGCATATAATGTCTGCTTCAAAAATGCCGTCAATGTCGTACCCAGCGTTGTTGATGAATATTAATCGGCTTTTTCTGCAAGCTGCACTCTCGTTTGTTCTCTTTTCAAGAGTCTGTTCGTCAATGCTTGGTTGTTGTCGCAGGATGAGTTGCTTGATGGCGTTCCTGTCAGGAATAACAGGAGGGATAATGCTGAAATCTACTATATCAACACCTTTCTGTTTCAATAATAATACGATATACTCCGAATAGCCTCTGATAAAATCGTTCAATTCGTTATCAGTGGCGCTTTCTACAAAAAAGAATGACTTTGCCATTCCTTCATATATCGTTGTAGTTTCAGTATATCGTTTCATTGATAATTTGTCTGTTTGTATGCGAATTTATGAATAATTATTGGAATAAAGAAGTTGTATATTTATCTTTGTACTACTATTATAAATTAAAAATAAGATTATGGAAAATAAGGAACATGGATTAAAGGCGTGGTTGTTGGCAACACGTCCCTGGTCATTCCCTGCATCAGCAATGCCGGTAGTTGCGACAATCGCTTATCTCTTTAGTACTGGTTATGCTGTCGATTGGAAGATTGGTTTATGGACTTTGGTAACAATTGTGGTTTTTCATGCTGCAGGCAATACTTGGAGCGATTATTTCGACTTCAAAAAAGGTGTTGACCGCGAAGATACTGTTGGCGGTATGTCTATCACAAGCGGCGAGTTTCGTCCATGTGAAATAAGAAGGCTTGCATCGTGGCTGCTTGTCATAGCTGTGCTGTCGGGACTTGGAATCATGTATTTCACAGGTCTGCCAACTCTTTATCTCGGTCTGGCAGGTTGTGCTTTGACATTGCTCTATCCTCTGTTGAAATATCATGCTTTGGGAGATTTGGACATATTCCTTACATACTCGTTGTTGCCTGTTATGGGTACATCCTATGTGGTTACAGGAGAGTTTGTTGATAAGGCTTTGTGGATTGTATTGCCTATAGGTCTTATCACTGTCGGTATTCTTCATATAAACAACTCCCGCGATATGGAACACGACAAGCGTGCCGGCATACGCACATTTGCAATGCTTGTGGGTAAACGTGCATCATCGGTAATCTATTGTCTTGAGGTGATATTGCCCTTTGTATGGGTAATCGGTTGTGTGATATACGGCTCAATGTCTGTATGGTCTTTGTTGGTGCTTATAGCATTGAAACCTGCTATTGACAATGCAAGAAAAGCTTTGGCTTTGCCAAAAGAAGGTATGAGTGCCGTATGTGGCCTTGATGAGGCAACTGCAAAATTGCAGTTGATGTTCAGCTTGTTGCTTTCAATATCATTTGTTGTATCTTATTTTGTGAAATGAAAAAGTTGCTCTTTACAATACTTCTTGCAACATTGCTTTGGACTGTAATGTTCAGTCCTTGGACTGCTCCTCACATCAATTTCTGGTGGATGATGACGGGCTCTGCATGCACACTCTCTTTGTGTGCTACAATCTTTCGTCCGGGGTGGTGGCGCAAGGTACAGGTTACGCCAGCTGATATCCTGTTGGGTATAGCCATTGCTGTGGCTTTGTGGGGAGTATTCTGGATAGGAGATAAACTTTCACAGCTGTTGTTCGACTTTGCGCGTCCGCAGGTCGATACGATATATTCAATGAAAAACGGCGAGTCGCCTTGGCTGCTCACCGCATTGATGCTGTTCCTTATAGGCCCTGCCGAAGAGATATTCTGGCGCGGTTATGTGCAGCAAACCCTTTCAGAACGTTGGTCGCCCAATGTTGGTTTTGTAGTGACGACGCTTGTCTATGCTCTTGTGCATGCAGGCTCATTCAATTTTATGCTTACAATGGCTGCTCTTGTGGCCGGCGCTGCATGGGGATTGCTCTATAGGCTTTTCCCAAACCGTTTTGCGGCTATAATATTGTCACACGCATTGTGGGATGTGGCCGTTTTTATTTGGTTTCCGATAATGTAATTTGCAATGGCAAAAGAAAAGAGTATATTCTTGTGTAACGAATGTGGTTACGAGTCACCTAAATGGGCCGGTAAATGTCCATCGTGTGGCGCGTGGAACAGCTTTGTCGAAAAGGTTGTCCGTAATACTCCGATTTCGCGTTCGTCAAATATAGACAGAGCGCAGGTGCTGCCTGTACTTATTGACGATGTGGCTACCGATGAACTGCCACGTATCGATATGCACGACAGTGAACTGAACCGTGTTCTTGGTGGTGGTCTTGTGCCGGGTTCGTTGGTCTTGCTTGGCGGAGAACCGGGAATAGGTAAATCGACACTTGTTTTGCAGACAATACTCGGTATGCCACAACGTAAGGTACTTTATGTGTCGGGTGAGGAGAGCGTACAGCAGATAAAGCTTCGTGCCGACCGCATAGCGCACGAACGCGGTAATTGCCATATAGTATGCGAAACATCTCTTGAAACTATATTCACACACATAAAGAACATCGCTCCCGAACTGCTTGTAATTGACTCAATACAGACAATGAGCAGTGAGGCAGTCGATTCGTCACCGGGAAGCATATCGCAGGTACGTGAGTGTACGGCAATGTTGCTCAAGTTTGCCAAAGAGAACAATGTACCTGTTATTCTCATAGGACATATAACAAAGGACGGAACTATTGCCGGCCCAAAGATTCTTGAACACATCGTTGATGTTGTTATACAGTTCGAGGGTGATCAGCATCACCTTTACAGGGTATTACGCTCTATAAAAAACCGTTTCGGAAGTACTGCTGAGCTGGGTATATACGAAATGCAACGCGAAGGTTTGCGTAAGGTTACCAATCCTTCGGAACTCCTGCTCAGCGAACGTCATAAAGGTATGAGCGGTGTTGCAATAGCATCAGCAATAGAAGGCGTCAGCCCCTTCCTGATAGAGACACAGGCTCTTGTAAGCACTGCGGCATACGGAACACCTCAACGCTCGGCCACAGGCTTTGACGTGCGTCGCATGAATATGTTGCTTGCTGTTCTTGAAAAGCGTGTCGGGTTCAAACTAGCCCAAAAGGACGTTTATCTGAACATCGCGGGCGGTTTGCGTGTCAATGACCCTGCGATAGACCTTTCTGTCATCAGCGCCATTCTGTCAAGCAATATGGACGTTGAAATTGAGCCTACCATTTGTATGGCAGGCGAGGTGGGTTTGTCGGGCGAGATACGTCCTGTAAACCGTATCGAACAGCGTATAAGCGAGGCTGCGAAACTTGGTTTCAAGCAGATAATAGTTCCACGAAGTAATATGAAACGCCTTGATACATCACGCTTCGGCATTGAGGTATTGCCTGTCGGTAAGGTTGAAGAGGCTTTCCGTTTAGTTTTCGGTTGATATGATACATGAATTTCAGATAAGAGTGCAACCGCGTGATGCGGCAAATGAGCAGTCGCTCATGCAGTATATTGCACGTGAAAAGGGTATGGATGTGCGTACTATAAATGCAGTACGTGTATTGCGTCGCAGTATCGATGCCCGTCAGCGTACCATATATGTCAATTTGATGGTACGTGTCTTTGTCAACGAGATGCCAAAGGGCGACGAGTTTGTCCGTCGCGACTATGGTGACGTTTCGACTTGCACTCCTGTGGTTGTTGTGGGTGCTGGTCCTGCCGGTTTGTTCGCCGCGCTCAAGCTTATAGAAAACGGCTTGCGTCCAATTGTCGTGGAACGTGGTAAGGATGTGCGTACACGTAAGGTTGACCTTGCCAATATATCACGTACTCACACCGTAAATCCCGAATCGAACTACTGTTTCGGTGAAGGTGGTGCCGGCGCATATTCCGACGGTAAACTATATACCCGAAGCAAGAAACGTGGTAGTATTGAGGGAGTGCTGAATATATTCTGCCAGCATGGTGCAAGTACATCTATACTTGCCGACGCTCACCCGCATATAGGAACAGACAAACTGCCACGAGTTATAGAGAATATCAGAAATACAATAATTTCGTGTGGTGGAGAGGTGCGCTTTGAAACCCGTATGGAGGAACTCCTTATAAAGGATAACCGCATAAAAGGCATAAGAACGAACCGTGGCGAGATATTGGCCGATGCCGTGATACTTGCTACCGGTCATTCGGCAAAGGATGTCTATCGTTGGCTGGATGCCAACAATGTCACTCTCGAAGCTAAAGGCTTTGCTGTGGGAGTGCGTCTTGAACATCCCTCGGAACTTATCGACCGCATACAATATCATTCGCCAAATGGCAGAGGCAAGTATCTTCCTGCAGCAGAATATAGCTTTACAACACAGGTCGAAGGACGTGGAGTATATAGCTTCTGCATGTGTCCGGGAGGTGTTATAATACCTTCAGCATCAGCCGAAAAAGAGTTGCTTGTCAATGGAATGTCGCCATCACACCGTGGTGGAGCATGGAGTAATTCAGGCATGGTGGTGCAGATAAATCCTGAAGATGTTCTGTTGCCGTCAATGCAGATAGAGTGTGAGGATATTCAGTCTGTGCCAGACGATTCACCATTGCGTGTAATGAATTTTCAGGAGCGTCTTGAGCGTCTATGCTGGCGCATGGGTAACTACAAGCAGACAGCACCGGCACAGCGTATGACCGATTTTGTACGCCGCAAGTTAAGTTATGACCTGCCACGCAGTTCGTATGCTCCCGGGCTTATATCATCGCCCATGCACTTCTGGTTACCGGAATTCGTCTCTACACGCCTCATGCGCGGTTTTGAAAATTTTGGACGCGCATCACGCGGATTTCTCACATCGGAGGCTACGATGATAGGTGTTGAGACACGTACCTCATCACCTGTACGCATAGTACGTGACAGCGAAACATTGCAACATGTCACCGTCGAGGGGCTTTTCCCTTGTGGTGAGGGTGCCGGTTATGCCGGTGGAATTGTTTCTGCTGCAGTGGACGGCGAGCGTTGTGCAATGTCTGCAAAAGAGTATTTAGGATTATAGTTAACCAACAAAATAAAATATCATGTACAAGTTCAGACCTATTCTAAAGTCATTGATTTGGGGTGGTGAGAAAATCGCTCCATACAAAGGAATCGAGACCGATATGAAGTCTATCGGTGAAAGTTGGGAAATTTCAGGCGTAAAGGGTAACGAATCTGTTGTTGCAGGTGGCCTCGATGATGGTATGACAATCCCGGAACTGATTGAACGTGACAAGGAAATGCTTCTTGGTAAGGCAAACTTTGACCGTTTCGGTATGGAGTTCCCCTTGCTTATCAAGTTTATTGATGCACGTCAGGATCTCTCTATCCAGGTGCATCCCGATGATGCTCTTGCATGGGAGCGTCACCAGTCAAAGGGCAAGACCGAAATGTGGTATGTTGTTGATGCCGACAATGGCGCACGTCTTCGCTCAGGCTTTGCCAAGCAGGTTACTCCCGATGAGTACGAAAAAAGTATTGCCGACAATACTATAACCGACCTTTTGAAAGAGTATGATATCCACAAGGGCGATCTCTTCTTCCTCCCTGCTGGACGTATCCACTCTATCGGTGCCGGTTCGTTCATTGCCGAAATACAGCAGACATCAAACATTACATACCGCATCTATGACTTCAATCGTCTTGATGATAAAGGTAATCCACGTGAGTTGCACACCGAATTGAGTAAGGATGCGATTGACTACACCGTATTGCCCGATTACCGTACTTACTACGATGCATGTAACGATGAGCGTGTGCCTCTTGTGTCATGCGACTATTTCACAACATCATTATTGAAGTTGACAAAGTCATATGAAATGCCATTGGAGAACCTCGATTCTTTTGTGATACTGATATGTACAGCTGGTAACGCAACAGTTATTGACAATAATGGCAATAGCATTGATATGCGTCAAGGCGAGAGCCTGCTTGTTCCGGCAAGCGTGAAGGGCTTGAAGATAGATACCGCCGAAGGCGTTGAAATGTTGACAAGCTGGATTGCTTAAGGATATAACCACCTGTTATGGTAAAGAGAACACTCTTCATGATTCTGTCGTTGCTGCCTTGTATGCTGTGTGCACAGATACCTGCCATAAAGAGTCTTGGTAAGGAGGCAGTCAAGGTGAAAGATGTCGAGCATGTAAGCGTAGGCCGTTTCATGCTCGGTATGGCATCGGCATTTGCTGACAAGGAAGAGCGGGCAGCGCTCAAGATGCTCGACAACATTGAAATAATTGGTTGCGACAATCTCGAATATGCACCATCGCTTTCAGGGAAGGTCTTGCAGATAATGGATGATATAGGCGCTTCCCTCCTTGCCACGCAGGACGACGGCAAAGCACTAAATAAGGTGTATGCATTGCATGACGGTGAGGTTGTCAGTGAACTGATAGTCGTAGTTCATGCTCATGACGGCGCCCTTGCCGTTTTTGCCATATCGGGTGAGATACCCATGGAACGGCTCGATGAGATCTCAAAGATAAAGCCATGAAAAAATGCAGCCACTTGGCTGCATTTTTTCATTTATCTGAGTCTTATTACATCACCTACGTTGAGTCTTGTATACTCCTTGTACATGGGATTCATCTTGTAGAGTCTCTTCAGCCTGATACCGTATTTCTGTGAAATGTCATACAGGCTTTCGCCCTTTTCCGTGGTGTGAAAATTATTCCCTCTTTTGGCTCTGTTGTTTTTTCTTTCAAGGTAAATTATATCACCATCGCCAATGATATATTCCTTGTACAGATCATTGTATTTGCGTAGTTTGCGTTTTGAGATACCCAGTTCGGCAGCCAAGCTATCGAATGTATCGCCGTTTGCAGCAATCGTATATATCAAGCCATTGGCCTTAAGTAGTTCATGTCGTTCCGGAGCAGTTGCATATACCGGTGCATTACCATCCTTTGCATATGTTGTACCGTTGTTCTGCTCCTTCCTTTTTTTATTGATATCCTTTTCTTTATACGAATCGTATTTGTACAACTCATATCTCTCAATTATTCCAATCAGTTTGGTGGGGTACTGGTTGTCTTCGGCATATCCCGCCTTTTTAAGTCCTTTTGCCCACCCTTCATAGTCATCCCTTCTCAAGTCGAACAGGAAATCGTATCTACTGTTGGACAGCAAAAATTTGGAATGGTCCTCAAATGACTCCTTTGCACTTCCGTATACACGGAACTGACACCATTTGCCATTGTCCCATTTTGAATATGTCTTGCCCTTCCAACGTTTGTCGGCTTTCACTCCAAAATGGTTGTTTGCCTCCCTTACAAGATCACTCTTGCCTGCTCCGCCCTCAAGCAACGCCTGTGCCAATGTGATACTTGCCGGTATTTTATGCTTCTCCATTTGCTCTACAGCAGCCGACCAAAATTCTTGTATATACAGTTCACTGTCGCTCCTTCCATTTGTCATGTTGGCTTGAGTATAGCTTGTATTATGTCTGCCTGTAGCACACGATGCCAATAGTGCAACCGTTGCAATGATGTAGATTAGTCGTTTCATGTGATGCTGTTTTGTTAATGACAAATTAAATGAATAAATTGCTTATACGCAAGAAATCCGCTATTTTTGCTCTATATGTCACACCTGTTGTAAAATATTAAAATTAGTTTTACATATTTTGCACGTTTGTTGCTATCTTCGCAATGAATAAATTGTTATAATGCTATAATAAAGAGAGGATATATGAAGGAGATGATTTTACAGACAAAGGTGAAAGTCTGTACCGTTGATGAACTGTCTGTTCAGGACAGGGAAGTTGTTGATGCAGCACGCAATGCGACGGCCAACAGTTATGCAGTCTATTCCGGTTTTAATGTAGGTGCCGCCGTGCGTTTGGCAGGTGGAACAATCGTTTTCGGTACCAATCAGGAGAATGCTGCCTATCCATCGGGATTGTGTGCCGAGCGTACAACAATCTTCTGGGCAAACTCGCAGTATCCCGACAAGGCTGTAAAGGTTCTTGCCATTGCTGCCCGTACCGCAGACGGAGAACTTGACAGGCCTATACCTCCATGCGGAGCATGTCGTCAGGTAATACTTGAAACCGAAAAACGATACAATACCCCCGTGCGTATAATTCTTTATGGAGCAAAGGAGTGCTATGTTGTGGAAGATGGCATCAAGGCTCTTTTGCCTTTGTCGTTTGATGCCGGTTTCTTGGAATGAGAGGGGAGTATTGTAAGACAATGATATGAAAAAGATAATGTTTGTCTGCCACGGGAATATATGTCGTTCTCCTATGGCGGAATTCGTGATGAAGTCACTTGTGGCCAAGGTGCATGCAAGCGATGATATATATATAGAATCCTCAGCTACCAGCCGTGAGGAGATTGGTAATGGTATATATCCACCAGCCGAAAATACACTTTCTATGCATGGTGTCGAGTGTTTAGGACACTGTGCAAGACAGTTTACCGTAGAGGACTATAACAGTTTCGATATGGTCGTTGTTATGGAGGATTATAATAAACGTAACCTTATGCGCCTTATCGGATGTGACTGCAAAGGCAAGGTATGGAAACTTCTTGATTTTGTTGAGAACGAGCCTGTACCGTGTCAGGGAGACGACATCTCCGATCCTTGGTATCATGGTAACTTTGACAAGACATTCAACGAGATAATGGCAGGCTGTAAGGGGGTGATGAGATATTTGGGCTATTGATATGGTGAATGCAACAAAACCTGCTGACGACAAGGTGATAATGGGTATTGACCCGGGAACGAACATTATGGGATATGCCTTTATTGGTGTGAACGGTAACCGTGCACGCCTTATTGCCATGGGGGTTATCGACCTGCGGAAGTGTAAGGATATGTATATGAAACTGGGTGAGATATTTACACGTGTCCAGGGACTTATAAACTCCTTCCTTCCCGACGAACTTGCCATTGAAGCACCCTTCTTCGGCAAGAACGTACAGAGTATGCTCAAGTTGGGCAGGGCACAGGGGGTAGCCATAGCAGCAGCCATAAGTCGCCAGGTACCTATTCACGAATATGCACCGTTGAAGATAAAAATGGCAATTACCGGTAACGGTTCTGCATCAAAGGAGCAGGTTGCCGACATGCTGCGTCGCATGCTCAATATTTCAAATGAAGAGATGCCCCATTTTATGGATGCTACCGATGCTCTTGGTGCCGCATTCTGCCACTTTCTGCAGCATGGCAAGCCGGTCAGCGAAAAGAAATACTCCTCTTGGGCAGACTTTGTAAACAAGAACCCCGGTAAAGTAAAATAGGACTCAACATGAAGTGAACCCCAAAGTTTGGACAAAAAACTTTGGGGTTTATTTTATGCGTATGAAACACGACTATTCAGCATTGCTTAAATATTTGCAGGAGTTTAAGGACATGGATTACTTCAAACAAGAACTGAAGAAGTATATCAACTACTACAATAATGATAGAATTAAACTAAGACTAAAAGGAAAGAGTCCGGTACAATACCGGACTCTTTACCAATAAACATCTTTATTAATCCGTCCAACTTTTGGGGTCAGATCAAACAGAGTCCTATTTTTTATTCGTATAGTCTATATGTTGTGCGAAGTACCTGGAATTCTGTCCGTCGGTTCAACTGGTTGCATATCTCCTGCTGTTCTTCATTGGCGAGGCTATTGATGAAATCTTCTGTAAGCACGTCACCTTCCTTCAGGAATGTATATTTCTCGGTTAATTTCTTGTTTACTGTCTTTGGTTTTGACTCTCCGTATCCCACTGGGGTCATTCGCCCTTTTTCTATACCCTGTTCTATTAGATAGGCTACAGCCGATTCGGCGCGCGACTGTGACAATTTTTCGTTATAGCTTGCGCTGCCCCTGAAATCGCAGTGTGCGCTAAGCTCAATGGTTATATTGGGGTTCTGTTCAAGCAGTTCCTTCAGTTCATTGAGAGATGTCGATGACTCTGCAGTGAGTGTAGCCTTTCCGAATTCGTAGAAAATATTGTCAACAAGCACGGGGCGTGTTATTGACGGCAGTGCAAAGTCACGCTGATATTCGTGCATCCCCTCTACAAACTCAGTTGTGAGTTCCTGCATTACATTCAGGTATCCCTTGCATGTTCCAAGCATGACATATTCTACACCAGGGGTGACACGAACCTTGTATGAACCGTCCTTCATTACACCGAAGCTACTGTTGGTCCCGTCATCTCCTACAAGGTATATTACACCATCAGGCAACTCATATCCGTCCTTTTCGTATATCCATCCGTACAGCGTATGTACCGTTTCAGGGAGGTAGAACGAATATATATGGTCCCATCCTCTTGCGTCTCCTCTGTTCGAGGAGAAATAACCGCGGTAGAGTCCCGGGGCGAATGTCATTCCAAAATCATCGCCATTGGAGTTTATTGGTGCACCTACATTGCTTATATTCCATACACTGTCACTCTCCTGTACAGCAAAGAAAATGTCAAGTCCTCCCATGCCGGGGTATCCGTCAGACGAGAAGAAAAGTTCGCCATTAGGGCCAAACGTTGGAAATTGTTCGTCACCCTCGGTGTTTATTGCACTGCCAAGGTTCTCCAAAATTCCCTCTTGGGCTTTTATGGAACCTATGTACATTCGCCATATGTCAAGTCCACCTTCACCGCCAGCCATGTTCGATGTAAAGTAGAGCCACTCACCATCGGGTGACACAGCAGGGTGTGCATATGCCGACAAGGTATCGTTTGATATTGTTACCTTTTCGGCACTGCCCCATGATGCATCACTGCGTGTACTCTTGTATATTGTAGCATAGCGTGGAAACTCCGGGTCACTGGCACATCGTGTAAAATACATTGTCCTGCCGTCTGGGGTGAATGCACATGCGCCATCCTCATATTCTCCGTTGATATCGCCTTCAATACGTTCGGTCTTTTGCCATTTCCCTTTCTCGTCGCGCTTGGTGATGAAGAGGTCGGCATATTCCTGTCCTGTGATACCGCTTATTTCGTCTCCAGTGGCATCCTTGCGTGTACTGGTGGTGATTATCATCGTGGTGTCTTCGCCTACATATGTAGGGCAAAAGTCTGCACGCTGGCCGTTCAGCTCCTTGGCTTTCTTTACAATGTAGCGGCTTGGGTTTCTCTTCCATTCCGCCGACTGGCGTGCCGACTGCAATCCTATCTGCGCCATGCGGTTATCGGGAGTCTTTTCAAGAAAACTCTCGTAGCTTTTCTGTGCAAGTTTGTAATCGCCTTTTTCGAGCAGTGCGCCGGCAAGGTGTAGTAGGGCTGTGGAGTCGGGATAGTTGTAACGTACGGCATTCTGGTAGGCACCAACTGCAAATACCGGGCTGTTGCTTTTGCGATAACATTCAGCCATTTTCCAAGCTACCTCTCCGCGCAACTTACGCTCCTTGGCCGATATCTTGCGGTATGCCTTCTTGTACTCCTTTGCAGCATCGGTATATTCCATGATAGCAGCAAGGCGGTCACCGTTCCTGATGCCCTTCTCGCTGCTGCATGCCATTACAAGAATAGCAGCAAGCAGTATCAGTATGGAATATATTGTTTTGCGCATAATGTTATATTATAACTGATAAATCACAGATTTATTATATGACATGGCAATAAAAAGGAGATAAAAAACGCGCGAAATTATCGCGCGCTGTTGTCTTTCAAAACGTCATTCACCACTTCGTGCAACATGACCTTCAATTCTTCGACGAAGGTCTTGGCTTCGTACTGTTTCCTTTCGATGTCACGCAATTTCTTTTCCCAACGTCCTGTGAGTTCGGCGCTCTTGAGCAACTCGTTTCTGATGAGTCCTACAAGTTCTATGCCGGTTGGGGTTGCAACGATATTCTTTTTCTCCCTGCGTATGTAGTTACGCTTGAATAAAGTCTCTATTATCGCCGCACGTGTTGAGGGACGTCCTATTCCGTTCTCCTTCATGGCATCGCGTAACTCTTCGTCATCAACAAGCTTGCCGGCAGTCTCCATTGCACGCAAAAGTGTTGCCTCTGTATAGTGTTTGGGCGGTTGTGTCCATTTCTCGGCAAGCCCGGGCGTGTGCGGTCCACTCTCACCTTTGGTAAATGCAGGCAGCAGGTTTTCCTTCTCTTTGTCATCGTCGCTGGCCTCACCTGCAAATATAACTCTCCAACCAGGTTCTGTTATGACCTTTCCGCTTGTCTTGAACTCTACCCCGGCACTCTCTCCAAGCACTGTTGTTGTGCAGAATTTGCAGTCGGGGTAGAACACTGCTATGAAATGTGTCGCTACAAGGTTGTAAACCTTCTTTTCAAGATCTGTGAGTCCCTGTGGATATACCCCTGTAGGAATAATGGCATGGTGGTCGGTAACCTTTTTGTTGTCGAATACCTTCTTTGACTTGGGCAATGGTTTGTCCATAAGGGGAAGTGTCAATGTTTGGTAATCGCGTAATCCTTTGAGTATGTTGGGACATTTGGGGTATATGTCGTCGCTGAGGAAGGTGGTGTCTACGCGCGGATAAGTTGTCACCTTCTTTTCGTACAAAGACTGTATAATCTGTAGTGTTTGGTCTGCTGATAGTCCAAGTTTCTTGTTACAGTCTACCTGCAACGATGTCAGGTCATACAGCTTTGGTGGCAGTTCAGTGCCGTTCTTTGCTGTTATATCAGTGACGGTAAATGGCTCTCCAGTAATCTTGTCAAGTGCTTCTCGTCCCTTCTCTTCACTATCGAAACGTCCCTCTGTAACACTGAATGTCGTGTCGCGGTATACGGTCTTAAGTTCCCAGTAGGGCTTGGGTACAAAGTCCGCAATTTCAAAATGGCGCTTGACGATAAGGGCGAGGGTTGGGGTCTGTACACGTCCTATTGACAACACCTGTCTGTTTTTGGCATATTTGAGCGTGTATAGTCTTGTGGCGTTCATACCAAGCAACCAGTCGCCTATTGCACGGCTTAATCCGGCCTCGTACAGTGATTGGTATTCGCTTTGGTCCTTGAGGGTTGCGAATCCTTCACGTATAGCCTCTTCGGTTAGTGAAGATACCCACAGACGTTTTACGGGACATTTTGCCTGTGCCTTCTGCATAACCCAGCGTTGTATAAGTTCTCCCTCCTGCCCGGCATCACCACAGTTTACAATCATATCGGCACTCTGCATAAGGCGCTCAATTATAGAAAACTGTTTCTCTATGCCTTTGTCATCAATAAGCTTTATTCCAAATCGAGGGGGAATCATCGGCAGGCTACCCAGGCTCCATCTCTGCCACATGGGGGTATAGTCATGTGGCTCCTTAAGGGTACACAGGTGACCGAAGGTCCATGTTACTTGATAACCATTACCTTCATAATATCCGTCGTGCCGGCTCCTTGCTCCAAGAATGTCGGCAATCTCTTTTGCTACACTGGGTTTCTCTGCTATACAGACTATCATTTTTGTGGCAATTGGGGTCTTTTTGTCAATTGGAAAAGAGAGGGGGCAACACAATTTTTGCGCCGGAGTGATTACCCCTGCGCAAAAATGCATTTTGATTCTCTATGTCATTTCTCAAGTAATATCTTCATCAACTCACAAGCAGCCTTGGCTACACTGGTACCGGGGCCGAATATTCCAATTACTCCGGCACGGTAGAGGAATTCATAGTCTTGCGCGGGTATCACACCACCTGCAAAAACCATGATGTCTCCGCGTCCCAGTTTATCCAGTTCTTCAATAAGCTGTGGTACAAGTGTCTTGTGTCCTGCTGCAAGTGATGATACGCCTACGGCATGTACATCGTTCTCGACAGCCTGACGTGCGACCTCTGCAGGGGTCTGGAACAACATACCCATGTCTACGTCAAATCCGCAGTCGGCATATCCGGTAGCAACCACTTTAGCTCCGCGGTCGTGACCGTCCTGTCCCATCTTGGCTATCATGACTCTGGGACGACGTCCCTCTCTCTTGGCAAACTCTTCGGTTAAGCGACAAGCCTTTTCAAAGTTCTCGTCGTCTCGGCTTTCTGCTGAATACACGCCTGAAATGGTTCTTATTACTGCTTTATAACGACCTGCAACCTTTTCGCAGGCATCTGAAATCTCTCCTAATGTAGCACGTAGGTGCGCTGCTTTAACAGCACATTCAAGTAGGTTACCTTCGCCGCTACCGGCACATTCGGTAATTTTGTCAAGAGCGGCTCTTACCGCCTCCTCATCGCGTGAACCACGGTTACGCTCAATGGCCTCGAGCTGTTCTTTACGTACTGCCGTATTGTCAATCTCAAGGATGTCTATAGGCTCTTCCTCGTCAAGACAGTATGCATTTGTACCTACGATAATCTGCTTTCCACTGTCTATTCGTGCCTGTGTACGTGCTGCTGCCTCCTCGATACGCATCTTTGGAATTCCAGTTTCAATGGCCTTTGCCATGCCGCCAAGCTCTTCAATCTCCTGAATGAGTTTCCAGGCTTTGTCGGCAAGCTCCTGTGTGAGGCTCTCTACATAGTAGGAACCTCCCCAAGGGTCTATCACTCGACAGATATTTGTTTCTTCCTGTAAATAGATCTGTGTGTTACGTGCTATACGTGCCGAAAAGTCAGTTGGCAGGGCAATCGCTTCATCAAGAGCATTTGTGTGCAGTGATTGGGTGTGTCCCATGGCTGCCGACATGGCTTCAATGACTGTACGGCCGACATTGTTGAACGGGTCTTGTTCTGTTAATGACCAACCCGACGTCTGGCAGTGTGTACGCAGTGCCATAGACTTAGGATTCTTTGGGTTGAAACTCTTTATTATCTTTGCCCAAAGCATGCGTGCGGCGCGCATCTTGGCAATCTCCATGAACGGGTTCATGCCTATGCCCCAGAAGAATGATAGGCGAGGAGCGAATGCGTCGATATCAATGCCGGCATTTACACCAGTGCGTACATATTCCAAACCGTCTGCAAGGGTGTATGCCAGTTCAATATCAGCCGAAGCACCGGCCTCCTGCATGTGGTAGCCACTTATGGATATTGAATTGAACTTGGGCATTTTCTGCGATGTATATGCAAAAATATCGCCTATGATGCGCATTGAGAATGCTGGAGGGTAAATATATGTGTTGCGTACCATGAACTCCTTGAGAATGTCGTTCTGTATAGTACCTGCCATCTCTTCAAGTTTTGCCCCCTGTTCTAATGCAGCATTTATGTAGAATGCCAATACAGGTAGTACGGCTCCATTCATAGTCATCGAAACAGACATTTTGTTCAATGGAATACCGTCAAACAACTGTTCCATATTCTCCATGCAACAGATGGAAACTCCGGCTTTTCCCACATCACCTACCACACGCTCATTGTCGGGGTTATATCCGCGATGTGTAGGCAGGTCAAATGCAACCGAAAGTCCTTTTTGTCCCGAAGCGAGGTTGCGACGATAGAAGGCGTTGCTCTCTTCTGCTGTGGAGAATCCGGCATACTGTCGTATGGTCCATGGACGGAATGTGTACATCATGGAGTAGGGACCACGCAGGAATGGCGGAATACCTGCTGCATAATCCAGGTGTTCCATCTCCTTCAAATCTTCGGAGGTATAAACCGGCTTTACCTTAATATGCTCGGCTGTTTCCCATGTGCAGTTGTCGGGCATGGCTGTTGAAGCGCATGATACAACCTGTGCACTCTCAAAAATATCGATATTATTGAAATTCTTTCTCATGGCTGTATTGATTAAATGCCCAACTTCTTGTTTAGTTCTCTCAATGTATCGAGGACATTCACTCTTACATGAATGAAATTCTCTATTCCCGCCTGTTGCAATTCAGGCATACATGCCGGAGCACCGGCTACAATGAATATGGCTTTGTCGCCAATGCCTTGGTATGCAGGTATTGCATATTCGGCATATTCATCATCACTCGAACATATAACGACAATGTCTGCTTTTGCTTCGAGTGCGGCTTTTACACCCTCTTCAACGCTCTTGAATCCCAAGTTGTCGATAACCTCATATCCGGCAGCAGCAAGGAAATTGCACGAGAACTGTGCTCTTGCCTGTCGCATGGCCAGGTTGCCTATAGTGAGCATGAACGCCTTCGGACGGCGACCGCTCTCTTCTGTTTGCAGGCGCAACTGTTCAAACTCTTCGCCCAAACGTTTTGTGGCAATAGTGAGTTCCTGTTTTTCATCGCTGTGACAACCACATCCGCAGCTGCTGTTCTTTGGGCGTTTACCCTCGGAATTCTCGTTGAAATTGGGGTATTGGTTTGTGCCTAATAGTATCTCCTTGCGTTTGGCGAGAGCAGTGCGACGGCTCTCGGCTGTCTTTTCAATATCAGCCTGTACTTTTCCCTCTTTTACAGCCTTATGGAATCCTCCCATATTTTCAATGGCAAGGAACTGTTTCCATGCTTCTTTTGCTATTGAAGCGGTAAGACTCTCTATGTAATATGAACCACCGGCAGGGTCGGCAACCTTGTCGAGATGGCTTTCGTGTTTCAATATAAGCTGCTGGTTTTTTGCTATGCGCATAGCAAAATCCGTAGGCTCCTCATAAACGCTGTCGTATGGCGTTACGGTAATTGACTCGACACCGGCTATAGCGGCACTCATCGCTTCTGTCTGTGTGCGGAGCATGTTCACATACGAATCGAACAGTGTAAGGTTGAACTGTGATGTTTCGGCATGTATAATCATCTTGCATGCACATTTGCACTTTGGTGCGTATTGTTCAACAATTTTCGCCCATAGCATGCGTGCCGCGCGGAATTTGGCAATCTCCATAAAGAAATTGCTTGAAATGCCCATATTGAACTTTATGTTCTTTGCTGCTGCATCAACAGGTATGCCGGCTTCTGTTGTTGTGGCGAGGTACTCGTTTCCCCATGCGAGAGCATACCCCAATTCTTGTGCTATATATGCTCCGGCGTTGTTCAGCTTACCGCTGTTTACAGCGATGCAACGGAATTTCGGCAAAGCCGATGTGGCTTCGACAAGAGCTTTCATCACTTCGGCATACTCCTCAAAAATTTTACCTGCAAACAGCTCTTTCTCTATCGGGTCATAATTGACTGAACCTTTTACTTTTTCAAGATCAAAGCCTCTTTGTCTGTAATATTCAACGAGAAGGGTAGTGAATTCAACAACCTTACCGGGGCATACATTGTAGTTTAATTCAACCTTTTCGGCATCAATTCCGCTTAGCAATGTAGGAATATATTCCGGTGTTACCAATTTCCCTTTAACCTTGAACGAAACAGACTCAACTCCGGCGGCAATAAGTTTCTTTGCCTTGTCATTTGCCTCTGTCGCATCGGTAATGTCTATATCTTGGCGTACAAGCCAATTGTTATCACTTCTGTTTCCGCGAGTAAATGGATACTTGCCGGGTTGCTCATTCTCACATCTTGATTGTAGGTCTTCTTTGCGGTAGAATGGGTTTACGTCGAACCCTTCGGCTGTTCTCCAAATCATCTTCTTGTCATAGTCGGCACCTTTCAGGTCCTCTATGATTTTGTTCTTCCACTCCTCGGATGATACCGGTTGGAATTCGTTGAAAAGTTTTTCCTTTTCCATTATATTGAATGTTTTGTTGTTTATTCAGTAAGGCAAAATTAAGTGATGTTCTTGATTTTGCATCTTAAAAATCCTACTTTACCCGAAATTTCTTTCCGTTCTTTATGTATAAGTTCCCTTTTTCGGGTTTATCGACTTTAATTCCTTGAAGATTATATATTGTTCCATCCTTTACTGTGCTTTCAATTTTTTCAATCACAGTCGTATCTTCTTCGTCCTTATCCTCTTCCTTATCCTCTTCTCCGTCTTCTTTGTCCTCTCCGTCTTTATCTTCCTCTTTACCTTCGTTTTCGTCTTTATCTTCTTCCTTGTCCTCTTCCTCTGTTCCTTCAATCTTTTCCCATTCAAGGACAAACTCTTTGATTGTCAAGCACGATCTATTGTTCAAATTAACTATTAATCCCAATGAGACTTCTGTTTTTTTGTTAAGGACAAACTCTATTTCGTTCGAGAATACGGTTTCTTTATCGTATTCTTTCATTTTTGTGTATGCTATTGCGTCTGCAACATTTTCTGTATCGGGTAATCCTTGTCCTGCAGCAGCAACAAGATAGCTGTTTCCGCTTTGTCCTTCCCAGGTGTCATACTTGGCAATAAACTTGTACTTGCCGGCAGGCAGTGTAACTGTCTGGTAGGTCTTGTGGTTATTGACAGAACCGAATCCATCCCAGTCCGATGTGAATGTCATAAAGTAATCCTTTTGGGCATCGACATGGGCTCCGGTTGTTATATTACCTTTTCTTACGGCATTTTCAATAGTCCACCCTGTAAGTTCGTAAAAACGGTTGTAGGTGTTAGTGTTTATCCAATTTCTGGTATGGTCAAATTCTGCACAGTAGTTAGTCAAATAGAGTGATGTTACATTCTCTTTGGTTGTCTCTTCACCATAACTTAGGCAGAATACTCCTTTTGACAAACCCCATGCATCACCATCAGGCCCGAATCCGCTACGTACTCCATAGTTCTTGTTTGATGTCCTGTCAATGACATCGCCACCGCTTTGGTTAAAGTCGTAGTATAGTACCAAATCGCTATATTTGCTTGGGACTTCAATAGGGGTGTTGCAAACATCAATAAGAGATTCATTGTTAAGTGCTTTCTTCCATACGCGTAACTCGTCAATCTGTCCACTCATCTTAGCATTGTCATTGCCTATGACAAAGTTGCTTAGGGAAGGAATCTTTGCACTATTTGCCACGTAGTCCCTCTGGAAATATACTCCATCACGGTACAGAGCTACATAACCATTTTCCAATATAACAGCATAGTGATGCCATTCGTTTGCTATGACGTAGCCTGAATATCCTCTAATTTTCCATCCGCCTATATGTATGTTCATTCTACCATCGGCTTCTGTGGTAACAAGGAACGTCGATTCGCTCTCTCCTATACCAAGGCAATTGGTTTGAAGTTTATCCGGACGCATCCACCATTCAACGGTAAAAGCATTGCTCTGTCCTGAAAAACCGTTGGTTGACGCTGTTACTTTTGCATTATCTCTTCCGCTGAAGTTCAGTCCGTTTCTGCTGTCGGCATTGCATACTACTATAGCACGTTCGCGTGTGATGCTGTCTGAACCGATATTGTTGCCGGCTTCAAGCGTTACACTATAGGTGCCACTCTTTTTGGGTGTGAAACTGCCGTCCTGTTCATTTATTACATATTGTTTGGCATCACTTTCTATGGTCCAGCACCAATTAACGGGGTTATATTTAGACTTATCGGTCAGATACACCCTTTCGCCTTTCATAACAATAGCCGGAGTTATCTCAAAGTCGGCAACAGGGGCCGAACCTGTCACATCTACATATATGCTATATGTCGCCGTTTTATTTCCGCTAAGCGATTTTACCGTTAGAGTTACCTTCTGTTTTCCCGTTTCCTTAAATATCGCATATCCATGCTGTCCATAAATGGTCTGTTCTTCGGCTCCGGTAATATTCCATTCATACATCTCTCCAAAAGAGGGGTTGCTGATGATGAATGACACCTTTTCGCCCATAATGACATTCTCCTTGCTTGCGGTGAAGGTGGCATCAATCTCCCTTTCGGGATATACATATATTGTCTTCTCGTTGGCAACGCTATTGCCGTTGCTGTTTTCTGCAACAACTTTTATTGTCTGGTAACCTGAGGTTTTGAATGTTACAATAGGCTCGGCAACAGCAAGGTTTGTTATTCCGGCATCCGATACAGTCCATTTTATGTTTGAAATGCTACTGCTGTATGTCGCAGACAACTTGACAGGAGTGCCTGCATATACATTGCCGCTAATGTTATTGATGTTTATGTTTGGTGATGAACTGCCGCTGAGCGACTGGTTGCTTGTTACACTGCTGTAACTGCTGTTAAGGAACTCGCCATGCTTGCCCGATATGTATTCGTGCAACATGTTCTTGCCACCAATACTGATGATGTCGCCTTTATAATATGCAATCAGGCCTTTCGGACACAATGTTCCTGAAAACTGTATATTATATGACTCTTTTATTTCGTTAGCACTGCGTGCAACGTTCCAGATGCGTATCTCGTCATATTGCGCATCGTTATTGGTGTTGTAATAATCATTTTCTGCCCTTAGTTCCAAATTACCGAATCCACCTATGCCACTGTAGGACGATGAAGTACAGCTACCTTTTTCCACACCGTTGGCATAAAGAGTCATTTTATTGCCTTTAATTACAAGGGCTATATGTGTCCATTTACTTGTGCTCAATATTGATGTGCTGGTAGTGAAGCGGTCGTTCTGTGTCGTATTCCAGCCGGCGGTAAATGCACCGTTGCTTTCAGCATGAATCATGAATGTACCCCATCCCGGCCCTACGACCTGATTCCAGTTCTTCAACGAATTCGGCTTTATGTAGTACTCTATTGTAGCCTCTTCGTACCTGTCATTGAATATATCAGGCAACCTAACTCCCGATGTCATCAGGTTTATGGCTCTGTTGGTACTTTCATTTGGTATTGGTGCAGGGGCTGTACTCTTTTCTGTCTCTATGTTACCTTCATATACTGCAGAAACACCGAAAAAACCATCTTTGCTCTCCGATGCAGGAATAGAATAACTTGAAACAGTAGCAGACACTTCGGCAATCTTATTGTCGTTGTGGTAAATGTTGTACTTGGTAACTTTGTTTGTCGAAGGCAACGGTGAACTCCATTGCAGGGTGTTGTTGCTTATGAACGGGTTGCGTGGCGCATAATATGGATCACCGTATACAACTGTTGAAATAATGGTCTTGTTACCGGCATTCCTTATCTCCTGTTTCCCGTTTGACAATACGAATGGAGTCTCAATGCCGTCGGCATTGAATTCGTAATTCATGATAGAAGCTGCATGTATATTTCCTTTACCTGCAGCCCAGTCGCGTGTCTCTACAATAAAGAAATATTTCAATGGCATGCTACGGTCATAACCTTTGGTGAGGTCGGTAAGGTCGTAACCGAATTCCATAGGTTCTGTATGCATCTTGCCGTCAGCCCATCTACCAAGCATTGGAACTTCGGGTGCAGGTCTTGTATTACCGTAGTTTCCATCTCCTGCATATTTGAAGTGCTCAAATTCTATAATTTTTTCAGGAGTATCAGAATTTATATCGGAAGATATTCCTGCTGACAGTTTAATCTCGCTGCGGCGGGAGTAGTCCATTTCCAGTTTTATTGTACGTAGTGGTCGGTAGTCTTTCCTTACTTTGTAAAGTTCTGGCTGCCACCAGTTACCCGAGAATGTCCCGTTACTGTTGAATGTAGCGCCACCATATGCATATGGACAATAGATAAAACCGTTGTTGCCCCACGAGGCCCCCCATGAGTTTACAATAATCCATGCTCCAACCTCGTCCTTGCTTGTTTCTCCGGTAACGCCATTTCCGTCAAGGTCAAACTCTATGCGGTCGTCATATCCTACAATTGTTAGAGCGTGGTCAACCTGTGTACCCCACGACTTGACATACTTCTTGCCGACAACTCCAGCGTTGCTGTTTGCGGATGTATTTGGGATTTTTGCATCGTAGTTTCCTCCGTTGCTGGCAACGCCAATTCCGCATATGCCTCCGGCTTTGAAACTGGTATCCCCATTGTGGTCCCACAACCAGTTCTTTACAAGTTCACGCCCCTCTTCTGTTCCTACATTCAATGGAGTATTGACCGGTGCCAGCATGCGGTTATGCATTGCTTCGAACCATTTATCATAACCTTGCATCCAACCGAAATAGTTGTTTGAACAGTCCTGGTTTCCGAACAATGACGAATATGTCTGTCCTCCGTATGTCGCAGCAGATGGCACGCCAATGCTTGTCACGAATTCATTCTTACCCGAACTGCTGTTCGTGAGTAACCACACGAAATGCGAGGGGTAGTAATTCTTGGATTGTTTGCCGTCAAGGTCGCGGTATGCGTTTAGTTCGTATGTGAACATATAGCATATACGTGAAGCAGAACCGCATGATCCACCGTCCTGATTGAATACTGGAGGGAAGAACTTCTTTTCTGCATTGTTTACATATGCCGGTCTTGCCCCTCTTGCTTCAACACTGCGTGATGCACTTCTCTGCATTGTCGATTGCTGCAGCATTGTGTAATCAGGGTTAAGGCAGTCTGTGTAATCGGGGTATTTACTCCTGTTTACTCCTGTTTGTGCTACCATGCATATTGGCAATGCCATTGCAATGGCTATGATGTTTTTTATAAAACTCCAGTGATTCATATATTAGAGTATAGTTCGTTATTCTATCTCAATTTCGTCGGTGAACAGCCAACCGCCTTGTTCGCCACTTTTGGCTGTATATCGCACGTAGCGTGCTTTCTTTGCTGTGTCGCCTTTCCAACCGTAGTTCTTGAATGAGAGTTCTTCGTCGCGTACCACATTGTGGGTTATTTCTGCAACAGTCTCAAAATTGATGTTGTCGTTTGATAGTGAAATAGTTACCTCAGCCGGCATCCAGACATCGGGGATACACATCTGCATGAAGTCGGCGTGAACAGATGTGATATCATTCTCCTCTCCAAGGTCTATTGTGACGTCAATACCTCCACAAATGAAACCTTGCCATTTCTGGTCGGTGTATGTCCAGCCGCCGTGTACGCCGTCGATGAGTGCATTCTCGCCACCGGCTGTGTAGTTGTTGCTGTACATCATGCCGTCTGCATAACTGATGCTCTTGCCTTCTGCAAGGTTGTTCGACTCTTTTGAAGCCTCTTTTCGCTGCCCGAATTCGTTCTTCAGGTCAAACGCATTGTAACCATTCTCTCTTAACCATTCCACTGCTGTGATTGCACGTCCTCGGAATTCGTCGAAATTACGTTCAGCAGGGTTGCTCCAGCCAATCTCTGCAATGGCAAGGATACGTGGGTATACCATATACTCAACCATCTCCTCTGTAGGGATATATTCGGCCCAGAGATTTCCTTGAACACCATGTATAAGTTTTGCCTTTTCTGCATCGATGCCTTCAATGGGGTTGTATGAATATACTTTTTCAAGCGGCATGTAAGGACCGAATGCCATAGGCTGTGTATGTGGTGCGTCCTGGTATGAGTCGAGATAACAGTAACCTCCGGGGGTCATTATCGCTTTATGGCCACTGCTAACAGCTGCCAATCCACCCTCAGTTCCACGCCATGACATTACTGTTGCATTTGGTGCGAGTCCTCCGTCAAGAATTTCGTCCCATCCGATAATCTGCTTGCCCTTGCTGTTTACGAATTTCTCAATACGCTGTATAAGATAGCTTTGCAGTTCGTTTACATCCTTCAGGTTCTCTTCCTTCATGCGCTTTTGACACAACGGACAGTTTGGCCATGATGCCTTGCCTGCCTCGTCGCCACCAATGTGAATATATTCGCTCGGGAACAGTTCAATAACCTCACTCAATACATTCTCAAGGAATTCGAAAGTCTTTTCGTTACCAACGCAAAAATCTGCCTGCTTGTATGGCTCGTGGGTACATGACAATTCCGGGTACGCGGTCAATGTCTCTTCACTGTGTGCCGGCATCTCAATTTCCGGAATAATGGTCACATATCTCTCCTGTGCATATTTTACAATCTCACGAATGTCATCTTGTGTATAATATCCGCCGTATGCACCCTCAGTGCCCTCATTGACATACTTGCGGTCTCCGAACCACCAATCTCTCCAAAGACCGGGCTTGCGCCATGCTGCAAAATCTGTCAATCGTGGATATTGCTTTATCTCAATGCGCCAGCCTGCAGCATCGGTAAGGTGCAGGTGCAGACGGTTCATCTTGAAGTGTGCTATTGCGTCAATCTGTTTCTTCACGAACTCCTTGCCGAAGAAATGGCGGCTTACGTCAAGCATCAGTCCACGGTAGGCAAAAGCCGGTTCGTCGGTTATTGTGCCGCATGCAACAGTGTTGTCCTCGCCGGCCAACTGCATGATTGTCTGCAATGCGTAGAAAAGTCCAGCTCCGCTTGTTGCTGTGACTGTTATCTCTTTTGGCGTGATATCCATCTTGTAGCCCTCGGGCGATGAAATACCTTCGATGTTCTCCTTGACAACAAGTCTTATTGTTCCGCTTTTTGCATTGTCAAGGCCATTGAGCGATGCCTGCAGATACTCCTCAAGAATTCTCTTGTCGTTCTCAGGTGCTTCAACCACAACCTCCGTTGCTCCCGATAAGGTGAAAACCTTGCTGTTGAGTTCAATGCTCTGTGGCAAAGGCAATACATTACAGTCGTTTGTCGTAACAGGTCTGTTGCAGGCTACAACTGCAACAAGCATTAAAATATAAATATGTATCTTCTTCATAAAACAGTTGTTTTTGCGAAAATAGCATAAATTTTTAAAAATAGGTCAATAAAAATTTGGAAAGTAAATCTAATTGTATTTACATTTGCGGTGTACTAATAAACTAATACACTATGATTTGGGTCAAAGATTTGTCATTTGCTTATTCCAATACAAAGGTTTTGGATAATATAAGCACCACTTTCGAGCAGGGCAGGGTATATGGTCTGCTTGGTGCTAACGGAGTGGGAAAGAGTACTCTTTTCAAGCTGTTGTGCGGATTGCTCACAACAAAGTGCGGTGAAATAAATATTGACGGATATTCGCCGGCAGACCGTATGCCCGGTTTTCTCTCCAGGATATTCTATATTCCCGAGGATTTTGAAGGTCCTGCAGTATCAATAAAGAACTATGCAGGCGGTATATCTGCTTTCTATCCCAATTACGACGAGAGTCTGTTGAATAGTCTGCTGAACGATTTCGGGATTGATATAAACCGCAAGTTCACATCGTTGTCACTCGGTCAGCGCAAGAGGGCTATCCTTTGTATTGCCCTTGCAATGAATACCGAATATCTGTTGCTTGATGAGCCTACCAACGGACTTGATATTCCTGCGAAGGCTGAATTCCGCAAAATGGTTGCACGTGCGATGGACGATAACCGTACCATAATAATATCGACCCATCAGGTCAAGGATATCGAGAATCTGCTCGACCACATTATGATTCTTGACAAGCGTTGCGTATTGCTCGACAAGAGTGTTGCCGATATACAGAGCGAATATGTGTTTGAGGTAACAATGCATCGCCCCGAGGATGCTCTTTATTACGAAGAGGGGCTTGGCGGCTATTGCTCAATCAGC
>JAZQTU010000007.1:0-59680 GCA_045630965.1 Bacteroidaceae bacterium | reverse complement strand
TCCAATTGCGAAGTATGCAATGGAGAACGGCAAGCACACAGCCATCGAGGTGCCTTCTGCAATGAACCTCGAGCAGTGCTGGAGCCTTATCAACCTCTCTGAGCAGGCACGTCTCCACTGCTTCATCCTCGAGAACTGCTGCTATGACGACTATGAAATGAACGCATTGAATATGGCACAGCAGGGTGTGTTCGGTGAGATTATCCGCGCCGAGGGTGCTTACATCCACAGCCTCGAGTGGTTCTGGGATGCATACTGGAAGGATCCTGCCGACAATGACGTTGACAACCTCCACTGGCGTCTGAAGTACAACAAGGAGAACCGTGGCGACCTCTACGCTACTCACGGCCTTGGCCCCGTTGCACAGTGTATGAACATTCACCGTGGCGACCGCTTTACAACACTTGTTGCAATGGATACAGATCCATTCTTCGGTAAGGAACTTGTAAAGGAGAAGACCGGCAAGGAGTGCAAGGAGTTCCGCAACGGTGACCACACAACAACTCTTATGCGTACAGCAAAGGGTAAGGTGGTTGAAATCCAGCACAACGTTATGACTCCACAGCCCTACAACCGTTTGTTCAAGCTCACAGGTACAAAGGGTTATGCAACAAAGTATCCAACTCCCGAGCTCGCACTCTCAGGTGAGGCACTCAAGGGTACAGGTGCTCCTCAGGTTGACAACCTTAATGCTCACGGCTTTATGAATGCAGAGCAGAGAAATGCAATGATGGCAAAGTACTACCACCCAATCCTCAAGAAGTATGTTGAGAAGGGTCGCGGCCTCGGTCACGGCGGTATGGACTTCGTGATGGACTCACGTCTTGTTTACTGCTTGCAGAACGGTTTGCCACTTGATATGGACGTATATGACATGGCTGAGTGGTGCTGCTTGGCAGAGCTCGGTACATTGTCAATGGACAACAACTGCGCAGCCGTTACATTCCCCGACTTTACACGTGGTCACTGGAATGAGGTAGAGGGTTACAACCACGCTTATGCGGCTCCTGAGGCTGAGGCTGCTACAGAGGCTGAGGCTGAGGCTTACAGCGCAGCACAGAAGAAGGTTACTGCACAGAAGAACCTTTGGGCTCTTTACGATGCAGTGAAGGCTGCAAAGGCTGCCGGCAATGCAAAGGCTGAGGCTGCTGCACAGAAGAAACTCAATGCTGCAAAGGCTGCCGCTGACAAGGCAATTGCAAAAGAGGTAAAGAAAATCCTCGCTAAGTAATTAGTTTTAGTATACAAATGAAAAAGTGGGCTGTGTTCAATGAGCACAGCCCACTTTTGTAAACCATTATCAGAAGAAAAATATTCCCCAAAAGCATTTTGTATTAGGTCCAAAACTGAAATTTCGCCAAAATTAACGGAGGACTTAAGCAATCAATGCTCATTCTGTGTATATACCGTTTATGCGTGTTCTACGCATAAACTATGTGTATATTCCACGGCGTGGGAATATTGTTTCTTCATAGTTCATTCCGTAAAGGCGTTTGGCGATGCCTCAGTTTTGTGGACGTAAGGCGACAAGTCTCACGTCTTTCTTGTTTTTATACACCTTTTAAATGAAATTTATTAACCAAATTATTGAGTTCAAAATTTGAAATGGATGGAATAGAATATATTCCTACCAGCATGTCCGACAGAACTTGTTGTATTGTTGATTATAATGAGTGCGATGTAAAGAAAGATATCGTTATTGGAAATACTGTTTCCTATCAAGGTGTTGAAAGTGAAGACGAAAAAAATGCAAAGGTCTATGACCTCAACGGTCGTGTGGTTGAGAACCCTGCAAACGGAATTTATATCATCAATGGCAAGAAGATTCTTGTAAAATAAGATTTGTGTGCAAAATACAGAAGCATTTATCGTGATTTTGCTACAACGCGAGTTGCTATAACAACAATAGGCCGGCGATCGCCGGCCTATTTCTTTATAATAAATCTTTCTAAATTGGGGCTAATGCTTACTGCATTATACAATACAGTGTCGTGAAAGTGTTTATTATGCTTAAATTATTACCCATTTTTTACAAAATTATAGGATGTTTGAACTTTATTTGTATTTTTGCAATAGTTCAATGAGATTTTAATAATATTATGTCAATGATTGCCACCTATGGCAACTGCTAAAACGTAAAAAATAAAATTATGATAGCTGTATTAAAACATGGAGTAACAAAGGCTCAGCAGGACAATCTTGTCCATTGGCTTGAGTCGCAGGGTGTAAGAGTACATGTTTCGGAAGGAGAAATCCAGACTGTAATAGGTCTCATAGGTGATACCCGTAAAATAGACATGGACCTGCTCGCAGGGCTAGAAATCGTGGACAATGTGACACGTGTTACCGAGCCTTTCAAGAGTGCAAACCGCAGTTTCCACCCCGAGGATACAATAATCACTGTAGGTAAGGGTGAGAATGAGGTGAAAATAGGTGGTGGCCATTTCGCAATCATGGCCGGTCCATGTTCTGTTGAGAGCGAGGAGCAGATATTGGCTGTAGCCAAGGCTGTAAAGGCTTCGGGTGCGAACATCCTTCGTGGTGGTGCGTTCAAGCCCCGTACTTCGCCTTATGATTTCCAGGGCTTGCGTGCCGAGGGTCTTCAGCTCATGCTAAAGGCTCGTGAGGCTACAGGCCTTCCAATTGTAACTGAAATTATGGCGACAGCCCATCTTGACCTGTTTGCCGATGTAGATATCATTCAGGTAGGTGCGCGCAACATGCAGAACTTTGAGCTTCTTAAAGAGTTGGGTCGTTGCAACAAGCCTATTCTCCTTAAGCGCGGTATGTCTGCTACACTCAAGGAACTTCTTATGAGTGCCGAATATATAATGTCCGAGGGTAATGAACAGATTATCCTTTGTGAGCGCGGAATCCGCAGCTATGATACTTATACACGTAATGTGCTTGACCTTGCAGCTGTTCCTGTATTGCATGGTCTTACACACTTGCCTGTTGTAGTTGATCCAAGTCATGCTACAGGTGTTTCACGCCTTGTACGCCCTATGGCTTGCGCAGCCTGTGCTTCGGGAGCCGACGGTCTTATAATCGAGGTACACAACAATCCTTCGTGTGCTTTGTGTGACGGTGCACAGTCGCTCACTCCTGAACAGTTCGACGAGGTTGCACAGCGCGTACGCGAGATCCGTAGTATAATGCACTGATAAGATACTATGATAATAGGTATAGTAGGTCTGGGACTTATTGGAGGCTCGGCTGCCAAATCATTCAAGGCAGCCGGGCATACCATATATGCCTATGATATAAATGAGAATATTACAGGTTATGCACGGCTCGAAGGTACGGTCGACAGTGAACTGTCGGTCGGTAATATCGGTTTGTGCGACTTGTTGCTGTTGACAGCAACACCCAAGGCGTCAGCCGGTTATCTTGAGAACAATGCGACAAATATAAATGCAAAGACACTGGTCCTCGATTTCTGTGGAACAAAGAAAATGATTTGCAGCCTTGGCTTTTCCCTCGCCGAAAAATATGGTTTTACCTTTGTCGGTGGACATCCTATGGCTGGTTTGCAGTTCTCTGGGTATAAATACTCAAAAGCAACGCTTTTCAATGGTGCGTCGTTTATAATGGTGCCTCCGGTACATGACGACATTAACCTTTATGACCGTGTAAAACAGGCATTGCAGCCATTGGGCTTCAAGAAGTTTATGGTTACGACTGCCGATTACCATGACCGCATCATAGCATACACGTCACAAATGTGCCATGTAGTCTCCAATGCCTTCATAAAAAGCCCTTCGGCAAAGTTGCACAAAGGGTACAGTGCCGGCAGTTTCCGCGATTTTACCCGCGTATCGCGCCTTAATGAAGGTATGTGGACTGAACTGTTCCTTGAAAACAGGGAATATCTGCTTGGCGAACTTGATCTGCTTATTGCATCGCTCCAGGAATATCGTGATGCAATGGTTGCCGGCGATGCCGAAACTTTATGCACTCTTCTGCGTGACGGACGTATAGCAAAGGAAGAATCGGAATAACAGAATGATTATGCAGTACAGGACAATACACGTAAGCGCATCGCGCTGTTACGATATACATATAGGACAAGGGCTGCTTGCCCACATTGGTGAACTGGTGCGTCCACTTCTGGGTGATTGCCGCCTTGCGGTGCTTACAGACAGCAATGTCGATGCATTGTATGGCAACGCCATAATGGAACATCTTTCGCATGCCGGTTACAACGCATGCAAATATGTGATACCTGCCGGCGAGGCTTCAAAATGTGCCGAAAATATGCTGGCATTTCTCAATTTCCTTGCTCAGGAACAGATGACACGCAAAGATGCAGTCATAGCCTTTGGCGGTGGAGTGGTTGGTGATCTCGGAGGTCTTTCCGCATCACTTTACCTGCGTGGAGTAAAGTATGTGCAGGTGCCTACAACTCTTCTTGCGGCAGTCGACAGTTCTGTGGGTGGTAAGACAGCCATAGATATTCCTGCCGGGAAAAATCTTGTGGGCAGTTTCTATCAGCCGTCGCTTGTATGCTGTGACACGGCATTAATGGATACTCTCCCAGCCAATATTTATCGTGACGGTTGTGCCGAGGTGATAAAGTACGGAATGATACTTGACAAGAACCTATACAATATATTGCATACTCTTCCATTCAATCGTGATGAAGTTGTTGCAAGGTGTGTTGAAATAAAGCGTGATGTCGTGCAACAGGATGAATTTGACAATGCTATACGTGGATTGTTGAATTTTGGGCACACATTCGGTCATGCAATAGAGAAATTGAGCGGTTTTGCTGTCTCACATGGAGAGGCTGTGGCAAAAGGTATGGTCATTGCATCGCGCATAGCTCCATTATGTGGCTTGTGTGATGTTGCGGACGAAATATCACAATTGCTTGAGAAATACGGTTTTGACATATCATGCAAGTATAGTGCAGAGGAGATTTTTGCATCTCTTCTCTCCGACAAGAAACGTCGTGGAGGAACTATTTCTGTCGTTCTGCCACGTGCTGTCGGTGAGTGTACTCTTGTAGATATGGAATTGGATGAACTGAACGGTCTGCTGCATAAGGTAATGTAAAACTATGGAAAAGAGGGTTTCGGGAACACTGCAGGGCGTGGTTACACCTCCCCCGTCAAAGTCGCAGGCACATCGTTTGCTTATATGTGCAGCTCTTGGCACAGAACCTTGTACTATATATTGCAGTAATGTCAATGACGATATAATAGCAACAATGCGTTGTCTGAATGCACTTGGAGCATCAATAACATATTCTCGAGGAGTATTCGAGATTAACCCGATAAAGGTTGTCAAGGGTGCAACGCTCGATTGTGGCGAGAGTGGCTCAACACTGCGTTTTCTTATGTCGGTGGCTGCTGTGCTTGGCGCAGATGCTATATTTGTGGGTGGTGGCAAGTTGCCTCAACGTCCAATGAGCGACCTTTGCAATGTTCTTGCTGTTCATGGAATGTGTTTTGAAAAACAGACTATAGATGAATTGCCTGTGAAATGTACCGGCTTGTTACAAGGTGGCAGATATTCACTGCCGGGCAATATCTCTTCGCAATATCTTACCGGTTTGCTTTTTGCCTTGCCGTTGGCTGGCGTAGATAGTGAGATAGAAGTCACCGGTATAATGACAAGTGCTTCGTATATAGCTATGACACTCGATGCCTTGAAAATTGCCGGTATAAAAATAGAACAGCAAGGAAATATTTTCAAGATACAAGGCAGACAACAATACCGCATGCCTTCAGAAATAACAGTTGAGGGCGATTGGTCGTCGGCTGCATTCTGGATTGTTGCCGGTGTTACAGGTAAGAACCCTGTAACTGTTTGCGGAATGAATACAGCTTCGCTTCAGGGTGACAGTAAGGTTATAGACCATTTGCGCTCTATGGGTGCTTTTATTAATATTACTGATAGTGGTGTGGTCGCTATGCCTTCGCACCTTTTTGGTGCAGAACTCGATTGCACTGATACTCCCGACCTCTTGCCGATACTCTCGGTTGCAGCTGCTGTGGCACAAGGTACAACTGTCTTCACCGGTGTTGGCCGTCTGCGTTTCAAGGAGAGTGACCGCCTTGAAGCTATGAGGCAGGTGCTTGCCTCGTTTGGTATCGCCTCTCAGGCAGGCGATGACACTTTTACCGTTTTTGGTGGTGAGCCTGTAGTCAATGGTGTTGTCAACAGTTTCGGTGACCATCGTATAGCAATGTCGGCAGCAATAATGTCGTGTGTGGCAAAAGGTATAACAGTAATAGATAACGGAACATGTGTTGCGAAATCATATCCAACATTCTTTGACGATTTTGCAATGCTTGGCGGTAAGGTTGAATAATAATATAAAAAAATATAATTATGGATTTAGAAAAACTACGTAAGGAAATTGATGAGATAGATTCTCAAATGTGTGACCTCTTCGCACGTCGTATGCAGGTGGTTTCCGGTATAGGCAAGTATAAGAAAGAGAACAATATGCCTGTATATCACCCCTCTCGTGCGCGTGCCGTGTTGCAGAACGTATCAAAGCGTCTTGGCCCCGAATTTGAGGGTTACGGACGTACCTTGTACCGCACAATATTCGACCTCAGCGAGTCATACGAGACACGTATGCTTTCCGAGGGCAGCGAGTTCTTCAACTCGTTCAAGAATATAGCATCTGTTCCTCCACAGCCGTTCCCAAAACGCGCATCGGTAGGTTGTGCAGGTTGTGAGGGCTCGTATGCACACCTTGCATCGGAGCGTCTTTTCGACCTTCCCGAAATAATGTATATGAACAACTTTGAGGGTGTATTCAAAGCCGTAAGCAGCGGTCTTTGCGAGTTCGGTGTTCTCCCTATCGAGAACTCTCTTGCCGGTTCGGTAAATGCTATCTACGATTTGCTTTCTGAATATAATGTAAGTATTGTCCGTTCGGTACGTCTTAAAGTTGACCATGCAATTCTGGCACTCCCAGGAACAAAACTTGAGGATATCCGCGAGATATACTCACATCAGCAAGCTATCAATCAATGCTCTGAATTCCTCTCTTCGTTGAAGAATGTGCGTGTAATTGCATGCGAGAACACAGCTGAGGCTGCGCGCATGGTTGCTCAGAGCGGAGACCCCACAAAGGCATCGCTCTCTTCGCGCCTCTGTGCCGAACTTTATCAGCTTCAAGTGCTTAAATCGGCTATTCAAAACCGCGACAACAATTATACACGCTTCATTTGTATTGCAAAAGAGCCTAAGATATATTCAGGCGCTGACCGTACAAGTATAATGATAAATATTCCTAACCGCCCAGGTACACTCTTCCGCATCATGTCCCGCTTCAACGCAACAGGTGTCAACCTTGTAAAACTTGAGAGCCGTCAGATACCGGAACGTGAGTTTGAATATCGTTTCTATTTTGATATTGAAGCATCTGTATACAGCGAGGAGTTCCTCTCTCTCATGTGTGAACTTCATGAGTGTGGGGAGCAGTTCAGGTATTTTGGTACGTATGCCGAAATAATATAATTTTTGTCTAAAATGGCGATGGCTGTGTTATACTCAATTTTGAGAACAGTCATTTACGATTAGTAAACTCCTGTTCTCAAAATCTTCGTAAGCCTTGCCCTCACCATTTTATACTAAAAATTCAGTGGAATTGCTTAAAAGCGTGATAGCTGTGTTACGCTTGATACTTAAAAGGAGGTTTTATGATTAAAGTATTGTTTGCCGTATCTGTTTTTCTCTTTACTTTTTCCGTGCAAGCGCAGGTGAAAGATGATGTAGTAGCTACAGCTGTTACAGAAGAGGAAAAAGTTTACGATATCAATGCTGTTGACAAACAGCCCGAGTTTCGTGGTGGTGTGTCGGCTTTGCAGAGGTATTTGGCTGGCAGTGTACGTTATCCGGAAGTGTCTCGTAAAAACAACTCGCAAGGTCGAGTGATAGTGCGTTTCATTATAAACAGCAATGGAACTGTTGCAAGTCCTCAGGTTCTAAAGAGTTCCGGTGATTTCTATCTTGATATGGAGGCTCTTCGTGTTATTGAGGCTATGCCAAAATGGAAACCGGGCAGAATAGGTAAGAAGAAGGTGCGTGTGTACTTTGTAATGCCTATTGGATTCACTTTACGTTAGAAAGGAATATTTTTATGAGAAAAATATTGGTTATAAATGGTCCTAATCTTAACCTTTTGGGGTTGCGTGAGCCTGCTCTCTATGGTGCGCAGAACTTTGAGGCACTGCAGGGGGCAATCCGTGAATGGGCTGCAGCTCTTGGCCTTGAGGTGGAACTCTTCCAGTCTAACCATGAAGGAGTTATCGTAGACAAAATACAGGCTGCTTATGGTTCTTTTGACGGTATATTGATAAATCCTGCTGCATATACACATACGAGCGTGGCAATTCTTGATGCCTTGAAGGCTGTTGCGTTGCCTACAGTTGAAGTACACCTTACCGATATTGCCACACGTGAAAAATTCAGACAGTTTTCTTTCGTCTCGCTGTATGCACAGAAGACTATCTGCGGTAAAGGATTTGACGGATATAAAGAGGGTCTTGAATATCTGGCTACTTTATGAAATTTTTTCCCACATCGGCAATAAAGGAACTTGATGCTTATACAATAGAGCATGAACCTGTTACTTCCATTGACTTGATGGAACGTGCAGCTCGTGCGCTTACAACGGCAATTCTTGACCGTTATCCAAAGCATGCTTTTGCTGTTTTTGCAGGGAGTGGAAATAATGGTGGTGACGGTCTTGCTGTGGCGCGTATGCTTCATGATGCGGGTTGCAGTGTGAAGGCATGGGTCATAAACCCTAAGGGGAAATTGTCGTGTGACTGTTCCGAAAATCTTCGTCGTTTGCAGGAAAAGGCTGTTACTGTCATTGAGGTATGCGATGCATTTTCAATGCCAACGCTTGACAGTGATACAATAATTGTGGACGCTCTATTTGGCAGTGGGCTAAACAAGCCTATATATGAGGGCATCTATGCAGATGTCATACATGCCATGAACAATTCGTCATGTGAGGTTGTGGCTGTTGATATGCCATCGGGGCTTATGGGTGAAGACAACACTCTTGGAAACGATACAATAGTAAAAGCTTCTGTGACGTTTACTCTACAATTTCCTAAAATGTCGCTGCTTTTTCCCGAAAATGCATCGTATGCAGGAGATATATCCATTCTTGACATCGGGTTGTCACAGGAGGGTATCAATAAGATGCACTCAAACCTGTTCTTCGTTGATGAAAAGGATATAAAGTCGTTGTTTAAGCCTCGTGCAAAGTATGCACATAAAGGTTGCTTTGGACGCGCTTTGCTTGTGGCCGGCTCAAAAGGTATGGCGGGGGCATCAGTGCTTGCTGCACGTGCATCAATGCGTTCCGGAGTCGGGCTGCTGACAGTACATGTTCCGCCATGTAATAATGTGATAATGCAATCTTCAGTCCCCGAAGCAATGACAAGCATTGACAGTAATGATACATGCTTCAGTGACTTTATCGATACTGCCAAATACAATGCTGTAGCTGTGGGACCTGGGCTTGGTCAAGAGAAGGAGAGTGAAAAGGCATTGCTTAATCTTATTGAAAACAGCAATGTACCAATGGTGCTTGATGCCGATGCGCTGAATATCCTATCCTGCAACCCTGAATATCTGTACCGTTTGCCGGCGAATAGTGTGCTTACACCTCATCCTGGAGAGTATGCAAGGCTTTTTGGAAATTCAAGCGCTTCGTATGATAAACTACAGAAGCTCTTGTCGTATACCGCAATGTCGGGGGTGACTGTTGTTCTTAAGGGTGCGCATACCGTGGTTGTTTCTCCCGAAGGAAATTTGTATTTCAACAGTACCGGTAATCCGGGAATGGCAACGGGTGGTAGTGGTGATGTACTTACAGGAATTTTATTATCTTTGTTGTCTCAAGGTTATTCTGCAGCTGATGCAGCGCGCATAGGGGTATATGTTCATGGCTTTGCCGGTGATTGCGCGGCAAGGGAGTATGGGGAGACTTCGCTTGTTGCAGGTGATATCCTGAACAGTCTGCCGCAGGCCTGGAAAATATTGGAAAGTATATGAGAGAAATCAAAGTCCGTCAATTTTTGCGTAATTGGTCATTGCCTATAGCAATGGCTACCGGCGTTGTATCTTATCTGTTATATGCCAATATCCCGCTGTTTGATTCAACGCATGACTTTGTTGAGGCTGTTATATCAATAGCACAGCCGTGGCTTATCTTTGCAATGCTCTTCATAACGTTCTGTAGAGTGCGTATAAGTGATCTGAAACCATCGCAGTGGCATTTATGGTTGCTTGCCTTTCAGGTGATAGCATTCGTTGGCATATCTATGCTGATAGCTTTTGTGCCGGAGATGCCTCTGTCGTTTAGGGTTATCCTTGAGGGCGTGATGCTCTGCCTTTTGACACCGACAGCTACTGCAGCAGCTGTGATTGTTGCGCGTCTGGGAGGCAATACAGCTTCATTGATTGCATATACTATTCAAATAAATATTATTGTTGCCGTTGTTGCACCGCTTTGTCTCTCGCTGTCTCATCCGGTAGAGGGTATGTCTTTGTCGGAGTCATTTTTTCTTATAATGGCAAAGGTGTTCCCACTGTTGCTGTTGCCGTTGATATGCGCAGAGATTTTGCGACGTCTGTTGCCTTCTGTACATAGATTCATAGTTACCAAAGGACGTAACTGGCCCTTCTACCATTGGCTCGTGGCATTGACATTGGCTATTGCCATGACAACACGTGCAATTGTGCATTCAGGATTATCATTCTGGGTAATGGCAGCTATCGCCGGTGTATCGCTTGTCTGTTGTATCGCTCAATTTGCTTTCGGACGCTTCGTGGGAAGACGTTATGGTGATGTGATTGCATCCGGTCAGGCTTTGGGGCAAAAGAATACTGTTTTCGCCATTTGGTTTGCTTGTACATTCCTTACCCCGGTTACGGCTATTGCCGGTGGCTTCTATTCAATTTGGCATAATCTTGCCAATTCATTACAATTGTACAAGTACAATCATAAACATAAATAACACCAAAAACGGCATTCATTAGAATGCCGTTTTTGGTGTGTGTAATACTTACAGTTCTTTTACTCTTCTGCTTGTGATAACTGTAACAGGCCGGTTGTTGAAAAACCTCCGTCATGATACAGGTTCTGCATGGTGACTTTACGTGTGAAGTCGGAGAACATTATTACAATATAATCGGCGCAGTCTTCGGCCAAAGCATTGCCTAACGGCGATGCAGAATCGGCATACTTCAGCATATCCTGCATTCCTGCAATTCCCTGCCCAGCTGTTGTGGCTGTAGGCGATTGCGAAATGGTGTTGATGCGGACACCATATTTCTTGCCATATATTGCACCGAAACTGCGTGTAATGGACTGCAGCAGTGCCTTGGCATCAGCCATGTCGTTATAACCTACAAATGTGCGCTCTGCGGCAATATATGTAAGGGCTACAATTGAACCTCCACGTTTAATGGCATTCTTGCTGTAAAGTACCTTCAACAATTTGTGGAACGACAGTGCCGAAATGTCCAGCGTCTTGTTCATGAAGTCGTAGTTGATATCTTCATAAGGGATGTTCTTGCGTACATTCGGAGACATTCCTATTGAATGGAGTACAAAGTCGAATTGTCCTCCGAACTGTTCCATTGCTTTGTCAACCAATGCCTCAAGGTCTGAAATGTTTGTGGCATCGGCTGGTATAACTATTGAACCGGTCTCTTCGGCCAGTTTGTTGATTGCGCCAAGACGTAATGCTATGGGAGCATTGGTGAGTACAATTTCCGCACCTTCTTCTACAACCCTTTTGGCAGCTTTCCATGCTATTGACTGTTCATTCAGTGCTCCAAAAATTATACCTTTCTTTCCTTTAAGTATATTGTAACTCATATCATTATAAATTACCGTTGATAATTGTGCGTAAAATTATCAAATATTCTTGGCTTTGGGTACAAGAGTGAAAGAAAATTTTCGCTTCAATATATCTTTACCTCCGCCTTTCTCCTGTAAACAGAGTAGTGGCGCATTTTACAAAATGCGCCACTACTCTGTTTTGATATCTCTTTTGAAAGAGATATTTTTATCCAATTATCTTCTTACGAAACGGAAGTTCTTGAAATATACTTTCTGCTCTTCACCGCTCTTGTTTGTGATGCGTAGCTTGGTTGCTGTCATGCCGCCAAGTTCATTGCCTGTGTGGATAACAGGGTCTTCTGCGCCGTAGTGGAGCAGCGCAACCTCTCTCCATGCACCGTTTACGAACAACTCAAGCTTGAAGTATTTAGCAACGTCGTTCACACCAAAATTGAAGTCCATACCCTGGAATGTGATTGGTGTCTCGCTCTCGAGCAACAATTCACCGTCTGCTTGCCAGTTGATTACCTCAAGTGCTGGAGTGATGTTAACAACATCGCCGTTCAATGTTACAGGAAGCAATGCCAACTGCTTGACTGATGAAGACAACTTGAATGGGTTATATTCGGCTGTTGTGTCAAGGTTTTTGCCCTGTGCTGCATTATATTTTTCTGTAGCAAAAGCAAATAATTTGTTCAATGTTGGTAACATAACCTTTGTGCCAAGTTTTGTGCCAATCTGATATGGGTGGCGCATAGCCTTGTTGTTCTCAAGTTCGAACATCTGCTTCTGCAATGAACGTGCCTGATTGTAGAGGTTCTCAAAGTTGATGAACTGGCTTGTTGTATTGCGGTTGTCCTTCATCTCTGCGAACATTCTCATTGTGCATACAACTCTACCGTAAGCGGCAAGGTTCTTACCCTGGATAATCCAAGGGCGTAACTCGTGGAGCAACTGTGGGTTGCTGTTGTCGGTAAGCAGAAAGTCGCAAGCCATCTCAAGTTCGTTGCAAGCCACGTTGAGCATTGCTGCTGCGAACTGGTCGCCATTGAGAGCTTTCTCTGCAATTTCCTTTATCTCATCTCCCTCTTCTCTGCGGAAACCGTGTCCGTTAGGACCAAGGTCCTTGTTGTAGAGTGCGAAAGTACGCAATGCCTGGTGATTGCTTGGGAGAATATCCTTCAAACTCTTTTCCCAGTTGCTTTGGTAGTCATAAGCCTCCATGTTCCAGCAGTAGTCTGCAATACCATAGAGCGAGATCTTTGATGTCTCAGCATACTCCATAGGGTTGCTAACAAAGCCTGATACGTCACAAGCGATGTCAAGACCGTTGCCGTATGCGGGACCCATAAGAATGTGGTCGCGGACAAAGTCATTTACAGGGAAATTGAGCCAAATATAACCCTTACGCTCTATACGCTCATTGATCCACTCCATAGTCGGTTTGTCGATGCATGCAACAACTGAGTTACCTGTCCACATAACCTCAATGCCTTTGTTTAGTGTGCTACCCAATGTGCGCAAGTAACCGCCTTGCTCGTTTGCCCAGCCTTTGTTGTATTCTGTAGGACAAAGAATGAGCGGAGCAACGTCTTTCTTCACCTGTACGAAGTTGTCGTCGATGTAGTTAAGCAATGCTGCCTGCTTGTCTGCCTTTGCACCCTCACCCCAGATATCATCAAAGAAGACTGCGAATGAACGCACACCAAGCTGGTACATAACCTCGAGCTTTGCCATGAGGAAATCGCGGTCCTCGTCGTTCCACTTGATATCAACGCCCGGGTGTATAGCCCAATAGAAGTTTACACCGTTCTGCTTTGCAACCTCTACAAGTTCTGCAATACGGTTGGCTTCTGCTTCGGGATATGGCTCACGCCATTTGTCGCGGTGCCAGGGGTCATCCTTTGGACCGTAGATGTATACGTTCATCTTGTTGCGTCCGTAGAACTCAAGCTGGCTCTTACGTGCCTCATGGCTCCATGGTGTACCGTAGAATCCTTCAACAGTTCCACGGAAAGGAACGTCGGGCCAGTCTGTGATTGTACATGCTTCAAGCTTGCCCTCTCTCATCATTCCGAGCAGGGTCTGTACACCATAGAAAAGTCCCTTTTCATCGTTGCCGGCAATTACAACCTCTTTGTCGGTAACCTTCATGAAGTAACCTTCAATCTTTGTTGGAATAGATTTATTGTATTTGCTTACCTGCTTGTCGCCACGAACACCAATAGTAACTTTGAATGTGGCTTTCTTTGCAATCTCAGGTGTTGCTGATGCAAGTGCGTCATATACATATCCGCTACTCTTTTTTGAGTTGATGCTCCATTGTGCAGGTGCATCAAAAAGTGCGTTTTCCTTGGTGATGTTTACCTCCTGTGGCACCGGGTTTACAAGGCTTACTTGTGCTGTTGCACCAAGTCCGGCAAACAACATCAAGCCTAATGTCAAAATTTTCTTGTTCATGTCTTATGGTTTTAGTGATTGTTTTTTAGAAATTGTATTTGAGCATAGCGCAGATACGGTGGTTGGTGACTGCGTGTACATCGCTCATGTTGTATTTGCTGTCAGCCTTTCCGTATCCTACTGTTGTCGGGTTGTATTCAACGCCGATAGACATTGCGTTGTGTGTGTAGAGGATGCTTGGTGCAACTCGCCACATATAGTCCATGTTCTTCTCGCCACGCATGTAAATGTTGGTTGCTCTCTCTTTGGCATCCTTGCCTACAATCTCATTCATGCAACCAAGGTTTTTGGTATAGCCTGCAAAACAACAGAATGTCAGGTAACCAGTCTTCAGTGGCTGTTTGTATGTTGCGTCTACCCAACCTCCGATGCTGTTGAGGCTGCTGTATTTCCATTCCCCGTTTTCAAGTTTTTCAGTAACTGCATAACCGCTAATCATGCTCATGTGTGCTGCATTCTGTGCGTATGTAACTCGTCCTTTCACGCCCCAATTACCTTTCTTGTATGATGCAAAAATTGTAGGGCTGACGCTCATCATTAGCTCTTCATTACATTTATATGTGCCAGTGACTTTTTCTTCCTCGCTCTGTATATACATCTGCTCGCCGCTGATGATATCATAAACGGGTTGTCCGTTGGCATCTACTACCGGTGTGTTCTTTATGACTTTTTCTGTTACAGAATATTGCTGGCGTGGCTTCAGTGTGAGAAGGTCAACACCGATACCCATCATGAAACCACCGTTCTTTATAATACCCTGAAGATACATCTCGGGAACAATGGCATTGCGTGCGTAGTTGAACGATGCACCGTCAGGTCCATAAGATGTGTATTGGAATTGATAAAGGGCTGTGGCTGTCAACTTTACACCTTTGGTCTCATAGTCGTAACGTACCTGTGGAGAGCGGCTGAATGGTGTAAACGGTGCACCGGTCTCAAGTGAGAATACGTCGGGCATCATATCGCCCATTATCGGGTGCCATGCCTGTCCAACAAGCAACTTGCTCTTTTCCCAGTCCATCTTTGCATATGCCTGGCGAATACGCAGAACCGTATTGCTTGTGCTGAATCCTGCAAAGTCTGCCTCAATCTTTGCCGATGTCTTTGAGCCAAGGAACTTCAGGCCATTGACATTTAATCCTAAGCGTGTCGTAATACTCAACAACATGATATTGTCCTGTGCATTCAAGTCTTCGCCGTTTGCATCAAGCTTTATATCTTTTGGCATGTAATAGAATTGCTCGCTGTTCGACGTGAGGCTCTCACGAGTATCGTAACAAGCATAATTTCTTACAAAACCGTAGAACTTGAAGCTCGGTTTCTCTTTTTCCTGTGCAAATGCTCCTGTTGTCAAGAATACAAGGAGAGATGCGATAAATAGTGTTTTTTTCATATATGTAATTATGTTTTTGTTAACCGAATATTCCTGATTTGCCAATGTTGATAATGAGTATATATCCGAGAACCAATGATATTATACCAATGATTATTCCAGCACGGAACATTTGTGATGTCTTTATAAGTCCTGTTGAATATGCAATTGCATTTGGTGGTGTGCTTATTGGCAACGACATCGCGAATGAAGCTGACATGGCAACGCCAACAAGTAGCGTACCTACGCCGCCATATTCTCCCAATGAGTCTTTCATACCAATACCTACGGCAACCATGATTGGAACCATAAGTGCCGTTGCTGCCGAGTTGGATATGAATTGTGACAGTAACCAGCATATAAGTCCTCCACCAATCATTACTATAAGTGCCGGCCAACTGTCAAACGGTATGGTATTTACAAGTGCAGACGCAAGACCTGTCTTCGACATTCCTTCGCCAAGCGCAAAACCGCCGGCAACCATCCACAAGCATGCCCAGTCAATATCTTTAAGGTCGCTTGACTTTATGATTCGGGTTATTGCAAATACTCCAATGGGGAACAGGGCTACAACGTATGAATTAATGCCGGTAACCTTTTCGAACATCCACAACAGAATGGTAACAGCCAATGTGCCGTATATGACATATGTTCTCCATCCTTTTTTTGCACCACCTACAATTGTAAGTTTTACTTCTTTTTCCGTAAATGGGTACATAAAATGCAATATTATCCACGAAATTACAAGAATTACAAGCATTAGCGGTGTCATTATCATCATCCATTCTCCGAAATCAACTCCCAGATTCAAACCGTCAACATCATTGATGTATTGTAGTGCAATACCGTTCGGCGGTGTGCCGATAGGAGTGCCCAAACCACCGATGTTTGCGCCAATAGGAATTGCCAAGGCCAGTGCGGCTGTGCCTTTTTCTGTTTTTGGTAACTGTCTCAATACTGGAGCAAGGAATGTAAGCATCATGGCTGCTGTAGCTGTGTTGCTTACGAACATTGAGAATATGGCTGTTACGAGCATGAAACCGAAAAGCGCCACAGAGGGCTTTGAGCCGAATGGCTTGAGCATTGCGCGTGCCATGCTTATGTCAACACCGCTCTTTGATGCAACAAGGGCTAATATGAAACCACCCATAAACAGCATGACTGTAGGGTTTGCAAATGTACCCATTATGACCTTGTAGCTGAGCAATTCATTCTTGGCATATCCGTCAACGAGGAATGATATTCCGCTGTCGGATATCGTCAGAAGCATTATGACAATGATCAATAGCGATGTTGTCCATGCTGGAACAGCCTCTATAATCCACATGAATGCGGCCCAGACAAAGATTGCTATCACGCGTTGTTGAATGTCGGTCAGGCCTTCAATGCCGAATACTTCATTAGGAAGTATTGCTATTATCAGTGCCACAAGTGTTATCAAGCCTACCTTGATGTATCTGTTATAACGTTTTATCAGGCGCCATAGCTTTCCAAGGGCTGTTCTTTGTTCCATAAGTTATCCCAAATTAGCAATTAATGGTGCTAATTTAATCTAAACAATCCAAACAATCAAAAAACTGTACTTTTTTTATTGTTCTTGAACAATAATAGTATCAGATAAAAAGTTATGGATGTGATTTATTCGAAAAAGACGGGACTCACAACTCAATGATTGTGCCTGTTGAGAACATTGTTGCATTGTTGTTCTTTTCAGCAATGATGTTTTTTGCAGTTTCACATGTACAGTGTCCTGTGAAGATAAGAGTCTCAGGATATTCTTTCCTTATAGCATCTGTAAAGTCAGTTGTCTCTGTAATACAGTTCTCTCCTTCAACAAAATGTAGCCCACCAATGTAGGCATATATCCTGTCACATCCTGTAACTCTTTTACATTCCTGCATTATATTCAATGCCCCACAATGCGAACACGGTGAAATGACAACAACTCCTTTCGGAGTTATGAACGCAAGTGATAATTCATGCTTAAAACTATCATTTTCCTCCTTTTTACCGCTGTTTTTCCATAAGAAACAGTTGCCGTAAGGCGTTGGGTATCTGTCTTCATGGCATTGTACTGCATATACGCCTTCGGCAATCTCTGCAGTTTCGTCAAGTTTGATTAACCGCTCTTCGTTATCAATGAATGTCCTGCGGTCGATGTTAAGATTGTGTATTTTCTCCCTACGTGTTGAAAAGTATTCCTCGTCAGGAATGCTTGAGTGTATGTATACTTTCTGCTCCTTTGTGTTCTTAAAGAAGTGACTTAAACCGCCGCAATGGTCGTTATGTCCATGTGATATGAAGGTGAAGTTACATGTGGAAATGTCAATGCCCAATATTTTTGCATTATCCGCAAAGACATTACTGGCGCCAAGGTCACACAAAATACTGTAACTGTTGTATTCTATATGAAGTGACAAACCATGTTCCGTTTTCAGTTCATGGTTGTTGATATGTGGCTTGTTATCAACAATGACTGTGACTTTCATTTGTGTTATAGTAATTCTGTATAAAAATTCTCTTCAAAAGTCGCAAATCCTAATGACATCGACAAATTATGGTAACTTTTTATTGTAAGATGTATATTTTTTGGTAACTTGCCACAGTTTTTGTTAAAATTAACTACTAATAGACTATTACTATGAAACGTGTATTCAGAGCATTGACTTTTGTTGCAATCATGACTGTAACGCCTGTGACTTTTACATCTTGTGGAGATTTGGTTGGAATGTTCGAAGACCTCTTGGAGGAGATTGAAAAAGAAGAGGGAGATGACGGCGATTATGGCTATAATGATGACTATAACAATAATACCGGCGATAAAAATGATAATGGAAACGAAGTGCCGCCACTTATAAATGAGTCTGAAAAGGGAGAAGCAGAAGTAATAGAAATACCTCAATCAGGCATTGAGAATGTGAATTTTCTGGAACGTTGCGTTAATTTGACACATGAGTATAAATATACAATAATAGGTCTTGAGGATTGTTATTGGGTAAGAGTCGTATGGGTGGAGAATTACAATGAAAACAGGTGGACACCTTTGTTGACTGTTGATGAAAATACGACAGGTGAAGGCCGTAGTGTCAATATTTCCATTATGCTTGGTGAGAATTGTGTATGCAACCACCTTATATATCAGTATAATTAAACAAGTATTCTTATGAACCGCTTGTATCTATTGCTTATATCGGTATTCATAAGTATAAATGCCACTGCGCAACAAACAATTATAGCAACAGAAAACAGTTCGCTCGACATTAGAGGAAGCAGGGTTTTTGTGCAAAAACAGAAACTTGACAAGTTCGATGCTGCAAATTGTTTCTCGTCACTCACTGGTGTTGACAGGAGTAAAGACTATCTTAGGTATCGTGCTGGTTATAAGACTGGTCTCGGACTGACATTGGGTGGTCTGTCATTGACGGCATTAGGATTTGTTTCAACGGTAGGTGGATTTATAGTAGCTTTACCACATGCCTTTGCCGGGGAGGAAAGTCTGGGGGCTGACATTGCAATGTACGCCGGTATAACTTCCATGGTTACAGGTGTTGCGTGCTTCCTGGCCGGTATTCCTACAATATGTGTGTACAAGGCACGTCTTAACCGTCTTGAAAAGGAGTATAACACTTCGTTGCAGTTCGGCGCATCAGCCAGCGGCCTGTCAATGGCATTATGCTTTTGATACCAAGAGCCTTTAATCTTTTTTATGCTAAATAATGTTATAGAAAAATATAACTGATTGGCTATTCTGTTATTTTCGTAACATATAACTTAAAAGAAAAAGATTATGGCAACAATACATTTGACAAACGAAGAGTTTATAAAAAGAGTGGCGGATTACAGGTCGAATCCAATAGGTTTTGAATTCTTGGGCAGCAAGCCTGCAATCATTGACTTCTATGCCGACTGGTGCGGACCATGCAAGATGCTTTCCCCTGTGCTTGAAGAACTTTCCAACGATTATGCAGGCAAAGTAGACTTTTATAAAGTAAACGTAGACAACGAAGAAGAACTTGCCTCATTGTTCAGCATCCGTTCAATACCGACACTTATCTTTATTGAACAGAACGGAACAATGCACCGCTCGCAAGGCGCAATGGGTAAATCACAACTTAAAGAGGCTATCGAGAAGATATTGCTAAAATAAGAAACTTGCAGGGTATTACCCTGCAAGTTTCTTATTTTGTCGTGTATCTTTTTTATTTCATCTTTTCGTATTTCAATTTGCCGTTTTCAACGATAATTCTGTACGATGCGCCTTTCTTTGTCTTGAATGAAAGTTTATTCTCACCATATAGCAATTCACAACGCTCTCCACTGTTTGATTTGATAACAGCCTCTTCGAGATTGCCTCTCTTCCATGCTAAGTCAACCTCGAATCCACCTTTGGCGCATAGTCCTTTTACAGAACCATCTTCCCATGCATCGGGCAAAGCTGGCAATAGGTGAATGAAGCCCATGTGGCTCTGCATCATCAATTCGCACATGCCGGCTGTGCCACCGAAATTGCCGTCAATCTGGAATGGAGCATGTGTATCCCAAAGGTTGTCGAGTGTTCCGTTTTTCAATAGGTTGCCAAAGAGTGTGTATGCATGGTTTCCGTCATGCAGGCGTGCCCATTGGTTAAGTTTCCAGCCCATACTCCAACCTGTAGCGCCATCGCCTCTGTGCTCAAGGACAATACGTGATGCTTCGGCAAGTTCCGGAGTTACAACTGGTGAAATTGTGTGGCCGGGGTGAAGACCGAACAAGTGGTTGACATGGCGATGCTGGTCGTTAGGGTCATCAATATCCTTGCTCCATTCCATGAGCTGGCCATAGCGTCCAATCTGGTAGGGGGCAAGTCCTTCAAGAACTTTGTTCCACTCCTTACGTAATTCCTTGTCTGTGTCCATCTCTTCGCTTGCAGCAATGGCGTCCAGCAGAATTTCTCTAACAACTGCATGTACGAATGTTGCACCTTGGTCTATTGGGCCATGTTCTGGAGATGTTGACGGTGCTGCAGTGTATGAACCGTCATCCTTTTTCCATAAGTAATCCATAGCAAATATGGCACTGCTCTTGATGATATCGTAACCGGTCTCCTTCAGGAACTTCTTGTCGCGTGTATAATCGTAATAGTCCCATATATGTGTAGCAAGCCATGGACCGGCCATCGGATTGAAGTTCCATGACATATCCTGGCTTATCAATGGTGCTGTGAAACCAAAGATATTACTGGAAATACTAGCTGTCCAACCTCTTGCTCCAAAGTATGATTTAGCTGTCACCTCACCCGGCTTTATCAGTGTGCGGATGAAATCGACAAGGGGTAGCATACATTCGTTGAGGTTGGTAACACATGCTGGCCAGTAATTCATCTGCAGGTTGATGTTGTTGTGGTAGTCTACGCGCCATGGGCCATCGACGTTGTTATGCCACAGACCTTGCAGGTTTGCAGGCATGTTTCCGGGACGTGAACTTGATATGAGCAGGTAGCGTCCGAATTGGAAATAGAGCTGTTCAAGATTATAATCGGGCTTTCCTTTACGATAGCTTTCGAGTCTTTTGTTTGTTGGCAAGTTGGCTGTGCCTGGGAATTCGTATGTTGCTGGTGCGTTGGGGTTGATTTTCAGTTCAACTCGGTTGAACAGTGACGCATAGTCGTTGTAATGCTCCTTGAACAGTTTGTCATAACCTTTGGCAGCAGCTTTCTTTATCCACTCCTCTGTTGTTTCATCAGGGTTAACACCTACATATGTTTCTGGATTGTGGAAGTCTGGGTCAAAAGTTATCTTATAATCAGTGTCGCCGGTAATGTAGAAATATACTTCGTCGGCTCCAGTGATACGTATCTTGCCTTTGTTGATTGTCTTCTTTCCGCCTTTTGTCTCGACTCTCATGCGTACTGTATATTGCATGCTGTTGTTGTCGAGTTTTGCTTTCCATACAAGACCGTTCTTTCCGTCTTGCTCAAGTGTACCTTCTGATACAGGGTTCGGAGCATAGCTGAATACAAGGTTCTGCATGCCAGGCTCGCTTGCACTGAACTTCATGACAAGAACGTTAGCTGGATATGAAACAAAATATTTGCGTTGGAAGAATATATCATCTTTTTTGTACTGTACGACTGCCAGAGCGGAATCAAGAGATAGTATACGCTTGTAATCGCTCATGCCAATCATGCTGTGGCCAGTCTCAATGTAGAATTCTCCCATTGTGGTGAAGTTACCAAAGCGGAACGGCTTTTCGCCATAATATTCATATGACGCTGTACTGTTGAAGTTCTCTCTTGTCAATTTTGCGGCTTTCTCGTCATCTCCGTCGAGGAATGCCTGACGAATATCATCAAGCAGATGTGCCGACTGTTTGTTGACATTCCAATAGTACTGTGCACCACCTTCTGTGTTTGGACCACCGCGCCAAAGTGTCTTCTCATTGAATGTAATGCGCTCTGCCTCTAATGATCCCATGATGTTTGCTCCAATGTTTCCGTTGCCAATGGGTAAAGACTGTGATTCCCATTCCTGATCAGGGTTGTGGGCTCCATCACCTGCCCATTCCGGTTTCTTTCCTTTCCATTGTGCAGGGTTGCCATCATACCAGATACTGTGTCCTTTCAATGTGGTCGGTTGATCAAACCAGATTGACAAACCATGGATATAATCCGTTTGGGCATTCAACCCAATTGCGCACAACAGGAGTGCGGTAAAGATGCTTTTACTTTTCATATTACTGTAGTTTGTTTTCAAATGCGTTTATATATTGTATCAGTCTTGCAACGTGCTGTCTGAAACTAATGTTATAATCTCTCTCAAACCCATATTCATCGGCTATCATGCGTATTGTTCCTTGTATGTCATCGATGCGTTTAAGTGCACCACTGCCATCCTTTGCAATCTTGTAAATTTCAATCTCCTTGCTACCCAGTTCAAGGAAGTATTCCCCTACGGTTGCAGTCCTCTTTATTGTTGCCATGGAATTTATACAAAATACATGATGACCAGTTGTATTATTATCACTCTGAGGAACATGCATACAGGATATACTGTTGCGTATGCAACCGAAGGATTGTCGCCTTCGATAGTGTCATTTGCATAGTTCAATGCCATGGGGTTTGCCATAGAACCGCATAACAGTCCCGAAATTGAACCGAAATCTAATTTCATTACGCGAAGAGCAAAAATTCCGGTCAATACAATAGGTACAAATGTTATCAATAGTCCTAAAACAAGCCACAGGATACCTTCCGGACGTACTACTGTCTCAAAAAAGTGTTCTCCGGCATCAAGACCCAAGCATGCGAGATAAAGATTCAGACCTATAGCGCGCAACATCATGTTTGCACTTCGTGTAGTGTATGTAACCATGTGAAGACGCGGGCCAAATGTACCGATAAGTATTCCTACTATGATAGGTCCTCCTGCAAGTCCCAGCTTTACCGGCAATGATATGCCAGGAATTGATAAAGGAATACTTCCTACCATAAGTCCAAGTATCATTCCAATGAATACTGATACAAGATTCGGCTCATTGAGGCTCTTTACGGCGTTGCCAAGAATGGATTCCACACGTTTGATGTCTGCTGCTTCACCAACAACGGTAAGGCGGTCGCCAAACTGCAGTACCAGGTCTGGTGTAGCCAGCAACTGGACTCCCGAACGGTATACACGGCTTATATTTATTCCGTAGTTGTTTCTCAGTTTGAGTGATGCCAGCTTCTTTCCGTTAATTTCAGGACGTGTAACCAAGATTCTTTGAGATGTCAGCTCGCTGTCAATCTTATTCCAGTCTATGTTTTCGGCATTCCAATCCTTCTGTTCCTGTTCTCCGAATACAAGACGTAACTCTTCTGTCTCTTCGGGTTTGGTTATTACCAGCAGTATGTCATTCTCCTGTAATAACCTGTCGGACATCGGTATAAGCACATGTCCATCGTGCCACATTCGCGAAATGACAAAATGGTTATGCCATGTATGTGAAACTTCTTCTATGGTTTTGCCGAATATTGCAGGATTTGTTACACGATAGCTTGCTATGAATACATTCTTGCGGTGAATGCTGTCTGGTTGTGGCATGTCACTTGGGCGAACAAATAGTTTGCGCAAGAATATGATAGCCAATATTACACCGATGACACCCAACGGGTATGTCAGAGCACAACTTAATGCCGCTCCGCTACTGTTTATCCCAAGTTGCTCAAGAGTCTGTTGTGCCGCAGCCAGTGCCGGAGTATTGGTCGTGGCTCCACATAATATACCGGACATCTCTGCCATCGGGACATTTATTGTGAAGCTCAATATTACGGCAAACAATGTTCCGATAAGAAGTACGCCAATGGCCGGCAATAGCAATCTGACACCTTCTGTACGCATGGAACTGAAGAAACCTGGTCCAACCTGCAATCCCAGTGCGTATACAAACAGTACTAAACCGAATGTCTCTGCATAGAAAAGCATCTGGCTGTCAATGCTCAGCCCAAAGTGTCCTGCAAGAATTCCAGTGAAGAATACGAATGTTATTCCGAGTGATATACCGCAAACATGTATCTTGCCGACCATCAGTCCAAAGGCTGAAATCAGCGATAAAACCACAATGGCCTGCAATGCCGAGTGTTCTATGAACAAAGAACTCAAGTAATCCATAATCTGTTATTTAATGCCCATCTCTTCAAGCAGATAGCCTGCGCCACCAAGTCGGTCCATTACAAAGAGTACAAAACGTATGTCAACAGAGATATTTCGGCAAATGGTCGGGTCAAATTCAATGTCACTCATGGTAGAACGCCATGTGCGGTCGAAATTTATACCAATTATTTCTCCTTTTCCGTTAATTACCGGTGAGCCTGAATTTCCGCCGGAAGTGTGGTTTGAGGCCAAGAAGCATACAGGAACGGTTTTCTTTCCATTCTTAATGATTGCCCAACGACCATAATCCTTCTTATCGTAGATGTCACGTAACACCTGAGGAATATTATAGTCATAAATCTCCGGATTATCCTTTGCTATTACACCGTCAAGAGTTGACAAATATGTGTGGTACTCGCCGTCGGCATTTTCATATCCTGTAATTGAGCCATATGCAACACGTAGAGTGAAGTTTGCGTCAGGATAGAAGGCGCGGTTTCTGTCCCATTCGCGTAGAGCCTTCATATAAGGCTTGTACCATTTTTCTACAGCCGGCACGTTGCTCAGGTTGCGATATGCGTATTCACTATTCTCTATAATCAGTGGCAGGAACCATGAAGTGAACTGTACAAATGGGTCCTCTTCTAATTCCTTTTTTGTGAGAGTATATTCGTCAAGGATTCTTGTTGTGGAGAACAGTTTGTCGGCAAAAGCTTCTGCGCTACCACATTCAGCTACAGCCTGCTTGAGCTGATCTGGAATTTTATTCTCCATAGCACGTTTCACGAATTCATCGATCATGCGGCGTGCTATAGAATGGTCAACATCAATATTATAATCTTTCAGGTATTTTCTTCGTATTTCAGCCTGTTCATCAGCAGTTACTTTGTTGTCGATAAGGCATTTGTTGTACAGTTGGAATGCATATGCAAAAGCCTCAATGGCATAGATTGATTCGTTGAACAGTTCGCGCATGAAATATCCTGGAATGACTTTTTCATACCCTGCATGAATGGAATCTAGCAGGTGTGCATATTGGGGTTTGTCGGCAGCCCATGCTGCAAACTCCTTTTCGTATTCTGCCTTTTTTTCGGCTGTGCCAAGTTTTTCCAATCCAAGAGCTTCGCCCTGCCATTTCTTCCAACCGTTGGCGATGCTTGCATGCTTGGCTGCATATGCGATGCGTGTTACCACGCTTTTTGCCTGTGCCTCGCTGATGATATCAAGACGGATAGTACGCAGGTCAATCTTCATTGGATTGGAAATTTCTGCCACATACCGTGCTGCTTCAGCAGTGATATACTCCTGTGTGTTGCCAGGGAAACCATAAGTCATGGTGAAGTCACCTTCTTTAATACCTTCTGTTGTAACCTTGAAATGGCGTTTAGGGCGGTAGGGGACATTATCCTTGCTATAATCGGCAGGTTCATTGTTAGCATCAGCATATACGCGGAAAACCGAAAAATCACCGGTATGACGAGGCCATATCCAGTTGTCGGTGTCGCCGCCGAATTTACCGATTGATGAAGGTGGTGCTCCAACGAGACGCACATCGCGGTATGTACGATATACAAAAAGATACTGGAGGTTGCCGTAATACATCTGCTCAATGCTTGCCCGATATCCCTTGCCTTGTTTTACAGCTTCGGCGATTATATCTTCTTTCTTCTCTCCTGCAGCAAGCCTTGCAGTTACATCCTCCATCTTTATAAGAAGACTTACTGTCAATCCGGGAACAGGCAATTCTTCTTCTCGTGACTTTGCCCAATAGCCGTAAGTAAGATAGTCATTTTCTACAGATGAAAGTTTCTGTATTGAACCGTAACCGCAGTGGTGGTTTGTAAGCAATAAACCTTCGGGCGAAACGAACTCGCCTGTGCAACCGCCACCGAACTGTACGACAGCGTCCTTTAGCGAAGCCTTTGTGTCGGAATAGATATCATCAGCTTTGAGCTTGAATCCTTTCTTGCGCATATCCTTTATGCGCTCCTTGATAAGGCTTGGCAACCACATTCCTTCATCGGCAGTGGCTGTAGATATGGTAAGGCATGCAATGGCGCAAATTAGCAATTTCTTTATCATAGTCATTTATTTAATATGTTTGCCTTTAAGTACAACGGTATTTATTATCGGTGTCTGATGTGCATATGGCATATATGCAAGTGAGGGGAGAGGCTTGGTTATGTAGAAATTGGCAACCTTGCCACGTGTTATTGAACCATAGTCCTTGCTCTCGCCCATCGCACATGCGCTGTTGAGTGTTGCGGCATTGAGTGCCTCGGCAGGTGTCATCTTCATCTTGATGCTTGCCAGCGATGTTACAAAACGCATGTTGCCTGACGGTGCTGTGCCCGGGTTGAAGTCCGATGCAAGTGCAACTGCAAGTCCTGCGTCAATCATCTTACGTGCAGGAGGGTATCCTATGCCAAGGAAAAAAGCACATCCCGGGAGCATAGTAGGTATAGTATTGCTTCCTTTCAGAACCTCTATCTGCTCGTTGCCCATTGATTCGAGGTGATCTACAGACAGGGCGTCATGTTCAACACCAATCTCTACACCGCCGGAAATTGCGAGTTCGTTGGCGTGTATCTTTGCGCGCATGCCATATCTTGTTCCTGTTTCAATAATTTCAGCTGTCTCTTCAACAGTGAAGAAACCTCTGTCGCAGAAAACATCCACAAAGTCTGCAAGCCCTTCTTTAGCCACAGCCGGAATCATATCGTTACATACATGTTCCACATATTCTGCCTGTCTCCCTTTGTATGCGCGACCGACAGCATGTGCACCGAGGAATGTGGCGCGTACCTCCAATGGAGCATTCTCCTTTATGCGTCGAATGACGCGCAGAATCTTCAGCTCATCTTCAAGTGTGAGCCCGTATCCCGATTTTATCTCGACAAGACCGGTGCCCATTGACACAATCTCATCGATACGCTCCATTGCTTGGCGGTAAAGTTCGTCCTCGGATGTATCATGTAGCCTGTCGGCGGAATTGAGTATTCCTCCTCCGCGTTTGGCAATCTCTTCGTATGACAGTCCATTAATCTTGTCAAGAAACTCCTGTTCCCGACTGCCTGCATATACGATGTGAGTGTGCGAGTCGCAGAATGAAGGGAAAAGCCAACCACCATTTGCATCAATTACCTGACGGCCCTCAATAGAGGGAAGTGTATCCATTGTTCCGTAGTCGCTAATACGTTCTCCGTCAATGAGTAACCATGCATTGGTGAGCATGTCGAAATTGTCCATCTCTTTGCCGGCAACGCATGAACGTCCGCTCTCATCAATGCCTACGAGCTGTCCGATATTCTTAACAATGAGGCTCATATTCATTAAGGAATTTTACAGATGCGGCAATATGTGGATACATTACAGTGTCGTTATATACGAATGGAACGACCTTGCGATATGCTTTGAATATCGTCTCTATTGTTACCGATGACTGCAGCGGGCGACGGAACTCCAGTGCCTGTGCCGCGTTCATCAGCTCAATGGCAAGGACGCGTTCGGTGTTCTGTACCACTTTCCATAGTTTGGTCGCGGCATTTGAACCCATACTGACATGGTCTTCCTGTCCTTGTGATGATGGTATGGAGTCACATGAAGCTGGCCAGCATAACCCTTTTGACTGGCTTACGATTGATGCTGCTGTATATTGTGGAATCATGAAACCGCTGTTCAAGCCTGGGTTGGCTACAAGGAAATGAGGCAGGTTACGTGCTCCGGAAATAATCTTGTATATGCGGCGTTCCGAAATATTACCAAGTTCAGCTACTGCAATGGCAAGGAAATCCATCGCAAGTGCAATAGGTTGTCCGTGGAAGTTACCAGCCGAAATGACTTCGTCTGTATCAGGGAATACAGTCGGGTTGTCGGTTGCTGAATTAATTTCTGTTTCCAACACAGTTGCCACATATGCTATAGTGTCTTTTGATGCACCGTGTACTTGTGGAATACAGCGGAACGAATAAGGGTCTTGAACATGCTTCTTAAGCTGTTTGCCTATCTCACTCTCTTTGAGTATTTCGCGGAAGTTGCGTGCTGTCTCTATCTGTCCATTGTGTGGACGTATGGCATGTACATTATGCTCAAATGGCTCCATGCGTCCGTCAAAAGCATCAAGCGACATAGCTCCGATGTAGTCGGCCCAATTGCTAACTTTTTGTGCTTTGATGAGTGAATAAACACCGTATGCCGACATGAACTGTGTGCCGTTGAGCAGGGCAAGACCCTCCTTTGAACATAGTTTGATCGGTTTCCAGCCCATTTTCTTCATTACAACAGAACTCTCGACAACCTTGCCGTCATATTCTACATGTCCCAGACCAATTAGTGGCAGGCACATATGTGCCAATGGCGAAAGGTCACCCGATGCGCCCAACGATCCCTGTTCATAAACAACAGGAATGATATTGCTGTTGTACATTTCCAAAAGACGTTCTACGGTTATAAGTTGAACGCCGGAATGGCCGTATGATAGTGACTGCGCTTTCAGGAATAGCATCAGACGGACTATTTCAGAAGGAACTCTTGCTCCTGTGCCACATGCATGCGACATCATAAGGTTTTTCTGGAGTGTAGAGAGGTTCTCCTTGTCAACCGATATATTGCATAGCGAACCGAATCCGGTAGTTACGCCATAAATAGGGCGTCCGGCATTCTCCATCTTTCTGTCCAGATATTCCCTGCACTGGTTTATTCGTTCTTTGGCATCATCACTCAAAGCAAGTCTGTATCCTTTTGTGATAATTTCTTCAACCTTTGATATGGTAAGGCGGTCGGAATTTATAAGATGTATCATGATTTGTCTTATTTGTTCTCGTTATATATTTTTTCTATGAGACTCATGTCGGCAATATTAGGTATGGTAACCTTCAACAATGGCGTACGTTCCATCTGTCTCTTGATAGCGAACATAGCGCCTTCGTTGCGTGCCCAACTGCGTCGAGCAATTCCATTGTTGACATCCCAGAGAAGCATCTCCTCAATGTGACGTGCCGAATCTTCGGAACCGTCAATGACCATTCCGAATCCACCGTTCATCACTTCTCCCCAGCCTACACCTCCTCCATTGTGTATTGAAACCCATGTGGCGCCTCGGAACGAGTCACCTATGACGTTGTGTACTGCCATGTCTGCGCAGAACTGTGAACCGTCGTATATATTGGATGTTTCGCGGTAGGGGGAGTCTGTTCCGGATACGTCGTGGTGGTCGCGACCAAGTACGATAGGTGCAGAAATTTCTCCTTTCTCTATAGCCTCATTGAAAGCAAGAGCAATGCGGGTACGACCTTCAGAATCAGCATAGAGTATTCGTGCTTGTGAACCAACAACAAGCCTGTTCTGTTTGGCTTCGCGTATCCAATGCAGGTTGTCTTCCAATTGTCCGCGTATTTCGGCAGGTGCTTCGTGGAGCATATCCTCAAGGACCTGTGCAGCAATGCGGTCTGTAGTTTCAAGGTCCTCTTCCTTGCCCGAAGTACAAACCCAACGGAACGGACCGAATCCATAGTCGAAGAACATAGGTCCCATAATATCCTGAACATATGATGGATATCGGAATTTGCCGTCGGCCGTCATTATGTCCGCCCCGGCACGTGATGATTCAAGCAGGAATGCATTACCGTAGTCAAAGAAGTACATTCCTTGTGCTGTAAGTCTGTTTATGGCTGCTACATGACGGCGCAACGACTCTTGTACACACTTGTGGAAACGTTCCGGTTCTTCTGCCATCATTCTGTTCGATTCTTCGTAAGAATAACCGACAGGGTAGTAGCCTCCAGCCCATGGGTTATGCAGTGATGTCTGGTCACTGCCGAGGTCTACATTTATATTCTCATCAGCGAGTCTTTCCCAAAGGTCAACGACGTTACCTACGTAAGCAAATGAGATTACCTCCTTGTTTTCAACAGCCTGCTTGACACGTGGTATAAGTTCATCAAGTGAAGTGTGCAGTTCGTCCACCCAACCCTGATTGTATCGTTTTTCGGCAGCTGCAATGTTTATCTCTGCTGTAATGCTTACAACTCCAGAAATATTACCCGCTTTCGGTTGTGCACCTGACATTCCACCAAGGCCAGCTGTTACAAAAAGCATGCCTTTGAGGTCTTTCTGTCCGGGTTTCATGCGTTTACGCGCAGCGTTCATTACAGTAATAGTTGTTCCATGTACAATTCCTTGTGGACCAATGTACATATATGAACCTGCTGTCATTTGTCCATATTGTGAAACACCCATGGCGTTGAAACGTTCCCAATCGTCCTGTGAAGAGTGGTTTGGTATTACCATGCCGTTTGTTACAATGACGCGCGGAGCATCTTTGTGTGACGGGAACAAACCGAGCGGGTGTCCTGAATACATTACAAGAGTCTGCTCATCGGTCATTTCTGCAAGGTATTTCATTGCAAGACGGTACTGTGCCCAGTTCTGGAAAACAGCTCCATTACCTCCGTATGTTATAAGTTCATGCGGATGTTGCGCTACAGCCTTGTCAAGATTGTTCTGTATCATGAGCATTATGGCTGCTGCTTGTTTTGAATGTGCCGGGTACTCCTCGATTGGACGTGCATACATATCATATTCCGGTCTCAAACGGTACATATATATGCGTCCGTATCTCTTCAGCTCGTCAAGGAATTCCGGAGCCAGTTCTGCATGATGCTTTTCAGGGAAATAACGCAAGGCATTGGCAAGAGCGAGTTTCTTTTCACTGTCGGTAAGTATGTCCTTACGTTTCGGAGCATGATTAGCGGTTGTATCGTATGCTCTTTTTGCCGGTAGTATTTCTGGTATTCCGGCAAGAATATCTTTTTGAAAATCGGTCATGGTATATTGCAGGTTTAGAATCAATTTATTTTTTCTTCCACAATGGTCAATATCTCTTTCTCGGCCTGTTGTGCCAAAGCCTGTATCTCGTTGGCCTCATTTACAAGAACTTCAGCTTTGGAACGGTCTTTTAGACCGGCAGCGTTTATCTTGACATTCAGGCATGCGCCCATTACGGCAGAACGTGCAGCCAAAGCACCTACGCCGGCATCGGAAACGGAGTTAGGGTTACCATCTTGAGCCATTGCACGTACAATGTCAAAACTCTTTAATGCCGCTTTCATTGTACGCAGTGGTACTTCGGTCGCATAAAGTGTGGCAACCTCCATGGCTTCTTCACGCGCAACCTTCTCTTCAGCAGTGCCTTTAGGCATTCCAAATACATTCATTATTTTGTTGAATGCGGCAGTGTCTTCATCTACAAGAGTAAGCAACTCGTTCATTACTGCCATGCCTTTTTCTGCCCAATTTGAGAAATATTCCCAACGGTCATCCCAACCGGCTTTGTGTGATGAAAGGTTTGCAACCATTGTGCCAAGAGCTGCTGCAAGCGCACCCATATATGCCGAGATTGAACCACCTCCTGGAGCAGGAGATTCGCTGGCTGTCTCTTCGGCAAATCCTGCGCATGTCATGTCAATCAGTCTTTTTCTATTCTTGCGCTCTTCTGCCTCGAGCATATATTCAATGATTTTTTCCTCTGGGTTAAAACCTTTGAGGTTGGCAAGCCCCATGCTTTCAATGGCGATGCGTACAAGTTCGCGTTCGGGTACTCCTGTGGAGCGTTGTTGCTTGCGCAGGAAATATTTGCCTGCGTCAATAAGGGTCTTCTTTGGTATGAGGCCTACAATTTCGGTTCCTGTGACACGTACACCACGTGCTTCTGCAGCACGGCATACCTCATCAAAAGCAATATGTAATGGGGTGACAGCAAGATTTGTCATGTTCATTGAAACCTGTGCAATACCGTATTCTTCAATGAACCAGCCTATAGCCTTACAAGCCTTTAGGGTACCCGGTATCATTACAGTTTCACCATTCTCATCCTTGACGATTTTACCTGTTATAGGGTTACCCTCGCGCATCGGGCGGCCCTTTTCGCGTACATCAAACGCGATTGCGTTGGCACGTCGTGTCGATGTCGTGTTCAAGTTGTAGTTGACTGCAACAAGAAAATCTCGCGCGCCAACAGCTGTAGCTCCTGTTCGTGCTATGCTGTCATCGTATGGACGCGCACCAAAGTCGGGACGTTTCTCCTCTTTAGCCATTTTTTCAGGCAATCCTTCGTACTCACCTTCACGGCACACTGCAAGATTGCGACGCTCTGGTTTGAATGCTGCTGCTTCGTAGCAATAAGTGGGGACATTCAGTTCATCTGCGACACGTTTGGCAAGTGCGCGTGCCATTTCGGCGCACTCTTCCATTGATATTCCCGATACAGGTATAAGCGGACATACATCACAGGCTCCCATTCTTGGGTGTGCTCCTTTGTGTTGTCGCATGTCAATGAGTTCTGTTGCACGTTTTATGGATGCTACGGCAGCATCTGCAACAGCTTCGGGCTCTCCCACAAATGTGACTACTGTACGGTTTGTCGCTTCGCCTGGGTCAACATCAAGAAGTTTTACCCCTTTTACAGCCTCAATGGCATCTGTTATCTGCTTGATAACCTCCATGTTGCGTCCCTCTGAAAAGTTTGGCACGCACTCGATGATTCTCTTTTGCATAGTATTTATAGTGTACTTTTTCTTACTTTGTTTATATAGTGCGAATATACAAACAAATAAGCAATATATGTAAAACAAGAAGGGGATAATTTTGCATTGCTGTTACAATAATAAGACAACATCCTGCAAGCACGCTTGCAGGATGTTGTCTTATTAAGCGTAAAGTATATTACTTTACAATTCTTTTCTCACCGTTTACAATGTATACACCGGCTTTTGTGATGTTCTCTACGCGACGTCCCATTAGATCGTAGATACCGCTGTTAACGGCTACGTCCTGAACCTCTTCAATTGATGTTCCTTCTACGAACTCAATTGTAACAAGCTGACCCTTCTCACATGGAATTGTTGCAATGCCGTGTTCATCAACGCTGACTTTAACAACCTTGTTGTCAACTGTTATAAGAGCCTCACTAAGTGACTTCGCACCGCGGTTGCAACGAACCTTGAGCTCTGCACCGGCATTGCTCAAAATCTTTGCATACTGGCACTTGCCATCTCTCCAGCTGAAGTCAACAGTAAAGTTACCCATAGCCTTCATACCTTTGACATCACCAGTCTTTTCCCAAACCTTTGGCAATGCAGGGAGAATGTTTACATAACCGTGTGCACTCTGCATCAACATCTCTGCGATACCTGAACATACACCAAAGTTACCGTCAATCTGGAATGGAGCGTGTGAGTCGAAGAGGTTGTAGTAGATACCACCCTGACCCTGGTCTGTTCCGTATGTTGTTGAGTGCTTCAAGGCGTTCTTGATGATGATATGTGCGTGGTCGCCATCCTGAGCGCGAGCCCAAAGGTTAACCTTCCAACCCATTGACCAACCTGTAGCAGCATCACCACGGTGTTTGAGAGCGTTTACAGCAGGCTCGAAGTATTCACTCTCAGGAGTAATCTGGTCCATTGGGAAGAGGGCCATCAAGTGTGAGATATGACGGTGGCCTTTTTCACCAACACTGTATGGAGAGTACTTCCATTCGCGTAGCAATACATCACCGGTATTTACGCCAAAGCAAGGATTGCCCCATTTACCATCGTATGTTTCGGTATGCAAGCCCTTGTCTGTTTTTTCAAGATAGAGAGCAAGCTTGTCGAGCTGTTCCTGTGTGAGGTTCAATGTCTCTGCACCAAGAATTTCAATGGCTTCACTCAAGTTCTCGAACAGGTAGCTGATCATCTGCTGTGCGTGAGCTGTACCGTCCTCTTTCTCGTTTCCGTGCTGTTCTGCACTGAACTCGTCTGGAGCAACAAATGTACCGTCATTTACTTTGCGGTCTTTGATAAGGCGGTGGAACCAGAATTCTGCACAATCCCACATTACAGGGAACGCCTTTCTTAAGAAATCCTTATCCTGTGTGTAACGCCAGTGCATCCACAAGTGGCTTGTGTACCAAACATTGGCAACGAGGTAGTTGCTACCCCATGTACTCATACTGTTATAGAGTGAAGACTCTGTAAGTACGCTCCAACCATATCCGCCATTGTACTGCTGACCAACCTTCTTCCAGCCTTCACTCTGTGCACCACGGATAATGAAGTTTACGAATGGCTTGTGGAGGTCGCTGAGGTTAGTGATTTCAGTTGGCCAGTAGTTCATCTGGATGTTGATGTTTGTGTGAACGTCAGAGTTCCAAGGTGAGTCAGCGCCACGGTCGTTCCAGATACCCTGAAGGTTGTTTGGGGCAGCAATAGGCTTACGGTTTGAACTGATAGCCAAGTAACGGCCATAGTGGAAATATAACTGCTCTAGGAACAAGTGATCGTTCTCCTTGCTGTCGGCATTTGCATTGTTTGGATAGTAGTTGTCAACCAATGTCTTTGTGTCAACTGTCGGTGTTGCAAGACCAAGGTCGAATGTCATACGCTTTGTGATAGCTCTGAAATCGGCAATGTGTGCAGCCTCAACGGCAGCGAAGCCCTTGGCCTGAGCAGCTTCAATCTCACCCTTTACACGCTCGTTAACTTGAGCAGAAGTTTCTGTTGTAAAGTAGTTGTTAAGAACCTCCATGTCGCCATTGAAGTTTGTCGCACCCTTGAGGTAGAATGTAACCTCTGTTGCGTTCTTTACAGTGATGCCTCTTCCAGAAGCTGTTACTGTTGCGCCTTCACTTGCGACAACGTGTAAGCGTGCAGCATAATTAACTGATGTCATTGCACCTGTAAACTCGGCAGTACCATCTGCGTTGTATGTAACAGCACTTGCGCCGATACCAGCACCCGGCTCAAGCATGAATGTAAGGTTAAGTTTGTCCCCACCCTCGCTCTTGTACTGACCAGCGATTACCTGATCTGGAGCAGAACTGAAGTACTTGCGAACTTGTCTTGTTCCGTTTGCGTTCTTGAACTCAACGCCTGCGATACCCTCCTCGATGTCGAGGTAGCGTACATAGTCGGTCACACCCTCGTAAACAGTGTTGTCGTTGTTTGCAATGAACAATGAACCGAAGTTCATAAATGTGCGGCTACCGCTTGCAGCACCTACCTGGTTTGCAGGACCGCTCCAAAGAGTCTTCTCGTTGAACTGGAGCTCCTCGGTGCGTACACCGCCGAATACCATACAGCCTAGCTCACCGTTACCGAGTGGCAATGCATACTCCATCCATGGGTAGCTTACACCCGCAGCCTCGGCCGATGTAGTGTACCACAATGTATTTGGGTTCTTTGGAGAGAATGATGACACACCCTGAATCTCTGAAATCTCGTGGATGTACTCATCGGGATAGTCAGCAACATCAGCCTCGTCAAGGAAAAACTTGCTACCTGTATCACCAATAGCGCCTGTGCTGTTCCAAAGAGCCAAATAACTGTTTCGGTCGTTCCAGTACTGGCTTGATGTACCGCTCTGTTTGATATATGAAGGCTCAGTTGTGCTACCGAAGTTGAATGTACCGTCGAACTCAATAGTATAAGAAGTTGTAGCAGGGTCAACCATCATTGCACGAGCATTGGCCTCTGTACCGGTCATACCGAGCACCTTTGAAAGACCTGTAGAGTAGTTATACACCTTGTATGCTGAACCGCTCTTGACAAAAGCCCAAAGACCTTGGTTGTCACGTGGAGTGTTCTTGTTCGAAAGCATAAGGTGTGCACCACTACGGTACTCGGGGTTCATGCTTACGTAGCCGCCCTTGCCGTTCTGGATTGTATAGAACTTTGTATCGCCATCGAAGTAGCTTACATAAACAACTGAACCGTCAACGTTTGCAGAAGCAATTTTTCCAGCAACCTCATTTGCCTTTAGGTGGCTTCTCTTGAGTGTGAAATCAACAGTGAATGTGTCGCCATCCTTGTACTCTATGCCGTTGATAACAACACCTGCTGCAACGTCATCAGTACCAAGAATAGATACTGAGAATTCAGAAGATGGTGCAACACCCTCCTCTATGAGATAACAGTTGCCGGGGTCAGTTGTACTCCAACCGTCAAGAATAATACCTTGGTCTGTTTGGTTTGGATCTTGTGAGTTCATGTAATTACTACCCAATCCAAGCTTCCATGGATAATTGCCACCAACATTTTCAATCTTCAAAATTGTTTTTGGAGAAGCTTCATATGCACCTGTAGCATCTATATACTTCTCTGCGCCTAAACTATAAAGATAGTAGCTTGAACCATTCTTTTCAATGCGGAACAAATGGTTGATGTCTGTGTTGTCAAGTGTTACAGTACCAACTTTTTTACCGTTGCTAGAACAAAGTTTGTCTGAAACGGCATCGCTGTACAACAAGAAACAACGTGCACTGCGCAATGTGTAAACTTTGTCGTTACTCAATTGCGAGAGATCGGTCACTGCTGTCTGTGCCTGTGCTGCAAATGCCATACACAAGAAAGAGACGAGCATAAAAAAGATCTTTTTCATAGAGTTTGTTTTAATTTGTTAGTATTAGATTTTAGTTATATCCATTTGAAATACAGTATAGAAAATGGCATACCATTTCAATCAGCAAATATATATAGTTAAATTATAATAACAAAGAGAAAATTTGGGAAAAGCATTTTGAGTATATGTTAAAAGGTTCTTCTTGTGTGAAACGTTTTTATGATATCCTTGCAATTGAAATATCTGCTTTTGTTTTGTTGGCATGACATTATTGACTACTTTCGCCGGAGAATACATCATGGATATCCATTAAAATAAAAAGATAAATGATATAAATTATGCCAACAGTAAAAATTTCAACAACATTGGGCGATATAACTGTGCGCCTGTATGATGAAACTCCTCTTCATCGTGACAATTTTCTTAAACTAGCATTTGAAGGATATTTTGATGGAACGCTGTTTCATCGTGTAATAAAAGGCTTTATGATTCAAGGTGGAGACCCTGAAAGCAAAGGTGCTCCAGCAGGAAAGAATCTGGGCACTGGTGGTCCTAGCTATACAATTCCTGCAGAGATTAATTCTTCGGTATTATACCACAAGCGTGGTGCACTTAGTGCTGCACGACAGGGTGATGAGGTTAATCCCAAGAAAGAGAGCAGTGGCAGTCAGTTCTATATTGTGTGGGGTAAGGTGTATAAAGCTGCAGAACTGAAGCAACTTGAGCACCAGCTGAAGATGCAGCAGGAGCAGAATATATTCAATGCTCTAGCCATAGAACGTCGCGATGAAATCATGGAAATGCGTCGTAACCGTGATCGTGACGGCCTCATGGCACTGCAGGAAAAACTTGGTCAGATGGCAATTGAAATAAGCAAGGAAAAAGGTGCTCCTTCCTTTACTCCAGAGCAGGTGGAAGCATATACAACAATTGGTGGTACACCGTTCCTTGATAGAGAGTATACAGTGTTTGGAGAAGTAATTGAAGGGCTTGATGTTGTAGAGAAAATTCAGAACGCAGAGACTTTACCCAACGACCGTCCAAAGAGCGATGTTGTAATGAATGTAACAGTTGTTGAGTAAGTTATTCTTGGCTGTTTTGTTATTAAATCATCGGGTTCCTCAAATTTAGGAACCCGATGATTTAATTTTTGAAGGTCAAATTTTTGAAGATGAGAATATCGAAGCAGAAGTCAACAGATGGTATGAGGAATACTATGACATTCTCTCAGAAATGCAAAATTAAAATTATAGGTATATAAACCCAAAGACGCCCCCAAATTTGGGGGCGTCTTTGTATAAGTATAAAAATATAAAAGACGTTGTCAGGATGACAACGTCTTTTATATTAAAACCTTCGTTGGTATGCTTACGCTTTAATCTCTTTAATACGAGCCTTCTTACCGGTAAGGGCACGCAAGTAGTAAAGTTTAGCACGACGAACACGACCACGCTTGTTAACAGTGATGCTGTCGATAGCTGGTGAGTTCAATGGGAAGATACGCTCAACGCCTACAGTACCAGACATCTTACGTACTGTGAAACGCTTTTCGTTACCGTGACCGCTGATGCGGATAACAACACCACGATACATCTGGATACGCTCTTTTGTTCCCTCGATGATTTTGTAAGCTACTGTGATAGTGTCACCAGGACCGAACTCCATTTCACGCTTTACGTCAGTAGCAAATGCTTCTTTAGCAATTTTAATTAAATCCATTTTTTGATTTGTTAAATTGTTCAATCATTCAAACGCAACATATCAAGTTACCCTTCCTTGACAGCGATTACGCCGAAAGCGGGGACAAAGATACTCTATTTTTCTTATTTTACCAAATGTTGCTCTTTATTTTGCCTTAAAATTGCTTTTTATGGCGATTAACACTACCTTTGGCACAGTATATAAATTGTTATAAAAGTACTATGAAAAAGGTTTCTTTCTCACTTTTTCTACTCTCTGTCGTTGCGATATTGCTTGCGCTGTATTATCCCGAAAGACGGCCTTTGCGTGTTGAAGGTGGTAATATAAGGGTTGTTGCAATGCACAAGGACAGCGGTGCAGTCGAAGTCAGGGCTCTGCTCAAAAAGGGTGAGGCTATGATAGATAGTATCAAACGTCCTGTTATTGGAGAGGCTGCCGTTGATCTTTGCAAGTTTCAACCTGAAAGTCCATTGATGAACTTTGCTGCAGATGCATTGAAAGAGATGGCGCAGAGGTACAGTAGTGATGTTGTAGATGTGGCTATAACTAACAAGGGTGGTTTGAGGAGCAATATTTCACAGGGCGTTGTGACTTTCGGCGACATATATAACGTATTTCCTTTTGAAAATACTCTTGCATTGCTTTATCTGAACGGGGGGCAGTTGCTGCAGCTTTGTGCAGAAATAGCTTCAGTGGGAGGAGAAGCTATCAGTGGAATGAGATTGGAGATATCTCCGGATGGAGGGCTTGTCTCTGTTATGGTCGGCGGTGCTCCTGTAGACCCAGCAAAAACATATCTTGTTGCAACATCCGATTACCTATCTCAGGGCAACGACAAGATGACCGCTCTGTCACTTGCAACAGAGTGTACAGTGCTTGGAAATGTTACAATACGTGACCTCATGGTACAATATGTGAAGGAGGTTGCTGAACGCGGTGAAAAGTTGTATGCAGTTTGTGATGGTCGTATTACAGTTATGAAATAGTCTGGTTATGAAAAAGTATATTGTTTGTTTTTCAATTCTGCTGCTTTGCGTGGCATGCAAGCCTGAATGTGACGTGTTGACGATATTGCATACCAACGATACGCATAGCTGCATAACTGCCGAAAAGGATGGCGGTGCCGGCGTGTTGAACAGAGCTCTGCTAATAGAACATGTGGCAGACTCTGTAGGTCGAGACAACCTGTTATTGTTTGATTGTGGAGATTTTTCGCAAGGTTCTCTCTACTATAACGTATTCAAGGGAGAGTTTGAGATAGAGATGATGAATGCAATGGGGTATGACGCATGCGCTATCGGAAACCATGAATTTGACTTCGGTCTTGAAAATATGGCACATCTGTTCAGAATAGCAGAATTTCCGGTTGTCTGTGCAAATTATGATTTTACGGGAACAGCATGTGATGGGCTTGTGGAGCCTTATGTCATAATCAAGAGAGGTGGACGTCGTATAGGTGTGTTTGGCTTGTCCCCCGATCCAAAAGGACTTGTAAGCAAGGATAATTACGAAGGTGTGTCTTTCCTTTCTCCAATTGAGGCAGCAAAGAGCGCTGTTTTGGAACTTAAGAAAAAAGGATGTGATGCCGTTGTCTGTCTTTCTCACCTCGGTTGGAAAATCGACGGGGAGTACAACGATGAAACAATTGCATACAATGTGCCTGGAATTGATGTTATTCTTGGTGGGCATACTCACGATTATTTTGAACAGCCTGCGTTGTATGTCAATTGTGAAGGTGATACCGTACTTGTACAGCAGATGGGCAAGAATGCTCGTCATATTGGTGTGGTGACTCTTGGTTTCTGATTTTTATTGATGAAAACCGCAAAACTCTGTATTAAATAATGTGAATGGGGTAGTTGTAAAAATAAATTATATTATCTTCGCGCAATTAGTGAATGAATATTAATATTAAAACTGAATAAAAAATGAGATTTTTGTCAATTATTGCTTTGTCGGCTATGGCGTTGACTGCTACAGCGCAGAGTTATACCGTTACAGGAAAGGTCGATGCAAAGTATGATGGTAAAGAGGTTTACCTCTTTGAACAGTCTGTTTCTGTTGATACAGTTGTTGTTGCAAACGGTGCGTTCAAGTTTGAACGCAATGTCAATGACCAGTGCTTGAGCAAGGTAAGTGTTGCCAACAACAGACGCATGACAACAGATGTTATCGTTGCTCCTGGTGTGAATGCTGTGGTTGATTTTACAGCACGTCCTACTTTTGTAACAGGTGGATTGAATGACAAGTTGGTTGAAATGAACAATGCTGTTGCTGTTGCCGGTAATGCTGTTAATGCCAAGATTCAGGAATTGCAGTCAAAGGGTATTCCTGCCAATGAAATTCAGGCTACTGTAAGTGCCGATATTGAAGCCGTATACGATATCTATAAAAAGACAATAGAGGAAAATAAGGACAACATGCTCGGTGCTTACGTGCTTAGTGTGGTAGCAAGTGAGTTCTATCCAACACTTGGTGCTCTCGATACTATGATTGGCAAGGTAAAATATGCCTCAAAGGTGCCTGCTATTATGATGGAACGTGAGAATCTACTTAAAGCTGAAGCTACACAGGCTGGCAAGATGTTCGTAGATTTCGGCGGTTTTACTGTTGATGGTAAGGCTTCAAGACTTTCTGACTATGTAGGTAAGGGTAAGTACGTTCTTGTTGACTTCTGGGCATCATGGTGTGGTCCTTGCAAGGCTGAAATTCCAAACCTTATTGAGTTGCAGAACAAGTATGGTGGAGAGAAATTTACAGTACTTGGTGTAAATGTTTGGGATGAGGAGGATAAGTTCAAAGCTGCTCTTGGTGCTGAAGGCATCAACTATCCGCAGATTTATGTTCCACGCGACAACAAGGATGATGCTACTGCTTTGTATGGTATCAGAGGTATTCCGCAGATTATACTTTTCGGTCCTGACGGTATAATTGTACAGCGTAACCTACGTGGTGATGCAATGAAAAAACTTATTGAAGAGAAAGTCAAGTAATTAAGTATTACATATGAATGACGGACAAGCCTTTAAGGTTTGTCCGTCATTCATATAATCATGCGGTAATGTACCTGTAAATGGTGTATGCCACGACAGCAATGACAGTTATGATTGTGGCTTTTGTTATGAAATGCAATATATTCTTCATGGCGTGTGGTAAATTAAAAGAGACTGAGTCAATTATGGCGCAGTCTCTTTGGTTTTTGTTTCTGATACTTTGATTATCCCTCGTGGATAGCCTCTGAAGGACAAACACTTGCACAGCTACCGCAGTCGATGCACAATTCGGGGTTGATTGAATACTTCTCACCCTCAGAAATAGCACCCTGAGGACACTCGTCGATACATGTACCGCAAGCAACGCAGTCATCTGAAATTACGTAAGCCATAGTATTAAAATTTAAGTTTGTATTATCCGCTACGAAGATAGTGCTTTTTGGGTATAAGCAAGCGTTTGTGGCTTTATTTAACATATTTTTACATTTAATATTATCTCAAATTCCTCTTCTCTGCAATAAGTGCCCATTGTTTGCGTTATAAATAGAAATGTTGAAGAAAATCGTATACATATTATTGTTGCTTGTGTTGCCGTTATCGGCATTTACACAGGAACGTAAGGTGCAGAACAAACCGTACATAGATTATCGTCGTCTGCACTATGGCTTTTTTGTGGGAACGCACGTACAGGATATGGAACTTGTAAACAATGGCTTTGTTACGGAAAGCGGTGAAGAGTGGTATGCCGATGTTTCGCACTATAGTCCGGGACTTACTGTCGGTGTGCTTGCCGATTTACGTTTGGGTACATATCTCTCTTTGCGTCTTATGCCTACCATGCACTTTGGACAGAATGGTCTTGTTTTTCGCGAACAAGCGACTGGGGATGTCTCGCGCCAGCTTGTAAAGACTACCTATATAGCTTTGCCTTTGCATATGAAATTTTCAGCGGAGCGTTTCAATAATTATCGTCCTTACATAACAATGGGTGCCAGTCCTATGGTTAACCTGACAGTGAAGAAACAGCAGCAACTTCTTGTAAAGAGGTTTGATACCATGGTTGAAGTCGGTTTCGGATGTGATTTTTATCTGCCTTTTTTCAAACTTATTCCTGAATTGAAATTCGCTTTCAGCCCGTTGAATATATTACAAAGGGAACGCAAGGATCTCCTTGATGCCAATATGTTGAAATTTACAGAATCTGTTGATAGGGTATCAAGCAAAATGATAATCCTTACATTCTATTTTGAATAGTCTGTTGCTTAATGGATTATAGTGCGGTATCGTCCGCCTGCAACGGCTTTTACGTATCCTTTCATTTCCATTTCGAAAAGTATCGGCAACAGTTTGTTGATGGCAATATCCAATTGTATTACAATTTGATTTACCTGTAGCCCATCCTCGCTTTCACGAAGTGCTGTAATGACATCTGTCTCAGTCTCAGTCATTTCTGGGAAAAGATTGGTTTGTAATTCGTCCGCGCTTCTCTTTTTTGTGGCAAATTCCCAATTCATAGCTTCCACGAAATCGTATGCTGATGTTATAAGGGCTGCCTTGTTGCGGCTAACCAGCTCATTGCATCCTTGTGAATATTGGTCGTTGACTCTTCCCGGAAAGGCAAAACAATCGCGTGAATAGCTTTGTGCAAGTGAAGCTGTTATAAGTGAACCTCCTTTTGATGCAGACTCTATTACTACAGTCGCATCCGCCAAGCCGGCTACGATTCTATTTCTCTGGACAAAGAACTGTGGTAAAGGGTTTGTTCCGCTCATGAATTCTGTAAGCAGGCCTCCTTTTTCGAGCATGCTTTTTGCTGTTGAGCGGTGTATATTGGGATATATGCGGTCAAGACCATGTGCCAGTACTCCTATTGTTGGCAGTCCGGCCTTAAGCGCTGCACGGTGGGCGCATACGTCAATGCCATATGCAAGTCCGCTTACTATAAGGGTGTCGGGAACAAATTTTGCAAGGTCTGCTACAAAGTTGTCACAAAGGCTCTTGCCGTACTCGCTTGCATGGCGTGTGCCTACAATTGAAACAATGTGTTTTGCATTTAGGTCGGCATTGCCTATTGAATGCAGTACAAGAGGTGCATCGTTGCATTCAGCCAGTCTGTATGGATAATCCTGGTCGCCCCAGCAGATGAGCTTAATCCCATTCTTGTCGATGAACTCCATCTCTCGTTCGGCAAGTTCTAAATTCTTCTCATCGTTTAGTATCTCTATAAGCCGCGGAGTTGCATTGGGGATAATGTCTTTTATGTTGCCGGCGTTGTCAAGCAATTCCTTCGCGCTTCCGACAGTTTCAATAAGTTCCCGGAAAAATGCAAGATGCGATGCTTGCACTCTTGAGAGTGCAAGCATCGCAATCTTTTCATTTATAATGCTCTTTTCCACTGTTTATTTGATGATGGATAAGAATGTTTCGTCCTGGGCGTATTTACGGAATTCGAGGTCATTGGAAGCCTTTTGTGCCATTGATGCATCAAGTCTTATAGCTTCCTTGAGACCATCGTATACAAATGCTATATTTGAAGTTCTTGCACCAAGAACCGCTTTTATATAGTTTGTTGTAGCATCAGGATTCTCAATCTCTTCTATTGTCTGTCTTGCAGTGCTGTAATCCTTGTTGAGCAACAGGGCAAGTGCAGCGCTGTTTGTCTTGCTGTTTTCCAGAAGCGATGCAGCACGTCCGTACAATCCTTGAGCTATGTAAAGGTTTCCAAGAGCCTCATTGCCAGCCTTTGAGTTCGCTCCAACAGTTATGTATGATTCTGCATCAGAGACATTGCCCTGCATAAGTTCAAGGTATCCTTTGTTTATCATTACTTCGGGGGCTGTCCTTTCGGTATTTCCAGCTTTTGCAAAGTAAGTCATGGCGGTGTTGTAGTCACCTCTGTTGTATGCGATTACACCAAGGTTGTTGTATGCGCGGTAGTCACCAGGGTACAATTTGATGGCTGTATTGAAAATCTCTTCCTGTTTTTTAATGTCATCTGTTAGAATGGATGAGTAAAGAATTTCTTCAAGCGACAGAATTTGAGGGTCGGCTTCGTACTGTTCCTTAATCTGTGTATCGGAACGGCCAATCAACTGATAATTCAGTGTTATTCTGGCACGACGTAGTTTGGGTAGAATGTCGTTTGTCAGTTCTTTATAAACCGATGAGATATTCTTTATCTGTGCTTCACGCTCTTCGGGGTCATTATACATGGAGAGGACGCGGAGGATAAGTTCTTTGTCGGGTAATTCTGATTTTGAAACAAGTTCTTTGAAACCTTCCCAGTCCTCAGCTGTATACCTGTTATCAACATAACCGTTAAGTTTGGCTTTGCTCATCTCCTTCTTTACGAATTTTGCAGCATTGTCTCCACGACCGGTTGCAAGGTCTTCGTTAAGGTTTATATCGCCATCCGGTGAAGCATATGATGAAATTTCAATATCATCAAGAACCTTGTTTTCATAATCGACTGCGATATCCTCAATAGTATTTCTGAAGTCAGATATTTCCTGACTCTTAAGTTCGGACAATCGTATATTTGTCTGTTGTATCAGGAATTGGATATTTGCCTCCTTTGCCTGCTTGATTACGCGCTGGAAAGCATCTTCACACCATGCTATGTTTGCTGTCGCTACAGTCTGGCGATAAAGTTGTGAGGTGGCAATACATCCGTCTGCGACCTTTATTTCCGGTAGAGTGTAGTTTTTGCTACCCTTGTTTATAGAAAAACGGAGATAAAGTTCGGCATCCTCCATGACGGGGAGATAGTCAAAAGCCATTTTCATCTTGAAATGTCCTCCGTTTTCGTATGAAATGGTCTTGTCATTACCACGTACATTCACACCCTGGAATGTTGATGATTCTGCAATAGCTTCTCCGCCATCATATTTCAGTACCGGTGTGATTGTCAATACCGATTTCTTGTTGAAGAATTTGGCAGGGAATTTACCGTCGATAGTAACTGGAACTTCATTGCCTACAACCTCAAGTACTTCTGGTGTAACTGTGAAGAACTCGGGTTTGAAACTCTTTATTCTTGAGTTGCATGAACTCAAAAGCATAACTGCTGAAAATGTAAGTAGTAAGGAGATTTTTTTCAACATTGTGGTAATTTTATAATTCTTTATAAATCAGCTTTCGCCTTTTTGCAAAACTTTTACAAAGTTAGTCCCATGATATCAATAAACAAAATATTATCGGTATGTAATTGAGGTGGTGCTGTCTTATTTCCTGTTATTTCTGTTGCGTGGATGGTGAAGAATAATCTCTTCGCGCAGACGGCTGCGGTCGATGTGGGTGTATATCTCTGTCGTTGATATGCTTTCATGCCCCAGCATCGCTTGAATTACACGCAAGTTTGCACCGCCTTCGAGCAAATGGGTCGCAAATGAATGACGAAACGTGTGTGGGCTTACATCCTTGTTTATTCCTGCAATATTGGCGTGCTCCTTTATGATGTGGAACACTGTTATCCGTGATAGTGGCTTTTTAAGCCTTTCGCTGATAAAGATATAATCTTCATACCCTTTTTTTATTGCAATTCTGTTTCTGTCTTCAAAATATGCTTCAAGTTCGGAAATGGCACGTGGTGATATTGGTACGATACGTTGTTTGCCACCTTTGCCTGTAACGCGTATGAATTCTTCTTTTATGTACAGATCGGAAAGTTTGAGCCCGCATAGCTCCGACACTCGCAGACCACAACTGTACAACATCTCAATTATAGCTCTGTTCCTTTGCCCTTCACTTTTTGAGAGGTCTATTGAATTTATTATATCGTCAATCTCCTGCAGGGTGAGGACATCGGGCAGATGCATGCCTAATTTGGGAGATTTAAGCAGTTCTGTGTTGTCTTGGGTAATGTAGTCCTCCAATTTTAGAAAGCGATAAAAAGAACGTAAGGCGGAAAGAATGCGTGCTTGAGAGCGTGAGTTGATGCCAACATCGGTAAGCGAAGCCAGAAATTCACGCATCTCTTCAATTGTGGCACCTTGCAAGGCATCTTCTCCTCCGATAAAATCAGCAAATTTTGATATGTCGCCAATGTATGCGTCAATGCTGTTCGGCTGTAATGCTTTTTCCAGTTTCAGATATATTTTGTACTGTGTAAGCGGCGTTCTTTCCTTTCTGTTGGTGGACATGGTCTATCATGTTTGACTTTACAAAAATAGTAAAAAAATATTAAGATGTATAATTGGAATCTCTTATAGAGATATAACATCTTTGTTCAGTCACTAAAATGTTGTATCTTCGCAGTCGAAACGTGTAAATGTTCTTTAGAAATGAGCTTGACGACACCGCTTGACAAATATATTTCGGACCATAGTTCTCCTGAGGGTGACTATCTTTATCGACTGTTCCGTGCGACACATGTGGAGATCCTTGCTCCACAAATGGCTTCAGGGCATGTGCAGGGGCGTTTTCTCAAGTTTATTGTAAACATGATAAAACCGAAACGGATACTTGAAATAGGTACTTTTACCGGCTATTCGGCATTGTGCATGGCCGAAGGGCTTGGTGAAAATGGACTTATATATACATTTGAGGTGGAGGATGAACTTGAGGACTTTACACGCAGGTGGATTGAAGGCTCCGACTATGCGTCAAAGGTGAAATTCATAATAGGTAATGCTTTGGAGATCGTGCCGGAGCTGGGCGAGAAATTCGACTTGGTTTTTATTGACGGTAACAAACGTGAATATGTCAGGTATTATGAGATGGCTCTTGAGTATCTCAATGAAGGTGGTTGGATTCTTGCTGACAATACTTTGTGGGACGGTCATGTGATAGAGCCGGAGAGACAGGATGCACAGACAAAAGGTGTCAGGGCCTTTAACGATCTTGTATGTAATGACGAAAGGGTCGAGGTCGTTATTTTGCCTTTGCGCGATGGCCTGACAATTATTAGAAAGAGATAAAAAGACGGTTTTCCGTCATTTGGAATAATATAATGACAAAATTGTTGCGTCATTAAAAAACAGTTTGATATGGACAGTACAAGACAGAACAAAATTTCACGCCTTATACAAAAGGAACTCAGTGACATTCTCTTGAAGTTGGCAAAGGAGACACGTGGTATTATGGTGTCAGTTAGCATTGTTAGAGTAAGCCCGGATCTTGGAATAGCAAAAGCTTATCTTAGCGTATTTCCATCAGAAAAGGGTGACGAGGTTGTGAATCACTTGAATGAGAATATAAAGGCTATACGTTTTGAATTGGGAAACAGAGTGCGTCATCAGTTGCGTATAATCCCGGAAATCCGTTTTTATATTGACGATTCACTTGACTACATCGACAATATCGACAAGTTGCTTAAAGAATGAACCTGTCGCTGTATATAGCCAAACGTTATCTGTTTTCAAAGAAACGACATCAGGTTATAAACATTATATCGGGTGTCGCTGTGGCTGGTGTCGCATTAGCAACTGCAGCCATGATATGTACAATGTCGGTTTTTAATGGCTTTCAGAGTGTTGTTGAAAGGCAGTTTACTGCAATGGATCCCGATATCAAGGTTGTACCGTCAAAAGGAAAGGTCTTTTATACTGATTCGGAAACATTGGACAGTGTAAGAAATCTTGAGCAGGTAGAAATTATTTCTTTTTCTGTTGAGGATAAGGCTATGGCACAATATGGAGGAAGGCAGGCTATGGTCACAGTAAAGGGTATCGATGATAATTTTATACAGTTGACCGACATTGAAAATGCTCTTTATGGTAAGGGAGAACCTCTCTTTGACGACGGAATGAACAGCTATGCCATACTTGGTGGAGAACTGATGTATAATCTTAATTGTGGTATATATTTCACAGATGCTATAGAGATATATGCTCCAGTCAGGGGTGGAAAAATTAATATGACAGTTCCTGCAAAGAATTTCAAAAAGGGATTACTGTTCTCTTCCGGTCTCGTTTTTGCACTGAACCAGCCATGTTATGATGCAAGTTACATTTTGACATCGGTAAAGTTTGCACGTGACATATTCCGCCGTGAATCCAATGAGGCTACAGCAATGGAAATCAAGGTTAAGGATGATGCCAATGTGGAAAATGTGAAGACGCGTATTGAAAAAATCCTTGGAACGGATTTCTTGGTGCTGGACAGATATGAGCAGCAAAAGGATGTGTATAAGGTTATGCAGGTAGAGAAACTTATATCGTATCTGTTCCTTACATTCATACTTCTTGTGGCATGCTTCAATATTATCGGTTCTCTTTCTATGCTTATCATTGAAAAACGTGATAATATGAATACGTTGCGTAGTCTTGGTGCTGAAGACAAGACAATATCCAATATATTCGTTTTTGAAGGTGTCATGGTTTCTGTGGTGGGGGCTTTGACCGGAATAGTAATTGGCTTGATATTGTGTCTTGTTCAGCAGGAATTCGGAGTGATTTCCACAGGTGGCGCAGCAGATTTTATAATGGATGCTTATCCTGTGAAAGTGGAACCGAGTGATGTTATCTATGTATTCTTGACTGTGCTTGTAGCTGGCTTTATGGCAGTGTGGCTACCGGTGAGATTGTTGACAAAAAAGTTTGTTTGATTTTAATGGAGCGTAAGAATAAATTGTTGTATGTTCACGGCTTTGCCTCTTCGGGCAGCTCTGGAACCGTGATGACTCTTCGCCGTCATCTTAGTACGTGGCGTGTCATTGCTCCGGATCTTCCTGTCGATCCGTTCGAGTCTCTTGAACTCTTGCGTACCATTGTTGCTGAAGAACAACCCAATGTCGTTCTCGGAACATCAATGGGTGGAATGTATGTGCAGCAGTTGTGGGGTGTGCCGAGAATTATCGTAAATCCGTCATTTGAAATGTCTCGTTCTTTGTTGTTCGGGAAAATGGGGCGTAACAAGTATATGTCCAAGCGTAAGGACGGTGCAACGGAATTCCGTATAGACAAAACTGTTATCGAGCGTTTCAAACAGATGGAAAAGCAACAGTTTGAAGGTGTCAATGATGATGAACGGGAACTTGTTACGGCATTGTTCGGAGATAAGGACCCTGTTGTGAATTTCTACTCTCTTGTTGCTGGACTGTACGGAGAGGAGAGATGTTTCCGCTTCAGCGGTGAGCATCGCCTGAATGATGAGATTGTGAAGAAGGTAGTTATTCCCCTTTTAGAAAAATATTTGACCGAGTGAACCTATTATTAGCCATAATCATGTTGTTCGCAGTGCCGGAAGAGGAGAAAATCGATTCGGTATTGCTGCAGGCTGTAGATATTGTTTCTTCGGTCAAAATCTCCGATGATGAGGCTTCAAATGGATATTCCGTAACCTCACTTCGTCGCGCAGAACTTGAAAATCGTCATATAAGTTCCATTAAGGAACTGTCTGCTATTGCCCCCAATTTCTACCAACCAGATTATGGCTCGCGCATGACATCGTCCATGTATGTGCGTGGTTTTGGCTCTCGTATTGACCAACCTGTTGTTGGTATGAATATTGACGGTGTTCCTGTGATGAATAAGAACAACTATGACTTTGAACTGTTTGATATTGACCGTGTGCAGGTAATGCGTGGCGCACACGGGGTGCTTTATGGTCGCAATACGTCGGGTGGAGCAATAAACTTATATACAATGTCACCCCTGAATTTTCAGGGTAAACGTTTTACATTGGAATATGGTAATGCTAATACTATTCGTGTAAAGGCATCTCATTATGCTGCGCCATCACGTAAATTCGGTTGGGCGGTAAGCGTGCTGTATAATCATAGTGACGGATACTTTCTCAACAAGGAACTTGGCAAGAATTGTGATGGTGGCGATAATGCCGCCTTGCGTCTACGTCTGCAATGGTTGCCGTCTGCCGGTTGGAGTATTGACAATACCTTGACTGCCGGTTTTACAGCAGAGGGTGGTTGGGCATACAGGTACTACAATCCCGAAGAAAAGTCGCTTGCTCCTGTGGCATATAACGATGAATGTTCATACAAAAGATTTAATATATCCGAAGGGCTTGTCGTGAAACGCTCTCTCGATTGGGCGACAATATCTTCGACAACAGGATACCAATATGTCGATGACCGTATGCGTCTTGACAACGACTTTCTGCCGCTCGACTATTTCTCTATGGGGCAGTATCAAAAGGAGCACTCATTGACTCAGGAGTTTGTGATAAAAGCAAATGATTTGGGCGCATTCAATCTGTTGGGCGGTCTCTTTGGTTTCTTCAAGCACAACAATATGTCCGCACCTGTGCACTTCAAGCAATACGGCATAGATAATCTTATTCTTAAGAACGCCAACGACTGGTTTTATACCGAAGAGGGTGAAGAGTTGTCGTTTAAGGAGGATAACTTTGTTATTTACGACGATTTTGTTATTCCGGCATTCGGCTTTGCTGCATTTGTGCAAGGCGGTTATTCGTATAAGGGGTTGGATATAAGAGCCGGCTTGCGCGTCAATTATGAGTACTCGTCGATGAGTTATGAAAGTCGTTCTACAGTGCACTATAGTACATACGAGGATTTGCATGACATGCAGGAACTTAATACTGTTTTTAGTGGTGTAAAGGCTGTTGATGCATTGGTGCTATTGCCGAGCCTCTCCGTCTCTTACGGTGGCGATTGGGGTAATGTCTATGCGTCGGCGCGTAAAGGTTTCAAGGCAGGAGGCTTCAACACTCAGCTGTTCTCCGATATTCTGCAAAGTAAGATGATTGGCGAACTTACCGGTAATGAGCAAAAAGTGGATGCTTCATCAACAATATACAAGCCCGAGAATAACTGGACTTTTGAATTGGGTACGCATCTTTCTCCGCTTGAAAGCAATAAACTCGATATTATGGCATCGCTCTTTTACATCGATTGCCGTAATCAGCAGCTCACAACCTTCCCCGATGGCGGTACAGGCCGTATGATGTCAAATGCAGGACATTCGTTCAGTGCCGGTGCAGAGCTTTCAGCGCGCTATGTGTTGGGCGACTTTACTTTCGATGCCGGCTTTGGCTATACCCATGCCGAGTTTATCAAATACAACCGTGGCGATATCAATTTATCGGGAAATATACTGCCGTATGCTCCACGCGAGACGTATTCGGCAAATATATCCTATCGTCTGCCTGTTCCGCGCAGTTTTGCCAATTTTCTTGTGCTTAATGTGGGTTGGAACGGTATAGGACGCACCTATTGGAACGAGGAGAATACCCTGTCACAACCGTTCTATAGCTTGCTGTCGGCTTCACTTGCCTGGGAGAAAGGGCATTGGGGCGCATCGCTGTGGGGCAAGAACCTTTTGAACGAAAAATATAATACATTCTATTTCCGTTCTATTGGCAACGACTTTTTTGCACAAGGCAAACCGTTGCATTTTGGTGTTTCTTTACATGTAAATCTTTAAAGTGATGAGAAAAATAATATTTTTATTTTCAGTTCTGTTGCTTCTGCAATCGTGTGTCGATAACGGCGGAGCATTCCCCGAGGATGCCGACGGTGTCTTTTATGGCGACCTTGTAGTCGATGATTATACAGACAAGCACGTTGGAATCTCCGTTACTGAAAATTCCAATAATACTGTCGATGTGTTTTTCAATGATGTCAAATTCGCTACATTGATGCCTCTGAGGATTGATATAACCGTTAAAGATGTTCCAATGCAAAAGAACGAGGATGTGGTGAGTTTCTCAACAAATAATATCGACCCTTATGTTAACGAAAAGGCTAATCCTCAGTCGGAATACCGTTTCTCCGAAATATCGGGAACGGTAAAGGGAAATGAACTTGTGCTTTCTGCAAGAATGGCCGATGATTTAAAGCCGTCACGTGCAGGCAAGAGATTCAGTTTCAGAGGAACGTGTAAGTGATAAACTATGAAAAAGATATGAAAAAACTTGTTTCTATTGTTTTGGCATTGACTGTCAGCATAGTCGCTTCGGCGCAACTGAAGGCCCGTTGGGGCATTATCGATATACGCTATCCTTTGGATTGCAAGACCCAGGTTGGCGATTACAGGGTGAACAATGTGGCTGCATGGCGCGGTGAGCGTGTAAATCTGCAGCTTGTCGTTACAAACGAGTACAGCGAAAAGGATTGCTCTGTAGAATACAGGTTCAGTGACCTCAAGCAAGGTCGTGATGTCATTCCTGCCTCGAATGTCGTAGGCGGTTTTGTGCAACCTGTCATTACCGACAAGTTTACCGGTTGTGGAAAACATGAGGTTGATGCCTATGGTGAGGTTCTCGTTGCAGACCGTATAACCGATGCAAATCCCACAGTTCTTGACGCAGGCTCACGTCGTGGTTTGTGGCTTACAATTCAGGTTCCACAGGATGCCCAGCCAGGTTCATATAAAGGGTATGTGGAGCTAGTATGCAATGGTAAGAAAAAGAGATACGAATATATGCTGAGTGTATTCTCCTATGTTTTGCCTGCGCCAAAAGATTGGACATTCCATCTCGACCTTTGGCAAAACCCATATGCCGTGGCACGTGTGCATAATGTTGAACTTTGGAGCGACGAACATTTTGATGTGTTGCGTCCATACATGTTGAAACTCGCCTCTGCCGGTCAAAAGGCCATTACTGCAACCCTCATTGACCGTCCATGGGACGGACAGACATACGACCCCTTCGGTAGTATGGTTACATGGGTGAAGAAAGCCGATGGCAGCTGGTGGTACGACTTTACTGTTTTTGACCGTTGGGTGGAATTTATGATGTCCTGTGGCATAGACAAGGAAATCACCTGTTTTTCGATGATTCCTTGGAAACTTTCGTTCCGTTACTACGATCAGGCTACACACTCTCACAAATATATCAACTGTGCTCCAGGCGAGGAGGCTTATACTCAATTCTGGGGCGGAATGCTCAGCGCCTTTTCTGCTCACTTGAAGGAGAAGGGCTGGTTTGATAAGACATTCATTTCAATGGATGAGCGCAGTTTGCAACAGATGCAAGCTGCTATAAAGGTGATCAAGGAGTATGCTCCTGGAATGAAAATTTCAATGGCTGGCAACTATCACCCTGAAATTGAAGCCGACATACATGACTATTGCTTGGATATCTTTGCATATGGTGCATATACTCCCGAGCTATTGGCACAGCGAAGAGCGCAAGGTAAGGTTTCTACGTATTACACATGCTGTAGTGCGGAATACCCCAATCTTTTTACTTTTTCTTCTCCAGCTGATGCTGCATTTATAGCCCTTGAAGCCTTGAAAAAGGGACTTGACGGTTATCTGCGTTGGGCATATAACAGTTGGACTATAACCCCCGAAGATGATTCTCGCTTTACTGCATGGCCTGCTGGCGATACCTATGTTATCTATCCGTTCAGCGTCAGCTCAATCCGTTGGGAGCGTCTTGTGCAGGGTATCCAGCTGTTTGAAAAATATAAGATAAAGCTTGCCGAAGCTATTGCCGATGGTGACAAGGAACGTATTGCAGAACTTGAGAAACTGCTGGAGTGGATAGACCTTGAAAAAATATCAACTGATAGCGGACGTATGGTCGGTGCTTTTGCAGAAGAACTTGAAGCGATATAAAATTTTGTTTCGCAGTAATGTATGATAATGAGTATAAAATAAATATTAGAAACTATGGATATTACATCATCAATTAAATATGTAGGTGTCGATGACCTTGATATCGACCTCTTTGAAAGCCAGTATATAGTGCCCGATGGTATGGCATACAATTCGTATGTAATACTTGATGAAAAGGTGGCAATCATGGATACAGCCGATGCGCGTAAGCGCATAGAGTGGTGGAAGAATGTGGAGAATGTACTCGCTGGTAGAACACCCGACTATCTTGTTGTTCAGCACTTGGAACCCGACCATGCATCATTGATTGCAGAGGTTCTTGAAAAATATCCGCATCTTAAAGTGGTGGCAACTGCAAAGGCTGTTCAAATGATGCCTCAATTTTTTCCAACATCTGATTTTGAGGATTGTACAATAGCTGTAAAAGAGGGAGAAACTCTATCATTGGGTGCTCATACATTGCAGTTCTTTACCGCTCCTATGGTTCATTGGCCCGAGGTTATGGTGAGCTACGAACTGAGTGAAAAAGTCCTTTTCTCTGCCGATGCTTTCGGTAAGTTCGGCGCGTTGTGTAATGAAGGCAGTTGGGAGTGTGAAGCTCGCCGCTATTATTTCAACATCTGTGGCAAATATGGTGTGCAGGTACAGGCTCTTTTGAAAAAGGTAGCTATGTTTGATGTGAAAGCTATCTGTCCGTTGCATGGCCCTGTATTAAAAGAGAATCTTGCTCATTATATTGGCTTGTATGATACTTGGAGTAAGTATGAACCCGAAACAGAGGGCGTGTTCATTGCTTACGCATCAATTCATGGCGGTACTGCTGTTGCTGCAAATAAACTTGCCGAAATGTTGCGCGAAAAGGGCGCACCAAAGGTTGTTGTAACCGACCTTTCGCGTTGTGATATGGCTGAGGCTCTGGAGGATGCATTCCGCTATAGCCACATGATTGTATGTGCAGCATCGTATGATGCTGATGTGTTCCCGCCAATGCATGATTTTTTGCATCATCTGAAAATGAAGAATTTCCAGGGACGTAAGGTGGCTATTGTAGAGAATGGTTCTTGGGCGCCAACAGCTGGGAGAGTGATGCGTGCGATGCTCGAGGGTATGAAAAATATTACAATAGTTGAACCTATGGTTACTATACGTTCGCGTATGAATGAAAAGGATTTACCTAAAATGCAACAGTTGGTTGATAGTCTTTTGAGTTGATTTGTAAAGAGGGTAGCATTATAATACAGGCAGGCTTGCATAATGCAAGCCTGCCTGTATTATATTATTCTGTAACAATACGTTGTAATGTCCACATTGCTTGCAGAATCTTGTTTTTAAGTAACACCGGGTAGTCTGGATTGCTGTCCATGAACTTTTTAACTTCATGTAATGCCTCTTTACTGTGTCTTTCACTAAGGATTGTGTAGACCCAATTTCTTGGGAAAAAGATGTCACTAGTTCGTTGTATCTCCTGTAAGGAATCAAGTGCAGGGCGTATATACTTAATTGCTTGTGCTTCGCGTAAAGGATGGCATAAATAGCTGATTGCCATTAGGGTCCATGGCTCTATGCGTCTGTTTTCTGCAATCAATAATGATTTGAAGAGGCGTTCCTGTTCTGCAGTATCAGGTGTGGTTGCACGCGATACAAAGTCAAACTGTCGTATTCTGTCAGGATTACTTATTCTGCTGCGCTGTGTGGTGATTATGTCGTTACGTTTCTCGGGGTAGCGTATTGATAATTCATAGGCAAGATCCATGTAGTCATTCTCGTTAAGAAATGGGTGTGATGCTTCTTCCCAGATGTTGTATAGCCTGTCGCATACAAGGCTGTCGGTGGCTGTTGCTATAAGTGTGCGTAATAATTGTATACGGCACGATGTAATCTTGTGATCTTGGCTTATCGTCATCAACCTTCTTTCAATGTCGCTGTTTCCCGCTTCTGCCAGTGGACGCTGTAAGTAGTTGCATATAGTAGATGCTATCAGAGGATTTTCTTCGTATATCAATCCGTCTATAAGTGATGAAAGCCATCTTTCAGCATTAATTTCGTTGTGCTGGTATGACTCGTGTATGTTCATCAGCTGTGCTTGCCGGCTGGTGTCATCCTTTAAGCAATGCCAATTCTTCAAGATCCACTCCATGCTATTGTTGTCGTATTTGAAATATCCGTATCCGCGTCCATCGGTATTTGGTAGTATATATTCGATGTCATCTGTCAGCGGGATTGTAAATTCCTTACAATCCATGTTTATTTCAATCTCTTCGGTAGTGTTGCCTATTAGTGTAACATTGAATTTTTGTCTCCACACCAATTCGCGTTTGTATGGGTCGCTTTGTCTTATTGTCAAGCAACTGTCTTCTCTGATGAAGTCAATATGTGGCATACCAGAGCTGTAAACCCAGGTGTTTCCAAATGCTTTGAGGTCAGTGCTGCTTTTACTTTCCAATATTGCTATAAGGTCATCCCATGAAGCGTTGCCATAATTGTGCTTTTTCAAATAGTCATGTAATCCTGCTCTAAAAGCATCTTCACCCATTATCTCAATGAGTTTTTCAAGCATTACCGGCGCTTTGTCGTAAATAATATTGTTGTATATCAGTCCGGCATTGCTCATGTTGTCAAGTGGCTGTTTGATAGCTGTTCCGCCTTGAGTGCGGTCTTCGGCAAGTGAGGGTGTGACAATGCTTTTTAACCAATTTAGGCGGTGGTTTATAGTTGGAAACATCGGATCGCATATACGTGACGCAAAGTAGTTTGCAAAGACCTCTTTTGTCCATACGTCATCAAACCAGTTCATCGTTACATAGTCTCCAAACCACATGTGTGCCGTTTCGTGCGCAATCAAATGCGCTCTGTCAAGTTCCTCATCTGGAGTGGGGTTCTCTCCAAGGAACATGAGGTTGTCATTGTACAGTGTTGCACCGGTATGCTCCATGCCTCCATATTGGAATCCTGGCAATATGATAAAGTCATATTTTGAGAAAGGATATGGGATACCAGTGTACTCTTCCAACCATGTCAGGGATTTTGCTACCTGGTTGAAAATTGTTGGTAGTTGTGCAATGCGCTTGGGGTCAGTCTCGCGGTGGTATGCTGCAAAAGTGTGTTTGCTGTCTGAATAAATCTCTTTTTTGAACTTTCCGGCTACAAAAGAGAATAGGTATGTACTTAGCGGTTCTGTCGGCTTAAACTTAACAATATTTTTACCGTTGTTCCGCTCTTCGCATAAAACAGGAGAATTGGAGATTGCTGTCCATCCATTGGGGATTTCAAGAGTAAGAGTAAATGATGCTTTGAGGTCAGGCTGGTCAAAGCATGGGAATACTGTCCGTGCCCTGTCGGGGACAAGAAGTGTGTATAGGAATTCGTTGTTTCTGTTCAGCGACTGGTCTCCGGCAATGAATGATATTGCGATGTCATTTCTGCCCTTTTTACTTGCTGACGCAGGAATTATGATATGTTCATTTATTGTCTCGTATGGAACAGTATTGCCATTTACCGACAGTTCTTTTATTTTTTCGATTTCTCTAAAATCGATAATGGTCTCTTCGGGATTGTCAATAATAAAACTGATGTTGATCTCTCCGTTTACAGCCTGCTCTTTCTCTTCAGGTATAATAAAAGATAATGTATATTCAATCTCCTTGATTGTGCTTTTCCTTGATTGTGCCAGCTGTAAGGATATGCCATTGTCATATATTTGTGATGTTTTATTTGTAGTGCAACCCAAAATGGATAAAATGAGTAGAAATGGTATTATTGAAACGGTTTTCATAATATAATGGCAAGTGTCAAACATGTCGTAAAGATAGTAAAAGTTGTGGATTTTAGCCATTGACTGTTGAAGCTTTACTATTGGAATTATACTAAAATACTTTTATTCCCGTTAATTAAATCAGTTTGTCGTTTATTAAAGACTAATCATTATGAAGTGGTTAAATAATTTTCATAACGTAAAATATCTCCTTATTGCTATTGCTGCTGTGATAGCGGGCGCCTCTTTGGTTGTTTCGAATATTCTTGTCGAGGATCTCAAACTTGAAGAAAAAAACAAGATGGAGGTCTGGGCTTCTGCAATGAGTTCTCTTGTTAATGCTCCAGTTAATGAGGATGTGACTCTTGAACAGGGTATTTTGAGCAGCAATAAAACAATTCCGGTTATCCTTACAGATGAAAAAGGTGCGATAATACAATATAATAATATTGCGATTCCGGCAGATGCAGATACACTGTCGGTTCTTATGGAGCATGCTGCTGAAATGCGCCATAAAGGTAATATGATTCCTATTTATATGGAAGAACTAGGTGTTCAGTATGCTTGTTATGACGATTCGAACATACTTGTGCAATTATCCCGCTATCCTTATATACAGCTTTGTGTGGTATTGTTGTTCTTTGTTGTGTGTATAGTAGCTGTTGTTAGTTCAAAACGCGCGGAACAGAATAAGGTTTGGGTAGGGCTCTCAAAAGAGACTGCGCATCAGCTGGGAACTCCGATATCTTCGCTTATGGCTTGGGTGGAAATTCTAAAGGAGAAGTACCCCGAAGATAGCCTGCTTCCTGATATGTCGCATGATGTGGAACGTTTGCAGAGGGTTGCTGAGCGTTTCTCCAAGATTGGATCAAAACCCGAACCTACTGCGGATGACATTGTAACTGTTATAGAAAGGGCTGTCGGATATGTGAAACGCCGTAGTCCGTCTAAGGTTGAGTATGTTGTTGACTTTCCTAAAAGACCGTTGTTGGTTCGTATGAATGTCCCACTGATAGAATGGGTGGTGGAAAATCTTTGTAAGAATGCGATTGATGCAATGGATGGTAAAGGCTTGATAACGGTTTCTGTCATGCATGATGAAAAGAATGTTTATGTGGAGGTTGCAGATACGGGTAAGGGTATGCCATTGTCAGTGCGTAAAAGGGTTTTTGATCCCGGATATACTACAAAGAAACGTGGTTGGGGGCTTGGACTCTCTTTGGCAAAGAGAATAATGGAGGAGTATCATAAAGGAAGAATCTTTGTTAAAAAAAGTACTGTCGGGAAAGGAACTACATTCCGTTTTGAGCTAAAGAAATAGTAAAGTTTGCTCATTTTTGAAGTTTTTTCTTCATTTTAGATGTTTCTAAAGAATTTTATTACTATCTTTGTGACCTAAATTCGGATAGTAAGGGTGGTTTATGCTGCTTTTTGCGACTTATATTGTTGATAGTGTTGATTTTATGTAGCGATGGGAAGATTTGATAAATATAATGTTGACTTGAAGGGATTAAAAGCTTCATCCCTGAATTTGGAGTTTGACCTCGATAATGCCTTTTTTGGCGATATTGATGGAGAAGAGTTTCAGAAAGGTACAGTCAAGGCTGTAGTGACAGTAAAGAAGAATCGTGACATATTTGATTTCTTCTTTGTCTTGAACGGTACGGTTGTGGTTCCTTGCGACCGTTGTCTCGATGATTTGGAGATAGACGTGGAAACGGAAAACACCCTGAGAGTGAAACTTGGTGATGAGTATGCCGACGAAGGTGATATAGTCGTTGTTCCTGAGCAGGACGGTGATTTGAATATTGCTTGGTATCTCTATGAATTTATTGTTTTGGCTTTGCCTATGAAACGTGTACATGCACCGGGTAAGTGCAATCACGAGATGACCGGCAAGTTGAAAAAACATACTGCAGGTCATAATGATGATGCAGGTGATGAGGAACTTGGATATGATCCTCGTTGGGAAGGTTTGAAGAATATACAAATTGATGAAGATAATTAAAAAGTAAGAAAAATGGCACATCCTAAAAGAAGACAATCAAAGACTAGAACTGCCAAGAGAAGAACTCATGACAAGGCAGTAGCTCCTACATTG
>JAZQTU010000006.1:0-86864 GCA_045630965.1 Bacteroidaceae bacterium | reverse complement strand
ACGAACATTGGAGTGTCATCCTTTGAAGGAGCTGACATAACAACATACTTAGCACCAGCCTCGATGTGAGCCTGAGCCTTGTCCTTAGAAAGGAACAAACCTGTTGACTCAACAACGTACTCAGCACCTACCTCGTCCCACTTCAAATCAGCTGGGTTACGCTCTGCTGTTACGCGGATAGCCTTACCGTTTACGATAAGCTTATTGTTCTCCATGTCTGCCTCGATAGTACCATCGAAGATACCGTGCATTGTGTCATACTTGAGCATGTATGCCAAGTAATCAACTGGGCAAAGGTCGTTGATAGCTACAACCTCGATGTCAGTTCTTGTCTGAGCTGCACGGAAAACGAAACGGCCGATACGGCCAAAACCGTTAATACCTACTTTTGTCATAGTTTTTTTATAAATTTAAAAGGGTTAAAAAATACCTTATATATTATCCGCAATTACAGTAATCGGCAGCACGGCATGCAACAAACATAAGCAGCACAACCGAAACGCATAGTATTAATTTAACAACTTTCATACCCGATTACTCAATTTCTTTGCAAATTTAAGAAAATGTTTTTACATTCAAAACAAGAATATCGCCTAAATAATAAAAAAGTTATGATAAAAATTTACTTTTTCCAGTCAAAAAACAATATCGCATCTCCAATTGTTGTGTATACGACATGTAAGCAAAGAGAAAAATAAGATTTGAAGATTAATATTTCCCATGCAAATGTCATATTTTTCATTGAATATTCTTACCTTTGCAAAGAATTGGTACACCAAGCATGACATGCTGGACTGAGTACCATAAAACAATAGAGATGAAAACTATGGCAAAATATCTTCGTACCTTCGGAATGTGCGCGATTAAAAGCAACGCTAACGGCATGTTTGCCGGTGCTGTTACACGCGACCTCTTGATAGAGAAGATATGACAGCGCGCTATAACGAGAGTGAAACCATGCGGTTTTCACTCTCATTTTTTATAGAACATTAGCCATTCCCCTATTGTAGGAAAAAATGAAAATAAGTAACTTCGCAAAACAAAAAGTAACTTTTTAATATAAATAAGAATATGAAACAGGACATGATTGTCATTCTGGACCTTGGTAGTCACGAGAATACCGTGCTTGCAAGAGCCATTCGCGCTTTGGGTGTTTATAGCGAGATTTACCCTCACGACATAACAGTTGAGGAACTCAAAGCCCTCCCCAATGTAAAAGGTATTATCATCAACGGTGGCCCTAACAACGTTATTGACGGTGTTGCCATTGACGTGAACCACGACATATACAATGCAGGCTTCCCTGTTATGGCAGCAGGTCATGACAAGGCACTCTGCGATGTAAAGATAGCAGAGATTGGTAACGATGTTGAGGTTGTTAAAGAGGCTGTCAGAGAGTTCGTTCTTGACACCTGCAAGGCAGAAAAGAACTGGAACATGACAAACTTTGTAAACGACCAGGTTGAACTTATCCGCCGCCAGGTTGGCGACAAGAAGGTTTTGCTCGCTCTTTCAGGTGGTGTTGACAGCTCTGTTGTTGCTGCACTTCTTCTCAAGGCTATCGGTGAAAACCTCGTTTGCGTACACGTTAACCACGGTTTGATGCGTAAGGGAGAGAGCGAAGCTGTTGTTGAAGTATTCAGCAAGCAGTTGTGTGCAAACCTCGTTTATGTTGACGCTACAGACCGTTTCCTCAACTTACTTGAAGGCGTTGCCGACCCAGAGCAGAAGCGCAAGATTATCGGTGGCGAGTTCATTCGCGTCTTCGAAGAAGAGGCACGCAAGCTCGACGGTATCGATTTCCTCGGTCAGGGAACAATATACCCCGACATTGTAGAGAGTGGTACAAAAACAGCAAAGATGGTCAAGAGCCACCACAACGTAGGCGGCTTGCCCGAAGACTTGCAGTTCGAATTGGTAGAGCCAATCCGTCAGTTGTTCAAGGACGAGGTACGTGCTTGTGGTCTTGAGCTCGGCTTGCCATACGACATGGTTTACCGTCAGCCATTCCCAGGCCCCGGTTTGGGTGTACGTTGTCTTGGTGCAATCACACGTGACCGTCTTGAAGCATTGCGTGAGAGTGACGCTATCCTCCGCGAAGAGTTCAAGAACGCAGGTCTTGACAAGACTGTATGGCAGTACTTTACAGTAGTACCCGACTTCAAGTCAGTAGGTGTACGCAACAACGCACGTTCATATGACTGGCCAGTAATCATCCGCGCCGTGAACACCGTTGATGCCATGACAGCAACAATAGAACAGATTGAGTGGCCTATCCTTTTGAAGATCACCGACCGCATACTCGCAGAAGTCCCCAACATCAACCGCGTATGCTACGATATGTCACCAAAACCATCCGCTACAATTGAGTGGGAGTAAGAAAAAAAAGAGCCGAATCGGCTCTTTTTTTTCTTACTCCCACCGAGCCAATCGCAGAGCCGTTGGTCAAGCGTAGTGCTGACGAAGGTAGCACCGCTTGGGTGGCGTTTGCGAAGCAACTGCGATTGGGTCAATTGGGAACTACCGAGGACTTCAATGAGTATATAGTCGCACATAGCACAGGTGAAGTTTGTGCCGTGCGGGGTGCGATTGCCCAAAACACCTGCCAACGAGTTAAAACTAAACTTGTTTGAGTTTTTACAACGAGTGCAGCAGCGTTTCAACAAAGTTAAAGGCAACAAAAGGTTGGTCAATTATTTTGCTTACAAAATGATAGAGGCAATCACTGAGTAACAGTCACACAAAGCGTGGGATATGGTTGCAACTTTGAAATTATTGAATGCGTTAACGAATCTGAAACAGACAAAGTATTGTTAAACAATTTGAAAGACATTAGATCTGTTTTCTTTTTTTTATAACGTTTTTCATTCTTCCCTCCCATTTGCCATTTCAAACAGCAACAACAAAATCATAAAAAACCATAGCCTTTGCTCAATGAGTAAAGGCTATGGTTATATAATCCAATAGTGATATATCAGAAGTGACTGCTACCGTCGAAGCAATGGGTACAAACCTTGCATTTTGGAAGTCCTATCGCCTCAAGCATTATCTCCAATGTATTGAACTTCAAAGAGGTCAAGCCAAAACGTCTACGTATCTCTTCTACCATACGTTCGTACTCTGGAGTTCCGGTTGTAGCATATTTATCCAGATTCTTGTTCTCATCGCCCTCCAACTCTTTGATGATACGACGTGTAATCAGCTCCAAGTCGCTTTTTGATGAACTGAATCCCAAGAATGGGCAACCGTAAACCAATGGAGGACAAGCTATTCGCATATGCACTTCCTTTGCGCCATATTCAAAGAATTCATTTACGCTGTCATTCAGCTGAGTACCTCGCACGATAGAATCGTCACAGAAGAGGATACGCTTATTTTCCATCATTGCACGGTTAGGTATCAATTTCATCTTTGCTACCAATGCACGTGTTTCCTGGTTACTTGGAGTGAAGCTACGTGGCCATGTCGGTGTATATTTTGAGATAGCACGATGATAAGGAATACCCTTTCCTTGAGCATATCCAAGAGCCATAGCTGTACCGGAATCGGGAATACCACAAACGCAGTCCACCTCTGAAGCATCCTCTTTCGCCATCTTCTCTCCTGTGGTAAAACGCATCTCTTCTACATTCTTCCCTTCATAACAAGAGATAGGGAATCCGTAATAGGTATAGAGAAATGAGCATATCTGCATTTTCTCGTTTGGCTTACGCATCTGCTCCATGCCGTCGGCACGCAAACGGATGATTTCACCAGGACCGACATATTTCTCTATCTCATAACCCAAATTAGGGAAACTATTTGTTTCACTTGTTGCTGCATACGCACCATCCTTCTTGCCAATGACAATAGGAGTGCGTCCCCATTGGTCGCGAGCAACAATAATTCCGTCCTCGGTAAGAATGAGCATTGAGCAAGAACCTTTTATCTTGCGGAATACATTTTCAATACCGTCAACAAAATCCTTTCCTTGAATAATAAGCAATGCTATAAGCTCCGTCTGATTGGTATTGGAGAGACTCATCTCGGAAAAGTGCATGTTTGAAGCCAACAAGTCCTGCTCCAACTCGTTTATATTGTTAACTCTTGCAACAGTAACAATAGCGAATTTTCCTAAATGAGAATTAATAAGAATCGGTTGTGGATCTGTATCACTGATAACGCCTATACCAGAGTTACCCTGGAATTTTGAAAGACTTGGTTCAAATTTAGTACGGAAATAAGAACTCTCAATATTGTGAATAGAGCGCATAAAACCTACGCCTTTGGCATAAGTAGCCATACCCGCTCTCTTTGTTCCCATATGTGAATTGTAATCTGTACCGTAAAACAGATCCGTCAAACACTGGGCTTTTGATACAGTGCCAAAAAAGCCACCCATATAATTTGTTTATTTTGTAAATATTATAACAATACCAGAACTATTCAATCAAATGATTCTATAATAAATTATCTGTTGAATAGTTCTGCTATCATCGTTTATCTTTTTGCCATATTAATGTTTGAAATGGCGCATACCTGTACATACCATAGTGATTCCGCACTCGTTAGCCTTCTTGACAGAGTCTTCATCACGAACACTGCCACCAGGCTGAACAATTGCTGTCACACCATACTGTGAAGCCAAAGTCACTGTATCATCGAATGGAAAGAAACCGTCTGAAGCCAAAACCAAGCCCTCGGTAACACCTGCAGCCTGAGCCTGCTTCAATGCAATTTCAGCAGAACCTACACGATTCATCTGACCTGCACCTACACCAACAGTCTTGCCACCCTTCACTACTACGATAGCATTTGACTTTACATGCTTAACAATTCTCCAACCGAAATTGAGGTCAACAACCTGTTCTGCAGTTGGCTTCGCTTCTGTAACACACATATCAGCTGTAACTTCAACAGTCTGCTTGTCAAGGTCCTGAACCAACAAGCCTCCATTCACGCTTACATACTGGTTTACAACGCTGTCGTCCTTAGACATATCAACCTGCAACAAACGCAAGTTCTTCTTGGTGCTCAACACCTCCAAGGCCTCCTGAGAGAAAGATGGAGCCATGATGATTTCCAGGAAGATAGGCTTCATCAACTCAGCTACTTCACGGTTAACCTCGCGGTTCACTGCCACGATACCACCGAAGATACTTACCTTGTCAGCCTCATATGCCTTGGTCCAAGCATCAACTACATCGGTACCAATAGCTGCACCACATGGGTTCATATGCTTCAAACCTACGCAGAATGGTTCATCAAACTCACGTGCAATACACAATGCTGCGTTAGCATCCTGGATATTGTTATAAGAAAGTTCCTTGCCGTTGAGCTGCTTAGCATTTGCCAAAGAGTAAGAACCTGTTTCTGCACTCTGATAGAACTTGGCATTCTGATGAGGGTTCTCACCGTAACGCAAACCCTGTACCAAATCGAACTCGAGGAACAATTTCTCGTTCAAGCCGGCAGCCTTACGCATGTAGGTAGCAATCATTGAATCATACTCTGCAGTATGTGTATATGCCTTTGCCGAAAGTTGCAGACGAGTCTGAACTGTTGTATTGCCTGTTGCCTGAATTTCTTCGATAATCTGTGCATAGTCAGCCGGATCGCAAACTACAGTAACGTCCTTGTAGTTCTTTGCAGCACTACGCAACATTGAAGGGCCGCCGATATCGATATTCTCAATAGCATCTTCCATTGTTACGTCAGCCTTTGCTATGGTCTGTTTGAAAGGATAAAGATTAACGCAGACCATATCAATGAACTCGATACCATTTTCTTTGAGTTGAGAAAGGTGGCTTTCAAGATCACGTCGACCAAGAAGACCGCCATGAACTTTTGGGTGCAATGTCTTTACACGACCGTCGCAGATTTCGGGAAATCCTGTCACTTCACTGATGTTGATAACTGTGAGCCCTGCATCCTGCAGTAATTTCATAGTACCACCGGTTGCGATGATTTCCCAACCGAGATTGACAAGTTCCTTGGCGAAATCAACAACGCCAGTCTTGTCACTAACACTAAATAATGCTCTCATACTGTTGTTTATATTATTAAAACGGAAATACTGTACAAAATTACAAATAAATATTGAAAAAGTGTGTAAATATCACAAGTTGTTTGCTTGACATTTTACAATAAAATTCATACTTGCAATTATGACTATCTCAACCTGTTGTTCCAGGCTGGGTTCACATCAAGTTCAAGAGCGGTAATAAGACTCTTTGTATCAAGGTTTCCGGCAAGAGCAAATATAAAATAGCGATAGGACTGTGTAGGAAAATACGGGAACACCACATCATGTGTATCGTTTTTCTTTTCACACCCTGTTACCAGTTTGAAATTCACCCCATCGTTGCTACACAGCAGAAAGCAAGAGACAAATGCCGACGAGCTACCACTACCCTGTGGCTTTGCGAGACTGGCATGCAGCATCAGTTGCATTATGCGCTTTGGTATTTTGGTTCCAAAGTGATGTGGGCGCGTAATCAGCAATACCTTATTCGAACCGGCAGCATTATCGCCCGGAACAAGAACCCTAGTGGTTCCGGCTGTATTATTGAACATAGCTACACCTTCTCTTTTTTGAACAAACCCACAGAGCCTCATATCAGTTTTGCTCCAGACATTCGCCGATAGTGAATATATATAACTGTACGCATAGTCAGCATTACAGAACAACAACTCACCCATGGTTGCATTACGTATAACCTTTGCACCACACATGAAGTCATGGAAATGCAAATTGTCCAACACATCACCAAGCCCATGCATGGAGGCTATGCGGCTTATTATACCCGACGGCTCCAACAATGCCGTATCATCACTTTCATTGTCTATGGCAACAGACAACCTTACACAACGGTTTCCCGATATGAGCATCACACCCTGTAAGCCAAGAAAAAGAACGCCAGAATCGGTTCCGCATACCATGTCTGCATTGCAGCACACTTCATGAGAAACGGGGTAAATATTGCTGTAAGCCGTTTTTCCCGAAGCATCTACAGACATCACTGCTATACCCTCCTGTGAGAATATGTACAGAGGATGTTCTCCGAACTGTCCTTCGGACATCGCAGCACGGTTGGTCGAGAGCGCAACTATCTTTCCCTGAGAAAGAGGATAAGTACACTTTACTGGAAATATAAAAGGATTCTCAACTACAGATACCTTCATAACATTCTCACGTATCTCATAGACATTCTCCTCTTTGCCACAATCGTCAATGCTACCCAACACCTCCCATGTGCTGTCAAACTGTATATTACCGATGTCAATGAATGTGGTTGAAGATGTCGACTTGCTTATAGTAATCACAATTTTGTCACCATCCTTTACATCACGTGGTATTGCAAAAATCCTTAACGAGGAGTACTCCTTGGGCGGAAAGGCACTCCCTTTGTATGTCCACCCGTGTAAAGATGCAGAATAGACCACCTCGTGGGTTGCAGGTTGCTCTCCGAACAGTTCTACTGCCGTTGCTGCTGACAGCGAACCGGCAATGCCACCTCCACTGGCAAAGATAGATTGCACAGTCACCGAATATCCAAATGATGTTTTATGGATATACTGTGACATGTTAAGATATTTATGAGGTGTAAGAATAAAATGCTTACCGAACCATTCCGTATCGTAGTAGAAGAAGACACTCATCTCGAATGCGCGCGAATCGGGATAAGAGAGCAAGGGAGGCAATAGGAATGTATCCTTGTCATATCCGACAAATACATTCTCAAAAGTATTCAAGACAGTTGATATGCCATTCTGTGTGTTTAACCTTGTACGCACCACAACCATGTCAATCATCTCCTTTCCAACACCAACAGGCAACAACGAAGAGCGTTCATATCCTTTGAACAGATATTCGCGCAACGATGCCACATGCAACCTATTGTTGAACATATAGCTGCAATCCGGGACTATCGATGACATTGTATGTCGTTGCTCAAAAGAGCTTAAGGCATCCTGCAACACAATATTCGCCTGAGAGACATCATCGACACTGTGCTGGCATTTGCCCCAGATACTGAATTCAGCCACCTTATAATATAGCGAAGCTTCACCTGTTTCGGCATATATCTCATCAAGTTCCTTATTCTTGTAGACCTCTATCCTTTCGGTAGTGTGTTCCTTTGTTTCTGTATCAAGTACAGTAACAAGGGCTTCATCTACCTTATTACCCATTATAGAACCGGTGGTAAAGACGTCTATACCCACAACAACTCCTTCCCAGTCCTCCATTTTCAGGTTATCGAACTTGAGCTGAGGCTTGAAGCCAACCACCTTCACCTTGTATGTAGAAGAGGAAGAGGAAGCGTCATTCTTTACGGCCACAAGGTTTCCGGCATCACGTGAGACACCATCCACTTCGGCATCATTGCTCACATATATTGGATGTGAAACATAAATGTACGATCCGTCATACAGGCGCAATGCAAACCTAAACAACGCACGGTCTATGTAATACCCGGCTTTGTTGGATTTTGCAATGCATTCGTCAAAATAACCACGTGAATTGTACTGCCACAACGAAGAGACAGGCGTATCCACCGTATTTGTTGTAAAGGAGACAGTAGTATCCACGCTATGCACTGCTGCAGAAGGAGTAATAGTCAAAGTTGGTATTATGGGAGTTTCGCCAAGCCAGCGATAGGTTCCGTTACTATAAAGCAGATAACGTATACCGTTGTCAGTAATACACGAAACAACATATCCCATAAATTCCACACTTCTGACCTTTGTAAGCAACGGGAAATGGAGTTTTGTTCCCTGATTACCGAGCAGCAGATTCCATTGTGCATCGTAGAAATCGACACTACGTTCAGCATCTTTTGTTATACACATATAGCACGATGCCTTTCCATGCCAATATATCGCGGAATATTCACTATACAGGCAAGCCTCCTCGACCATGGTTGGGATAGGGCGAAGAGAGCCGTTCACCATACGGAGGTTGACCAGTTCCAGACATTCTCCCTCATTGGCAAGAAGATTGTCATTGCTCCTCACCACCCCTTTGAATGAAAAATTCTTATGCATATATCTATTTTCTCAAAATAATTTTACGTAAGAGGTCAAAGACTCCAACTTTCCAAAGCACAGCCAACAATGGCAGCAGCAACAGCCACAAGAATGAAGAGCCTTTGGTATCCTTCACAGTAACCACGCGCTCGGTATATACCGTATCACATTTGACTACAGTGTCGTGACGAAGACGTTCCTTGTAAAGTGTACGGTATTTGGTAAAGAACACAGTGTCGCACCTCTCCCTTATCACCACACTATCCCTTAGGATTATGCTGTCGACAAGCACCCGTTCAACACGCATATTTGCCGATGCACGTTCAGTCGTCACTGTGTCCTTTACCCTGCAACTGATGAACAGCAGAAGTATGACGCTAACGATTATTATCCTCACGTTTCTCATAGTCGAAATAATCTTTCAGGCATGCATATCGTTCGAGGACACGAAGGCTCATAATATAGTAGAGAAAGTCGAGTATGCGGTAAAGCGTACTTTTCTCATTTGTGATAAGCCTTGCATTACGCAGTATATTTGTCCCGTAGAAATATATGGCAACGTAAATCATGAAGGAAACACAATACACAGCAGCAACCTCTTCGCCCTTGAGACGGCCGAGCATATATATTGATGTTACCATGACAAAATATATCGCTGCATCACGGAAGAAACAGAATGCCTTACGGAAACTCCAGTCACGATGGTTTCCAACGTCGGCAAGCAAACCCACAATAAAATTAACACTGAAGAGCAACACCAAACCGAAAATATCGTTGCGTATTGGAAAAAGCAACCCTGCAACATTCGCCAACAAGGATGCCATTACAAACTTCAAGCTATCCATAATATTTACAATTATCAATTAGAACTCTTTTCACCTCCACACAGCGCCATGGCATACGACATGAAGGGTTTTGCAGCATCATGTTTCTCGAACACCGTATACAAAAGAGAGGTACAGGCATATGTTACAGCATCTGCCATGTAACTGTCGCACATCGCCAACCCGTCGGCAACATTAAATTGTGCCTCGTACACAAAATGTACAACTTCATCACTGGCATTACACGGAAAAAGTTTTACAACTTTCGCACCACCATCCACGATGCTCTCTACGCATACCGGGTTGAAAGCTCCAACACAAGAACTGCCATTTACTGCATTTACAGCATCCAGTGATTCTGGCGATGAAATTTCCATGCAGGCCCTTTTCCACGAAGTAAGCTGCAACGACACAAGCTTGAAGAAATCACCTGGCAAGGCAACATTGTATGAGCCGTCAGAAACTTCCTGCACTTTTTTTGCTTCATTAGACAGAGCCTTGACATTCACATGTCCTCCATGTGAACAGCGTTGCACCAAAGCTACAGCCTGTGGAAGAAGTTCCAGTATCGTATCGTCAAGCGAACGCATGTCTTCGGTTATCAACGAGACATCGGAATCGTTCTCAGCCTCGTTGACAAGGCGACGTACCTTCTTTACAAGAGTATCAGTTGCCGTCATAACCAGTTAGGAAATGTGACACCCTTCTCCAACGCCACAGCCTTTATCATATTCTTGTTCTGAAGCTGGGCAAGAGTACAGTTGTACGGTTCATCCATTAAAACGGAACGTGCCTGCTGCATATTCTGTACTTCGGGAAATACAGCCAAAGAGGTTTCATGCAATACTGTTCCGGCATCAGCATTTTCATCCTTGCCGGTTTCTTCTATCACTTCTACCCTTCCTCGTTTTATTTCACCTTTTTGGTAAGCATCGCTGCTCTCAATTGCTTTCTGGAACAATGGATTGTCGGTGACATACTGTGCCGGATAGACACCTGTGGAGTTTATTGCACCACCACTGAATTCTATACGCACAAGAGCCTTGCCTATGCGGAAATAACTATTGCGTTCAATCTGTCCATGAATCTCGTATGTTATTCTCTTTTTCATATCTGATATTGTTTTTAATAAAAAGACACCCGGATTACCCCAAAGAGCCTCCGGGTGTCATTGAAAAGAAAGTTATGTTACACCAAAATCTCGCCAGTATATTCCACCCAAGTCTTTCCGTTGAAAGCGACAACAGAACCGGCACAGAACCACTTCTTGCTCTCACCATTCACCTCATGGTTGACATCGGCGGTAAGGATTACCACATCGTTGATATTCGGCGATGACGGCAAACTGTCAGAACTTGTCACGCGCGATGCACCTGGAATATCGCTTTCGGCAGAAGAGCCGTTCACCCAGATATGAGAATATCCCTTAAGACACAAGCAGTCGATAGTCATAACAACCTCGCGTTTAGCCTCTTCACCGTCGACATTTTCGGTTTTTGCATCCTCGTTCTTCATATAGTAGCGCACAAGACCGTTCTCATCAATAAGACCACCACAGTGAGCATAGCCAAGGGCATCGAGAGTAGGATCGTGGATGAGGTCGATATCACCGAACACTGTGTGTATTTTTGTACACTCGATACCAAAAACCTTGTCGCCGGTGACACTGATATTCTTGTGCAGTGTCAGGTCTATTTTCTGAATATCATTCAACAACTGCTTACCCAACAGCCATATTGCACGCTTGGTACAATTGAAACCTGTGAACTTCACCATTGATAGGTTGATTAAATCAGCAAATGTGATATTCGAAGAGAGATCGTACTGACGCTTGAACTGCCAACGGATACCTTTTGAGAAGTAATCCCACTGATAACCCATAGCGTTGTCCATAGCCTGTACCTTAAACTTTCCGGGCTGTCCGACCCACGCTGTACGGCAACTCTCAAGACGGAACTGACGCAACACAGCTTCTGCAATCTGTGCCTCGCTGAACTGGATGCGTTTTTTCTGTGCAGCGAAATAGTCACTCACAATGCTGTTGCATAACTGTTTTTGCAAGTACATGCGTTCAGGCACAGGTACAATTGTAGAGGGAGCGATAAACTTCTGTGTCTCGTATGCTGCCGAAGAGAGCAAAATAATCTCTGTACCCATAGGAATTGTAGGAATCACGCAGTACTCATCGGTTGCATTTATCTTAGGACCGTTGACAGCCATGGCAATAGGCGCTTCGCTTGTCGTGTTCTTATCCACGAAGAACAGCATGAGGTCGACTCCCGAAAGCTCTATCTGTCCTGTCGGGTCATAACCATTGACACCCTTACAGATAGCCGTATAGTACTGCTGGAAGATTTTTCTCTCTCCTGTTGTTGAGAATGGAATTTCGGCACGTGTTGCGTTCATACCTGTATAGGTTGCGTTAGTGTAGGCCTTGGAACGTTTGTCGTCGATAAGATAGTGGTCTACTTCAAATGAGTTCACTCGCACCTGACGGCGTATCCTGCGCTTAATGGTATCGATGACACTTTCGTCACTTGCAATGCCAATAATCTGGTCATCAGTATCGGCTTCAATGAGATCATTGCCTAGTTCACTGGCATTGGAAACAGTAGTGGCCTCTCCAAGCCCCTGCGTTGGCAAACCGGCAATACCGGTTGAAGGTTTTGGCGACCCGGCAGGCATGAGATTGACACCGGCCATTATTATACCACTGACAGCGTCACCCCAAATGTAGCATGCGATAGCTGCGAGCGACATGATTACAAACAGAGGGTTCTCCCTCAAGAATGAAATGATTTTTTTCATAGTAAAATTTTATAGGTTAATAATTGAGTTTTTTACAATCAGGCATTAAGAGCCTTGTCGATAAGAGAATTCCTTTTGCGCTTTATTTCTGTATCGGGAGCAACGCTGCTCATTCCCTTTGGCATACCGTCCCCAAAATTCTCCTTCATACGCTGGATATTCGTATTGCGTCCCTTTATGTCACCGGCAATAAAGGCATCCTCGACATCCTTCTCATATGTGACCGCATGATCGAGAGCCACACACACCTCGTTAGTGTATTTTCCTGCCAGAATTGGAAAGACAAGTGACTCCCACACCCTGTCCATGAAGTCAGAGGCATCATAGCCCTTCCCTTTGCAGAATTCTTCAATGACAGGTACACTCTCTGCAAGGTTTCGTTCATACTCATTACGGTCGTTTGCAAGACGCATCATCTCCTCCTTTCGTTCCTCGTCGGCAAGCATTATCTCCTCAAATTCAGGGCTGTCCTCGTCGACAGTCATGAACGAAGTACCGAAATAGCGCGCCATGGCACTGTGAGCGTTGCGCTTGCCACTGACAACATCGGTCAGCAACTGTGCCAGACGAGGATCACGTTCAAGCATACCGGCAAGACGCTCATTCTGTTCCCTATTCGTACGAAGATGCTGCAAAAGCAAATCCTGTGATAACCTGTCGGAGAGTTCGAAACCCTCGCCGAACATTTTCTTGAGTTCACTGTCAAGAGCCGAATAGGCGTTCTGTTCCGCTAGTGGCTCATGAAGAGCAGTGATTTTCCCATTGCCTACAGCAGACATGCCGTAAGCGCCGTTCTTTTCTTTGTTGAAATTCTTTTCCATAATCAATATTTTTTTCAACGGCAAAGGAACAACACGAAAAGCCCGAGAAGGTTGCTGAAATGACAATTAGAAGAGATTGGATTATGATATGTACCCACAAAGAAGCTCCTTGCGCACGCGTACATAATTAACTGTCATAAGTTCATTTTGTCCTTAACAAAGTTTCATTTTCCATTTATGTATATGTTGAAAACTTGTGTCAAAACAGCAAACTATTAGCCATTTTCGGCTATACTTTTGTATTCAAAAAAAAGCAGATGAAAAACACCATGAACAATTCTGTTCGCGAGATGCGTAAACAGGATGTAATCAACAGTTTCTACGAATCGTACAAGGAGGTACGAAAAACAAGGCCGTTCGCAACGCAGAACGAAGTGATTGAGTACGCTGTAAAGAGCAAGGCTCCGCGTTTCTATGTTACATTTGAGAATGCACGAAGGTTCGTTTCGTTGTTATCGCGAAAGAAGAAACTACCGATAGTCAACGAGAACAAGATTGCCATGTACAAGGAGATATACCGCAGATACAAGCAACAGGTAAAAGATTGCAGCAAGCGCTACAAATATATTATCCTTGAAAAGATTATTGAAGAACCGGCACCGTCATTCTACCTTGAAGAGGAGACCTTCAGAGGTATAATCTACAAGACGATACGCCAACGCAACAGAGAATTTGCCTTGAATTAGCAAAACAGCAAACTTCACAGCCAACGACATATATACCTTTGTGCAATAACAAAACAGAGAAAGGATGAAGGAGATAGAAATCAGTATAAGCGACAAAAGGCTTTTTGAAAGAATGAAGAACGAAAGCGGCAAGAGCGCGCTTGTAAAGGAAAGCGCCGGACAACCGTCAAAGCTGTCGGCAAGATTAATAATGACAGATGACGACAAAAGGCTCTTTGACGATTATGTATTGACAGCAATCAACGAGTGTGCTGTTACCATAGGACATTATTTAGGTGAATGTACAGTTTCGCACGACACAGAACAGGATAACAACCTTTACAGGATTCACCGCTTTTGCATAACTATTCCAGCCAATTATCCTGAGGGAGTTACCGAAGCACTTGAAGACATCATAACGAACATTGTATTCAACAGATGCATGCAACAATGGTATATTCTTGTCAAAAGCGACGATGCCAACCTTTCGGCAGGCAAGATACAGCTATGCATGAAACAGTTGCAGGAACTGCTTGCACTGCGTAAAAAGCCATAAAGGAACAGACTATGAAAAACACAATTATTATAGGGAAAGACGGACTGCTACGGCAGATTGATTTAAGGAACTATTACATGGGAGAGGCGGCAAAGCGCAAGGATATCGATGCCGTCACCATACAAAGTAGCAAAGATGATGAAGAACTGCTTTACATGTTCATGACAAAGGCATGTAACGAGCTGGTTACTGCCGTTGCACTCCGTTTCCCTTTTATATCAACATCCACAGACAACGATGAGTTGGGAATAACATTTGAGACAGAGTGTGAATACCCGAGCTACCTATTGCCATTGTTGCAGCAATCAATAACGGATTACCTTGTCAATGAAGTTACAGCACAATGGTTGCTTACGCGCCGTCCCGAAATGGCACAAAGTCATATATCGCTACGCGCAGCACTCTACAGCAACGTACAGCAGATGTTCGCAAAGATATACGGCAGGCGCAGGATACGCCGCCGAGCAACCGACCTCGCCGGGATATAAAAAGATGATACTGCATGGGCAAGTTCTCCTTGCAATATAAAAAATGGAACACGATCCAACATGGACAAAGAAAAAATCATAGAGAAGAATAGAGAACGGCTGAGAGAAATCTCTGCCGTTTATAATCCTATAACAGGCGAAGGATCAATGTCCGTGCCACGCAGCTGGGTTACAATGGAAGGATTTCCTATAGAAAAGATAAACCTTCCTACAAGCATGCTTGACGAACCGGTTGTACAACAGATTGCAGAGCTTGGTGCCGAGCACTACCTCAATGAAATTGCCGGCCAGGAGGCGAACAACAGGAACATTATAAAGTTATGGCTCAACTTTTGCCTGTTACGCATAAGGCATGACTTTGAGTATTGGGCAAGAAGCATGACAACAATTTCGGACAAAGGCAAAGGACGCGACACAGCCTTCACCCTCAACCGTCCGCAACGCATATACCTGAAAGCCATGGAAGAGTTGCGCCTTGCCGGAAAGCCGATAGACATCATTTTATGCAAGGCACGCCAATGGGGTGGTTCTACCCTGACGCAGCTGTACATGTTATGGATACAGCTTGTCCACAAAAACAACTGGAACAGCGTCATCTGTGGCGACATAGAGAAACAGTCATCAATTGTGGCAGGAATGCTCGCAAAGGTAATTTCGCGCTACCCCACATGGGCAACAGGCGGCAAACAGCTTACAACTTCGCCCTATCAAGGAGCACAGAAGACACGTGTCATAAGCTGGAGCAACAGCCGTTATTCGCTTGGGTCGGCACAAAAGCCCGACTCCCTGAGAAGTGAAGATATAAGCATGGCACACCTCACCGAAGTTGGCTTGTGGAAAGCCACACACGGACGAAAACCCGAAGACCTTGTACAGTCAATATTCGGTTCAATAGCCAGCGGACCCTATACAATGAAAGTCATTGAATCAACAGCCAAGGGAGTAGGAAATTTCTTTCACAGAACATGGATTGATGCCACAGAAAAGCGTAACAACTTCACCCCTGTATTTATTCCATGGTTCAGCATAGACCTCTACAGCAAGCCAATGAAAGAAAATGATTACAGCGCATTCATCGGTAGCATGGATGAATATGAGCACGAGCTGTTCAGGCTGGGTGCTACCCTTGAAGCCATTGCATGGTACCGCGACAAACGCCGTGAGATGCCCGACGAGTGGCGTCTCTTTTCCGAGTTTCCTTCAACAGCCAACGAAGCGTTCCAAAGCACAGGACGGAGAGTATTCCGCACAATGTATGTCAACGACGCTAGAGAGAACTGCGTCCCACCGCTATTCGTAGGTGAGATCATCGCGCGAAACGGCAAGAGTGAGTTCGTGCCGTGCCTGCCGGGTGAGGACAAAGGAAGCGATATGTTACGCGTGTGGCTCATGCCCGACGACGGACAGCACATGCGCGACAGATACATCGTTACTGTAGATGTAGGCGGAACAAGCAAGAAAGCCGACTACTCATGCATAGTGGTAGCAGACCGTGGGGCAATGCCCGACGGCGGAGTGCCGGAGATTGCAGCATGCTGGCACGGACATATTGAACATGACAAGCTCGCATGGAAAGCCATGGAGATAGCACGAGCATACGACAATGCCCTGCTTGTGATAGAAGCCAACACGCTGGAGACAGAAGGAACCGAAGGCAACAACTTCGAGTATATCCTGAACGAAATATCGGGCAGATACAGCAACCTCTATTGCCGTACATCGTTGCAGGAAGTCAAGCAAGGACGCCCACGACGGTGGGGATTCCACACCAACAGCTCCACAAAACCAATGGTGATAAATTTCCTTATCAAGGCCTTGCGCGACGGGTTATATATAGAACGGTGCCTTGAGACAACATACGAACTCGACCTCTACGAATACAAGGAGAACGGCAAAGAGATGGGCGCCATTGAAGGCAACCATGACGACCGCGTCATGGCAACAGCCATATTAGTGTGGATATGCTACAACCACCCACTGCCCACACCAATCACCACAGAGAACCCCAATAAACGCAAACGCAGGATTGTCAGCGAAGCGAGCATGTAATAGAAATCGGTTTCACACAATTTTGTGTGAAACCGATTTCTATTACAAGTATTTCAATTATTCATAAAGGAAGAACTGTGGGCGGCCGTAGAGGCAGAAATCCTTTATGCAACCTGGAAGGTTTACATTGCGCATGCAGATGCGGAAACCTTTCACGCTGCGGATATTTCCAAGGTCTACAATTATTTGGTGAGGCAATGGTTTTACATCGCTCTTCCATGCCGAATGCCAATAGGTTCTCTCATCGCCGTCAATCATATCTTCGGCAAAGCCTTCGCCTACTGCTTCGGTATTGGTGTGAACGATATTCCACTTTTTCTTGTCAATAGGATTGCCATTCTCGTCGAGCAGTTCAATCTCACAGATACATGAGTGCTTACCGTCGTATGTACTTTGTATGTCGATACACAAGTGACGCAATGTCTTTGTTCCGTCAAACATGAACTCCTGCCATCCAGTCTTCTTCTCTACTGTACCCTTGAATATTCCGTCATATTCATCAAGTATAGGAACACGGTTATATTCACGTGCAGTTGCAAATGAGTTCTTGTCGGGACCGAGTGTACTCAGGATTGGTTTGTCGAGTCCGCGTACAGTACGCTTGCCGGTCGCTTCCATCTCAAATATCACAATCTCGTTCTCTCCCTTCTTGATCCATGGAGCCGGGAGATACATTGTCTGCTGTGGACCAATACCCCAGAACTTTCCGAGTGACTTGCCGTTTACCCAAACAGCACCCTTGCCCCATCCTGTCATGTCAATGAAGGTGTCACCGACCTTATCTATGGTTATAGTACCACGATAGAAGCCTGGTAGGTTGCCTTCGTAACGCATTTTAGGGAACTTGAATTTTTTAACATCGGCAAGATGCAGTGGCAACGATGTGATTGTCCAACCTGTCAGTTCATTACCATTAAGTGTAACACCCTTTGTGATACCCTTGAGGTTGTTTATAAGGTCCTTACCATAGTTTACACGTCCACCGTTCTCAACAAGTATTTCAAGAACAGAGTTAGGCTCTTTCACATCGATCTGCAATGCATTTTTGCGGAAACGACGGTCAAGGCTACCTACTACCTCACCGTTAAGTACTACTACAGCATAGTCACGCAACTCGTCAACAACAAGCTTGCCGCTTACCGGTTCAAGAATTACTGTCTCATAATGTATGTAACCGTAATCCTGGTTCATATCCTCCATTGTCATTGTCTTTTCCGACTTAACTCTCTCGCCAAAAGCAACAGAAAGAGGTGCCCACTCTGTAAGTTCTACATCGGCGAATGTTGTTGTAGGGTTATCAGCCGGTACTGGTGGCAGTGTAACACCTTCGGGAAGGTTCTTCTGTATCACCTCACGGAACGCATGGTATTTGGGATATGCATTTCCATATTCACCCAACGGTGCATCATAATCATAGCTTGTAGGTTGTGGTTCGTATGAGCCGTTATTGGTATTTGCACCATTGGTGTAATGGAAATTGGTTCCTCCATGGAACATATATATACTTACTGAAACATCATGGCTCAGCATCCAATCGAGCTGCGCAGCCGGTCCTTTATAATCAACTGCTGAGTGAGGCAATCCCCACACGTCGAACCATGCAGGATAGAACTCTGCAACAAAATAAGGACCACCAGGATAGAAACGGTCGATAGAGGTCATGATATCTTCACCAACGGCACCATTCACAGTAGGCAGAATACCAGGAATGTATCCGTTAGGCATCTGGCCCGAACCGTCACATGTCATCAATGGGACATTGAAACCTGCATTCTTTATCATTTCGGCAAGCTTACCAAGATAGACCTTGTCGTTGCTGTATGAGCCATATTCATTTTCAACCTGTACCATTATGATGTTACCGCCATTAGTAACTGTGTGTGGTGCAAGTTCCTTTCCAAGAGCATTCAGGTAACGTTCACACGCTGCAAGGAAAGCCGGGTTATCACTTCGCCACACCAAAGAGCTGTCTTTCTGCAACCAGTAAGGATAACCTCCGAAGTCAAATTCAGCACATACATATGGACCGGGACGCAAAAGAACGAACAGTCCCTCTTCCTCGGCAATCTCCACAAAACGTGCAATATCAGCCTGTCCTTCAAAGTTGAATTCACCAGGTTGTGGTTCATGTACAGCCCAGAAGACGTATGCCGAAATTGTATTCAAGCCCATGGCTTTTGCACGTTGCATACGGTCGCGCCAGTACTCCACAGGAATACGCGGATAGTGCATCTCGCCACAGATGAGCTGCACCTTTTCGCCATCATAAAGGAACTTACCGTCCTTTATCTCAAACGTGTGAGGTTTCTTGCCACAACTTCCCAAAAGAAGAGCCACAGCAAGCAATGGCAATAATAAAAGACTCTTTTTCATACGTTAATTTTCAGTTGATTTGTCTAATTTTTCATAAAGGTAATGTTTTATTCACAAAGGACAAGAAAGAGATGATAAAAAAATCCTGCTCCATAATTTTTGCATTCAAAATCATGGAGCAGAAAATATGTATAACGCAGTTATTACCCTTTTTGTGAGAATTTTTCGGCCTGCGCAGCTATAAGCTCAGTATCCTCAAAATAGTTGATCTTCATCGCACGGCGTACATCGGCAAGAGTATCTGCAGCAACGGCACGAGCGTTGTCACAACCCTGCTTAAGAAGAGCATATACTTCGGGGATTTTTGCCTCCCACTCTTTGCGGCGTGCACGAATTGGAGCAAGTTCTTCTTCGAGGATTGCGATAAGGAATCTCTTCACCTTAACATCACCAAGACCACCACGACGGTAATGAGCTTTCAGTTCGTCAAGGTTTGGATATTCTGGGAGATATTTCTCAAAGTGTTCGGGACGACAGAATGCATCAAGATATGTAAATACAGTGTTACCTTCCACTTTACCAGGATCCTGAACACGAAGATGGTCCGGGTCGGTGTACATACCCATTACATGCTGACGGAGTTCTTCGGCTGTATCAGAGAGGTAGATACAGTTACCGAGCGACTTACTCATCTTTGCTTTACCGTCGGTACCTGGCAAGCGAAGACATGCTGCATTGTCAGGAAGAAGTATCTCAGGTTCAACAAGTGTTTCGCCATATATACCATTGAAACGACGTGCAATCTCACGGGCCTGCTCAATCATCGGCTGCTGGTCCTCGCCGGCCGGAACGGTTGTAGCACGGAATGCTGTGATGTCCGATGCCTGGCTGATAGGATATGTAAAGAAACCAACAGGAATGCTTGTCTCAAAATTACGCATCTGGATTTCTGTCTTTACAGTGGGGTTACGCTGAAGACGTGACACTGTAACAAGGTTCATATAATAGAACGCAAGTTCACAGAGTTCAGCAACCTGTGACTGAATGAATATGGTACACTTTGAAGGGTCGATGCCAACAGATAGGTAATCAAGAGCAACCTCAATGATGTTCTGACGCACCTTTTCTGGATTGTCGGCATTGTCGGTCAGCGCCTGAGCGTCGGCAATCATTATGAAAATCTTGTCAAAAAGACCTGAATTCTGAAGTTCTACACGACGGCGTAGAGAGCCTACATAGTGTCCCAAATGAAGGCGGCCAGTAGGACGGTCACCTGTAAGTATTATCTTGCCCATAATATTGTATTTTCTATTTTTGAATATCGTTGCGCGAAGTTAGCAATAAATTTTGTAAATACATACTGTTTGACTCTCATCTGCAAACAAAACGACATTCTCATTTGTTTTCGATAAAGTTATCATGTATCTGCTTGTTGGTTGTAAGCAAGCCCTGCTGTTTCAGTTCATCGAGTTTCTTCGCTATACTTCCGTTTCCGGTTTTCAACTGTTTGAAAGCATCGTTATACGCTTCGTGCGCTTTGTCGAGCGAGCTCTCAATCTTGCGGAAGTTTTCGGTAAAGTTCACGAACTTGTCATACAAGGAGTTTGCAGTATCGACAATTTTCTGTACATCGCGTTGCTGGCGTTCGCGTGTCCACAAAGAGTTTACAACAAAAAGTGTTGATATGAGGTTCGAAGGCGATATAAGCACTATACCTTTTTTATATGCATAGTTCCATAATGCATTGTCAGCCTCCATGGCCATGAAGTACGACGGTTCATTAGGAATGAACAGCATTACATAATCAAGAGAATTGATATTGTATTTGTCGTATCGCTTGCCTGCAAGCTCGTCGATATGTCTACGTACACTCGCCACGTGTTCTTTAAGCGCCATTGCACGCATTGTATCATCCTCGGCAGACAGATACGACATATAAGCTTTAAGCGAAACTTTTGAGTCTATTATAATATCACGCTTTCCCGGGAAATGCACAATGACATCGGGCTTCATTATGCGTTGCGTATCATCATTGAGTACAGCACTACCCTTTTCATCGCGCAGAACGACCTGATGCTCCCACTGTTCGCCTTCTATAAGTCCGGAATTCTCAAGAATCTGTTCAAGGATTGTCTCACCCCAATCGCCCTGGAATTTATTATTGTTGGTTCCTGCTATCGCATTCGTAAGATTAACCGCATCACGGCTGATGCGTTGGTTCGCTTCGACAAGGCTCTTGATGTTCTCCTGCAACGAAAACCGTTGCCTACTCTCTTCACCATAATAATTTTCAACCTTCTCGCGGAATTGTTTCAGGTCATTATTAAAAGGTATAAGAATATTTGACAGTTTCTCCTGCGATTGACGGTTAAGCATCTCACTGTTTCTCTCCAGAGCCTCGCCTGCCATATCCTTAAACTCCTTACGCATTTGCTCCATAGTAATATTGAACTGCTCCTTTTGAGCCTCGATGCGTTCAAGGAGCATCCTGTTCTCACTCTCAAGAGCAGCTACACGTACAGCAAGCTCTTTGCGTTGTTCAAACAAATCAGTCATATCTTTGTAATCCCTGATTATTTTATTACAGAATTCAGAATTTGTTTCCTCTAGATACTTTTTGTCTTTTTTCAAATCAGACATCCTGCCAAACAGAGATATGTACCAGATTACCATAACAACCACAGATACAAACAGAACAAACGAAATAACAACCAGAGATACTGTCATAAAATTTATATGTTTACAATTAAAAAAATCACTTTAGAAGAAAAAGATATTTCTTTATGCGAAGTTAATTTCCCAAACACCCGAAGTCAATAGATAGGCTGTTTTTTTATCACCAAAATAAAAATTAAAGAGGCAATATTGGTGTATAAATACAAAATACACTACCTTTATAGCCTAAATAGAGCCATACATGGTAGCTCTATTGGCCCCAAACAGACTGAAAATGAAAAAGTATACCGAAATCATATCATATGTCTTTATTGCACTCCTTTTTATATGTTGTGGCAACAACACTAAAAAAGGTAATGAAGCCAACGAAGACAACAGCATATCAATAACACCATTCGAATATCACGAGACTTTCAAGCTCAGCGAGCATGCAATCGAATCACCTACATTAAAGATTGACATGTCACTATCCCTTGTTAAGACCGATGATGCAACAGTCAGCAACAATATCAACCAGGCGATAGCTTACACTCTTTTCGAGAGCCACAGCAATTCAGTTGAAGAGGCATGCGAGGAGTTCGTAGCGCAATGCAAGAAGGAATATTCCGAGCTCCTGCCCGTATATATTGACAACAAGGATAACGACATGCCTTCCGTTTGGTTCTATAATTATTACAATGCGACCAGCGAGGTTGTAGAAGGCTATAAAGGGTTTATCAACTACATAATAACATGGGAAGAGTTTACCGGTGGAGCACATCCCAACAGCTATTACACCGTTCTGAACTTCAACCTACAGAGTGGCGAAGAGGTTGTATTGAATGACATACTCAAAGAAGGATACGAAGAGCCATTGACAGATATCCTTGTAAAGAACCTTGCCAAGCAACTGGAGGTCGAGAATATAGACGGTATAAAAGAGAAAGGCTATTTATACATGGATACCGAAATGTTCATATCGAACAACTTCATTCTTGACAAAGAAAAAATCGTATTCATATACAACAAATACGAGATAGCCCCCTATTCGGCAGGAGACATAATGATTGAGACAACATACAACGAACTTAAAGATCTGATGAAATAATGGAGACGATAAAAAAATACTTCCCCAACCTGAGCGAGAGACAAGAAGAGCAGTTTACAGCGCTATACGACCTTTATTACGACTGGAACAGCAAGATAAATGTCATTTCGCGCAAAGATATCGAGAATCTTTACCTGCACCATGTACTGCATTCGCTCGCCATTGCGAAATACATTACATTCAAGCCCGGTACAAAGATTATGGACATGGGATGTGGAGGCGGTTTCCCAGGCATACCACTTGCCATAATGTTCCCAGACGTTGATTTTCACCTTGTCGACAGCATTGGAAAGAAGGTACGTGTTGCAGCAGAGATAGCACAGAGCATTGGGCTTACTAATGTAAAGACAAGCCATAGCCGCGCCGAAGAGATCAAGGACAAATACAGTTTCGTTGTAAGCCGTGCCGTGATGCAGTTGCCCGACCTTGTAAAGATATGCCGTAAGAACATAGCAAAGGAGCAGAACAACGTACTACCCAACGGAATCATATGCCTAAAAGGCGGTGACATGACAGCAGAGACCAGAGCATTCAAGAACTGCAGCGAAATCATCGAAGTCGGCAACTGGTTCAGTGAAGAGTACTTCAAAGACAAAAAGGTTGTCTACGTACAGATATAATAAATACAGCAGACCACAAGCCATGCAAATAAAGACATTTGTTGTAAACCCTATCGAGGTCAATTGCTATCTTCTGTGGGACGACACCAACGAAGCCGTGCTTATCGACTGTGGAGCATGGATGCCCCAAGAACGCGAGCGCATAAGACTGTTCGTACAGAGTCAGGGACTGGCAATAAAGCATTACCTCAACACCCACCTGCATTTTGACCACATATTCGGCAACGCATATATTGAGGAGACATTCGGCGTAAAAGCAGAGGCAAGCGACAAGGACTGGAGCTGGGCAGAAAGCATTAGCGAACGCGTTGCAAGATTCGGCATAAGATATGATGAAAAAATACCTGCTTTGGGGCGTATTCTTGAAAATGGTGATAAAATCACCTTCGGAAACCAACAGATAGATGTAATAGCTGTTCCCGGGCATTCTCCAGGCAGCCTCGCATATCACATACCAGAGCATAAGGTACTGTTCACCGGCGACGCACTCTTTTGTCAAAGCATAGGACGTACAGACTTCCCCGACTCCAACCACATGGAACTTATAACAGCGATAAGAGAGAGACTCTTCGCCCTACCCGATGACACAGTCGTCTATCCAGGTCACAGCGAAAAGACGACCATAGGATTCGAAAAGAAATACAACATGTATGTAAGATAAAATGAACACTCCTGCAACTAAGTTGCAGGAGTGTTCATTTTGTAGAAAAATATCTCGTTTTACTTCTTATTCACCATTGCGTCGATTGCAGCAACAGCTGTAACATTCAGGATTTCCTGTACAGAGCTTTCAAAATCAATGAAGTGGATAGGCTTGTTCAATCCCATCTGGATAGGTCCAATAATTTCGGTGTCAGGATATAGTGCCTGCAACATCTTGTATGAAGAACTTGCCGAATTGAGGTTAGGGAACACCAATGTGTTGACTTCCTTACCGAACAATTTGGTAAACGGATACTTCTTGTCACGCAGTTCGCTGTTCATTGCAACGTTGACCTGCATTTCACCGTCAAGTTTCCATTCGGGATAATTCTTGTGAATATGTGACACTGCTTGACGTACTCTTTCGGCACTACCACCCTGGTCTGTTCCGAAGTTTGAGTATGACACCATTGCCATAACAGGCTCGTGATTAAAGAAACGTACAGACTTTTCGGCCAGACGTGCAATATCTATCAGAGTAGATGTCTCCGGAGCACGGTTGATAAGTGTATCGGCAACAAAGTATGTTCCTTTCTTTGAGTTGAGAATATGCATTGTACCGAAGGTACTGTATCCCTCCTGCATACCGATAACCTCTTTGGCAACCTTGATAGTGTTTGAATACTTGGTGTAAAGACCTGTTATGAATGCATCGGCATCACCGGTCTCAACCATCATCATACCAAAATAGTTGCGTTCGAACATCTTGTCATTCGCCTCCTCTATTGTATATCCTTCGCGCTGGCGTTTGTCAGCAAGTATTTTTGCGTAACGTTCACGACGTTCGCGCTCACTTGGATGACGAAGGTTTACAACCTCAATGCCTTCAAGGCTCAAACCAAGTTCGCTTGCAAGTTTTGAGATAATCTCGTCGTTACCTAAAAGTATCGGCTGGCATATACCCTCCTCTTTTGCCTGTACGGCAGCCTTCATCATTGAAGGATGAGCGCCTTCGGCAAACACAACTCGCTGTGTTTCGGTACGCGCCATGTCATGTAACTGCTGAGTGAGTTTTGACTCACGTCCCATGAATTCAAGAAGATGCTCTTTATACTTTTCCCAATCGGTAATGGTCTTGCGTGCAACTCCACTCTCGATTGCAGCCTTTGCAACAGCTGTAGATACCTCTACAAGCAGACGTGGATCTACCGGTTTCGGAATAAAATAGTCTCGTCCGAATGTCAAGTGTCTTACCTTATATACCTTATTGACGATTTCAGGAACAGGCTGTTTCGCAAGGTCGGCAATGGCATGCACTGCAGCAAGCTTCATCTCCTCATTGATAGCTGTAGCTGCAACGTCAAGAGCACCACGGAATATGTAAGGGAAGCCAATTACGTTGTTTATCTGGTTAGGATAGTCACTTCGTCCTGTACTCATAAGTACGTCGGGACGGCTCTCCATTGCATCCTCGTAAGTAATTTCCGGTTCCGGGTTTGCGAGAGCGAATACTATCGGATCCTTTGCCATTGAACGGACCATATCCTTTGAAAGGACATTACCCTTTGAAAGACCAAGGAAGACATCGGCATCCTTTATTGCGTCAGCAAGAGTTGCGATATCGGTACGTTCGGTAGCAAACTCCAGTTTTTCGGGAGTCAGGTTGCCACGTGATGTACTGATAACTCCACGGCTATCGAGCATAACAACATTCTCTTTCTTGACGCCAAGGGCTATATACAGTTTTGTACATGAGATTGCTGCAGCACCTGCACCGTTGACAACAACCTTGACATCAGCAATGTTCTTGCCATTCACTTCAAGTGCGTTCAAAAGACCTGCTGCCGAAATGATTGCTGTACCATGCTGGTCGTCATGCATAACAGGAATATCGAGTTCCTCCTTTAGACGACGCTCAATTTCAAAACATTCAGGAGCCTTGATATCCTCAAGATTGATACCACCAAAGGTTGGAGCAATAGCCTTTACAGCTTCAATGAACTTTTCTGGGTTCTCTTCGTTTACCTCAATATCGAAAACGTCGATACCTGCATATATCTTGAAAAGCAATCCTTTTCCCTCCATTACAGGTTTACCTGCAACAGCGCCGATATTACCCAAGCCAAGCACAGCAGTACCGTTGGAGATAACAGCAACAAGGTTACCCTTATCGGTGTACTTGTAGGCATTCTGTGGGTCTTTCTGAATCTCAAGACAAGGCTCAGCTACACCGGGTGAATAAGCCAATGAAAGGTCGGTCTGTGTAAAATATGGTTTTGTAGGAACTACCTCTATCTTTCCCGGACGTTTCCCCTCATGGTAGTTCAGTGCATCTTCTTTTAGTATTTTTGCCATTTTTATTCTGTTTTATGCACGTTGTGGTGCAATTATTTATCATTTATAAAGTTCTCCATAAAACTGTCGCCAGCTTCTCCCACTCCAAAGAGGGCAAAGTCATAACGTACAGGATCTTCGGGAGAGAGTTCTCTCAGACGTTCTGTAAGTGTCTCGACTGTGCGGCGGTCGTTCTGCTTGCGTGTTACAAGCCCCAATATACGCGCAGTGCGGGCTACATGAACATCAATTGGTATCATAAGTTGTGACGGCGAAACAGCTTGCCAAATGCCCAAATCAACTATACCGTCCTTGCGGCAAAGCCAACGCAACATCATATGCATTCGCTTACAGGCCGACCCGGGCTTACCTTTGACACTTACAGGATTGCTTATATGTCTTGTAGTTGCGCCACCGTTAGCATTGGCCATTTCATTACGCAAGCGTTCAATACCTTCCCAAGTGGAACAACCTGTAAACAAAGGCTCCATTGAGCCGTAACGTAGAAATATCGAACGTAGACCGCGACAGATATATTTAAGATCGGAGACAAAGAATGTCCTGTGGATGTTAACCCCGTCATCAAGGTTCTCCCACTCGCCATTCATAACGAATTCGTATGGTTCGGAATGCATTATTTCATGGAACATCCTGTTACCGCTACGCAGTATCATCTTGCGGTTACCCCAAGCTATTATCGAAGCCAAAAGGGCTACAGTCTCAATATCCTCACGACGTGTGAATGAATGTGGAAAGCTTATAGGGTCATTGGAGATAAAGGCCGGTGTATTGTATTGTGCAGCCTTCTCATCAAGCAAAACCTTAAGCCGTTCCATAACATCAAAGCATTGTTATAGCCTGTTCCAAATCGCTGTATGTATCATCACATGCAGGAACAAGCGGCAGACGTAGTACATTCTCAACACGTCCCTGAATATTCATCAGCGCCTTTACACCCGAAGGATTACCGTCGACAAAAATGAGCTGGAACAATTCATTCAGTTTGTCGTGCTGGTTACGTGCATCGCTTACTCGTCCCTCCTGCATTGCTCTTACAAGTTCTATCATCTCTTTGGGGTATGCGTTACCGAACACAGAGATAACACCTACTCCACCGGCTTCCATAATATCTACTGTAAGTGAGTCATCGCCTGAAAACAGGTCAAAGTGGTCAGGCATTGCAGCGATAAGTTCCTTTATTTGAGCAAGATTGCCCGATGCAGCCTTGTAACCGACAATATTAGGACATTCCTTTGCAACACGTACAACTGTTGAAGGCAATATGTTCACACCGGTACGTCCGGGAACATTGTACATGTATATCGGGAGGTCTGTAGCCTGTGCTACTGCCTTATAATGCTGATATATACCCTCCTGTACAGGCTTGTTGTAATAAGGTGCAACCGAAAGAATTGCATCCACACCTGTCAAGTCCTCATTCTTGAGTTCCTCAACGACTGCTCGTGTGCAGTTGCCGCCAATGCCAACCATGATAGGCATGCGACCGTCAACCTGTTTTATGACGCGCTTTCGAATTTCACGTTTTTCTTCAATTGTCAACGTTGGAGTCTCGGCAGTAGTGCCAAGAACGCAGAGAAAATCAGTGCCGCAATCCAAGTGCATCTGCACAAGTTTCTCGAGTGTTGCATAATCAACTTCGCCCTCTTTTGTGAATGGTGTGATAAGGGCAACGCCCATACCTTTACATGTTTTTCGCATCATAAATCAATTCTAAATTTTAGGAATGCAAAATTACATCAAATTTCACTAATTATTATATAATAATTAAAGAAATCACATGCCACATAACAAAAAATAACATTTCAATAAAATAATGGCGCCGGGTTGCCCCGGCGCCATTATTTTATTGAAACAATTTTACTGCAGCATTGCAAGGAATTCGTCCTCGCTTACAATTCTTACACCGAGTTTCTGTGCCTTTTCAAGTTTACTCGGTCCCATATTGTCACCGGCCAGAATGAAGGATGTTGACTTACTGACACTTCCCACGTTCTTTCCACCGTTCTTTTCAATTATCTCCTTGTACTCATCGCGCGAATGATGAGTGAATACACCACTGATTACTATACTCTGACCTTTCAGTATATCACTTTGTGGCTGAGCCTCATCCTCGGAAACCTCGAAACAGAGACCGTACTCCTTAAGACGCGAAACAAGCTCGCGGTTGCACTCGTTCGCAAAGAACGCCGTTACAGTTGTAGCAATACGCTCGCCTATTTCATCAACAGCTATAAGTTCCTCAAACGAAGCATTCATCAGATTATCGATATTCTTGAAAGCCCGTGCCAGACGTTTGGCAACTGTAGCTCCTACATATCGTATTCCCAAAGCAAACAGCACACGCTCAAAAGGTACCAGCAACGATGCCTTCATGCCCGCAACAATATTGTCAGCCGACTTCATACCCATTCGGGGAAGGAACATTAAGTCCTCGGGATAGAGAGTGTAGAGGTCGGCAATATTCTTGACAAGACCATAATTATAGAGCAGTTCTATCGTTTCCGGGCCTATCGAGTCAATATTCATGGCATCACGTGTTACAAAATGCTCTATCTTACCTTTAATCTGCGGCGGACAAGCCACATCATTGGGACAGTAATGCGCTGCCTCTCCTTCATTACGTACAAGAGGAGTGCCACATTCAGGGCATTTTGTTACAAAGCAAACCTTTTCGCCGAGCATGAAACGGGAATCCACGTCCACACCTGTGATTTTAGGAATAATTTCACCACCCTTTTCAACATAGACCATATCACCTATATGCAGGTCGAATTTCTCTATTATATCTGCATTATGCAACGACGCACGTTTTACAACTGTTCCCGACAACTGCACCGGGTCAAGGTTTGCTACAGGAGTAACAACACCTGTACGTCCTACTTGATATGTAACCTCATTCAAGCGTGTGAGTGCACGTTCAGCCTGGAACTTATAAGCTATTGCCCAGCGCGGTGACTTTGCCGTATAGCCAAGATTTTTCTGTTGGCGCAATGAGTTAACCTTCAAAACAATACCATCGGTAGCAAACGGCAGGTTCTTGCGCTCCACATCCATTTTGTCGATAAAATCGAAGACCTCATCGAGAGTCTTGCATTTACGCGTATACGATGATACCTTAAAGCCCCACTGCGAAGCACATTGCAAATTCTCATAATGTCCACCGGCCGGCAACTGCTCACCCAACATAAAGTAGAGATATGCATCAAGGCCTCGCTTTGCAACAACCGAAGAGTCCTGCAACTTGAGAGTTCCCGATGCCGCATTACGTGGGTTGGCAAACAGTTGCTCCTCATTTGCCGCACGTTCTTCGTTCAAGCGTTCAAAAACATTCCACGGCATGAGAACCTCTCCACGAATCTCGAATTCTGCAGGATAGCCGTCACCCGAAAGAACAAGAGGTACAGAGCGGATAGTCTTTACATTTGCTGTAACATCATCACCTTTTTCACCGTCGCCACGTGTAACGGCACGCTCCAGCTTGCCGTCAACGTATGTGAGCGAAATGGATGTTCCGTCAAACTTAAGTTCGCAACATATTTCAAAATCCTCGTTAAGAGCACGCACCACCCTGTCGTAGAAGTCACGCACCTCCTCTTTGGAGTAAGTGTTTCCCAACGACAACATGGGATATTTATGTACTACCTGCTTGAACTCCTTTGTAATGTCAGAACCCACACGCATTGTAGGCGATGCAGGGTCGAACATATCAGGATTTGCTGCTTCAAGTTCCTGAAGCTCGCGCAGCAGTGCGTCGAACTCAAAGTCACTTATTACCGGCATATTCTGGACATAATAACGGTGATTATGTTCGTGCAGTTCCTTTCGCAGTTGAAGTATTCGTTCTTTCGGAGTCATTTTTCTGTTACAAATTTTCAGTTTGCTAAGATACAAACAAATGGGCAAAAATCAATGTCGGCAGATTGGTAAAATTCTTTTTATATCAATATCTCTTTTTCACAATGCTGGCATAGGAGTTGTTTGTGAATATTCAGGAACACCTTCGAGTTGTTCACCTTTGGCTAGCTGTTCCTCGTTACGTTTTATAGCTTCAAGGATTTTGGCAGCAAATGGGAATGAAGTATTCTCAAGCATTGTCTTCACATCCACGGCATTCGACCTGAACAGTTCCATAAGGAAATCATTTGCAAGCATCTGGTATGCCGGAGTATTGTAACCTTCGGAAATGGTAATGTCAATTTCGCTATTCTGTACCTTTCCAGGGGTATACCATTTTGCCTCTTCAGAATAATGTGTGCCTGCAATATCGATATAACGCTGTTCGGTGTAGAACTGTTGTATCGTCTTCATTACTTTAGTATCGCGACGGCGACGGAATGTTCTGAAACTGTCAAACAGCCCTTTAAGGTTCAGTGACGAGTTCTGTATCTGCTGGGCATATAATGACGCCGGAGTACCAGCCTTTGGAGCCTGCCCCTGCATTGCCGAATTGACACCGGATATCTCATTTATCAACCGTAACTGCAAGTTCAGCAATTCGAAGTCACCGGCAACCGATGCTCCACTATTGTACTGACGCACAACACCATCAATGCTCTGCCCCGGCTTGAGCTTGACAAAAAGCACGCCGTTATAACGTACATACTCATCGATGACATCCTCGCGTGACATGCTTTCAAAGGCATCGTCGTCAACGACAAGCACACCTTTCGAAGAGGTACCGCGAATAAAATCAATAAGTGTAGCCGTGCGGTTGATTGCACGCTGCTGGTCAATGAACTGCTCCACGAAATTGCCCAGTTTTCCCTGTACAAGTGGAAACATGTGAAGGACATAGTTATGTTCTCCATGCCAATAGGGACTGCGTCCTTCCTGAAGCACGTCACCATACGGAGTCATATAACGGTAATACCAGTAACGTTCCGTTGCAAAACTGTAATCGACAAGCAACAACTCATCGTCACCCTTGCCAGAATTCTCCTGCCTACGCCGTTCATTCTCTTCATCAAGTTCTTTTTTGCTCTCATCATTATATGGCAAATACCCCCATGTACCATTCTTCTCGTCATTCCAATAGTAGGCGTCACGCGATTCAAGTTTCCAACCGAGAATTACACGGCAGAGAGACTTTCGTGACGCTGTATAGAACGTAAGGTTACGCGACTCGTCACCTTGTACGGCACGGTTGATGTCGGCATAAGATGAGACATGTGCATACGCCTCCTTAATAAGTGTTTTCATTTCGGGTGTTGTTCCAAAATGTGCAAGGACCTCATCAAGCGGCAAATCAAAAATTTCCCCGATACAGGTCACATCCCACATTCGTACATCCTCAAGATTGGTATTGAAAAACAGACGCGAAGGATTGACACCATGCACCCACACATCACGACGTTCCTTTGCAGGATTTACACCGTATTCTATCCTTTGGGCAATCATGCCGCCATTGAGCAGCATACGCATTGAGTCTGCATCCAACTCTTCAAGTTCATTGATGTCATGGACATACTCTATCGCAACAGACATCATCTCACCGACCTTGGATTCCGTCTGGTCACGTGCCACACAAACCGGACGCATGAGATTCTGGCGTAATTGGCCATCGATATTACTAAGTATCGGGGCTATCATGTTGTTCTTCAACGGAACCTTGCCGTTTTTCTTAATCAGTTCACCTTCCGTTATCTGAGAAAGAGTGTCTGGGTCTGTGACATAGTCACCCCATTGGTCACCGTAGCTGTACATGAGGCTTCGCCGCAGTTTGCGGCGAGCCTCATCAAGAGCATTCCAGCAGGCGGCACATTCATCAAGAAACTCCCTTGCTGCGCCGAAACTCTTCTTTTCGGGAAGCACCTGCATGTTTGTGCCCGCTTTGACACGTTTATCAAGAAACTTATTCATAACATCATAATTTATCAGTTGAGTATATTGAGGTCATCATCACTCATATTCCAGAACCAACCTCTACCCTTTGCATAATTGTCCAACTTTTTCTTTATATCCTTTTTGCCAAGTTCCTTTAGATCTTTATACATCCTATAGCCGTAAGAGTCACCGGTTTCGCTCCTCTCCTTTACCATATTACGCAAAAGATACTTGGTATAACTGTCAAGTTCACTGTCGAATTCAGCAAATTCGGCCGGCATCACTTTTGTCTTGTCAAACCTTCCTCCAAGCGACCTCACCTTCATAGGCTCGTCAGAATGTATATCGTGCACGTAACGGTTAATAACATCGAGCGGTCCTGTAAAATATTTTTCAAGGTCTTCGAGCCTCTTTACCACCACCTGCCTATCACGAGGAACCGATTCAGTCTCTTCTGCAAGAGTAGAATTCCGGGCTTTTTCATTCATCTTGTAACGCTTGCGTACGTTTTCCATCTCCACATTACCGCTGAACGAGAAATTCTTCCCGGTCAGTTTATGGAAAAGATAGTCATCGTATGTAGGATACATTCTCTTGAACGTTTGTATATCCATACCAAATTCACGTTCAAAAGCGCGTTCTATCTGTGAATTCTCATCGAAGGAAGGCAACTCTCTGCGCACACCGTCTACAAGTGCAATGCACTTCTGCGCATTCTTGTATTTTTTTGCCAGCCTACCTTCAAGCGACAACAGACGTAACGACACCGCCTTGCTGAACCCTTCATACTCCTGTATGACATTCTGCAATGCTGCAGCCATATAGCCGTTTGCCTCGGGAGAAAGAAAAAGTTTCCTGTCGACTACCATCTCCTTGGCCTTGCTGTCGTAACGTACAAGCGAGGGAGCATCCTCAACAATCCTTACCGGTATAGCTGCAAATTCGGGATAGGAGATAAAGAGTTCAAAGTCGTTGACGACATCCTGCAGAACAGGCCTCTTCATATAACGTTTACCCTCTTTCATAACCCTCTCCCAAGCATCTTTTTCAGTATCTCCCCATGCTTCGTAAGGCACCTTCTTTATCTTTTTATAAAGTTCTGCAAGTTCCGGTTTATTGTCGAACAGCGAAGCGTATATATAATCTCTTACCAGACGTGGATATTCCGACACTTCACGACGCCATTCACCGTCTGCGCCACGCTCCCAGCCTGTCAATTTCTTTATCTGCAAGGGAGAGAGACCATCTTTCTCAAAGGATACAGCATCCTCAAGCACCTCTTCCATATCTTCATAATATGCTTTACCGTAGTTTTTAGCTCCTTTCTTACCCTCGAAACGGTAATTAGCCGCTTCACTCTGCATACGAAGAGCCTCATCGCTCATTCCAGTCTCCTTCATAATCCTTTCCTGTATATTGGCAGGCAGATAGGGATAATTCACAAGATATTTTGCCCCCTTGAATTTTTCGGGTGTCCATTTCATATATGAGCCTTCCTGTATCATATCCCTTTTACGGCGTGCATAATCATCCGGATTACTATAAGCTTCAGCATCAAGAGTTGCACTGCGGAATTTACCAAAGACCTCACCACGGTGTTTTGATGCATCCCTGTTATTGAACACATAACGGCAATGCGCTTCCATTATCGACTGTAAATCCTTTTCATTCACTCTGCGATACTTGGGCTTGTAAATATTGTGCCTTATAAGCATTCCTTTTACAAAATCCTTGAACCTGACCAAAAGGTTACGCTCCTGAGCATTAGGATACGCCTTTTCCACAAGGCTTGCAAGATACTCTTCTGTTGCAGTATACATGTCAGTCTTGCCATAAGCATCCCTTATCTTGTTTATGCCATGCCTTACAGAACCGTCGGCGCTCTTGTATACATCCTCGATAAAGTCATACATATAACGGCCAAAGAGTTTCTTCAGTCCAAGGTGCCCCACCACTTCGTGTACTATTGTAGTTTCAAGTTCAGCATGATCCTTAATATTCGGCAAGTTTATATACACCTTTCCTTTATGGACCCAACCGAGTGCATGCAGCCTGTTGTTGTACTCTCTTACAGCATCGGGTGTTTCTACTGCTGGTCTCTCAATCTGGTGCTCGTCTGTAATGAATACTATATCCTGACCGAACTTGCTTGAAAACTCACTCGCATGTCTTTCATACTCATCCACAGTCTCCTTCTTTAGCTCATGCCCATAAACATTCCAGACATGTCCTGGTCTGTTTTCGGGAATAACACGCAACTTTTCAAAAACCGCATCCTGTTTTGTTACCGCATCATCAGACACAGCAAGACGATTATTCAGGCGTTGATTGTATTCTTCAGCCTCACGACGCTTGATTTCGGCATTGCTCATGCCGAGCACCGCTGCAGGATGAGGCACGGATGCACGCTCCTTAATCCTTTCAACCTCGGAACGTACAAAGTTCTCATACTCGTCAAGAGCCATATTTTCAGTGAATGTACAATTCGAATAATGCTTGTCGACAATTGCCGAAAGAGCACCTCTGTCAAGCTTATAATTTTCTTCAATATTACGTCTTGCGTTTGAAAGCGCACTGCTTATCTGTGATTCATGATACGATGAACGGGCAAGAATCTCATCAATCATAAATTGCTCGGTACTATTGAGTTGTTCTTTTCTTGCACTCTTGTACATTGCTTCAGCAAGGATGTCGGCACTGACACCCTTCTCTTTGGCATATAGCCCCGCTTCATGGAGAAAATTATACGAATTGATACCAGAAGTCAACTCATTTTCAAAATGAGCAATCCTGTTCCTGCGTATACCTGCGCGCTCTTTAATGAGATGACTTTTTGCAGCTCCGGCATTATCAAAAGAGAGATTTTCAACAACCCCTCCGCCGGCATCAAGCATTTTCACCAGCCATATTCCATGCTCATTTTGCGAAACCTCATAATCAAAAACCACAGGCGGTGTAGATGTTATTTTATTCTCTACAAGATACATCAATTTTGATTTTGAAGCCGCAGACAGGTTCTTGTCAGCCATTAGCTTGGCATAGTTCTCCTTCAACAATCTTGCACCGGAGCTGGAGAGAGAAGGAATTCGCAATTCATGTTCTATCATCTCCATAAACTCTTCTGGATTGACATTCGCCTCACGAAGTTCCTGTGCTTGCGATTTTGAGAGTTTGAGTTCTTCTTTTATATGCCCTTCCTTGTCCAATTTTTCTGCAGCTCCTTTCGGACGCCAATTGGCCATTCTCATTGTAAGCAGAGTTGCAGAACTCTCTGCATAATCATAAAGCAGGTCTATCGGCTCAACCTCTACACCATGCGCCAGCTTGTCCAGTTCACTTCCGGCTGTAAAGACAGCCGACTCCGCGCTCAGCACCCCCGCAGAGGAAAGCAATCTTTTTCCAGATGTCAAGCCATTTACGCGTGCTCTCATTGATGTACCGACAGCACCAACTGCCGCGCCCGTTGCAAATCCTTTGACAAAAGAACCTGTAGCCTTGACAGGATCGACCGTTCCGTTATAAAGAATGTCGTCGGCCACACTGTTTGCCACGTCATACCCACCAAGGGTAAGACCCTGAGCAGTAGCACCTTGTACTATGCGGTTCTTCAGCCGTTCTACAACAACCTTGCGTGCGACGCCATCGGCGAATTCCTTGCTGACAAGCCTGTCCTTATAACGCGACAAGACATTGCGTGAAATCTTTTCAACCGCCTTCCTGGTTCCATTGCCCACTATCGAAGCCGAGACTCTTCCAAAACCGGAAAAGGCAGGCGTATCAACAAGCAGACCTCCGACACCTGCCGCAAAATTTTCCATTCTGTTGGCATCATAATTGGCAACTCCTTCGGAAGCAAGCAGACGGTTACTCTTGGCAGACTTATCCCCAGCCAAACCAAGAGCCCCCACTTTACCCATTAGAGAATTGTCAAAAGCAGAACGCATGACATACTCAGCACTGCTGCGTGGAGTATTTTCATCAATATACTCTTTAACCATTTTGTCACGCAACGACGGCTTTACTAAATTATCGACATACTCCTTTGCATCATAGCCACCATACGAAGCCAAAGGCGCCACCTGTTTCATAAGATAATCATCGTCCACACTTTTCATCGTTTCATCAATAACTCTCTCCGGATCATCGACACGCACAGAAGCCTTGTATGCATTGACAGGGTCGGCACCAGGAACAGATGTATAACGCATATATTCATTACGACCATCCCTTTTTGCATCCTCACGCTTCATCTCAAATCTCCTTTTCAAGCTGTTATTGTAATAGTCGCCGACTACATCATCGAGCGCCTCCCTTGAAAGTGCATAATTCCTGCGATGACGTTCCTGAGAATCTTTAGGCAACATATAGTCTGCAAAAGAGTTCCTGAAGGCCAGTTCCTGCTGTTTGGTATTAGCCGGAGCAGTCAAATAGTTCAACTTTTCAGCCGTACGGCTTTTCATGGCATCCATCCCGGTAGCAAACATATCATGTTCCTCTCCACCAAATTCCATACCTTTCAACGAAAGCCCATTCTCATAGCCAGCATTGAACACATCTTTATTTTCACTCCGTTTTTTCCTATTGTCATTGTTCGTTGATATCATAATTCAAATTTTACTTTTAATCCTGTTCTTTTTTACTTTCCCTGGCAAGATATCCGCAGTGATACTGACTGCATAGCAGCAGGGCATACAATTCACTTTGTTGAAGAAATATCCACAAGATTTACTGGAAACAGTTTCAGTTGTTGGCTTTTTATGCGAAAGAAATTGTGATAACAGCCCAATAACCCCCGTAGCATATTCACGGGCTTGCCGTTCATGCAGCATTTTCTCCCGACGCCTGAAAAAATCATCCCAAAAGTTCGCAGATTTATTTTCTTTATAAGTTCCATTCATAATCAATGTACATTATCTTTTCTCCTTTCCCCAGTTCACTCCCAACAAGGCATTCTGCATAAGGTTGTATCCGTTTGATGCAGCACTCTTGGCCATACGCTCATCAATTGAAAGTTGCTGACGGTCGTTGTTGATCATAGAGATTTTGTTTTGCCTGTGCGCAGCATCGATACTTTTCTTTTCGTTACTGTCAATGGCTGCAAGATTATCAACAACATTCTCCATTGTACGTAGTCCCTGCTCGTTGCGTGCAATGTTATGTTCAGGAGTAGCACCGGTTATTACACTACGCGCCCGCCCCTCTTCATTATTACGGCGCAAGGTATTCTCCACCCTTTTTATGGCGGCCTTTGCGGCCTTGTTATCCATAAGATTGCCGTAGTAGTTCCTTCTGTACCATGCATTCTCTTCGTTACGGGCTTCCTGACGTAACGCGTTCTGCTTTGTTTTAGCCTCATGGGAATCAATCATTCCCTTAATTGTGGAATAGAGGCCCAAAGCCCCATTTATTCCTGTCAAAATCATTGGTAGTGCCATAGTTTTTTTGACGCAAAAGAAACATGGTCACGAAAGAATCAAGTTGCTGAAATGACAAAATGCAGCATCAGCGAATGCTTTTGTCATTTCAGCAACCACAAAGGATTATATCCGCCATAACTTAGCAGATAAACATAAATGAAATGAAGAAACAGAAGAAAAATGTCACACTTGACGATGTACACAACGAGACACTAGCTCTGTTCCATCGTCTGATAGGCCGTCTGGAAAAACTGACTCTCAACTGCGAAGACCCGGGCACAATAAACCAGGCGTTGAAAACCACTGCAGATTTTCTTGTCAAGTTGAACAAGGAACGAGACCAGGGTGATGAAAATATCAGCGTGCTTCTGCAACAGACCTTACGGGGTATCGAATGAAACAGAGCACAAAAATATCCCAATTACCATTTTATGACAATTGGGATATTTTTATTTAATATAAAGGTATATCAGAAATACTGTATCCTTGAAACAACACGGAACATAGCACATATGTCCGATTTATTTATAGGGAAAGATGGATAATTAGGTGACACACACCATAAAAGTTCATGATTATTCTCATCAATGTAACAATGTTTGATCATTCTGGCATCATTTGTTACAATCATATATATGGCATCAGGAGTTATCTTGTCGTCAGGTTCAACCCTTACCACTCCGACAATGTCACCGGCAAAGACTTCGGGTTCCATAGAAGTACCGGAAACGGGGAAATAGAAACTCGCATTCTGTGAAGGCAACGAGATGTAACCACTTGCTTTTTCACGAGAAGGGTCAAACGCCTCTCTTAAACCGGCGCTTACCGGCATGTCACTGTAAAAAGGTGCCGTTTCGCATTCCATTACAACACTTTCCTCACGCAACATATCACCCTCCCCCATTATGAGCCATGCAGGGGATATTTCAGGAAAATTATCAAGAATGGCATACACAAGCTCCATCGCAACCTTTCCATCTTCATTCACTTGACGGTTCAATGTACGTTGGGGCATTGCAAATATACTGCTCGCTCTGTTCACGTTAAGACCTTTATACTTCAATACGGCAATTACCCTCTCTTTTATATTGTCTTTTTTCATAAACAAACCAATGTTGATTAGACAAATTCCAAATTAGCATATTTTAGCTAATACTACAACTCGATAAGAAAATTTACAACTATATTTGTAGCCATATTTGGCTATTATATATAAAATTCAACCACATTTGTCCATAATTTCACTATAAAACAGGACAAAAACGCATTATTGACAAATATATAATAAACTGATGAGATAGACAAAAGGCATTGAAATTTAATAGTAGCAGAAAACAACAAAATATTTACTATGAAAAGCAGAGTTATAAACAATTGCAGACATCTTTACGTAATGTTTCTTGAAAAGATCATGGAACTTTGGGAATATCTGAAGCTCAAGTTAAAACACAAAAACAGCAACAGAAGCGACCTTGTTGAGATATACAGCATCAAGGAAGGATACATCAATGAGGAATACGTCCAGAACTTTCTTAAAGGAAGAATAAAGACCGTTGGACCGGACAGATACAGGATTGAAGTAAGAATTGACAAGAACTGTGACGAAGAAGAGGTAATAGGCGAAGTGACACTGATGAGGAAAAACAAAGAACTGGAAAAGGCGACGCTCATTACAAAAAGGAACATCCCGAAAACAGAAAAATTAATTTACTGGAGATTTTAGTATTTACTGACAAAAACCAAGAAAACATGAATGCAAAAATTATAATAGCTTTACAGTTGGCCGGATTAATACTCATGTTAGGCACAGCAGAAAATCTTTTCAATAACCTCATATCCACAATCATCTTCACAGCATCGTTGCTACTGTTCATAAAATGTAGCATATACATAAGCAAAAACGAGAAACATCTATTAAGAGATTGTAAAATGAAAGAGGAAAAGTATTAAAGCACAATACTATTGTTAAAAAATAACTATCTTTGCAAAAGATAGAACATTAAACTTAATGAAACGCAGAATACACATATTCATATTACTGTTCCTTACAACACTTTTTGTTATAGGCAATTGCAATACCATTGCTGCCGAGAACTATAGCAACAAAGAGTATGGTAAGATTAAAAACAGTACAAAAAACAGTATCTGCAAATTACAAGAACGTTTACAACACTGTAAGTTCGAGCATCCACAACAAAACAACATATCGTTTACACGTCATGGTAAAAACAATACAACAAGGCGTACTTACGACAACACAAAGAGTGGATGCAGTTTCAAAAGTTATGTAAACACTATTAAGGCGGAATATCTTTTCGCTCTATGCCACAAGGCAGTAATACAATATCGCCACACACGCAGATATTATATATACGCCTTGAGGCATATCGTTATTTAGCAATTGTTATATAAAAAAATTAAAAACAGGTTGCCATTACAAATGGCAACCCAATTATATTTTGTATAACTATTCTAAAAAACTAAATAATGAATACAGATTTTGATAAATTATTCCTTGAAAATAACAACATAATACTTAAAAGGAAATTCCCATATATCCCTTTATTCCTTCTTGTTGCAACAATAGTATTGTTAGCTATTGCATTAGGCATGGGAGTGGAAAACAGCGCCAAAATGCCAACGCTTATGATAGCATTCATATTGGCTACGATTGGTATAATAAAATTGTTCATAACATCAAAATCCTTGATATACCAACCAACAAATGAGAAACTGACAAAAAGAGAGTTGTTCTTTGAACTCAGCATGAAAGAGTTGGTAACCAACATGGTCGAAAAAGAAGAAATCGATTATCTGCTGAGCAAAGATAGAATGAATGACAACTTACCAATAAAAGTCACATTGCATGCAACAGCAAGCAAAAGCATAATCATTTGCCGTGCATACCATTTTGTTCCTTATTTATACGAACCTATAACAGAATATAAAATTATAAAGAAATAAATATAAACATAGTACGTTATCCACTACCAGCCCACTTAGCGGGCTGGTATGTTTTACGCATTTTACTAGTCTAAACGTCCGACAATATTATAAAAATCACTAATTTTGCATCTGCAAACAAAATAGCGTACAATGAAGTATATTCTGCAATTTGAAATAATTATAGCGATATCACTTATAGGAGAGCTGTTGAACAGACTCATTCCACTGCCCATCCCGGCAAGCATATACGGCATGATAATTCTGTTTACAGCACTCTGTACAGGAGTTATAAAATTGTCATCCGTAAAGGAAACCGGCAAATTCCTTATATATATAATGCCAATGATGTTCATTCCTGCCACTGTGGGACTTCTTGAATCATGGAGCATAATGCAGGACTTCCTAACAGCAATTATTATAATATCTCTTGTTTCTACAGTTATAGTTATGGCTGTAACAGGAAGAATGACACAGTGGATAATAAACATAAAGAATAAGGAGGGAAAGCAATGAAAGAAATTCTAGGAAATTCACTGTTCTTTGGAGTAGGCTTGAGCATAGGGACATTCCTCATTGGCACATATATAAAGAAAAAATGCAACTTTTTTCTTTTCAACCCATTGTTGCTTGCAATAACAATGACAATAGCAACATTATTGCTTACCGGAATTGAATACCAACAGTACAACAACGGCGCCAAATACCTTAGCTACCTCCTGACACCGGCAACCGTAGCTCTGGCAATACCACTTTATGAACAGGTCAGGTTGCTCAAACAAAACATGACAGCCATACTTGCAGGTATCGCATCAGGAGTACTTACAAGTTTCATATCAATATTCGCAATGGCACTTATGTTCAAACTGAACCACACAGAATATGTGACGTTACTTCCCAAATCAATAACAACAGCCATTGGAATTGGATTATCCGAAGAGCTCAACGGGTACGTAGCCATAACCGTTTCGGCAATAATGATTACAGGATTGTTCGGCAACATTGCAGGAGCAGGAATATGCAAACTGTTCGGCATCAAAAACCCAGTTGCCAGAGGAATTGCCATAGGCACTGCATCACACGTGATGGGAACAGCCAAAGCAATGGAAATTGGCGAGGTAGAAGGAGCTATGAGCAGCCTGTCGGTTGCTGTTGCGGGATGCATGACTGTTGGCGCCGCCATCCTTTTCGAAGGACTAATATAAAAGGTTGATTTTTGTTTGGTTATAAACAAATAATCCTTAATTTAGCAAACAAAAATAGAGATTATGGTTATTGCAATAGATTTTGACGGCACAATTGTAGAACATGAATATCCACAAATAGGCAGGGAACGTCCGTTTGCAACAGCAACTATACGCAAACTGATAGAGGAACGTCACCAGATAATATTATGGACTGTACGTAGCGGAGAACTTCTACAGGAAGCCGTTGATTGGTGCAAAGAACGCGGTATAGAATTTTATGCCGTAAACAAAAGCTACCCCGAAGAAGAGATTGGCAAAGATGCAACATTCAATAAAGTAAATGCCGAAATCTTTATCGACGACCGTAATCTTGGCGGAATACCCGATTGGGGAACAATTTATAGAATGATAAATGAAAAAAAAGACTGGCACGACATATGCGCCGAGCAACATGACCAGCCTAAAAAGAAGAAAAAATGGTTGTGGTAAAAAATGATAAAAAAACATCATATTTTTTATCATTAATAATCAACAAGTTGGCAAGACGAGCAAAAAAAAGTCAAAAAAAAGTTTGTAAAAGATTTGCAGAGTTAAAATAAAGTTGTACCTTTGCAACGCGTTAAGGCAATGCGCTGTTAGCTCAGTTGGTAGAGCAATTGACTCTTAATCAATGGGTCCAGGGTTCGAGTCCCTGACGGCGTACAAAAGACAGTTACTTCGGTAGCTGTCTTTTTTTTATAAATTTATTCTTGGAAAGCTATACACCATATATAAAAACAAATTTAGGGGCAATTCAATACGAATTGCCCCTAAATTATATAAAAGTCAAGCTATTACTTAACGATTATCAGGTAATAGTTCTTCTTGCCCTTCTGAACAAGGATATACTTGTCGTTCAAAAGATTTTCTGCTGTAATTACCTGGTCAAAGGCTGCGAGTTTCTCCTTATTGATTGAAACACCACCACCCTGAACAAGTTTACGCATCTCGCCTTTTGATGCAAAGATTGACGCATTGTCGGTAGTAAGGTCAACAGCCTTTACACCGGCATTTATCACTTCACGTGAGACCTCGAACTGTGGTACGCCGTCGAAGACTGCGAGTAATGTATCTTCATCGAGTGAACGCAAAGCGTCGGTAGATGCATTGCCAAAGAGAATATTAGAAGCCTCTACAGCCTTATTGTATTCCTCCTCACCATGAACAAGAACTGTTACCTCCTTTGCAAGGCGCTTCTGCAACAGACGCATATGAGGAGCCTGCGCATGCTCTGCTACAAGAGCCTCAATCTCTTCGCGACAGATTGATGTGAATATCTTGATATACTTGTCGGCATCCTCATCGCTTACATTGAGCCAGAACTGGTAGAAACGATATGGCGATGTATAACGCTTGTCAAGCCATATATTACCCTGCTCGGTCTTACCGAACTTCTTGCCGTCGGCTTTAGTGATAAGAGGACATGTAAGAGCGAAGACCTCGTTTCCTGACATCTTACGGATCATCTCTGTACCGGTTGTTATATTACCCCACTGATCGGCACCACCAAGCTGTAGCTTACAGCCGTGAGTCTCGTTGAGATGTACATAGTCATAACCCTGAAGAAGCTGATATGTAAACTCGGTAAATGACATACCGTCTGTACCGGCTTCACCCGAAAGACGACGCTTTACAGAATCCTTGGACATCATATAGTTCACGGTAATCATCTTACCGATATTACGGATAAAGTCAAGGAATGTAAAATTCTTCATCCAGTCGCAGTTGTTAACCAATACGGCAGCATTGGGTGCATCGCTGTCGAAATCAAGGAAACGTGCAAGCTGTTTCTTGAGAGCTTCCTGATTGTGACGCAATTTCTCCTCATCAATAAGCACACGCTCCTTTGACTTTCCCGAAGGGTCGCCAATCATACCAGTAGCACCACCGATAAGAGCAATGGGCTTATGACCACACAACTGAAAATGACGCAACATCATAACACCTACAAGGTGACCGATATGTAAGGAGTCTGCAGTTGGGTCAATGCCAAGATATGCGCTTGTCATCTCCTTCTGCAACTGTTCCTCTGTTCCGGGAGTCATGTCCTGAATCATGCCTCTCCACTTAAGTTCCTGTACAAAATTCATAGTTATAGTATTTTATTTATTAATATTTCCAAAACAAATCATTTCAGAGACGATACAATTGAGATGGCATCGTACGCTTCAAAACCGTCAGTTGCACATCCTTTCCTGGTATTATACCATAGTCTCCAAACTCCATGGCAACTGTCTTGTAGGCCAATTCCGGATGGTTATTCTCCTCACTCAAATGACACAGCCATATATACTTGAGATGCTCATTGAAATGAGAAGCAAGATATTTTGCCGTTGCCTGGTTACTCATATGTCCACGGGCGCTTGCTACACGCATCTTCAAGAATTCGGGATAACGTCCCATTGCAAGCATCTGCTCCTCATAATTTGACTCTATTACAAGGTAATTTGCCTGGTCGACATAATATGACACAGTTGGTGTTATCTCACCCAAGTCGGTTGCAATACAGAACTTCTTGTCACCTACTTCTATAAAATATCCTACATTGTCACTACCATCGTGAGGCACTTCAAAAGGGGTTATAACCATATCGCGGAGCGTCACAGGATCTTCTTTATTGACATATCTCACATAGGCAGGCTCTATTGGCTTGGACACACAATAGTTCTTTGTTATTCCTTCATGCACCTCACGTGTTGCATACACCGGTATATTCGCCTTTGCCGATATCACACCCAACGACTTGATATGGTCGGCATGGTCGTGTGTCACAAACATGGCACATATACTCTCGAAAGGTATTCCCTCCTTTTTAAGGGCAGTCCTGATAGTCTTGGACGGTATTCCGGCATCAACAAGGATACCGTAATCCCCTACCCCCAAATAGTAACAGTTGCCGCAGCTTCCGCTACCAATACTCATAAATCGTATCTCCATTATATATTTTCTTTTTTCTCAAAACAACATCATACGTCAGAACGGATATCCTATTGCAAAATGCAATGCAAAGTCTCGTCCGAACTTAGGACATATGACAGGAAATCTTTCCCTGCCGTCATACGCAGGGTTTATCGCCTTCATCGCTCCATCAAGACGGAAAACGAACAGGCCTAAATCGAACCTGAAACCAATACCATAAGACAACGCCAAGTCCTTATAGAAGGTTGTGAACTTGAACTGTCCTCCAGGTTGCTCCTCATACTCACGTATTGTCCATATATTACCTGCATCAAGGAAGACCGCTGAATGGATTTTCCAAAACAGGTGTGTACGGTATTCAACATTCAAGTCAAGCTTGATATCACCCGACTGATTTATAAAGTCAATACTTCTTCCTTCATTACGATAAGGACCGGGGCCAAGGCTCCTCACAGTCCATCCACGCATACCATTGGCTCCACCCGAGAAATATCGCTTTTCAAACGGCAATATGCGCGAATTTCCGTACGGATAGGCAATTCCCAGACCAAAGTGCAGGACAATTGAATTGCGGTCGTCCATGTTTATACGCGTTGCGAAATCAAAATCACCCTTCACATACTGTGCATAAGCAATTTTAAGCAACGTATATTGCCCGTCACTGTTCTTTGCACCACCAAATGCGCTGTTTATACCGTAAAGGAGATTTCCCGAACTCTCTACATTGGCACGCAAAGAATATACGACACGCTCAAAACGATTTTTATTATTATGTGACGAGTTATACGAATAAGTATATCCCAACTTGGTTATCAGCAGGTTCTCATAATTGTATTTAAGAATTGAATTCCTGTTCGAAACACTGTCAAGATACTCTTTCTTGAATGTTTCCGAAATCCATGGCACATAGATGTAGTTAAGGTCAACTATGTCGAGCTTATGCATATCCTCCTTACGCTTGCTCCACATATAACTCCACGATCCGGAAAGAATTCGCCTCTCGAACTCAGGGCGTTCCTGTGAATTGAGTTTCAAAGAGAACAGCGTAGAAGAGAGCAACATACGCTTCTCGGCAGGAACAAAGGCTTGCGGAATACCACCAAGCAATCTCAAGCTCAATTCGGCACCATATTCGAAATAGCTGTCACCGGTATATCCGCTAAGATTGGAAACCGCCTCATATGCTCCAAAAATGCGCAAAGAGAGCAATTCAGAACCTTTGAAAAGGTTCTTGTCCGAAAATGTTACGGAGGCTGCCGCACCCAAGTCACCGGCTGTATTTGTTCCCTCCAGCTCAAAACCGACAGAACGTCTCTTGTTACGTTCAAACATAATGTAGCAGTCGAGCAATGCAGTATCGGCACGCTCAACCATACGTATTGTAGTATATTTTAACGCCGTAAGCTGCGCAAACGAATTGAAAGTCCTGTCCACGTTATTTTGCGAGAACATGTCACCTGGCTGAAAGAATGTATTCTCAACAAGAACACCGGGACGTACAATCGAATTGTCTTTATAAAGAATCTTGTAATTGCGATACAACAAAGTATCACACTGTGCCAATGCAGCTTCATCGAAACGCATACCGGCACCGGTTACGTAATGCACATCTCCAACCCTGTACTGCTGGTGAGGTGTAGTCAAAGCATTGGGAGACGCTGTGAACATCGCGATATTCATTGTAAGTTTCACCTTGTCGGAATGGTGTGCAGTATCGGCCGTAAAGGTTATGTAATCTTTTTGAAAACGATAGTATCCCTTGTCTCTCAACATTTTGGTCAAACGGTTACGCTCCTGTTCCATACCTTCAACACTGAATGGCATACCGGGGCGCAGATGCGAATCTTCGGAATTGATATCAATTATAGAGCATAACGCACTGTCAGCACTGTTGAGCGTTATGTCCGACACATGATACCTCTCACGTTCATGCAGATAATACGTAGCAACAGCACGCCTCTTCTCGTCACGCTTCTCACACTCGAAATCGACTGTAGCATGGAGATAGCCCTCATTGACAAGCATCTGTTCAATATTCCTTCGGCTTATTTCGGCAAGTCCTTCATTGTAAATGACCGGCGCTTCACCAAGACGCTGCAAAACATTGTTTATCCACATAGTGGTATCACGCCCCGACAAGGCATAAGTGTATAAAGGCACCTTGACAAGGCTGAACCATTTTGCATTAGGCATCTGACGCACATAATTACGCGACTTGATGACATTTGACGCGTTGGTATTAGAGACAATCTTCACATCCTTAAGAAGATACTCACCCTCTGGAATAAACTTATTCACAGAGCATGACGTAACCATAAGGATACAGAGTAGAATATATGTCCACAATCTTTTTGGCATCAGTACACCTAATTTTTACAAATTCTTACAAAGATAGCAAGAAACGAGCAAAATAAAATCAAGCTTGCTTGAATATTTTACGGCGAGTGCAGAATATCTTCGAGATTTATCTCAAAGATAGCAAGAAACGAGCAAAATAAAATCAAGCTTGCTTGAATATTTTACAGCGAGTACAGGCAATATTGGAGATTTATCTCAAATATAGCAGAAAAATCAAAGATTTAAGGTAGATTTGCACCACTTTAACGAAGATAAACAGAAATATGATTAGCAAATCGCTGTTAAAACAGATCAAAGCTCTTGAACTGCGTAAATTCCGCAAGGAAACAGGTCTGTTCGTTGCCGAAGGTGGCAAGACTGTTCAGGACCTCATTGACCTTGGAGTGGAAACCAAATATATCATTGCTACAGACGAGTGGCTGAAAACGCATAAACTCAATACAACAGCCGAAATATCAGTTGCCAGCGAGGAGGAGATGAAAAAAGCGAGTTTCCTGCGCACTCCTCAAGGAGTTCTTGCAGTATTCAAACAGCTACAGCACCCAACGGACTACAACGCTCCGGAGCGAGAACTTTGCCTGGCTCTTGACAATGTACAGGACCCGGGAAACATGGGAACAATCATTCGTATTGCCGACTGGTTCGGCATTGAAAATATATTCTGTTCGAACGGTTGCGTAGACATATACAATCCAAAGACTGTACAAGCTACAATGGGTGCCATAGGAAGAGTAAAGATTCATTACACAGACCTGAGTAAAATGATACTATCTTTGAATGGCAAAGCACCTGTTTACGGCACCTTCCTTGACGGAGAAGATATATACTCAAGTGAAATCACCAACAAAGGACTTGTGGTAATGGGCAACGAAGGAAATGGAATAAGCGAAGAGTGCAGCAAATTGATAACAGACCGTCTCCTCATCCCTAACTATCCAAGAGAGAGGAGCACGTCAGAGTCATTGAACGTATCTGTAGCAACAGCAATAATATGCAGTGAATTCCGAAGAAGAGCAAAGTAATCACTTCAAACGATGAAGTTCTCCATCTTCGGAGAGAGTACAAGCGTATAGCATCTTGCTTTCACAAAGGCAAGATGCTATTTGTTTATCAGCATCGTTTTCAAAATTGGAGAGATAGATATCATCCACAAGAAACATTGATTCCCTTTCGAAAGAAAAAGGATAAAAATCATTTACAACACCATCGCAGACATCAACAACAATATTGCGTAATACCGTACCGTTGACCAAGTGAAGATTTCTTGCGAGATAGAGCATAAAAATCAGTTTTCTTCACTCGTTGACGGGTGAATTCTCATGAGTGAGACATCGTGCAACAGCATACGCGAGCAAGCCGTTGTATCATTGTCTGTGTAATAGACAAAGCCATACATGGACTTCAATTTAGATTCATGATACCTTGGAGCAGCAATGCAATACCCTCCTGCCGAATCGATTTCAACCGATTTCGCATAAAAAGATTTGTCATCGTAATCAAGACGGATTGACGCAAAAGCGTCCTGAGTAACCGAATCACATGAGACGAATTCCGTTCTGAAAGAGAATACAAGACTGTCTCCTTTGACAAAAGTTGTATCGTCAGGTACATCAAATGAGAACGACAATCTATTGTTCAAGGAATTTGAAGAGAGGTATTTGGTTTTTGAACTTGTCCAGAGATCAGTATTATCGCCCGTAAAAGATACCTGCCCAATGGTAACACCCTCCTTGTCTATGACTTTTATAAGATTAAGTTCTTCAACTTCAGCATCAATTCTTGCGGAAATATTCTCATAGACCTTCCTCAAATGCTTTGGATAGCGGTTATACCACTGCATTGTTGAATCGAAATAAGCCTTTTCAACATTATGTTTCTTGAAGATGTAGGTATAGAAAAGTTTCTCCTTATAAGCATCAGACCCATATTCACCCGACATCGCCTGCACAAGATGATAATCATACAGAATAGCCTCCATCTTGTCGGGAGGGATAACATTGTCAGGTATCCTGACCTCGCAAGAAACTACAAGAAACAGGATTAAAGAAATGGAGAGATACCTGAGGAAGGACATAACGGCAAATCCTAAAGGATATATTTCCTATAAAAAATAAGCATTGCAACAACGCTGCAGCTGATACACGCATCAGCAAAATTAAATACCGGGGCAAAAAAGACACCACCGCCTATCAAAGGCATCCAGTCGGGCCATGTAAACAATGGAAAATAGAACATATCCACGACACGTCCCAGCATGAATTCGCTATAGCCATTGCCCCAAGAAACGAAATCTGCAACCTGACCATAACTGTGGGTGAAGATTTCACCATAAAAAAGACAGTCGATTATATTACCGGTTGCACCGGCCAATATAAGCGCCACACACACCAAAAAACCGAACGGATACTTTCCGTTCTTCAGCGACTTGCAAAGAAAATATCCAAGGAAAGCAACAGCAATAATACGGAAACTGGTAAGGAAATATTTATTGAATATCTCCATTCCGAATGCCATGCCGTTGTTTTCCACGAACAATATCTTGAACCAATCACCAAAAACCGGGATACTCTCCCCCAACTGCATATTGGTCTTGATCACAACCTTGATAACCTGGTCTACAACCAGTGCCAACAAAACAAGCGAGAGGATTATCGCGGAACGTTTCTTGGTATTTTCTGCCATAAATTCTTAGCGGTTTTTCTTTGCTTCAATGCTCAATGTAGCATGAGGAACAGCCATAAGTCTCTCCTTAGCAATGAGTTTACCAGTCTCACGGCAAATACCGTAAGTCTTATTCTGGATACGTACAAGCGCAGCCTGAAGACCCTGAATGAATTTTGCCTGACGGCTTGCTATCTGCATCTGCTCTTCGAGGTATGCAGCATCACTACCATCTTCCAGACCTTTATATGTAGGTGATGTATCGGCAACGTCATTTGAATCCTCATGACGGAGAGCTCTCATTATCTCATCATAATCTCTTTTAGCAAGTTCCAACTTCTTCAAAATCACCTGACGGAACTCTTCCAATTCGGCGTCAGAATAACGAACTTTTTCAGACATATCTATTAAATTTATTATGGTTAGTTATTGTTTTTCATAATTTCGCTACTGCAACCTTTATCACAGCACCGTCCAGTTCAACTGCTTCACCTTCGGCTACTTCACCGATAACAAGTGAATCGGCAAGGACCTGATTACAGATATACTCCTTGAATTCCTCAACAGCAACATCGCTTATTTCACTGCTTGATACAACGACAGATATACGGTCGGTAATATCAAAGCCGCTATCCTTACGTACAGCCTGAATCTTCTTTACAATTTCACGTGCTATACCTTCGCGACGCAGAGCATCGGTAACCTCCACATCAAGAGCAACAGTCAAAGCGCCCTCGTTGGCAACAGTCCAGCCCGGAACATCTTCGCTGAATATTTCAACATCAGCAAGTTCAATGAGCGCATCTACACCCTCAACCTGCAATGTTATATTGCCATTCTTTTCGAGCTGTGCAATCTGCTCCTGTGACATTTCTGTTACTGCAGCATTTACACTCTTCATGAGCTTACCGAACTTCTTACCAAGAGTACGGAAGTTACATTTGATTTTCTTCACAAGAATTCCGTCACCCTCAACAAAAACAAGTTCCTTGACATTTACCTCGCTGAGAATAAGCTGTTTTACAGCCTCGATTCTCGCCTTCATGACCTCATCAGTTGTAGGTATCGCAATCTTCTGCAGTGGCTGACGTACAATGAGCGCCTCTTTCTTACGGAGCGCAAGCACCATTGAAGATATCTGCTGTGCCAACTCCATACGATATTCCAATTCGGTATCAACAAGAGCCTCATCACATTCAGGGAATTTTGCCAAATGAACAGAATCGCTTTCGGCACGACCTGTCACAGCTGTCAAGTCCTTATACAAACGGTCGGCATAGAACGGAGCTATAGGCGCCATCAAACGTGCCACAGTCTCAAGACATGTATAGAGTGTCTGGTAAGCAGAAAGCTTGTCGGCACTCATATCTGAGCCCCAGAAACGTTTGCGGCTCAAACGTACGAACCAGTTGCTGACATTGTTTATCACGAACTCCTGTATAAGACGACCCGCCTTTGTCGGCTCATAGTCGTTGAAGCATGCATTCACATTCTTTACAAGAGTATTCAGTTCCGACAAAATCCAACGGTCAAGTTCAGGACGTTCATTTATCGGCATGTCAGGCTCTTCATATCTAAAGCCGTCAACGTTTGCATACATTGTAAAGAAGCTGTATGTCTGGTACAACTTGCCGAAGAACGAACGCACAACCTCCTTCACACCCTCTTCGTTGAAGCGGAGGTTATCCCATGGTGCAGAGTTTGTTATCATATACCAACGCAATGGGTCACTTCCGTACGCCTCGATAGTGTCGAAAGGATCAACAGCATTGCCAAGACGCTTCGACATCTTGTCGCCATTCTTGTCAAGCACAAGACCGTTTGAAATAACAGTCTTGAACGCTACTGTATCGAAAACCATTGTAGCGATAGCATGCAGAGTATAAAACCAACCGCGTGTCTGGTCAACACCCTCAGCAATGAAGTCTGCAGGATAAACCACACGATTGTCAAGTATCTCCTTGTTTTCGAACGGATAGTGTATCTGTGCATAAGGCATAGCACCGGAATCGAACCAAACGTCAATAAGGTCCAGTTCACGTGTCATAGGCATACCGGTTGAAGAGACAAGCTTAATATCATCGACATAAGGACGGTGAAGATCTATCTTGTCATAGTTTGCCTTGCTGTAGTCACCGGGAACAAAGCCCTTGTCCTTGTAAGGATTGCTCTGCATTATACCTGCAGCAACTGCCTTCTCTATCTCATCGTAAAGTTCAGCGATAGACCCGATGCACTTCGCTTCGCCATCCTCGCTTGTCCATATTGGAAGAGGAGTACCCCAATAACGGCTACGACTCAAGTTCCAGTCATTCAAATTCTCAAGCCACTTGCCAAAACGTCCTGTACCTGTAGATTCAGGTTTCCATGTAATGGTCTTATTCAGTTCGCTCATGCGCTCCTTCATTTCCGAAGCACGGACAAACCAGCTGTCGAGAGGATAATAGAGGACAGGCTTGTCGGTACGCCAACAGTGTGGATAGTTGTGTACATGCTTTTCAATCTTGAAAGCCACACCACCCTGTTTCATAACCATGCAGAGCGCAACATCGAGTGTTTCAGCCTTTGCAGCTGCAGCCTCATCATATTTTCCGTCAACAGTATATTGTGGGTCATACGCATTCTTAACGTATGCACCTGCAAATTTCGAATAGAGTTCCTTGTCTATGCAGTTGTTTACAAACTCCTCGTCAAGTTCATCAATTGACCAGAATTTACCTGTAAAGTCAACCATAGGACGTGTCTCACCCTTCTTGTTTACCATGAAGAGTGAAGGAATGCCCGCAGCTTTTGCCACAAAAGCGTCATCAGCACCAAATGTAGGAGCAATGTGTACGATACCGGTACCGTCTTCTGTAGTAACATAGTCACCGGGAATAACGCGGAAAGCGTCAGCAGAAGCATCAACCACCTTATCACCTTCCTTTACAACAGGCTTAACCCATGGGAAGAGCTGTGCGTAATGCATGCCAACGAGATCAGCACCCTTATATTCAGCAATAACCTTATAAGGAACAACCTTGTCGCCCTGTTTGTAGCTGTCAAGAGGCAGTTCTGCACCGGCAGGGTTGAAGTGCGCATTCAACAGTGCCTTAGCGAGAACAACAGTAACAGGCTCACCTGTGTATGCATTGTATGTCTGTACAGCAACATAATCAATCTTTGGACCAACGCAAAGCGCAGTATTTGAAGGCAATGTCCAAGGAGTTGTTGTCCATGCAATGAAATAAGGCTTACCCCACTCTGTCATTTCGGGTTTAGGATCGAGCATACGGAACTGCGCTACAGCAGTAGTATCCTTTACATCACGATAACAGCCCGGCTGGTTAAGCTCATGAGAACTCAAGCCAGTACCTGCAGCCGGAGAGTATGGCTGGATTGTATATCCCTTATAGAGAAGGTTCTTATTGTAAAGCTGTTTCAACAGCCACCACAAAGACTCGATATAGCTATTCTCGTATGTGATATAAGGATTCTCAAGGTCAACCCAATAACCCATCTTGCGTGTAAGGTCGGTCCACTCCTTAGTGTACTTCATGACCTCCTCACGGCAGTTTCTATTATAATCGTCAACAGAAATCTTCTTGCCGATATCCTCTTTTGTAATATTGAGTTTTTTCTCAACACCAAGCTCCACAGGCAAACCGTGAGTATCCCAACCAGCCTTACGCTTCACCAGAAAACCCTTCATTGTCTTGAAACGACAGAAAGTATCCTTGATACTACGCGCCATAACGTGGTGAATACCAGGCATACCGTTTGCCGAAGGAGGACCCTCAAAGAATACAAATGAAGGAGCACCCTCGCGCTCTGTCATACTTCTTGAGAAAAGATTATTCTCCTCCCACTCATTCAGCACCTCCTTGTTTATCTGAGGAAGATTCAACTGATTATATACAGAAAACTTCTTTTTCATATTGTATTGTATGCTTTTTTCGTTTAATCTTGCAAATATAATTCAATTTGGCGAATATAGCAAAAACGAGCGGAATAAACAAATCACTTTGCCGGCAGAACATACTTCACATTCTGCATCATGTGCGTAACCACAACCTTTACACCGAACTTGTCCGCGACATGGTGTGCGATATGTTCAGCCGCATAAACAGAGCGATGCTGGCCGCCGGTACAGCCGCAACACACCTGGATATGGGTAAAACCACGACTTTTGTATGTAACAACCATCTCATCGACAAGAGCATAGGCATTCTCTAAAAATTCTGCAATATTGCTCTCTTTTTCAAGGAATTCAATCACCGGAGCATCCATTCCAGTAAGTTTCTTGTAGGGTTCATAACGGCCTGGGTTGTGTATGGCACGGCAATCAAAGACAAAACCGCCACCATTACCCGATGTATCGTCAGGAATTCCTCTGCGATAAGAGAAACTCACAACGTCAACTGTCAATTCTTTTATTTCGTCTTTCACGAACAATGGCAGTTCAGCTATTTTACATACAAGAGAGTATATATAAGGGAATTCATTTGTAAATGCTGACAATTGTTCTTTCAGTTGCTCAACTGCAGAGGGGATAACCTCAACAAAAGCCTTTTTACGCTCAAACAGCCCGCGATAGCCATACGCTCCAAGATTCTGCAGAAGACGAAAAACACGGAACAGTGACAACTTTGCAACAAAATCAGCTCTGTCCACTTTTTTATAGGTTTCAAGCGAAGCCAAGTACGCATCAATCATCTTTTCCACGACATCGGGCGTGTAACAAGCTCTAGCCTGCCCCACAAACGAAGCTACGTCGTAATATATCGGCCCCTTTCTGCCACCTTGAAAATCAATAAAACAAGGTTCGCCGCCACATATCATCACATTGCGTGACTGAAAATCCCTGTACATGAATGTATCTTCATTTTCAGCCAACAACAAAGCTGTCATTCTGCAGAATTCATCCTCAAGAACGTTTTCATCAAATTCAATCCCTACACCTTTCAGGAAACAATATTTGAAATAATTGAGATCCCACATTACAGTGCGTTGATTGAAGTCACTGACCGGATAGCAAAGAGAGAAATCAAAAAACTCCGGAACACGATACTGAATATGTGGCAAATGCGACATTACTTCACAAAGCATATCAACATCCTTTTGCAAAAAGCATCCGGCATCACGCGACTGTTTCATTGTAGAGAAAAGAGTATCATCGCCCAAGTCGGTCTGCAGGTAACACAACCCGTCATCCGAAACAGCCAACACCTCCGGTGCCGGAACAGCGCTTTCAGCAAAAGCAATAGAGAGCGCCACAAAAGCCCTGTTTTCTTCAACCGACGTTCCAACAACACCAATTACAGAAGCAGCCTCCCCCGAAAGTCTATAATATACACGGTTTGACCCCGCGCCACACAGTTTGGTAATTTCCAAAGGTTCAACCCCAAACTTATCTATATATAAGTTCCTGATATCTTCCAACATAACAATCATGTCTTAAGTGTCGGGCACGAAGATAATACAACTTTTTGATATAAAAATCAACCGACAGGAAATGATTTCCTGTCGGTTGATCATATTTTGATACCTCTTGTAAAAAATTACTTAACAAGAACTTTCTTACCGTTTATTATATAAATGCCAGGTTTGGTTATCTCATCGATTTTACGGCCCTGCATGTCATATATTCCCTCTACAACTGCATTATTCTCAACAGTTTCATTTTCTGTTTCAACATCTTCTATATCAGAGAAAATCTCCTCATCCACCACTTTGAGCATAAAGTCGACTATCTGTCCACCGTTCGCCATAAAGTCACCGAACTTACCGTCGCGGTCACCCATTGGGTCGATATTACACCAGTCAATCTTCACACGCATACGGTATACACCTGGAATTTCCGGAGCTGTAAACGAAGGAAGGGAAACAGTACTTCTGCTATTACCTGATATAGTTTTTCCTTCACTGTTGCGTCCGCTACTGTCGCTTGAGTCGCCATTGTTATAGAATGAATAGCTTACGAGGTCACCCAATGGAGAATAACCGTTACCTGCAATAGAAGCTGTAAATCCATTTTCGTCGGTATCAATATATACATATGAATGTATCCATGAACCCTCTCCGATATTTACTTCAACAGAGAGTTCTTCACCTGCCACAGCCTTCATTACAACAGTTCCGGTATAATCGTTGTAACATAATTTGCCGCTATTGTCCACATTGAGTACATTACCCTCCTCATCGCTGTATGCATCGCTTGTCAAAGTAATGCTATGAATGAGTCGTTCTGCATGTACAGTTGTCTTGGTACCTGTGAATGCCGGAGTATAATCTATCTCATCCGGTTTCACACTCGGGTTCTCAATCAACTTCCACGCCGAACCGGCATCACTGCTCTCCCAAACAGAAACAGGTGCATCCAACTGCGGAGCTGCACACATATAACTCTTACTGTTCGATGTAGCATTGAAAGCAAACTTGCTGCTACCCAGTTCCACAACAGACAATTGAACTACATCAGATGTAAATGAACATGCAAACAATCTGTCGGTACCACTTTCATATTCCGGTGTTGTAAGATACTTGCCGGCACCTACATTATAAAGACTATACTTGCCGTTGCCATGGTTGATAACCTTCCAAGACGAATTCACCGATGTTGTATCAAGCGGAGCCGAGTATTCAGAATTCTTCAACTGGTGGTCCTGATTATCGCCTCGCATTCCTGCTACCCAAATCACATCCTCATGTTCAGGATTATAAACAGCATACGCTGTATAAGTCTCATTGTAAAGGACATACATCTTGTTTGCATCGGCATCAGCAATAGAACTCAACGACGCGCCAAACACAGGAACGCCAATTGTTTCGCTCTTGAATTGTACTGTATAAACAGTCTCTTTATTCTCATCGCCATCCAATGCTGTACCCTTGACAGTAATAGTAAGGATTGCCAAAGACTTGTCATACTCTTTTCTTACTACCGCATCCTCCACATTCAATGTATAAGACAGTTTGCTTCTTTCATATACAGCATCGATAACATATGATGTCTCTCCTTCTACAAAGTAATCCTCACCATCATATACAAGTGATGTAAGTTCAGCATTAAGTACCTTCTTCTTAAATGCCACCTTATACACACGGATGTTGCCATAGTTTTCAGGATAGTCACTACCCTTTACTGTAATTGACAGAACTGCAGTAGTATCATCGTATGCATACTCTACCGTAGCATCTTCATAATTTGCAGCAGTCTGCAACAAAGACTCATCATACAGTTCATCGATTACAAAGGAAACAGTTCCCTGAGCAAAGTATTCATTACCATTGTATACAAGTGACGCAAGTTCCGCATCAGGAGCAGGCACCGGTGCAGGGTCAATCGTCTCCTTCTTGAACGCAGCCATATACACATGTACATTACTGTTGTCCTCTTCATAATCCCTACCCTTTATTGTAATGGTAAGAATTGAAGACGATTCGTCAAAATCAAGTTCTATTGTAGCATCGCTACCGTTGGACACCACCTTCAGATACTTGGGGTTATATACTTCGTCTATTACATACACTTTCCTTCCGAATTCATAGTACTCCTTACCTCTGTAAACCAAAGAGAGAAGCTCCGAATAAGCTACACCCGGGTCGGGCATGAAACGGACTGTATACACATGCACGCTCTTGTCGTTCAATGCATAATCCCCACCCTTTACAGTTATGGTCAACACACATGATGAAGCATCATAAACCTTCTCAACTACAGCATCGTCCCCATTCGGTATTAACTGAATTTTTGCTTCGTTATATACCTTATCTATATTATATGATGTCTTTCCTGCTTCATAATACTCCTGACCATTATACAACAATGATGCAAGTTCTGATTTTGATTTTCTGAAGTTTACAGTATACACATGCTTGCTGTTCGGGTTAGCAGCATAATCCTCACCTTTAATTGTAATAGTCAGAACATTCGTCAATTTGTCAAAAGACCTTTCTATCATTGCGTTTTCACCGTCAGAGGTTATCTGCAAGGCATTCTCATCATAATACTCATCGATATTGAAAGTTGTTGAACCGGCAAGGAAATAGTTCTGTCCCTTGAACACAAGCGATGCAAGTTCCGATTTTGCCTCCTTGAATTTGATGGTGTATTCATGCTTGTTGCTACTATTCTGACTGTAGTCGCCACCCTTAATTGTAACAGTCAACACATTTGATGCATAGTCAAGTTTTCTTTCTACGCTTGCACCTTTACCGTTTGAAGCAACAACCAGTTTGTCAGGGTTGTACACCTCGTCAATTGTATACGAAGTTGTTCCATTTACAAAATACTCTTTTCCATTGAACTTCAATGAAGCAAGTTCTGAATAGTATACGAACTGAACATCGTCTGCCTCAAGGATACTACCATCTTTTATATTATTACGATTCCAATAGTCACCGCTTGAAAGAATGACATTCATCATTTGTGGCACTTCATCACTGTTATAATTCAATGGTATGTTAATTTCTTCCCAATCATTAGTTGAAGTGAATTCATAGTCACAACTTGCTATACGTTTACCGCTTGAGTCAGTGCTTGACACTCTACCCATAACAGCACGATCTGTATTGTTTTGGACATCATTTGAATTTTTCGATTTTATGGCATTCTTGAATGTTCCATTCCAGAGGTAAACAATAATATGAGCTTTTTCTCCCGTGCCACCACTTCTCTTAAAACGGCCTTTTATAGCATCGGGACGATAAGAAAAATTCAAACCGCCATAAACGCCGCCATCACAACTGTTCACATCCTTGACTGCATACACCCATGGGGTTGCAAAACTTATGAAACCTGGAGCCTCGTCACCTATCTTTATTCCAAGGATATTTGCACCTACCCATTTATTTATCATTTTTACAGAAGTAGAGCCGTTGTAACTTGTAGATGAAAATATAAGTGTTTCTTTCTTTTCTACACCAGAGACTTTTTGGTTCACACTGGAACCTTCCCAACTTGTAGGTTCGTTACCTGGACGCGTACGCATTCCATATCCACCGTCAGATGACTGATATGAACTTCCGGCACTCTCCCATTGTTCAAAATCAGAGTTAGGAATATACTGCGCCTGTACTGCAAACGCAAACAACATCAAGAAAAACGAAGTAAATATTCTTCTCATAATAATACGATTTTCTGTTTTACAAACGGGATATTGCCTAACAAACAAGACAACAAGCCCCAACTGTCACACATGCATATTATTGCAATATCAGCCACAAAGATACTCCAACAAAACGGAACGATAAAATAATATAAATTATTTTTATGCTTTTGTAACATTTTACGAAGCAAAAAGTGCAAAAAAGGACAATCGCAGTACAAAAAGCCATAAGCAAACGCAGTCAATAATCTTTTTGTCAACAATTAAAGCAAATAACAAACTTTTTTCTCTTATATTCAAAAAAAAACTTACATTTCTTCATGTTTTCAAAACTTCTTTTATATCTTTGCGCGGTCTGAATAAAAAACACCCGAAAGGCAGACATATAATTGAACAAATAAATAAAACAATATAAAAATGAAAGTAGAAACAACACTTGAAAATCTCAAGAAAAGATTCCCCAATGAGCCTGAATACTTTCAGGCAGTAGAAGAAGTTCTCCGTTCTATTGAAGAGGAGTACAACAAGCATCCTGAATTCGAAGCAAACAACCTTATAGAAAGATTGTGTATCCCCGACCGCATATTCACATTCCGCGTAACATGGGTTGACGACAACGGCAATGTACAGGTAAACACTGGTTATCGTGTACAACACAACAACGCTATTGGCCCTTACAAGGGAGGTATCCGTTTCCATCCTTCAGTAAATATCGGTATACTTAAATACCTTGCATTCGAGCAGACATTCAAGAACTCTCTTACAACACTCCCAATGGGTGGTGCAAAGGGTGGTTCCGACTTCAACCCCAAAGGCAAGAGCGATAACGAAGTAATGCGTTTCTGTCAGGCATTCATCACAGAATTGTGGCGTAACATCGGTCCTGAAATGGACGTTCCTGCCGGCGACATTGGCGTAGGCGGACGCGAAGTCGGTTACATGTTCGGTATGTACAAGAAACTCACACGCGAATTCAATGGTGTATTCACAGGTAAAGGTCTTGAATTCGGCGGTTCACTCATTCGCCCCGAAGCTACAGGATACGGAAACATCTACTTCCTCCAGGAGATGCTCAAGACACGCGGTCTTGACATTGCAGGCAAGACATGCCTTGTGTCAGGTTCTGGAAATGTAGCTCAGTACACAGTTGAGAAAATTATCCAGCTCGGTGGTAAGCCTGTAACAATGAGCGATTCTAACGGTTACATCTACGACCCGGACGGAATTGACCGCGAGAAGTTGGATTTCATCATGGAATTGAAGAATGTACGTCGCGGACGCATCAAGGAGTATGCAGACAAATACGGCTGCAAATATGTTGAGAATGCACGTCCATGGTGCGAAAAGGGTGACATTGCGCTCCCTTCCGCAACACAGAACGAAATCAACGGAGACGATGCAAAGGCACTTGTTGCCAATGGCGTAATTGCCGTTTCAGAAGGTGCGAACATGCCATCAACACCCGAAGCTATACACACATTCCAGGCTGCCAAGATTCTTTATGCACCAGGAAAGGCTTCAAACGCAGGTGGTGTATCGGTATCAGGTCTTGAGATGAGCCAGAACTCAGGCAAGATCAACTGGAGCAGCGAAAAGGTTGACCAGATGTTGCACGAAATCATGCATAACATACACAGTTCATGCGTCAAGTACGGCACATGCGAAGATGGCTATATCGACTACGTTAAGGGTGCCAACGTTGCAGGTTTCCTTAAAGTTGCCAAAGCCATGATGGCTCAGGGTATTGTTTAAGAAGATACCATATATAAAAAAGGAAAAGCCTCGCGGTATGCGAGGTTTTTCCTTTTTTATATATACCTTCGCAACATGAAACACGACAATATATCAAAAAGCGCCAACGCATGGCTATGGATACCGACGCTCTATTTTGCTTCCGGTCTTCCTTACCATGCAATAACATCTATTTCGGACATCATGTACAAGGACATGGGCATAAGCAACACCGACATTGCCTTGTACACAAGCATTCTGCTCATTCCATGGACTATAAAACCTTTGTGGAGTCCTTTTGTAGAAATAATAAGTACACGTCGCAAATGGACACTATATTCACAGATTGCATTGACAATATGTTTCACAGCCATAGCATTCGCTGTGCCTACTACCTATTTCCTGCCATTGACTTTATGCGCATTCATGATTGGCGCATTCGTTTCATCGACCCATGATATTGCTCTTGACGGATTTTACATACTTGCACTACCACAGGAAAAACAATCGTTCTTTTCGGGAATAAGAAACACATTCTACCGCATAGCAACTGTTTTCAGTTCCGGCATACTGGTAATGCTCGCCAACAGACTAGCCAAAGAGTTCAACAACAACACGCTGGCATGGAGTGCGACATTCATAACCACAGCTGCGATAATGGCTGCGCTTTTCATATACCACAACAAGAGATTACCCCACCCTGCAAATGATATAAGCCATAATACAAAGAGCATTTCAAACGTTTTCGAAAATTTTGGCGATATAATAAAAAGCTATTTCACAAAGCCGGGAATAGTTACTACTATTTTATTCCTTCTGTTGTTCCGTTTTCCCGAAGCACAGTTGGGCAAAATCGGCAAGTTGTTCCTCATGGACAGCCACGAAGCCGGAGGATTGGCTTTAAGCCTCGGAGATATCGGTTTCGTGAATGGTGTTGTAGGAATAATCGGATTGATTGCCGGAGGTATCGCCGGAGGCATATGTATCTCGCGCAAAGGATTGAAATATTGGCTATGGCCAATGGTGATAGCCATTTCGTTGCCCGACATTGTTTATGTATACATGAGCATGGCTCTGCCAAGTGACATCTCTATAATAGGTACATGCATATTCATTGAACAGTTGGGTTATGGATTCGGATTCACAGCCTACACCCTCTACATGATATACTTTGCACAAGGAAAATACCCGACAGCGCATTTTGCAATATCAACAGCATTCATGTCATTAGGTATGATGTTGCCAGGCATGATTTCAGGCAAGATACAGGAATGGCTGGGGTATGAAAACTTCTTCATATGGGTGATGGCATGCACTGCCGTAACATTTGCAGTATCAGCTTTAATAAAAATTGACATTAACTTTGGCAAGAAATAGATTTTTTTGAACTATCTTTACAAAAGATTTGATTATTAAAGAGATGATACTGATAGCTGATTGCGGTTCAACAAAGACTGATTGGGTTTTGCATGACGGTGAAAGCGTTGTGTCAAGAGTCCACACACAAGGCTTGAACCCTACATTGCAAAGCGTTGAAGACATTTACAGCATACTTGACGCGGAACTTGCAGGCAACATACAGCCTGACGCACCGGAAACAATCTATTTCTATGGTGCCGGTTGCGCGTACGAAACAGCCAACAACCGCATGAGAAATGCACTTGAACAATATTTCTCAACTAAAGATATATATATATACAGTGACCTGTTGGCTGCTGCGCGTGCCCTCTGCGGACATGAAGAAGGCATAGCATGTATACTTGGCACAGGTTCAAACTCATGCCTTTTCGACGGAGAAAAAATCACAGACAACACGCCCTCATTGGGATACATTCTTGGCGATGAAGGCAGTGGAGCACATCTTGGCAGACAACTGGTAAGTGACTGTATAAAAAAACAGCTTCCAAGCAATATCTGTGAGAAATTCTTCAGCCAATACAAACTTGATGTCGCAAGCATACTCGAAAGAGTATATTACACACCACTCCCCAACCGTTGGCTTGCAAGTTTCACACCATTCCTTCATGAAAACAGGGAAAACCCCGAAATTAAGATGCTGCTGAAACATTGCTTTACACAATTCTTCCAGCGCAACACAATGGTATACCGCCGTTCATGGCTCCCCATTCATATAATAGGAGGTGTTGGAATGAGTTTTGCAACAGAAATAAAGGAGACTGCAGAAAGCCTTGGCCTTTCAATTGGAAACATTGTTGAAAGCCCCATGGCAGGACTTATAGAATACCACAAGAAAAAGTAAAACATTATAATAAACTAAATTTAATATCATGAAAAAAGTAGCAATTTCAATTTTTGCATGCGCAATGGCCATGATGGCAATGTCATGCAACGATTACCTTAAAGCATCCAAGGTTACCAAGGGTGACAAGAACGAAATGGATACATTGTCTTATGTTCTTGGCCAGAACATCGGTAACACCATCATCAACGGCATCATGCCACAGCTCAAGGCTGATTATGACGTTATCATAAAGACACTTGAGGAGACAGCTCTCGGCAAGGAGAAAGTAAAGGCAGGAGGTGTATCCATTACAAAGGAGACAATCAATGACCTTGGACAGAAGTATCTTGGTCCCGAGCTTAACGACAAGGTTATGGCTGCAATGCAGGATTCTACAGGCATGACAGAAGTTTTTGCCGACGCAAAGGAGAAGAAGATTGCTTCAGCCATTTTGGGTGCAAACATTGGTTTCAGCCTTTCGGAATACGGTCTTCCACTTGAAACAAAATGGATTCTCGCTGCAATTGAGGATACACGCAATGGCGAAGGCAAGATTGAGCAGTCAGAGGCTATGAACTTCATGCAGAACTACTACACAGTTGTAATTCCAGAGAAGAACAAGAAAGAGTCTGAAGAATGGCTTGCTTCAATGGCCAAGAAGAAAGGTGCACAGGTTACAGAATCAGGCATTGTTTACATCATTGAAAAAGCTGGTTGCGATTCAATCAAGCCTATCAACGACGAGGACAAAGTTAAGGTTCTTTACACCGGTAGAACTGTAAACGGCAAAGTATTCGATTCAAACCGTTGGAACGACATGCCTAAGCAGCGTCAGGAGATGATGAAGACATACCGTCCTGACGAAGCTGGCAAGGACAGCCCTATCGAGTTCGGTCTTAACCAGGTTATCAAAGGATGGACCGAGGGTATGAAGCTCATTGGCAAGGGTGGAAAGATCACATTGTGGATTCCTTCGGAACTTGCATATGGCGAAAGAGGTACAGGTCAGGATATCGGTCCTAACGCAGCACTCCGTTTCGACGTAGAATTGCTCGAAGTAAACGGCAAGTAACTACATTACCAACAAAAATACAGCTCGCTTCAGTAACGAAGCGAGCTGTATTTTTTGTTGGTTTATCTGTATCAAATCTGCTCTGCAATAAATGCCTGCATTTCAGCCTGATGAGCCTCAACGCTCTGCAACAATTTGAACTGAGCCTTTGAACGTACAAGGTTGTGCTCGGGATACTGTATCTTGTAATATGTATCACCATTGATGTAGTCTGCAAGGAATCGTACAGTCTGCATATAGGGGAACAACGCTGCTGCATATGGAAGGTTCTCAACCTCAATTGGAGTGATGAACGAAGCTGCAGACTTCAAGTAACCCTTTGCAAAAGACTTGAAGATTTCCATATTGAAGTTGACATTGTCAAGATCCTTGTCATCCTCTTTACCGGTGTTAGCCGCAGAACGCAAGTAGTCACCGAAATCAGAGAAGATAAAGTTAGGCATCACTGTGTCAAGGTCAATTACACAAAGAACATTGCCCTGCTTGTCAAAAAGGATATTGTCAACCTTGGTATCGCAGTGACAGATACGCTTTGGCAACTTGCCTTCGCGATACAGACGCTCACCCTTACACATCTCCTCGGCACGTGCCTCAAGTTCATCAACAAGCCACTGCACCTCTGCGAGACGACCAGCCTTGTTTTCAGCAACAGCCTCACGCAACTGGCGAAGACGGAACTCCATGTTGTGGAAATCCTTGATAGTCTCACCAAGTTCTGCAGGAATATCTGCAAGCATCGCCTGGAAATTACCGAAGGTCTCACCTACGATATAAGATGTTTCAGGAGTTACAGCAGTCATACCCTCTGTATCAGGAATAAACTCCATTACACGCCAATACTTTTCGCCATCAAAATGGTAATACTTACCATCCTTTGCAGGAACGAACTTAAGTACTTTGCGATTAATGTCATCAGCACCGGCTGCAACCAATTTACCATGAATATGCTCAGTAACAGCAACAATATTGTTCATGAGCATGTCAACATCAGGGAATATGGCATTATTCACATGCTGGAGCACATAATCAGGAGCATCACCCTCAGTCTTTACACGGTATGTTGTGTTGATAAGACCATTGCCCAGAGGAGCTACTTCAACAACATTGCCTTGAATGTTGAATTGAGAAACAATTGTGTTCATTGGAGTAATATTTTAAGGTTATTATTAGTCATTATAGGCAAAAGTAAACAAAAGAAAAGAGCATAACAAATATTTCAATTTGAAAATTCGGAGATTTTGTCTTAATTTTGCAATCAGAAACAGAAAGGAACAACAGTCAGCCGGTCTGTCGCCGTTGTTGTAAGACAAAGGAGGAAAGTCCGGGCAGCACAGAGCACTCCACTTCCTAACAGAAAGCTGTTCGTGAGAGTAGAGTAACGCAGAAGAAAATAACCGCCTGCCTGCAGGTAAGGGTGAGAAGGTGGGGTAAGAGCCCACCGGGCGTGCAGCGATGCACGTGCCGTGCGTCTTGGAGGCTGCAAGTTCATGTAAACCGGCGCTTGAGGGTAGCTCGTCCGAGCCGGAGGGTAGAACGCTTTAGCTTTATGGTGACATAAAGTATAGATGAATGACAGACACCCTGCAAAGGGCACAGAACCCGGCTTATAGGCTGACTGTAAAAACAGAGGGTGATCCAAAATAAAATTGGGTCACCCTCTTTCTTTACCGAGGTATGAATAAAAAGAACTATTTTTAGGCTTGCGAAACCCGAAAAAGCGCAGTTTACTAAACGTAAATGAGCATTTTAAGGGTGAGCGTAACAACAAAAGAGCCTTTTTAGTCAACCTCTTTATTTCAGGAATCTATATCTGAACTTGCAATTGTAAGCAAATGATCACCAGGTTGCAGTTCAACAGTTCCCGTTGGAACGATATATCTGTCCCCACGCTTAATCATCACCACAAGCACCCCCTTGGGCAATCCAAGCAATTGCAACGTATTTCCCTTTTCGGCAATAAGCTCTTTGGTAACAGTAATCTCACTCTGTTCACCGGCCTCGTCGGGCAATTCAACATCAAACTGTTTCTCATTCTCAGCAGGAAGCATCAATGACAACTTTTCGGCAAGCCAAACAATAGTACCACCCTGCAACACCATAGAAAGCAGAGTTATAAAAAATACGATGTTGAAAATTGCACTGCTGCCTGGTACGTGCTCCACCACAGGATATATTGCAAAAATAATAGGAACTGCACCTCGCAGACCAACCCACGAAGTGAATATTTTAGACTTAAATGATATTCCCTTGAAAGGAATCAACGACAAAAATACACTTAACGGACGTGCGAATATCATCATGAATACACCTATCAGCAAAGCGGCAAGTGCTGTTTTCCACATCTCACTCGGGTCTACCAATAGTCCAAGCAACAAGAACATACCTATCTGCATAATCCAAGTCATTCCGTCAAAGAAAGCAACCACCTGTCTGCGACTATCTATCTTATTGTTACCGACAATGATTCCGGCTATATACACAGCCAGATAACCATTACCGTCAAGCATGTCTGTCAGCGCAAATGTAAAGAAAACAATGCTCATCAACATTATGGAATAGAGAGGTATATTGCTGAGGTTTACCTTACGCATGACCCACACGGTCGCAAAGCCGGCGCCGGCACCAATCATTGCACCTATAGCAAACTGCTGGACAAGTGTCTTGAGCGAATCAACTACCAGCACATGCATATCAACAGCACCAGCATCGGCACAACCCAGTATCAAGGCAAGCTGTATGAGTACAATTGTGAGAATGTATGCCATAGGGTCATTGCTTCCGCTTTCCAGTTCAAGCATCGGCTGAAGATTATTCTTCAAATTTATATTCTTACCTCTGAGGATATTGAATACAGTCGCCGAATCGGTTGAAGACATTGTAGCTGCAAGCAAGAAACAGGTCACCAAAGGAAGTTCGAATGACACAGCATTCCACATCGACAAAGCATATATGAAGAGACCGGTAAATGCAGTAGTCAACAGGACACCTATTGTAGAAAGAGTCAATCCAGGCCCAAGTACAGGCTTTATATCATCTATTTTCGTTTCAAGACCACCTGTAAAAAGTATTACACAGAGAGCAATCATTCCCACGAATTGCGCCTGTCCTACATTGTCAAACTGTATTCCCAAGCCGTCGCTACCGAACAACATTCCGGCAACAAGAAAAAGCAACAAAGTCGGCAACCCGAAACGGCCGCCGGCTTTTGTTATAAGGATACTGCAGAATATCAGTATAGAACCGACAAACAGTATATTACCCGATGTAAAAAACATAATAATAGAGTCTAAATATCAATTCAATAAATCTGTATAAGCAAAAGACCTACAGCCAATGCAACACCTGTAGCAACAAGCCCAGGCATCATGAATGAGTGGTTAAGAATCCATTTACCAATACGTGTCGTTCCGGTACGGTCAAAATTTATTGCCGCTACTAATGTAGGATAGTTCGGTATGAAGAAATATCCGTTAACAGCCGGGAACAGAGCTATCAGCATCATTGGGTTAAGCCCCAATGCAACTCCCAACGGAACAATTGCGCGTACTGTTGCAGCCTGGCTATAAAGCAGTATAGACATAACGAACAATGCTCCACCAAAAAGCCATGGCATTTCTGTTACAACACTTTTTATAGAATCGGTAAGCTCTCCGATATTACCGTTTATGAATGTATCGCCCATCCATGCTATACCGAATATAGCCACAACAGCCTGCATCCCGGCAGAGAAGACACTACCCTGCGCCGCAGCCTTACCATTGGTACGCGTCACGAGCAGTATTATTGCCGCAGCCGACAACATCACAATCTCTATCAACGACGGCATATTTAGAGCCTCGCCATTGAATGATGGACGCAATGACGGGATTGAGCCGAAAAGGACAACCAGCAATGTGGCAAAAATGAAGAGCACGACAGACAAGCGTGCCTTGAAGACATTCTTGATATCATTCAACTCAACATGCTTGTTAACGAATTCACCAGTCTGCAGACGTTTATTGTATTCGGGGTCATCCACGAGTTCCTTACCTACCTTCATCGAGGCAAGAGCACCTACGAGAACACCTACAAGCGTTGCCGGTATACTGATTTTGAGAATATCGAACAGAGTTATATCATAACCGGCCAACAGCCCCAAAAGCGCAACGGTTGCCGCAGAGATAGGAGATGCTGTAATAGCCTGCTGCGAAGCAATGACGGCAATACCCAAAGGTCTTTCGGGACGTATCTTCGTTTCCGTAGCCACCTCTGCAATCACCGGAAGTACCGAATAGGCAACATGACCGGTTCCGGCAAGGAATGTGAATGTATATGTTACAAGCGGAGCTATAATAGTAACATACTGTGGATGCTTACGTAAAATACGTTCAGCAAGTTTCACCATATAATCAAGGCCACCGGCCGCCTGCATGCACGCAGCTGCAGAAATAACAGCAGCAATCATCAGCATCACATCGATAGGCGGAGCTGTAGGTTCAAGCCCGAATATGAATGTAAGCACAGCAACTCCCATACCACCCATTACACCGAGTCCGATACCACCCGTAAGTGTACCGAGTATAATGAATGTAAGGACAAATAATAATTGTAAAAGCATAAGTTGAATAGTAGTTGTCTCTATTTTATCACTATTTAGAACATCGGCAATTTATATATAAAACCGACTGTAGCCCTTTGTGTACTATAATTCTTGTTACCGTAAGCCTTTGCCATATCAGTGTAAAGATGTGTCTGTCCCACAAATGCAAGGAAGAAGTGCAGGTTGCTGTCCTCCATAGGATAGTACTCCACTCCACCAAGATAGCTTACAGTAGAAGAATAGTTACCTTTCTTCAACGAACCCTCTTTTTTATAAACCGATGCTGTTTCGTACATACCCTTTGCAAAGAAGTTCCATTTTGGCAAGAAACGGTAGTTTACTTTTGCGACAAAAGAGTTATACCAGGCATTGTATGCATTATGTCCATTGTATTTATCCTTTCCGCCACACATATTAGTAATAATGCCTTTACGGTCAAGCTGTTCAAGCGAGCTCATTACATCAAAATACATGTTGCACTTGCTCGAGAAGTTGAACATATTACCGAGTGCAAGATAATACATATACTTTCCGTGCACCTCCTCCATTATTGAAGCCGAATAGCGTGTTTGCCATTTACTGTCACACATATTCGCATTCCAGTTCAATGTATAAACCAATGGCAAGCGGCTATATTCAAGGTTGTTGCCGTAGGTCTCTTCCTGTGAATAGTTGCGACTGTCAAGTATCTGGAAAGCCAACTGCTGGTTAGGATTGAAATCATATGTAAGAGTAACACCAGTCATAAAGTTGCTCATATACTCGATCATATCGCTGTACTGGTATATATTGATTGGGTTCTCATCATATTCATAACCACCGTATGCCACACCCTGCTTACCGGCGAAGAGCGAGAGTTGATTATTGAATTTTACACCAATTGCTGCATAGTCGATTGAAGTTGGCATATTGTCAATCATATTATTGCCAACATTGCCACGATTAAGGCGCTGACGGTAACGGTACCAAAGCCAATCGTTCACCTTTCCGGAAGCCTCGATACGGAACTGGCGCATATAAAAAGCACCTTGATTGAACCCACTCTTGCCAGCATAGTTGAACTCTGCGTCAAACGAGCCCTGCATATTCAGGTAGAAATTGAACCAGTCCTGTTTCTTCTCCATTTTAGCCACACGCTCAAACAGAGATTTCTCACTCTCCTGTGCCAAAACGGTTGAAGCCATTAATGCTATAAACAATAAAGAAAAAATCTTTTTCATAATTTGTAAATTTGTTTACACCTTAAAACAGATATCAATACTCATTGAAATAACCCTGTATTGTTTTCCAATCATTTGTTTTTGTCAAGGCAAGCATAAGCAGAATACGTGCCTTCTGCGGATTCAAGCCCCATGATGCCACAAACTGATACTTATTGTCATCAACTTCGGCATCAAGAGTGGTAGCGCCTGTCGGTACACGGCTTGAGCGTACGACAAGAACACCTTTCTTGCGTGCATTCTCAAGTTCAGGGAATACATTCTTATGGATATTTCCATTACCTACACCGGCATAGACAATACCCTTATAGCCTTTTTCCACCATCATCTTAACGACATCGCCCTGCACGTTGGAATAGCCGTATGCAATACCTACCTTTGGCAATGACTTGAGAGACGATACGTTGAACATTGCAGGACGCTCTTCTGAAGCTGCGAGATTATAGCGTACCTTGCCGTTGTGTATATAACCTATCGCACCGAAATTTGTTGACTGGAAAGTCTCCACACTCGTAGTATTTGTCTTTGTCACATCACGTGCACCATAAACCTTATCGTCCATACACACCATCACCCCACGATTTTTTGATTCGGGTGAAGAAGCAACAACCACAGCATTATACAAGTTTGCCGGTCCGTCAGCGCTTATTGCAGTTGAAGGACGCATGGCTCCTACAAGCACTACAGGTTTTGCATTTCCTGTGACAAGGCTAAGAAAGAATGCAGTCTCCTCCATTGTATCGGTACCATGAGTAATTACAATACCGTCTACGTCGGGTTGAGCCAGCAGTTCGTTCACTCTCTTTGCAAGTGTAAGCCACACATTGTCACTCATATCCTGCGAACCGATGTTGGCAACCTGTTCGCCCTGCACATTGGCTATGTCATTTATCACCGGTACAGCATCGAGCAATGCACCAATGGCAACCTGACCTGCCGAATAGTTTGACTTGGTAGCCGACGAACCCGACCCGGCAATAGTACCTCCGGTAGCGAGAATACGGACATTAGGTTTCTGCTGGGCAAAAGCCGTGCATGCAATAACAAGCATCATGGTTGTAACAAGACAACACCTCATTAGATTCTTCATAATCATATTTTTTATAATTCGTTATTATCAAAACATATATGAACGTTTTTTGTTCCGTTGTCAGAATATCGACTCCATTGTCTCTGTTGTAAGCAATTCAAGAGCCTTCATGCCCATGATTGAATTTCCCTTGGAATTGAGTCTCGGTCCCCAGACAGCGACAGAATAGCGCATGGGATAAACAGCAGCGATACCGCCTCCCACACCACTCTTTCCAGGAAGACCTACAAGATAAGAGAACTCTCCCGTCTCGTCATAGAACCCACAGGTCTGCATTACCGCATTCATGCGCTTAACCTGCGAAGAGGTCAGCGTCACGCCCGAATAATTGAATTGCTTGTGATTGGCAAATGCAAGAAATGCTCTCGCAAGTTCCTTGCAGTTCATCTCAACAGAACACATTTTCAGATAGAAGTTCAGGACACGATCCACATCACACTCTATTTTCTTATGATATTTGAGCAGGTTTACTATTGCAGCATTCAGGTAAGCCACCTCTTTTTCCGAACGTGCCACCTCATCATTATATCCTACAGTCATGTTACCGCACAGTTCACGTACAAATGAAAGAAAACTCTCTTCGGGATTGTCCAATGAAGTCAACATAATGTCGGCAAGCACCAATGCGCCGGCATTAATAAACGGATTGCGCGGCAATCCATGTTCCACCTCAAGCTGTACAAGCGAATTGAAAGCCGTACCAGACGGTTCCTTACCAACCCGTTGCCACAGATCTTCACCCTTCAATGAGAAACAGATTGCCAAAGCAAATACTTTAGAAATACTCTGCAACGAAAAACGTTCTTCGACATCACCAGTCATGAACGATTCCCCATCAATTGAAACAATACACATGCCGAACTTGTCGGGATTAACATTTGCCAATGCCGGTATATAATCGGCAGTCTTGCCTTTCCCGGCAAGAGGCTTTACCGCACTGGATATTTTGTCAAGTACAACCTTATAATTCATTAATAGAAAAATAATAGTTACTATTATAACAATGCGAAAATAATAAAAAAATATTAATTTTGCATAAATGAGAGACAAATCACATGCCAATAATAGAGATAACGTCACTTAATCACCCCGGTGTAGAGATTTTCAGCACGCTTACCGAAGCACAACTCCGCAAAGAGTATGAACCAGGGAAAGGCATATTTATTGCCGAAAGCCCCAAAGTCATAAACGTAGCCCTCAACGCAGGCTACCGCCCTGTTGCCCTGATGTGCGAACGCCGTCACATAGAGGGAGATGCAGCCGAGATAATATCACGCTGTGGTGATATCCCGGTGTACACCGGCAGTCGTGAACTGCTGGCTGAACTCACAGGATACACCCTCACGCGGGGAGTACTGTGCGCCATGCAACGACCGGAAGCCCCTTCTGTTGAGGATGTTTGCCGTAAGGCAGAACGCATTGTGGTTATAGAAGGCGTTGTTGACACCACCAACATTGGAGCGATATTCCGCAGCGCCGCCGCATTGGGCATTGATACCGTACTGTTGACACGTAATTCATGCGACCCGTTCAACCGTCGTGCAGTAAGAGTCTCAATGGGTTCAGTTTTTCTAGTGCCATGGACATGGATTGAGAGCGCCGAGCAACTCAAGGAGCAAGGTTTTGAGACAGTAGCCATGGCATTGACCGACAAATCAGTTTCGATAGATTCCCCGGTTCTTGCGACCATCCCAAAGCTTGCCATAATAATGGGCACCGAAGGTGACGGCCTGCCACAGAGTACCATTGACGCAGCCGACCATGTAGCACGCATACCAATGTCGCACAATGTCGATTCACTCAATGTTGCAGCAGCCGCTGCCGTAGCGTTTTGGGAACTGCGTAAACGGTAAAACATAAATAAATTTGTGTCATTTCGAATCGAAAATAAAGACCAGTAGGGACTAAAGAACATGACAAGCAAACAGCCTTTTCCCATTGTTCTTAACCTTAAAACTTTGAATATTTATTCTTTTCAATTGCTTTTCTCATGTCCTTTCGTCGTGCGAAAGGACCAAAGCCAAAGTACGAAGAAAACAACAATAACAAGATAATTACAAAATAGCAGAAATAAGGTTAAAGTGTTGGGGGAATTATGAATGTACACTAATATATAGTGTCAAGCGTGGGGAACATATATATTGTTACTTAATGTTTTTTATAACAGAAAATTTCAGCATTTTGCTCTTTCATCTTTTTTTATTAATTTTGCACACAACAACTTAATAATTAAACATAAATGAGAAACAGAATTCTACTCGTCATGGCAGTTCTCATGCTGTCATTCTCGGCAAGCACACTCGCCAATACTGTAAAGAACGATAAACCGTTCGTCATTCCCGAAATACGCGAATGGCAAGGTGGTAGCGGTTATTTTACCATTACCAAAAATACAAAAATCGTCTACCCCAAGAAACAGCAGGAACTTGCCCCAATTGCAGAACTCCTCGCCAACGACATCAACAAGATGTTCGGTCTGGAACTTAAAGTAAAAGCCGGCAACGGAGGTAACGGAGATATCTCAATAGCGATCAAGGAGAACGAGTCTTTGAGTAATGAAGCATACACAATCGACATCGACAAGAAAGTCACCATCAATGCCAACAGCACCCGTGGTGCAATTTGGGCAACACGTACTATACTTCAGGTAGCAGAGCAGAATGGTGCCAGCCTTCCAAAGGGAAGCATCATCGACTACCCCGACTATGAGATGCGCAGTTTCATGCTCGATTGCGGACGTAAGTTCATCCCTATAAGTTTCCTTCATGAATATGTCGATTTCATGGCATACTACAAGATGAACACCTTCCACATACATCTCAACGACAATGCCTTCAAGCAGTATTTCAACCACGACTGGGCAAAGACACCATCAGGATTCCGCCTTGAGAGCGACTTCTTCCCTGGCCTGGCATCACGCGACGGTTATTATACAAAAGAGGAGTTCATTGAATTGCAGAAACATGCCGAAAAAGTCGGCGTAGAGATTATTCCTGAATTCGATGTACCGGCACACTCTTTGGCATTCGTACACTACCGTCCCGAACTTGGAAGCAAGGATTACGGTCTCGATCACCTTGACCTCTTCAACCCTGCAACATACACCTTTGTCGACTCATTGTTCATGGAATACCTTGGTGGCGACGAGCCGGTATTCCGCGGCCCACGTTTCCATGTAGGAACCGACGAATACTCAAACCGTGACACAGCTGTAGTAGAGAAGTTCCGTCACTTCACCGACTTCTGTATTCGCACAGCAGAGAAGTATGGCAAGCAGGCATGCGTTTGGGGAGCTTTGACACACGCCAAAGGCAACACACCCGTAAAGGTTGACAACGTCCTCATGTACGAATGGTACAACGGATATGCAGACCCTACAGAAATGATAAGACTCGGTTACGACGTTGTAAGCATCCCCGATGGCTGGACATACATCGTTCCTGCTGCAGGATACTATTACGACTACCTGAATTGTGGCATGCTCTACAACAGTTGGACACCTGCACAGATAGGCAATCAGAAGTTCGAAGAGAGACACCCACAGATCAAGGGCGGTTCATTCGCAGTGTGGAACGACCATGCCGGTAACGGTATAAGCTGCAAGGACATCCACTATCGCGTACACCCTGCAATGCAGACAATGGCAGTAAAGATGTGGACCGGCGCCAAACCTACCGTTTCATATGACGAATTCAACATTGCACGCCTTGCATTGAGCGATGCCCCAGGTGTAAACATCGCCGGCCGTTTCAATGGTAACCGCCGTACAGTCGTTGAATTGCCGGCATTGGCACCTTCAACCGACTACGCAGCGAGCACCGGAGTAAGAGAAATCGGTTTTGAGTATACAGTATCATTCGATATTGACTACACAAACGAAGCGAACGGCACAGTACTTTTCAGTTCACGCGATGCAATATTCTACCTTGCCGACCCAGTACAGGGCAAGATAGGATTCTCACGCGACGGTTACCTCAACACCTTCAATTTCCGTTTCTACCCCGGTGAGAAGGCACACATCACAATCAGCGGCAACAAGGAGGTGACAAAGTTGTTTGTAAACGGCAAGCTCGTTGAGACACTCGACAAGCAGACAATATACCACAACGAAGGCGGCAAGGACAAGATGTACTATGTACGCACATTGGTATTCCCTCTTGAAAAGACAGGAAACTTCACCAGCACAATAAGCAACTTCAAAGTAGAGAACTACTGCAAATAAGCAGATATAACATAAAACATATAGGAGAACCCGCGGGTTCTCCTATATGTTTTTATATATGTACATAAAAAAAGGCGAACCGAAGTTCGCCTTATGGGTGGGTAAGCTACCTGCATCGCGCCGCTACAACCTGCTACCTTTGCTGCGGTCAAGCCCTGGAGGATTCACAGGGAGCTGGCCGTACAGGACTTACCCATATACTTGTAAACCAATAACCTTTTTATTGCAAACAACCGCATTTTTGCCGTTTGCGATGCAAAGGTACTCTTTTTTTCTCATTTTGCAAGGTATTACAGCAAAAATTATCATTTTTAGAGTATTAAAAAATAAAAAATCATTACTTTTGTACTTGGCTAACGGACAGGCAACTACTGACAAATCCCTTCCAAATCAATACAGTTGCCACCACTCCACCACTATAGCCGAAATCAATAAAAATATAAACTAAAAATATATGCTTATGAAAAAATTTACAACACTATTTGCTTTTATTTGCGCACTGTTTGCAACAGCAACAGCACAGGTAAATCAAACCGTAGTATTCGATTTCTCAAACAACGCATGGGGAATTCCCACATATGAAGAAACGAATTTCAGCGGTGTAAAATCAGCAACAGTATTTACCGACTACGTAAATACCATAACAATTGACCCGACAGCCAACAAAGGAAGTTTTTATTACGACACAACAGGTTTCCTTCGTCTTCAGAAATCGGGTTCAAAGATTATACTCCCGGCATTCAACTTTGCAGTAGAGAAGATCGAAGTTGCAGGCCATGCCAGTGCAACAAGCTACCCCAATGTAGACATGAACATATATGTTAGCAACACTGCTGTCAGCACAGCATGTGTAGGTTCAACAGAGACATACACATATGAAATTGCAGCAGACAACCAGGCTGCCGGCAATGTTTACGAACTCGTTATCGGCAACGGTGGTGGTGCTTACTCAAGCATCATGTACATTACCGCAATCAAGGTATACCCCAAGGTTGCTGAAGGTGCATTGACAATCACAGCTCCAGTATTGGAGAATGGCGCTGGCGTATACACCTCACCTGTAACAGTCAAAGCATCTTCACCAACAGCAGAAGTAGAAGGCGTAACAGAAGTTGCATACTACTACACAACCGACGGCTATGAGCCAGACTCTGAATGTGAAGTAGTTGAGAACGGAGAGATTATAATCAGCGAGACATGTACATTGAAGGTAGCTATTGGATTTACCTATGAAGGTGAAACATACATCAGCGAATCTACAACAGCTGAATACATCATTTCCGAAGAGGTTACAGCTCCCAAGGCTACAACAATTGATGCAGGCAAATTCTTCATCGTAGCAAACAACAAGAAGGCACTTCCGTTCAAGGACGGCAAGCTACCGGTTGCAGAAACAGCTGTAGAAGGTGAAACATTGACCGATGCTGCATACTACGCATTCACCATTGAAAATGCAAGCGATGGCAAGTATTACATAAAGGATGCAAACGGCACATACATAACCGCATACAGTAGCACAAAGCTCGAGTTGAGTTCAAGTTCTACATACCACCAGACTGAATGGAGCATCGCGATTGAGAACGGCGTAGTAAAGATAACAAGAACTGGTTTTGACGAGACTACATTCGTTATCGTATACCAGAACAATGCCTTCACTGTAATAAAATCAGAAGACGCTAATGCTACAACAATCTACCCAGCGCTATACGAAGCTCCAACACCATTCGAGATTACAGAATATACACCAAGCGGTAACTCATATTCAATCGCCTCTATTACAGTAACATTCAGCCAGAATGTAACCGCAAACAGAGCAGAGCTTGGAGAACAGTTCCCGATATACAAAGAGGGTGCCGGAGTCTTCCCAATTGATATGGCAAGTTGGTCTACATACAGAAACGTGCTCACTATCACCCCGACAGCAACAATCAATGAGCCGGGACGTTACTACATCAAGATACCTGCAGCGTATTTTGTACGTGAGAAGGACGATGCAAAGATGAAGAGCGATGCAGTAATCTATTTCAACATAGTTGAAGAAGTAGACACAGCTATTGAGAATGTAGAGAGCGAGAATGTAAATGTAAACGTTATCTACGATCTCACAGGTCGCCGTGTAAACGAAATCACCAAAGCCGGCATCTACATTGTAAACGGTAAAAAAGTATTTGTAAAATAACATTTCAGTGGTAGGAAAGCCTGCCGTGAATACCAAACACATGAGGGTGCCCCTATTTTTGGGGTCACCCTCTTTAATAAGATTTGAACAAAAAGAGTTATATCATGAAAAAAATATTACACCTATTATTCACCATGGCATTTGCAACCACCATGATGGCACAGCAAGAGGTTGCACCTCCGGTATTTTCAGTAAAGGGAGGTATATACACAAAGGTCGAAGGACTCTATTTCACATCGGAGACACCTGATGCCAAAGTATTGTATTGCAAAGACGGCAGAAACCCTATAGATGAAGGTCAACGCCTGTACGGTTCTTCTAAAGAGACAGTACTTTCAACAACCACAATAAATGCCGTTGCATACATAAAGGACGCAAAAGGAAAAGAGATATTCAGCGAGATTACAAGCGAGCACTATGTAATTTCCCCATTGTCATTGTTCCGTCTTGCCGGCGAGTTGAATGACAGCTGTTACCTCATCAACTGTGGTAACAAGGTTGCCACTCCAATTCTGTTGCCCAATGATACAGGCATCTTCACCCCGAAAGAGGCAACATTCCTTAACGAAGAGCACATTGAAATAAACGCTTTCTACGGTTTCGGAATCAATGTAACCGAAGGTGGATACACAATACAGGATGCTTACGGACGCTACATGTACCTCACAGACGACAATAGTTTCCATTTTGCAAGCGAAAAACCGGCAGAGGGAGCAGTGTGGAATATAGAACTTGACAAGGATACATACAGTGCAGTCATCAGCAATGTAAAGAGCGGAAAATTGATCGCATATAACACACAAGAAGAGCTGTTCAGTGCATACGCAGAGAGCGAACTCACCGACAGTCACATTTTCCCCAACCTTTTCGCCAAGATTGAATACCCCACTATAACCGTTACACCTGCCGACGGAGAAGAGATTACAGAATTCTCAAAATTTACAGTTTACTGTGAAAGCGGTATCGAATACAGCATATTCGGCGAAGCCGGCAGTGAGACCTATGCATACTACAGCGTGGGCACCGACAGCAAAAAGAACGGTTTCCCCACAACAACTGTAATTGATGAAAACACAATAGAATTCTCATTAAGAAAGCCGCTTACAAGCAACAACGAATACAAAGTTGTATTCCCTGCAGGCGTATTCACTATCAACCCCGGCGGTTTGAACCAGAAGAATGAAGAGATAAAACTCAACTACGTACTGAACAATGTCAACAACCTCACAGTAGATTATGCCAACCCGGCAAACAAAGGTAGCGTCAAGAACCTCCAGTCACTCTACTTTGAGTTCAACCAGGATATATCAATAAGCGCCGAAGGAGCATACATAACAGACGCGGCCGGCAAACAATACCCATTGACAGTGTCAGACATTGACAGTTGGGGCGAAGCATGTGGAGCCAATGCACTCTGCCTGAAAGCAGACTCAATACTCCCCGCCGGAGAATACACCTTCGTTTTGAAGACCACCTATGTAAGCGCAAAGGATAATTCGAGTGTAAAGCTTAGCAAGGATATCACATACAACATCATTTCAACCGAAGGTCTTAAGGTAAATAGCACAACACCTGCCAATGAAGCCACATGTGAATCGGTAAGCAGCATCGTAGTTGAATTCAACAAGGCAGCAATGCACGACCAGTTCATAGAGCTTATTGTTACCGATGCCGACGGCAAGGAATTCATCTTCACAAAAGAAGAAGATAGTGCAAGCGAAGCCAACAGCCTGACATTCATAGCCCAGGAAGCAATTACAGCCACCGGAACATACACCTTCACCATATACAGCTACGACGTATACCTTGAAGACCCCAACAGTCTCGACGGAATGGAATACATACAGGAAAGTACATTCACCTTCACTGTAGAACAGACAAGCGGCATTGAGAATGTGACAACAGAGAACGGCAAGGCAAATATCATATACGACCTCACCGGTCGCCGTGTGAATGAAATTACCAAAGCCGGTATCTACATTGTAAATGGCAAAAAGATTCTGGTAAAGTAAATATCAATACTATAAAAATATCGGAAGCGCTTCAATGAAGTGCTTCCGATATTTTTATAGTATTGATAAGTTAAAACACTGGACGTGGAGGCGTAGCAAAGGCAACAACCATAAGCAGTATCAATGCAGCAGCAAGTACCACCATCGCAATGTTCTTGACCATCTTTCTACGTTTTGCAGCAGCCTTACGTTTGCGATCCTTCTCAACGCGCGCTGCACTCTTCTTCTTTATATTCTTTGTAGCCATATTCTTATTCCTTAATATCAACAACAATATTCAATTCATCAAGTTGTGCAGGCTCAAGTACCGAAGGAGCATCAATCATGGTATCACGACCCGAATTGTTCTTTGGGAACGCAATACAGTCACGTATTGAATCAAGACCGGCAAAGAGGCTCACCCAACGGTCAAGACCGTATGCCAAGCCACCATGAGGAGGCGCACCATACTTGAATGCATCGAGCAACCAGCCGAACTGCTGCTGCGCACGCTCAGGAGTGAAGCCAAGGAGTTCAAACATCTTGTTCTGCAGTTCGCTGTCATATATACGGATAGAACCGCCACCCACTTCAACACCATTGATAATCATGTCATACGCATTGGCACGTACAGCACCCATGTCAGTGTCAAGCAAAGGAATATCCTCGGGTTTTGGAGATGTAAACGGATGGTGCATAGCCATGTAACGTCCCTCCTCCTCGCTATATTCAAACAATGGGAAATCAACAACCCACAGGCAAGAGAACTTGTTCTTGTCGCGCAAGCCGAGCTGGTTAGCCACCTCAAGACGCAACTCACACAACTGCTTGCGTGTCTTCATTGTATCATCACCGCAAAGGATAAGGATAAGGTCACCCGGTTCAGCATTGAAAGCAGCCTTCATCTGCTGAAGAACCTCCTGAGTATAGAACTTGTCAACGCTTGACTTGACAGTACCGTCAGCCTCTACACGTGCATAGACCATACCCTTTGCACCAATCTGAGGACGACGCACAAAGTCGGTCAAAGCATCGAGCTGTTTGCGAGTATATGTAGCAGCACCCTTTGCACAGATACCGCCGACATATTCAGCACTGTCGAACACAGGGAAACCATGCCCCTTCATAATATCCATAAGCTCAACAAACTTCATCTCGAAGCGTGTATCAGGCTTGTCGCAACCATAATACTTCATGGCATCGTGCCATGTCATACGTGGGAACTGCTCAGTAAGTTCAACACCGCGTATAGTCTTGAAGAGGTGCTTTGCCATGCCCTCGAAGAGAGATATTACATCCTCCTGCTCCACAAAGCTCATTTCACAGTCAATCTGTGTAAATTCAGGCTGACGGTCGGCACGCAAATCCTCGTCGCGGAAACATTTCACAATCTGGAAATAACGGTCGAAGCCCGACACCATAAGCAACTGCTTGAAGAGCTGTGGGCTCTGTGGCAGAGCATAGAACTGTCCCGGATTCATGCGTGAAGGCACCACAAAGTCACGTGCCCCCTCAGGAGTAGAAGCGATGAGCATAGGAGTCTCCACCTCTATGAAGTTCATAGAGTCAAGATAACGGCGCACCTCCATAGTCATCTGATGACGCAACTCAAGGTTCTTGCGCACAGCCTCACGACGCAGGTCAAGATAACGGTACTTCATACGGATATCATCACCACCGTCAGTATTGTTCTCGATTGTAAAAGGAGGAGTAGCAGCCTCATTGAGGATATTCAGCTCGCTCACGATAATTTCGATATCGCCGGTAGCGATATTATGGTTCTTGCTCTGACGCTCGCTGACAACACCTGTTGCCTGAATTACATATTCACGGCCCAAGTGCGAAGCCTTCTCACACAGTTCAGCATTCACATCCTCGCTGAACACCAGCTGAGTCACGCCGTAGCGGTCACGCAAGTCAACAAAAGTCATGCCACCCATCTTGCGGGCACGCTGTACCCAGCCGCTCAAAGTGACAGTTGTATTTACATCGGCGATACGTAGCTCGCCACAAGTTTTTGTACGGAACATTTTATCTTATTTTTTGTGATTAGACAAATTAACTCGCGAAGTTAATCAAAAAAAACGGTATTTACCTTACATAGAGTAAAAAAGTCATAAAACAACTTAAACCCAAATTCATAATTCCCAATTCCAAAACTCATGATCGCCCCTGTTGACTCAAAACTCCCTATAACCAATTTCAATTGGCTCAAAGTTCCTAATAGACCCCAAACTCCCAACTGCATTGCCCTCTCATTTCTTTGTTTGCAGTAGGAGCAAGGTCCGCCTGCTCCACTAGGAGCCTCACCCTAACCCTCTCCTTTAGAGAGGGGACTTAATTAAATATTTTGTATTGTACTGCCTTTTTTAACCTTAAAACATTAACGTGTATTCCACGTCAAGTCTTTCTTTATTGTTCTTTTGGCGGCTAAAAAATACAAAAGAGGATAACCTCCCCACTTAACCTTGAAATGCCCCCGGAAGTTTTTCCAAACTTCCGGGGGCATTTCACAAGCTTTATCCTTTCATTACAAACTCTTCAGCTGGTTTCAAAGCGTCAAGCTTGCCTACATCGATAAACTCAAGATTCCGCGCAACCACTCCATAGACAGGATGCTTCGCAGCAAGCCACATATAAAAATTCATTATAGGGAAGCGCGTACCTTTCACCTCATCCACCGGCAATCCCTTTTCGGCAACATACTGCTCCATAAGTGAAAGAACCTTATCACTGAGTATATGTATACCCGAAAACGCCAATCTGCGGCATTCAGCAGGAACAATGCCAGGCAATGCAACATGATAGTCACCGCTGTCTGTGTTCAGCCACCCCACAAGACGCATGCTGTCGGGAGCAAAAAGGAGGAAACGTGTCGTCTCACGCTCGCTAACAAGAAGCGAAGCGATAGCATCATCCTGCACCTGCGATTCAAACCACTTGATATCACAGTTGGAGAGGATATCCACATTATGTATAAGGAAACGTCCGCAACCGTCAAGATAACGCTTCGCGTGAAGCACAGCACCACCCGTCTCAAGCAACAGTTCACGCTCATCGCTTATGGCAAAGCGCATTGTTCCGCCAGCAGGCTCACCACCCTCCTTTACAATCCAGGGCTGCTCGTCGACCCACTGCTCCACTTTGTCGGCAAAATAATGGATATTCACAACCACGTCATCAATTCCGGCCGCCTGCAGCTTACGCGCCACATGCTCAATAAGCGGTTTGCCACACACAGGCACAAGAGCCTTTGGAAGAGTATCGGTCAACGGCTTGAGGCGTGTTCCCAGCCCCGCCGCAAAAATCATAGCTTTCATAGTATATTATTTTCCCACGAAGATAGTTAAAAAAAAGCAAGAATACAGATACTTAGAGGAATAATAATTCCCAATAGACTTAAATACAGTGCCAGCGAGTACAATGCAAGTTCACTTGCAATTGTAAACGAGCGCAGCCTGTATTCGCAACTTGTTGCAATACCCCCAATACAAAAATCCCAATTGACCCCGTTGACTCAAAGCTACCTATACCCAATTTCAATTGACTCAAAACTCCTAATAGACCCCAAACTCCCAACCGCGCTCCCCTCTTTCTAAAAACAAAACGTAAAAAATATTAAAAAACATTCACTTATATTATAAAAAAGATATATCTTCGCAAGGAAGTGGCAGAACCATCCAAAACCAGCCGCAGAACAAGCATTTTTGGATGGAATAAACACTTCAAATTTCCACGATCGAACACAAATTCGAACATAACCAAACAACTTTATTTATAAACCAAAAAAAACAACTATGAAGAAAATTTTATTATCGATTTTCTGCTTTATGCTGGCAGTCGTCAGTATAAATGCGCAGGAAACGGCGAATTTGTCTTTCGCTAACAAAGCGCAACGAACTTCGTTTGACACCAGCAAACAAGTCTGGAAGCAGAATGGTATCACTCTTACCAACAACAAGGGTAAATCTACAAGCAATGTTGCAGATTATGCAAATCCTGCAAGATTCTACAAAAGTTCTGAAATTATTGTAGAGTTCGAGCAAGAAATGACTCAAATTGATTTTACATGCAACAACACAACTTATGCAAACGCCCTTAAAAGTTCTATTGGTACAAGCGCTACAATTTCAGGAAGCGTTGTAACAGTAGTACTTAGCCCTGCCAGCAAAAGTTACACTATAGCAAGCCTTACTGGCGGTCAGGTACGTATGGATGAACTGACTGTAACCTATACTGGTAGCGGTGAAGTTCTTCCTGCTGCAGAGAAGCCTGTTATCTCTCCAGAATCATGTTCATTTACAGAAGCTTTTGATGTAACAATCACAGCAGAAGAGGGTGCTACTATCTACTATACTCTCAATGGTGCAGACCCTACAACTGAAAGCGCAGTATTTGACGAAGACTTGACTATTGAAGAGACAACTACAGTTAAAGCTATTGCTGTTGTTGATGGTAAAAAGAACAGTAGCATTGCGTCAGAAACATACACAAGACACACTGAAGGTACAATTGCTGAAATTATTGCAGCAGGTGTTGGTACTGCCAAGACAAGCGGCACTGTAATTGCAACATACAATAAAGGTTTCTTGATGAACGATGCAACAGGTTCAATTCTCGTTTACAATGGAAGCGCTGCTGTAGGCGACGTTGTTACAGTTGAAGGTTCTGTAAGCGAATATGCTGGTCTTATGCAGTTCGGCGCAGGTTCAACTGTTGAAAAGACTGGTACAGCAGAGGTTGAGTATCCTGAGGCAACAGTCATGGACGCTGCAGCAATGGAGGCATACCTCACAGCACCTTCTATTCAATATGTAGAGTATGTAGGTACACTCAACATCAGTGGCAGCTACTACAATGTAATTATTGAGGGCACATCAAAGGCTCAGGGTAGCATCTCTTACCCTGCAGAAGGTCTCATTACAGTTGAGAGCGGTACAAAGGTAAAAGTTACAGGTTACACTATTGGTGTTAGCAGCAACAAGTATGTTAACACTATGGCTTTAAAGGTTGAGGAGTATGTTGAGCCTGCAGCTGAGCCATTCGAAATCAAGAGCTTCGAAAGCTCTAACAAGTACAACACTTCTATTCTCCCAGGTATCAAGCTCTGGTTCAATGAGAATGTTGTTTCAGCAGAACTTGCTAAGGACGAGACTTCATATGGTTATGTATTGAATGCAAACGGCGACAGAGTTCTTGAACTTGACAAGGTAAGCAGCATCAGCGGCAAGTTGAAGTATGTTACTTTCACAAACAGCGAATACCAGAACGCAACAGGCGCAGGTGACTACACTGTTGTTGTTACAGCAATCATCACCAGCGAAAGCGGTAAGGTATACAATCATGGCGAATACAACTTCACTCTTGAGAAGGCTCCAATCGAGATCTACAATGAATACGAAGACTGGTTCACAAGCTATGAGAATGCTGAGTGGTTGCCTTCTGAGACATACATTCAGATTAGCAATGCAACATCTATCGTAATCGACGATACAAAGAAGGTTACATTGACTGTTGGCGAAACAACATACGAAGCTGCAGTTGAGGTTGCAGATGACAAGATCAACATCAAGTTTGAGATTGCTGAATGGGCTGAGGGTTCATATACACTCACAATCCCTGCAGGCTTGTACACTATCGATGGCGAGACTACAAACGAAGAGGCAACAAAGAGATTCACATACAAGAAGCCAGCGCCTTTGACAATCAAGTCTATCACTCCAGCTGAAGGCGAAGTTGAGTCACTCGGCGAGATCAAGATCAGCTTCAGCGATTACAACGTATCAGTTTACCAGGTTATCGTTAAGGATCAGGACAACAACGAATACTTCTTCATGAGCAACGGTACAGCTTTGGTACATGCTAAGAAGGTTGTTGTTGAGGATGGTATTGACGAGACAACAGGCGAACCAATACTCGTTACAAACTACGAATTGGCAGATCCTATCACAGCTGCCGGCACATACACACTCGACCTAAGTGCAATGGTTGAGGAGGATGGTCTTACAGGTCAGACTTCATTCACATGGACAATTGCAGAGAAGGCAGTTGTTCCTGCTGAGAAAAACATCATCGATTTGACATTTACCAAGGTTTCTTCAACAGAAGCTAATGTAACAGTTGTTGAGAGCGGTGTTGAAGCTACTGCAATTACAGCTAATGTAACAGCAAACTCTCCTTGGAAGGATCTTGCTGCTAACAATGCTACATTCCCCAATGCAAGCATGCTTTGCCCAGACAAGAACACTAACTCAATGTTCGAAGGTAGCGAGGGTATCTTCACTATCACATTGAACAATGTACCTGAGGGTTATTCTTTCAAGAATATCACATTTACAAGTGCTGCTTTGAACGGTGGTGGTAACTTCCAGGGTGACGACGTAAATGCACAGTATGTTAACTTCGCATTGAAGCAGGGCGACGTTGTACTTGGTACTGTTGAAAATGTTAAGATTAAGGTTAACTCTAACGATGGTGAGAGTGTAACTGTACCATTTGAGATTTCAGAGCCTTATACAGCTACAAACGGTACACTTGAACTTCAGTTGGTGTTGTCTGTTACAGAGGCAAAGGGCTGTTTCTATGGCTTGACTAAGATTTCCATCGAGGCTGAAACATCTGTTGTAGAACCTGAAATTCCAGAGGTTCCTGTAGAGCCTGAAGTTAAAGCTTTGGCTATTGAGAGCATCACTCCTGAGGTTGGTGAAGTTAACGAAATCAATTCAATCATCATCACATTCAACCAGCAGATCAACCTTGCTTACAAGCCAGACTGGAGCGGTGTAATTTCTGCAGAAATATACCTCACTAACGGAAATGGCGACAAGTTCAAGATGGTTGACGCTACATTTACAGACTCTTCAGTTGGTTTGAACCAGGTTAAATATACTTGCGGCGACATGATCAACTTCGAGGTTGTTGAGAGCCCTGTTACTGCTGCCGGCACATACACTCTCGACGCATCACAGATTGTTGTTGACTACGACTACGCTAACTGGGATTACAACGCACAGGGTTCTTGCGAGGGTACATACTCATGGACAATCGCTGAGCCTGAGGTAGAAGAGCCAGCTAAGCAGTACCGCATCAAGACACTCTTGAACGACAAAGAATACTATTTGACTATCGGCGAAACAAGTGCAAATAACTTCGGTCAAGTTTACGGTACAGACCTTGACGAGGCAAATCA
>JAZQTU010000005.1:0-98575 GCA_045630965.1 Bacteroidaceae bacterium | reverse complement strand
GTACAAGGTTTCTCTTCTGCTTCTTTGTCTTCTTAGTCAGGATGTGACTGTGAAAAGCATGCTTTCTCTTGATTTTACCTGTTCCGGTAAGAGCGAATCTTTTTTTGGCACCGGAGTTAGTCTTAACTTTTGGCATTTTTTATAAATTATTAGTTAACAATTATCGGTAGCGTACTATCCAACACTACTCGCTTTTTTATTCTTCGTTTACCTTTTCAGCAACGGGCTTCGCCGGTTTCTCTTTTTTTGCCGGTGCAGCCTTCTTTGCCGAAATCATTATTGTCATACGTTTTCCCTCGAGTACTGGCATCATATCAACCTTTCCGTACTCCTCAAGGTCTTTCGCAAAACGGAGGAGAAGAATTTCTCCCTGCTCCTTGAAAAGGATTGAACGTCCCTTGAAGAAAACGTAAGCCTTTACCTTATCGCCATCCTGTAGGAAGCTTATTGCATGCTTCAGTTTGAAGTTGTAGTCATGCTCGTCGGTCTGAGGACCGAAACGAATCTCCTTGACATCAATCTTCACCTGTTTTGCCTTCTGTTCCTTTTGGCGCTTCTTCATCTGATAAAGGAACTTGGAATACTCTATGAGACGACAAACAGGAGGGTTAGCTGTTGGAGAGATTTCTACAAGGTCCAACTCTTTTTCTTCGGCAAGGGCAAGAGCCTTATGCAATGGCATAACTACAGACTCAATCTCATCACCTACTATACGTACCTCATTGGCACGGATTTGCTCGTTTACACGATACTGGTTCTTCAGGTTGTCGTTCTTCATTAATTTATATAAGTTCCTTCTAAAATTGTACTATCTTGAACGCGTCAAGCCCCACAATCGAGCATAACTCTTCAAAATCGGATGCAAATGTATTACATATTTGTCACATAACGAAGTAGATTGACCTTTTTTTTCAAAAAAAAGAGCAAAAAAACGGAAAGAAGAGAGGCGCACAAGATATCAAGCACAAGAAGTGCCTCGTAAATCCCTGAAAAATCGAAAAACACCTGCCCACAAAAACAACGCCCTACGACAGTTACACTCCGGACACATAATTGGCGGGAATACATTATATATAATGCACTCCCGCCAACCTATATATTTTCATCAATTATTCTGCAGAAGCAGCCTCCTTACGTATTGTACGTGTGCGTATCTCCTCGCATACAGCAGAAACGAACTCTGCCACAGGCTTCACACCCTCGTCACCTGCAAAGCGGCTACGTACCGCAACGGTACGGTTCTCTTCCTCTTGCTGGCCAAGAACAAGCATGTAAGGAACACGATTGTTACGAGCCTCACGTATCTTGTAACCAATCTTCTCTGAACGGTTATCAACATGTACGAGAACACCGTTCTTACGCAGTTCTTTAGCAACCTCTTCGGCATAATCACCGTACTTTTCAGAGATTGGCAGAATGCGCACCTGCTCTGGAGCAAGCCATGTAGGGAATTTTCCCTCATATTTTTCAATGAGCCATGCCAAAGTACGCTCGTAACAGCCCATACTTGTACGGTGAATGATATAAGGACGTACCTTTTCGCCATTCTGGTCTACATAGTACATATCAAACTGCGCAGCCAACAGAGCATCCCACTGGACTGTAATCATAGTATCCTCCTTGCCATACACATTCTTGGCATTGATATCTACCTTCGGACCATAGAATGCAGCACCACCAACCTCTTCTACGAAAGGTATCTCAAGCTCTTGAAGCATCTCACGGATATGCTGCTGTGTCTCTTCCCACACCTCGGCTTCGCCGATATACTTAGCACGGTTTTCGGGGTTCCACTTTGCAAGTACATATGTAACATCATTCTGCAGACCCAATGTCTCCATTACATGCTTAGCAAGAGCAAGACACTTCTTGAACTCCTCGACCATTTGGTCGGGACGTACAATAAGGTGACCTTCACTGATAGTAAACTGGCGTACACGTGTCAATCCGTGCATCTCTCCAGAGTCCTCATTACGGAAGAGTGTCGAAGTCTCGCTATAACGCAATGGAAGATCACGATATGAGTGATGTGTTGCCTTGTAAACATAGTACTGGAAAGGACAGGTCATTGGACGGAGTGCAAAGACCTCTTTATCGGTCTCTTCATTACCAAGAACGAACATACCATCCTTGTAGTGATCCCAGTGGCCTGAAATCTTATACAAATCACTCTTGGCCATGAGAGGAGTCTTTGTACGGATATATCCCCATTCATTATCCTCGAGGTCCTCGATCCAGCGCTGCAAGGTCTGAACAATCTTTGCACCCTTAGGCATGAGCAAAGGCAACCCCTGACCGATAACATCAACTGTTGTAAAGAGTTCCATTTCACGACCAATCTTATTGTGGTCAATATTCTTTATATGCTCAAGATGTGCAAGGTATGCCTCACAATCCTCCTTGGTAAAGAATGCTGTTCCATAGATACGTGCCAAGGATGCATTGTTCTTGTCACCGCGCCAATATGCAGTTGATGTAGACAATAGCTTAAATCCTTTAATGAGACGTGTATTGAGAAGATGAGGGCCCATACAAAGATCAGCAAAGTCATCCTGTGAGTAGATTGTAATTCTGTCATCACCGGGAATTGCATCAATAAGTTCAAGTTTGTATGGTTCGTTCTTTGCCTTCATCATAGCAATCGCCTCGTCACGTGTAACGACCTGACGCTCGATTCGTGGGCTTGACTTGATGATTTTTTTCATCTCCTTCTCGATTGCATCGAGGTTCTCCTTGGTAAATGGAGCACACTCAAAATCGTAGAAGAAACCAGTCTCTGTTGCGGGACCAATAGTAAGTTTTGCTTCGGGGAACAGATGCTTTACAGCCTCAGCCATAATATGTGTTGCAGTGTGACGCAGCACATGCAAAGCCTCTTTTGTTTCAATACCGACCAACTCCACACATGCACCGTCAGCAGGAACATCGCGCAAGTCAATCACTTTTTCACCCTCCTTTACAGCCACATAGCAGTTAAGCAACTTTGGGTCAACCGATGAGATTATTTCAATGTACGATTTGCCTTCAAATGCAAATTCGCGTACATCGCCGTTGAATGAGATTTTAATCATATTGTATTTATTTAATTTATATCTAAAACTTAAGCTTCCGCTACATTATCATGCGAAGGTAATGATTTTTCAAGAAACAACAAAAACCTAAAAAGGATTTTAAGAGAATGAAAGATTGAAGCGATAAAGCAATAACCATTTGCAAACAAGCAAAGGGACTTAGCCCTCCTTATCACTTGGCAAAACGTTTAATGACATTGTACGCCTGGAATATGCCCAGCTCACCAGCTTTACTAAGGTCTGCAACACCACCATCCGTATTGCCGGTATACAGACGTGCAAGCCCACGGTTGAAGTAAGCTTCGGCAAAGCGGTCATTCAAATCCAAGGCTTTTGTATAGTCAACTATAGCTGACTTGAAATCACTTAATTTTGCAGACACATTACCTCGGTTAAAGTAAGCATACACAAACTCCGGCTGCAGTTCCACAACCTTATCAAGATCTTCCTTGGCAATGCGATAGTCCAGATTCGGAAGTCTTGCGTCGCGATGCAAAGAGAAGGACTCTTGCCCGCCACTAGCCAACTGTGCTTCAAGCGACTTATAACGGACAAACGAACGGGCAAAATAGAGTTCCCATGAATTACCGTCAAGCGCTATCGCAATATCCAAATCATTCAGTGCTGTCTCCATATCCTGTACCAAATAGTAGTCTATGGCACGCAAGAAGATATCACGTACCGAACCGGAATTTGAGGCAATATGTCCTGACAGGGTGTTGATATTGTCAAAACGGCGTTTCACTTCATTTTCAGACAGCGCACGTTCATCATTGGTAATAACCAGCGGTACGGAAATTGTAGCATTCAAACCCTCAACAGGAGCGCTGAAATGTGATGAGATATCGAGTTCATCATCATTCTTGTAATATGTCAGAACAAAAACAGGTTCAAGTTCAACGAAGACATTGCGGTCCTGCACTTTACCTCGATACTCCGTTACATATTGCTTGGCATAAACATCATCTGCCACTACAACCTTATTGTAATTGCGTATATTTTCATCGGAGCGCTTGCGTGTCTTGTCCTCCTCGGCTGAATAACTCTCTCTTACAGCATCAACCCCTTTGTTATAGATATCGATTTGCCGTTGGAAAAGCCACTTCTCATCAGCAACCGCACCCGCCTCGTCGCCATACTTTCTACGGGCCGAAGCACGACAACTGTAAGCATATTCAAAATTGGGATAACCATTGATAACCCTACTGTAATCATCTATCGCGCCCTTATAATCACCGACATTCTCACGTATCAATGCTCTATTGAAACGCGCCATTGTATTGTCGGCATCAATTTCAAGCACCTTGTCAAAATCTTCCAGAGCAAGGTCGTCTGCACCGACATTCATACGCAACAAGCCACGGTTATAATGTGCGTAAAAACTGCCCGGCTGCACATAGAGAGCCATATCATAATCCTCCAAAGCACCTCGCAAATCGTTGCGATGATAACGGACTAACGCTCGGTTTATATAGCTATTACCTCGTGCCGGCATTAGCTCAACGGCACGGTCAAGATCCGCCTCTGCAACATCATAATTTCCCATTTCATAATGTACTATTGCCCTTGCCTCATATACATCAGCGGAATATTTGTCATGCAATACCGCTTTATCCGCCATAGATAATGCATACAGAGTATCACCAACATTAAGGGACACCTGGCAACGAAGCATGCAGGCACTGCTATTACGTGGAGAGAACAGAAGTAAAGAATCAATAACATTTGATGCTTTTTCCCAATCCTTCTCTTGCACAGCCAACACCGCCAGATTCTGCCACAGATTTGGATTCTGTGGGTCGTATTTAATTGCTGTTCGGAAATCGCGATCAGCAAGTTCAAGACTGTCCATACGTGCGCGGCACATTCCACGCAACTGATAACATTGAGCTATATACGGATTTTTCTCAATAGCAACAGAAAAATCCTCGCTTGCGCCCACCAGGTCATCGAGATAGAATTTCGCCAAGCCACGAAAGAAATATGGCTCGTGCAAATAGGGCTTTGCATCAATTACCTGATTAAAATATTGTATTGAAAGCACATAATCCTCAAAATAGAGCGCATTGCGCCCTATTTCCATTACCCTTGTGGTATTCAACTGCGCACTGCACAGTGTTGAGACGAACAGCAACAAGGAGAGTATTATCGCTTTCAAGAAATTCATCGAAGCACACGCTTTGTCTTGTAAGCGCAGTTCACCTTACCACCTGCAAGATTTAACAGTTTCTTCTTGTTCATCTGACGGCGCAAGGGAGAGAGACGGTCTGAAAAGACCTTACCTTCGAGATGATCAAATTCATGTTGCATCACACGGGCAAGGAAGCCTTCAACCCACTCATCGTGCTCAATAAAATTTTCGTCAAGATACTGTACATGGATTCGTGAAGGACGAGTAACCTTTTCATGTATTCCCGGAAGGCTCAAACATCCCTCCTCCATAGAATCGGTTTCTTCAGATCCTTCGATAATATGCGCATTGATATACACCTTGCGAAAATCCTTGTATTCTGGATAATCTTCGGCCAATACATCAAGATCAACGACTACAAGACGAATAGCCAAGCCTATCTGCGGAGCAGCAAGGCCAATACCTTCGGCATTCTCCATTGTCTCGAACATATTATCTATAAGTTCTTTCAACTGTGGATAATCAGGAGTGATATCCTCGGCAACCTTTTTCAAGACAGGTTGTCCGTACAAATAAATAGGTAGTATCATTATATTTTTATTTTAATCATTATCTAAAGGCCATTCTGCGGCTCTCCATATAAGACTGCAGAATTATCGTTGCACTTATTTCATCGACAAGTTCCTTGTTGCGACGTGCCATTTTACCGATACCAGACTGCAATATAGCCTGATGTGCAAGCACCGAGGTAAAGCGTTCATCATGATACTCCACCGGGATTTCAGGCAACAATTTACGCAAATGACCGACAAACGGTCTTATACGTCCCATATTTTCGGATGGTTGGTTGTTCATCTGTCTAGGAAGTCCAACTATTATGCGTTCAACAGGTTCCTTGGCAACATAATCGAGGATAAAATCAACAAGAGTTGCTGTAGGCACCGTTGTCAGACCATTCGCAATGAGTTGCAACTCATCGGTAACAGCCAAGCCAGTTCTTTTCTTGCCATAATCTATCGCCAATAATCTTGCCATAATATACTCTCTTTACGCAAACAACATATTGCAAAGTTAGATAATTTGCATGAAAGCCCCCTTATAAACGATATAAAAAAATAAAAATTAAAATGATTACTTGATTACAAATTCATAGAAGCGATCCATCTGCCTTGAGAAAGAGAATGTATCTGAAGCTGCTACAAGGCAATTTGATGTATACATTGAATATTCATCGGCGGTCATTTCGGCAAACTTTCTTATGTTACATTCCAAAGCCTTATAATCGCCATGCTTTGATACAAGTCCAAATCCACACTCCTCAACAATTCGCGCACCCTCACCCTCGCCACTAAAGAGTATCGGAATACCGGCAGGCAACAAATCAAATATCTTTGATGGTACAGCACCATAGATGGGAGCGGCAAGAGGTATTATAGACAGGTCATACTTTGAGAATTCCATGTTCACCTCTTGCTTGGAAAGATAACCATGATAAAAGATATTCTTATCATGGTCCTTGATATACGAGAGAATATCATCCATTTGGTTTCCACCGCCATACAGATGCATTTCAACGCCAAGTGCTTTGAAATCAATTGATTTCAAGAGCGTAAGCATGTCCTGTGCAACACCAAACAATCCTGCATATACAATTTTAAGTACTTTATTCTTCTTATGAGCTGCATTCGCGCCACCCAGAACAGGTTGAAGATTGCGGTAAAGAAAAGCGCGTTTACCAGGAAACATTCTTGTAACATGCTCTACAATTTCCTGAGACTGCCCCATAACAGAAGAAGCATTTTTATATATAAAACGTTCCAGGAACGACAAGACCTTGAACGAAACAGAACCTTTTCGCACAAATCCCAACTCGACGGCTGAACCAGGCCATAAATCGGACACATTGAGTATTGTATTCTTGCCAAAGCATTTTTTGAAAAGCAATATTGCCGATGCTGCAACCATAATTGGCGGTGACTGAACAATCACTCTGTCATATCCTTTTATCAGTTTACGTTTGAAAGCAAACGCCCACAGAGAAAAAGCATATGCAGTCATTGACAAGACACGTTTGAAAGGATTTTTTGAAACCGTTGCATATGTCCAATAGCGATACACATTTATTCCGTCAACACTCTCCTTCATGGAAAAACGTTTACGATAGCCTTCAAAAATCCGACCTTTAGGATAATTAGGGAGACAGGTAAGCACATCGACTTCGGCACCCATTGCCTTCAGTCCTTTTGCCAGATTCGTTATGCGACTTGGAGCGGCACCAAGTTCCGGCTCATAAAAATATGAAACCACCAGTATCCTCATAAAATCACATTGCAACAAAAAAATCCCTCATACATTGCATACCACGCTTTAGCAACACCTGTCATCACACAATCGAGTTCTTACATATAGTCCAATTATTTCTTGAACACGCCACAGAAATCAAGGACATGAACATCGGAACGATAATCGAGTTCGGCAAATTCGCGATGATTTACCAAAAAGACTACAATATCAGCTGTTTCATATGCAGTCTTGTAGTTTGTCAATTTGAATACATTATGCTCTGCAATGTTTGGTTCTACAACCATAACATCTCCATTGTTACAAGATCGCAACACACGGGATACAATCAATTTTGCAGGCGATTCGCGCAAATCATCGATATTGGGTTTGAAAGCCAATCCCATCATTGCAACTACCGGTGCACGGTGATTCTCCAGTTCAAACTCAAGCATCACTCTGCGTACCTTTTCTGCACACCATTCCGCCTTGTAATTATTTATATTACGAGCTTCTGAAATTATTCTTGATTCTGTAGGATATACCGAAGATATAAAGTAAGGATCAACAGCGATACAATGACCACCTACACCGCAACCTGGCTGCAGGATATTCACACGCGGATGTCTATTGGCGAGTTCAATAAGTTCCCAGACATTTATACCGGCTTTGTCACAAATAAGCGACAGTTCATTTGCAAATGCAATCTGGACATCACGCGATGCATTTTCTGTAAGTTTACACATTTCAGCCGTGCGGCTGTTGGTTGAATGCAACTGTCCTTTTACAAAACAACTGTAGAACTCTTTTGCCTTTTCTGTAGAAGCCTCATCAATACCACCAATCACACGATCATTATTAACGAGCTCGTAGATTATATTACCAGGCAACACACGCTCAGGACAATAGGCCATATGTATATTTCCCTCCAGTTCTGGACGCTCGCTGAATATCAATTTAGCAATTTTTTCAGTTGTCCCAACCGGCGAAGTCGATTCAATGACAAAAAGATCTCCGTTCTTGAGTAAAGGAAGTACCATTTTAGTAGCAGCTTCTACAAATGAGATATCAGGTTCATGATCTCCCTTGAATGGAGTGGGAACAACAATGAAATAGGCATCGGCCTCTTGTGGACGCGTATATGCCTTGAATTTACCCGAAGCAATAACCTCGCGTAACAAATCTTCCAATCCTTCCTCCACTATATGCAGATTACCTGAATTTGTCTTGTCAACAACACTCTGGTTAACATCAACACCCACAACATCAATGCCATATTTGGCAGCAATTATAGCTGTTGGCAAACCAATGTATCCCAGCCCCATGAAACATGCTTTCATATTATTGTCTTTTTTATTCTGAAATGACACTAATTGCAAAGGTATTAAAAATTTAGAACAAACAAAACATATCGTTTTATCTAACGTAAACTTTTACTCCATTAATAATGTATATACCTCTTTCCAATTTTTCATATTCATACAACCTTTGTCCATACACATTATAAATTACAGACCTACTATTATCTTCTGATATTTCATCTATTTCTGTTGAATTCAATTGCCCGTTTATCCAGGCAACACGTTTTTCCATCCAACTGTATGCAGAATCAAGTTCTTCCTGCAATGATGTAGCAGAATCAGACGGATATTTCATGGAATTCAAGATTCGTCCCATGGCAATTCCTTCACCTTTTGAACTAATCAAAGTATCATAATATTGCGCAAGTTCAAAAAGCAATGTATCCTTTATACTGTTCCACAACGACACATATAAATCACAAAAATCTTTACGTTTCAACAACTCACTATAATAGAAACTATAATTAACATTGTGTATATCAGCCCACCTTTCGCTACGCACTAAAGAACCGTCAAAATCCCACAGAGGTCCCATTTCAAGCTGGGAAGAAAATGGATTTGATTCATCAAAATCTTTTTTATAAATATAACGATTGGTACCAGCCGAGTCTTTTTGACCTAAGATATCCTGCGCCAAAAGCCAGGCAGCCCAGTTCTGTATATTGATATAATCAGATATATCTGCTTTATTAATTAAAGCTGACTCAAAATCAAGAATAAAGTTTCTTATATTGGATATTATGGAATCGTTAAGGTCCTCCACATCGGGATATTTGAATGTAAAACCAGCTGCATTTACTAACATATTTCCTTTGAAATAAACATCTTCATTCCACCAATATGCATCATCCTCTATCAAATATCCGGTTTTGTCAATATCAATTCGCCCTTTTTCCCTTTCCACCGTTTCCATCAATAGGTAATCACCTCTATACTCTCCATTAATCACAAGGTTTACATATTCCCATTGGGGTTCCCATTCAAGACCAACAGATTCTCCAATCTTTAACCCAGTGAACGCACGTGCCAACAGGCCATTGTACACTCGTATCAAAGCCCAATCTTTGTCTTTATAAATATCATTGTTTCTGAATAGCAGGTCGGCCTTTTTTGAAAGTTTCACCTTATATGGTTGTTTTTCCCCCATGCTACTTGTATTGCCACGCAGCTTAAACTTCATACCCAAATCTTTGCTGTCATACAAAAGTTCACCATTCCGGAATATTTTCATTCTGCCATAGACATGCTCATTATTTATCAAAGTTATACCCCAACATCCAGAAGGAGCCTCCACGTGCTCACCTGTCGGTTCCTTACCATCAACTGTCCATATCTCAATCACAGGCAAATCCAATTCCTGCAAAGATGACTCTATTTCATCTTCTGCATATGATGACAACTGCTGCGCAACTATGGTCTGACACAGAAAACTTAAAAAGAATATTATTAAATACCTATTGACGCTATACATTCCCAAAATTGTTTTGATAAAAATATATCCTATTTCCATAATATGCAATAAACTGACGGAAAAAGATCTACATGATATTATGGGTGTCTGTATATTTGAAAAAAAATCGAATATACACAGCACTTGCGATGAAAAACATCAAAGTAAATTTCATATTTCTCGCTCGTTTGTTTGTATATTTGAAAAAACTCGAATATACACTACACTCGCGGTGAAAAACACTGAAGTAAACTTCGTGTTTCTCGCTCGTTTGTTTGTATATTTGCAGATACATTAATCAAAACAAATGACATATACATGCCCCATATTATAAGAATCCTGCTATTCCTATTACCTTGTTTTGTTACTCCTTTACAAGCGCAAAAAAGTGAATTAGGAAAAATAAGATACGAGATACAGGCCGGTGCGGTTGTCTCAACAGGCAAAAACGCCCCATTTTGGTTTGTAAGCAACAGACATGGGTTGTCATCATTGAAAAACAACAGCACAACATTGTGTGCCGGACTATTCCGCGACTTTGATAAGAAGAACGGATTCACATGGGCTTACGGTTTAGAACTTGCAGGTACATGGAACCACACTTCACCATTTCACATACAACAGATGTATGCAGATGTAAAGTACAACTGTTGGGAATTGAGTTTTGGAATTAAAGAGAGGTGGTCCGAAGGTAAAAACCGCACATTAAGCGGAGGAGGACTCACATTCTCGCCCAATGCCCGACCTATTCCACAAGTACGATTCGGTATCAACGAATATACCTCTGCGCCTTGGCTTTTCAACGAATGGGTTCACGTTAAGGGACACTTCAGCTACGGTAGGCACACCGATGACCGTTTCCAACGCAACCACATGAGCAACGCCATGAACAGAAGCAGATACGTTGAAGATGTCCTTTTCCACGAAAAGACTGCATTCCTAAAGATTGGCAAAAAAAGCAGAACACCTTTTTCCATTGAAATGGGACTAGAAATGTATAGCCAATTCGGAGGCAAAGTATGGGAAAAACGCCCCGAGGGGGACATAATGTTGTATAATCTCCCACACTCATTCAGGGAGTATATCAAGGCATTCATTCCTATGGCTGGCGGCAATAACTCAACAGAGATGGACAAGACAAATGTCAACGGAAACATTCTTGGAAGTTGGCACCTTGCACTGAATTACGAGAAAAACGACTGGAGTGTAAAGGCATACTACGAGCACTATTTTGAAGACCATTCAGGAATGCTCGGATTTGACTACCATTACAACCGTAATGGCAAGAAAGAACTCATTACCTACTTACCATGGAGGGATGGTCTATTCGGAATAGAAGCTACTGTACCAAAGAACCCGGTTATAAGCACTATTGTATATGAATACATAACATCTTGTGACCAAAGCGGACCGATACTACAGAATCCATCGGGAGACATGATGGGACAAGCCGGCGGAAAAGACTGGTACTACACACATAGCTACTATCAATCGTGGCAACATTGGGGAATGGCTATATGCAACCCGCATATACTGTCACCTTTATATAATGATGACCCGAACCTGACCATGCCATATTCGCGTATACGCTCACATCATATAGGATTAGACGGCATGCCATGCCAAAGCATAAAATATCGTATAATGGCATCATGGACCAGACATTGGGGAACTTACGAAGACCCTCTACCTACACCTCTTGCACAGTTCAGCATGATGGGCGAAGTAGATTTAACACCTAAAAAATGGCATGGTTGGAAATTTACTGGTGCGCTGGCATTTGACCACAGCAAACTTATAGGAAATAATTTTGGCGGAATGCTCACTATTTGTAAAACAGGTTGGCTAAGTAAAAAATGGAGAAAATGAAAAATTTATTATACAAATTCTTGACAACACTTCTCATTACCATGATTGCATCATGCGAGAGCTATCAGATTCATGGCGACCTGGACGGTTTCTGGCAAGTGCAGAGCATAGAAAACAGAGAAACAGGAGAAACTACAAACTGCAATGGAGATATCTACTATTCATTCCAGCGCGAGTTAGTTATGTTGTCATACGTTTCACCAGAAATGCCCAAAGGACAGATGAAAGAAAACCACATTGCATACTTCAGCCATGAAGATGGACAGATTGCAATGACTGAGTTTCGTATTTATTTAGACAAGAACGGAAAACCGTCTCCACTACCTAAACTGGAAAAGTTCGGTATATATTCAACATACAGTATTTTCCATGTAGAAAATCTAGACAGCAAATCCTTGATTCTTAATTCAGAAAAGGCACGGATTGTGTTTAGAAAATACTAAAAAACGAATCTACAGCAACGCACAGTATCATGCATTTCTCCAGACTGTCTGCAGTTGCATCCAAACTGATGAAATACCATACTCCCTTACAACTCGCTCTTTGGAGCATTTTGACAATAGGGCTTTACGTTCTTCGTCATTAACCAAGGCCTCTACAGCATTCTTGACAGACATTACATCCTGTGGCTGTATTAGAATTCCACACTTTCCGTTATCAAGCATTTCCGGAATTGCACCAACTTCACTTGCAATTATTGGTATTCCACATGCCATTGCCTCAAGAATTACATTAGGAAAACCTTCTGTATATGAAGGGAAAACAAATAAATCAGAAGAGAGCATCTCGGATAACACATCATCATGTCCGCGTTCGCCATATAGCTGCATCCACTCACCTTTTCTTGCAGAAGCAATACTGAGAAGTTCCATTTTCACGGCTTCCTCAACGCGACCAACCAATATCAATTCAACATTATTAATTTCCGTACATGCCCGAACAAGTTCAAAAACGCCTTTACTAGGAATTACATGTCCCACGAAAACTAGTCGACAAGGAACCCGCTTTATTCCAGTTCTCATTGTCTCTATTTTCTGTAACATTTCATCCGAAAGAGGATTTGGTACTTTATAGACTTTATTAAAGCCATGTGATATCAAAACATTATACGATTCATCATCCAAAACAACAACGGCTTTGGCATTCTCTACAGCTTTCTTCAAAACGGCCCAACGCCAACCGCCTTTTTCGGCAATTTTAGGAATACGTCCACAATGAAAATGTAATACACCAGCTACACCATTACGACGCGCCATACGCATTACGTAATAATCACGAACGAGACTCAGAAGAGCACTCGAACAGAGATGAAGTACGTCAAAGCGCTCCTGTTTTATTCGTTTTTTTGTTTTACGAATAAGAGCGACGTAGTCCATAATACCTTTATACAGCCTGACAAATTTGTTCAGTCCGTTGTGTACATATATAGAACGATTATATGGCAGAACCTCTATATCTACATCTTTTTTTACATTCTTGTAATAGTCAATCAAATGCTTTGCCCACATCGCAATACCTCCAGCATTTTCTTTTATGACTGGCTCATATGGAGAACATAACAGTATTTTCATAATCAATAATTATTTTATAGGTAAAACAGATGTAGTCAATTTGTTTCTAAATGATACAGAAATACGTCGTGTCTTTTGTAATATATTGTAAGAAAATGCCACATCGACAGGCTCCACAACTATAGACAAGGCTCCATTAAAACAGAAAGTTCCCAGCGATGTAACAACCTTTTCCTTATCGACAGAAAAAACATTCACATCAGGTGCCAAATGAAATCGTGCAACAGCATCTACATCACAATCAGATTCAAGTATATCAACTATTTTCAACAAGTTGTTCACGAATTTATATTCCCGTACACAATTTACGCCCAAAGAAGAATAGCCATCATGGGAAGCTTTCACTCTATACGCTGTATCCTCAAGAAGTGTCACAAAAGCCCGTTTGGCGCAACGGAATGCTCCCCAGACCTGACTGCTGTTCTTATTGGCAACAGTAACTGTATTGTGCGCTTCTGTTGAACGTTCATAATCACGGCGTTCACCAGCTGTATAAGTAGATGTGCCCGAGTCAACAATAAAGGCATTACCATTTACATTCATTATAAAATTGAACGTATCAGCATGACTATGTCCGAGATTATATGACGGGCCCAATGCCGCTATGTCAACCACTACCTCGCAGTCACCAGAATTCCACTTTCGATAACCACATTCTCCTAAACATACCGGTTCCCACTCTATATCCAAAGAACGGGCATAAGCAAATATTTCTTTTGGCAATGGTGAAATTTCAAAAGCAGCATCATTGAATAATGGGATATTACCATCCTGCAAGACTATTGTTTGAAGCCAACCCAACATCAGCCTTATTTTCTGTAGTATAAATTTATTTAATTTATAATTCCTAACAGGTTTTATAATATTATAACAATCCAACAAACGTTCCAGAATTACACAATGATACATTGGGCTTAACTCAAAATGTGCGCCATCTGACAATATTTGTTCTTCTAGCTGAGTACGTATAATTTTATCTGCAACCTTAAAGAAAGACTTATCATTAAAATACATTGCAGCGAACAATAGAGAGAAACCATTTTCCAAATAGTGGTTGGCCATCAAATGCTTCTCCGTACTATGCAATAATATAAGATATTGCGAATAAAGAGCGGTATCAATGCGTTTCAACTGTTTTTTAGAGAATGATTCATAATGTTTTGACACGAATTTTATCCAATTGATACCACGCAAAGAAATCGGATATGGATCTGTTGCAATATGATTATTCCTCATTGAATCTATATAGCAATTTATCCATTCACTTCCCTCATCAAAAGTCATTGAGGGTTGTAAAAGGAAATCCATATAATTCAGGTTATATCGCCAAAGACTGCTATATTTGGAACTGTCCCAGCTACCTGAAAACTGATGTTCTACATTAATGAATTCAAAAGTATTGTTTCCCTTATATGAAACATTTTTAGGAATCCATGGAGTCTCAACATTCAACTTAGCCCCCTCTTTATACTTCTTGAATTCCGGTTTAATACCCATTGATCTGCGAGCATATGCACGCACTTTATAATACAGTTGAAAAAACAACTGAACAGATGTCAAGTAACGAATAGTATGAAAATACTTAACAACATCCATTTTTGTTTCATTTATTGTTAAAGTAAGTATTATCCAATATCAGACTGCGGAAATCATCATATGTCACGGAATCTTTTGTCTTCACTTCATTCATCAATCTATTGACATATTTATATGCATCATGCCAAGAATTCAAAGCTTTACGGAAATGTCTTAATATAAGAGGGTAGTTTACTACAACCCAGCAAAAATATACAAATGATGAAGATGACAAACGGACATCAATATATCTATTAAGAAAATGCATATATAATTTACCAACAGCACTCGTCTTCACAGTTGATGCATTCACTTTATGATAAATCAGAGAATCCATCACACATGCCATCTTTACACCACTCTTTTTCATTCGGATAGAAAATTCAAAATCCTCTTCGCCGAAGAAAAAGCGCTCGGTAAGCAGACGACCTTCATCATTCAATAATTCCGGATAGAAGAACAATGCACATCCTGTTACATAAGTTATGTCCAATTTTTCCACTTTACGTACCACGTCATCGGTCTGTCCTGCATAAAAATATTTACGGAAACCAAGAAAACGGCGGCCACCACAATTCCAAACTTTATTCTTATCAAAATAATAATTAATTTTTGGGGTCAGCACACGATATTCCGGATTACGAGACGAAAATTCTGTCAAACGTACGAGAAAGTCGGGCATAACCTCCGTGTCATTGTTTAGCAACAGATAACTGTCAAACTTGTGGTCACGGATAGCCACCAGCCCCTCATTATTACCACGTGCAAATCCGTAGTTCCTATCCAAAGCTATTACAGAAGCATTCAAAACCGTCTGTGCATCAATCCATGATTGGATACGCACAACAGAATCATCTGTAGAGCCATTGTCTATTACATATACACAGAATTCTCCTTCAGCACAAGACAATGACTGCAAACAAGCAATCGTATCATCGGCCCCATTCCAATTCAATACAAGAATAGCTGTCATACACGTTTCTTTATTTGATAAATACTAAACAAGCATAAAATAAACAACAATATTTCTGATAAAGACATCGCCCATACTGCCGCCAAAGCACCATATGACGGTGCCAACAACAACATGAACGCAACACTGAATAACCCTGTTATCAATACAGAACGGAAAAAATATTGTTGCCCGTTCATATTTATTAATCCCACTATACCAACCAAATAATTAATTTCACCAAAGAATATAACCAAGGTCATTATACGGATAAGTGGCACACAAGCAACAAACTCTTTTCCGCATAGTATATCAGAAATAAATGGTGCAAAAATATACACAGCAACCGTAACAATCATAACTACAGTTGCAAAAGACCAAGATATTTTACGCAACAGACGTACATTCTCTTGTATGTGGCGTCCTTTGAAACGCAAGCTCAAATGTGGAAACAACGCTTGAGCTGCTGGAGAGATAAGTGACTGAAAACCTTTTATCACCTTTTCGGCAGCTGAATATAGACCAACAATGTCATCGGACACGAACTGTTTGAGAATAATTATATTGGCATTGCGATAAAGATTTATTCCAAATGTTGAACCGAAGACAGCACTACCCTCTTTCAATTGACTAAACACATCATTCCAGGTTGTACGGCACAAACGAAGATGGAACTGACGGTATACCAATATTAAGCTAAGCGCTCCCGCCAACAAATATCCGCAAGAATTAAGCAATATGAGTATATCATAATCTTCACGTTTACGCACCATTATAAATATCAGTATAGTAAACAGAACTTTGGATGAGGCGTTTACAATGGTCATATACTTCATTTTCTCCATTCCCTGGAAAAGCCATACAGGAGTGAAAATATCTCCCAGTATCATACCGGATCCCAGTAGAAACATCCATAGACCTGTTTCATCCCTGAAAACCCAGCGAGAGAACAAAAGAAGCAGTAATGACACACACACAGCAATCAGACTCTTACATGCCGTTACGGAATTATATATGCGAAGAACAGCCTCCTTGTCATCACGATTTTGAGAAATCTGTTTTGTCGCCGAAAAATTAAAACCATATGTACTGAACAAAATGACATATTGTACAATGACAAAAACGTAGGAATAAGCACCATAATTGGCCTTGCCCACCACATGCAATATATATGGCAATGTCACCAATGGCAACAACACATTCAAGCCATTTAGTATGGATAGTGAAAAGAAGTTTTCAATCAAGCGCTTATTTCTATTATCATTCATGACATTGTCTCTTATTCAAGTTCTCTCTTAATATTCTTAGAACCAATCATCTTGTCCATTAATAATAAAAGTAAAGAGAAAATTGGCACTTCAATCATGGCTAAACTTGCAAAATATGAGTCAAACCACCCCATAAAGAGCAATCCACATTGAAAAAAATATGCTGTATAAAGATATATATTATTAAAACGTACTGTGGCACATTTCATTAAGTACATCATACTGCTCAAGAACAGAACATATACCATAAAAATCAAATAGCCGGAATTAATAAATACAGTACCAAATAATGTTCGCACATTGGTAAGATTCACGCCGGTATTATAAAATAAGGGATTAAGCGGTATTATAAAATCATCATCTCCCACAACAGCCTTCCCTAAATTTATAAATTGAGCGATTACCATCTCAAAACCATCTTTATCAGGAAGACCATGTTGCATATCAACACTCAATCCTAATGTTCCACTAGTCAAATAATGGATAAAATGCTCAAATATGGCTGAAACAAATGCCATATTGAATTCGCTGTCGCCGGCTATAACAAGAATCAAGATATACGAACCCAGAAAAAACAACAAAGCTCCAATAACCACTGTTAAGATTAAAGAAGCCTTCAATTTTGTTTTTCCTGAATAGAGCCTCAATATTATACCTGTAAGACAAGGGATTATAACCCAACCTTTTACCTGATAAAGAAAAGCTATTATAAAAATTGGTAATATTATAAACCAAAGCCATTTATTCTTACTATCTACAAAATAAATGGCCATAGCCAACAATGGTAATAAAAATATTCGAAGATGCCCCCAGAACCCACGACCACAAAATTCTTCTCCAAATTCGTCAGAGCCTACCATCAAAGCTCCTCCGAGCATTGATTTCAAGCGCAGAGCAAATAGAAAGATTATAATAAAAGAGAGATAAACCAAAAATCGTGGCATTTGGCTTTCACCAATCTGACTAGAGAGTGTCTTATCATGCTTTTGCAATATATAAGCAAAAAACAGACTTGGAATAGCAAATATCAAGAGCCCGACACTCCAGAAGAATATGCTCGGATAATAAAATTCAACAAAGCCAAAATTACCTGATATAGCAATTGTTATCAAAAGAACAACCGTATAGGGCAACATCAGAAAGACCAATGGCGTGTACATGCTTTTCCAAGCCTTCAGTTCCAAATAAAAAAGCACAGCAACTTCCAGCAGAAATGACAAAAGTATCAATATGTCCAGAAAACCACCCATTCCCGACTAATATCTCTGTCAAATTTCACGTACGTCGATAATACGGTCCTTTATGATTATCCAAGCCGCAGTTCCAAAGAAAGCCAAAAAGACAAACATTAATCCCATCATCATTTTTTTAGGGGAAGATGCCTTTATAGGCATAATTGCCGGTTGCATAACCACACATACAGGTGTACTTTCAGCAACTTTTGCACGAGCCATCTCTAACTGTTGAGCTATCTGATTATAGACGCTGAATGCCAAATCCAATTCATTGGACAAGCGCTTCTCCTCTATCTGATGTTGCATCCTTATCGTTCCTTGATGCTGGTCAACATATTCCGCATATGCACGTTGCGCATCATGATACTTTCCCTGAGTCTCATTGTATAGCATTTCCGTATATGCCAGATCCTTACGAGCCTTAGCAGAACGGTAAGCCCCAATATATTCCTGCAAATTGTCTGCGACAATACTTGCCACATAAGCAGCGATCTTGGGATCCTGCATAGTTATATCCAATGTTATGACAAAATTGCCTTTATCAACATTCACAGCTATCCTATCGTTCAGAGACTGCAACATCAGATATTGCGTACGGGTCATATTCATTTCTGTACCTTTTACCGGCATTATGGTATCTTCCTTCTCAGCTCCGACCCATCTCTTAATTGCTTTGATTGGAGTTTCAATAGCCAAACTCCACCACGGCGACTTTCCATGATTACCTAGATAGTCATACAATGTCGTACAAAGTTCACCGTCCTTGGTTTCGACCTGCAGACTCATCAAATCACACAAGAATGGAGTGGATGATACAATCTGAGGATACAATTCTGGATACAAAGCATCTTCGCCACCCGACATTGAACCTAGATTTACTCCAGCCATTGAAGCCAACATACCCAAGTTTCCAGACATGCCGGAACTTGAAGATGATTCGGGCGCCATAACCACTGTAGAGGTATATTCCTTAGGAATACTGAAGGCTATAATTATTGACAATACACCTCCGATAAAACAATTTATGATAATACGCTTACGCTTGCTCCAAAGCAAAAGCACAAGCCCAACTATATCATATTCTTTATTCATTTTGTATTATTTATATAATCAATTTTACCTCAACAAATTAACCAAAGTCACAAGCATTGTTGCCAAAGAAGCGGTACCTGTACTGATTGTCACGATTTCACCGGTTGACATTCTTTTGCGGACAGCCTTACGTGGCACCACAATCTCACAGCCAGGTTTGACGGATTTTTTAGAGAATCTTGAAAGTTTCTTAACCGAGCCATCCATATACACAGCGTATACCTTTTTCTTCTTTGCACCAGATGTATATCCTCCGGCCTGGTTTATATAATATTTAAGCGACTTTCCTTCGAACCAGTTGATTGTTGTAGGATACTCTACCTCACCACTTATCTTTATAGTTGAATTATATTCAGGTATATATAGTACATCACCGGCACGGAGCAGCAGGTCATCATCACAACCGGGCTTCTTTATTACACGGTCCAACTCAACAGGTACAGAGTACCAATCATTCAGGTTAATCTTGCTGTTGGACAAAGTCTCCAATGTATTCATATCTATATTCGCATTGGACTTGAGCATATCCTCATATAGAGAATTGCGTGTAATCTTTGCAAGGGTATTGCGCTGTGTCTTTTCTGTTTCAGTCATCCTGCGCAATATATATGCTCCGTCAATATATGCCTGCTCTATCAAGCCTCCTGCAGCCTGTAACAAGTCACTGATTCTGTATTTCTTTGACGTGATGGCAAAATCACCCTCAAAATTGACAGCACCCTGTATTCTTACAGTCTGTATGTCGGTGCGCTGAGGATTACGGCGCACATAAACGACATCGTAAGGTTCTAAAACGAAATCAGAACCGCCTTCAACGACAAATCCGTTCTTTACTTCAAAAGTATACACATCGGTTATCTCATTAGACTTACTCAAGGCAAACTGATCATACAACTGACGGAAGACCTCTATCTTCACTGCAGAAGCCTTGTCAGTCAAACCACCCGCCTGCAATATGATATCTTCAATCTTGGTGTTATTTGCAAACTTGTATTCACCAGGGAAACGCACCTCACCTGAAACGGTAATTGTCTGCTCGCCCTTCATTTCGGTCTCACTTGGTACAAACAACACATCATTGTTCCTCAACTCAATATCAGCAACAGTTCCATTCAGAATTCCGTTCAAGTCAATGGATTTTGCATCAATCGTATTGTCAGGATTTCTATGATGCAGAACTGCACGGTTCAAGAATGCATCCTCACGGACACCACCTGCAGCAGCAATAAGTTCCTTGAGCGTCTTTACATCTTCACCAAACTGGTATTGGCCAGGGAAAAAGACAGCGCCGTTTACTTCAACCATATTGGAGAAACGCGGAATTACAGAATCGACATGCACTGAATCACCGTCACACAAGGTAAATGCAGACATATTCTTTTTATCAACAGTGTAAAGAGAATATTCCCTGCCACTCTTTCTTACAACACGTAATTTTTCGTCATAAGCATCACCAGTAAAGCCACCGGTATACTTCAGAAGTTTTGCAAGTGGTTCATCGGCCAGCATTTCATACTTCATCGGACGTTTTACTTTACCCTGTATATTTACAACAGATGTATATGCCCCTACATTAATCACGTCATTATCCTGAAGACGTATATTGCCTGTATTGTTTCCATTGAAAATAAAATCATACACGTCTATCGTTGCAATACTCTTTCCGTTACGGAACACATTGATAGAACGCAACGTACCAATATCGGTTATACCTCCTGCTGCATACAATGCGTTGAACGCTGTTGAAAGAGCGCTCAAAGTATAACTACCAGGAGCGACAACCTCACCCAGCACCTGTACCTGAATTGAACGTACCAGTCCTACAGTAAGACTTATACTTGATTCAGCATAACGTGTCGAAAGGACGTCGTTGACATATTTATTGGCAGCCTCCACGCTCTTGCCGGCAAGATGCAAAGGACCAACTCCCTCCACAATTATTTTACCATCGGGAGATATAATTGCGTCAACAAGGTTCTCCGATGCTCCCCAAACATCAATAAACACCTGATCACCGGCACCCAAAACATAATCAGCTGGTGTCGGGATATTATAAGCCGGTTCAAAAGTCAACAGTTCATTATTGAATATGTTACGTCCGAAAACTTGAGACTTACTGGATAATTTATCATTATAGTACTGAATTGAATCTATATCAAGAAACTCCATTTCATCATTAAGCATGTTCAGTTGCTCCTCTTCGGAATATTTTTTTGATTTTTCACGATTGGAAACAACAAGCCCTGCATCTCGTTTTTGTCTAAGTTCCTCGGTCTCTTCCCTCTTTTCACGTAAACGATTGCTTTCATTTCCCGAGCCAAGAAGGTCACTTGCGCCCAACAAGTTTTTTTCTGCATTATACTTCTTTTTTATTTCACGAAGTTGTGCTGGGGTGACGCCTTTTTGAAGAAGCTGCTTTGCTATCTCATTCTGGCTGACACCCTTTTCCTGTTCCGACAGGACATATTTCATAATCTGATCATCAGACATTTTTTGAGCTACAGCAAGCTGCAAACAGAAGACGCAAGAAAGCAACAACAATATTTTCTTTGCCATATATCCTTAAGTATTTAGAATTTTTTTCCTTTAACAATATTAAAAACGGTTGTCATTATGATTTTGAAATCAAGCCACAAAGAGCGGTTCTGCAGATAGTCAAGATCCATTTGAAGACGTATAAGCATTTTCTCCATCGTGTCGGTATATCCGTTATAGATCGTAGCCATAGATGTTACACCCGGACGCATCAGATAAAGGTAATCATAATCAGGGTTCTCCCTCTTTATCTGGTCTATGAAATATTGGCGTTCCGGTCTTGGCCCCACAAAAGACATATCACCGACAAACACATTGAAAAGTTGGGGAAGTTCGTCAAGATGATGTTCTCTTAAGAACTTGCCGACCTTAGTAAGGCGCTCATCCCCTTTGGTTGCCAACTGAGGCTTGCCATCACATTCAGAATTGACACGCATTGTTCTGAATTTATATATTTTGAAAGGTTTTCCTCGGTATCCAATCCTCTCTTGAGAAAAAATAACACTGCCGTCATTCTGTATGCGCAAACTGATATATACCAGCAAGAACACAGGTGATAACAGAACAAGACCCAAAAAAGAACTTACAAAATCAAACATTCGCTTGATTATGCGTTCAAAACGATTCATGCCATCCTTGATAGCCATATATATTGTCTTTATTGATTTTTATATTATAACTTATAAATCACGGAAATATTGCAAAGTAAACACTTTTTTTCTTGAGAAAAAAGTATTTCAACGTCCAACTGCTAAAGAACAGACCAACAACAATTGATGGGAAGGCAAAACCAGATCAATTTACTCATATTGGAACGACTTCCGTACCCGGATAATAATGGGCAAGTATTTGCTTATAGCCATAGCCTTTCTCCCCCATAACAGCAGCCCCCACCTGACAAAGGCCCACGCCGTGTCCCCAGCCGGCACCTTTCAGCACAAACGACACCTCACCATTTGCCGAAATTAGTCTATCTACCACAAAAGCAGAACTATAAAGATGAGTTCTGGACAACCAACGACGTATTTCCAGTTCCTTGCCTACAATTCTTTCAGCCTTTGTTCCAACAACACGAAGACGTGTTATTCTCCCCGACGGTCCACGTTCAATAGGTTCCAGCGTCTCTATTCTACCGAAGTCAATCCCTGAACGTTCAGCAACAATTGAAGACAAATCATCTTGGGAATATTCAACACTCCAACGATAGAAATCATTAGTTTCCCTGTCATATCCATTCAGAATCTGCGACAAAGTCTCTTTATTCTTAGTCGAACAGAATGATTGCGGTTCACTCTCAATCCATTTACGCGCCCATTCCTCTGTTGACAACACAGGCATACTCTCATCGATACCACTATCCCTTAGCGCTTCAAGATAACCATAATCCTTATTCTCCCAACATGAAGAAAAGAGTTCAGTCACACCACCGCAACATTTGCTGAAGCGTGCATCACACACCTCGCCATTAAATTTCAACACCAACCCCTCGGTTTCTTTTACAGCACGTTCCACGTTAGGGTTATAGGCACGTGTTATACCCTGATAGCGTTGGCAATGATCATCGGCGCATAAATCAAAAAGCGTATGATCTTCCCTTGCATACCAACGGATAACTTCTTCATCGTTTTCCCAACCGAGTGTTGATGTTATGACATTTTCCTTACGAAACAATTGAGCGTACAACCAACTACGTGAAACAACAGTATGAGCCTTGAGAAATTCCAACGATGATGCTGCAGACATTTCACTTGAGATGACACTTACAAGATATTCTTCAACATCTATTCTATTTATTGCACGTACCTCACCATCTTCAACAATAAAGCGGAGCTCCCCTTTGAAGGTCTGGTCCTCCCTTCTTTGCCAATGAAAATTGATTCCGATCATGACATCATACAGTGTAAACATCGAATTGTCATTGCATGGAACCAAATTGATCTCATCATACAACCGTCCATTAAAAGAGAGCATTCCATCCTCGATGAAAACATGATTTTTGGAAGATACGACATTTGTATTCAGGAAGAAATCCCCGATTAAATCGAAGTAAATTTCCGGTGCACGCAATATTCCGATATCAACACTTCTCATGGCAAGCAATAATATTTCCAACAATATTCTCTACAGCCTCCTCATCCATAGAGACCTCTTTGAGCATACCGGCAGCCTCTTCCGATGTAATCTCATCAAAATCCTTTTCTAAAGGAAGAACAAGAAGCCCTGCCATATCAAGAGCCCCCGGGCTTACCACACGCCTTGCATCACCGGTTTCATAATAACAAGCCGGACGATGTACAGAGCGTGGGAAGACCACCGTTGTATAACCTTCATCATCATTATATTCACATATCACATTCATTCGAGGTTCAGGCTCATCAGCAACGCACGGCATTGCAGAAAGGAGACGATTGAATAATATTCTGGAGTTGCTGACACTGGATGCCTTAATAACAAAAAGAGGCACGACAAAATTGTCAGATTTATACATACCGTCACCATCCTTCATGTACAACGGTTCCAGAGCATCATAAAGCAGTTCAGACAATTCCTCATTCATCAGTGGCACATCCCCCTTGCATACAGCCTGTAGGTGAGCATGGTCAGGAGCTGAAGCTCCACATTTTGCACCATTATAGAATATTGCCATATCCTTCCATTCACGTGCAAAAAGCAACATATCGACATACATTCCTTCAAGTTGCTGGGAAAGATGCTCTTTCAGGACCAATGTAAAGTGGAAAGGCAATATCGGATATGGATTGACAAGAATATCGAATTTACCGGAAGCATTCTCAACTATTTGGCATGACGGACGGTTCTCCTTGCAAAGAAAACACTCGCGTAACTTCACGGACGCACTATCAACCTTTGCAGATGCTGAGACTATACGTGAAGGATTGAACTGTAACTTCAAGCCATTGCCCAAATTGCGTTGACGTACCTGTTCCAGACTGCGATAACGTTCTGAAGCCTCATTCCAGAGAGACAGTTGTTCCTCAAAGAAAACAGAAAGCCTGTTCCTTGAAGGAATCTTTAGAGAGAGAGCAGCCTCCTTACGCGCATTGAATTCCTGTGTACGCAACGTATCCTTGTACAGATTATGTGCATTGACCTTTTCATGCGACAGCGCAGCATCAGAATTACCCCCCCAGCGACGGCAGAGGTACAAGACATCATATATTCGCCCTATACGGTAATTACGCGATATCTGCAGACCTACAGCGTAGTCCTCACCGTAACTCACATTAGGAAAACCGACTTCACGTATCACCGGTGTATAGAAAGCACGTGGAGCGCCAAGACCGTTGATACGCAACGCGTTGTTACGTCCGTTGTCTTCGGTCCATTCACGATGATCAATCACCCCCGGCGGCAAAGTGTTAAGTTCAAAATCACATATACGGTATGTACCAACAAGCATTGCACACTGCTGGGCATAGAATTCATTGACAATCCTTTGCAATGTATCACAGCTACTGTACAGGTCATCACTGTCAAGTTGTACGGCAAAACGGCCGCAACGGCTATCGTTGACAGCAAGATTCCAACAGCCGCCGATTCCAAGATCTCGACGTTCTGGAACTATATGAACAACCCGGTCATCGCCAAACGAATCTATTATTTCACCGGTTTTGTCTGTTGAATGATTATCTACAACAAGTAAATTGAATTTGAAAGAAGTGACCTGGCTCAATACAGAGGACACAGCATCAGCAATAGTTGATTCTCGATTAAGCACCGGAATAATCACTGAAGCCTCTACTGGGAATTCCCCGTTGGAAAGGTCTATATCTTTATACTTGCATGGTGGTAACCATGCACCTACAGTTTTAAGATGAGCAGTACAAGCCAACTCCATTTCCACTTGTACTGCACGCTGGGCTGGGTTGACATAATCAAATTGTTTCTCACCACTCTTGCGGTTGTCGCTTTCGTTTTCCAACGAAATATAATCGGTGAAATGGTATATTTTGCCCAAACGCGAAAGTGCAAGACGCAATTGATAGAGACCGGCATATTCATAATCGTCAAGATTAATGGCAAGATATTTCTTAAGCGCCGATGTTCTGAAAAGACGTACAGGACCAAAATCAAAGTCATTCCTTAAACTACCGTCAAGGTACTCAATAACAGGTGCATCAACAATCTCCCCATTAACACACTTGCGATAATGCGCATATGCCATTGCTGCATCTTCCGGAACAGCATTGCAGAAGGGTACAATTTTTTCGGCATACAGATCAATACAAGGTTTGCCGATGTAAAGGACAAATTCTGCCATAGCCAGCTCTGCCATCTTTTTGAACAAACCCGTACTTGTCAAAGAGTCAACCGCGAACACAGCAACATTACCTGGCAGTTCCATTTCAACCGGTGATGCACTCCAAAAAGTCATTTTGGACAAAAATGGTATCTCGTTGAAGAGTTTTAACGCCGAAAGCACATCTTTTGCCGAATTTACCGGCATAAATATCTCAATAGTATTGTTTTTCATTTTATGGAATATTCATGACACATCCCGGCATACGGTACATATGCCAGATTTTATGCGAAAATAATAAAAAACAGCAGATACATGCAACAAAAGAGGTACTATTTGACTTATAAAATATATTTTAATAAATAATTATAGGGGCAAAACCACTTTTTTGCATTACCTTCGTAACATTAGTTTATTTTTCGGAAAATTTCGAAATTTCCAACAACGCTTAAAAATGGATTGTAACAGACAAAAACTGGCAGGAATGACACTTGGCATGCTCAAGGAAGCGGTCAAGGAGGTTGGGATGCCTGCATTCACTGCCAAACAAATAGCCGATTGGATATACAGGAAACGTGTACGTTCAATTGATGAAATGTCAAACATCTCGCTCAAGAACAGAGAGATGCTTAAAGAACGTTTTGAAGTGGGATACAAATCCCCGGCCGATGCCGCAAGATCTGTTGACGGTACTGTAAAATACCTTTACGAGGTTGAAAACGGACATTTTGTAGAAGCGGTATTCATTCCAGACGGTGACCGTGCAACACTTTGCGTCTCTTCACAAGTTGGCTGTAAAATGAACTGTCTATTCTGCATGACGGGCAAACAGAAATATACCGCCAACCTTACAGCCAACGAGATTGTCAACCAGATATTGGCATTGCCGGAATTCGAAAGACTGACAAACATCGTTTTCATGGGCATGGGAGAGCCTTGCGACAATCTTGACAACCTGTTGCAGGCGATAGAAATTCTAACTGCCGACTATGCATTGGCGTGGAGCCCACACCGTTTGACAGTATCTTCTGTCGGAGTACGCAAAGGATTGAAAAGGCTCCTTGATTCAGGAGACTACCATATTGCCATAAGCCTGCATCATCCAATTCCGGAAAAACGAGTTGAAATCATGCCTGCAGAAAAAGGTTTCCCCATAATAGAGATGCTTGACCTTCTACGCGAATATGACTTCAGTCACCAAAGAAGATTGACATTTGAATATATAGTTTTCAAAGGAATCAACGAAAGTTCTTTCCATGCACGCAAACTATTGAAGCTATTGGAAGGTATTGACTGCAGAATAAACCTTATACGTTACCATGCAATTCCGGGTGTACCCCTTGAAGGTGTTGACGAAGAAGGCATGGTGCAACTGAGGGACTATCTGACCAAGAACGGATTATTCACGACTATTAGGGCATCTCGTGGAGAAGATATATTTGCTGCATGCGGTATGCTTTCAACACTTAAACAGGAAAAAGACAAACAATAGAATATCATGAAAAAGATTTTACTGACACTGATAGCCATTACAATGCTTGTTGCATGTAACGACAGTGACAGCACATTCAAACGTAGTGCTGTCGGCAATCCGTATGAGGTTCTGGTTGTATGTACCCAGGAGTTTTGGGACTCTCCGGCAGGAAGAGCTTTGGAGAACGCACTTGATACAGACATTCCGGGATTGCCTCAATCGGAACGTTCTTTCAGGATATCCAGAACAGAACAGCTCGGCAACCTGACAAAACCTTTCCGCAACATCATAAATATTGACATAGACAACAAACTGTATTCAAGAACAATATTCAAATACTCAAATGACGTTTTTGCAAAACCGCAAGTTGTCATGACAATCCAGTCTCCTTCAAGAGATGAATTCGAAAAGTTCGTAACAGACAATTCACAAGTAATTGTAGATTTCTTCACTTCGGTAGAGATGAACAGGCAGATTGACATTCTAAAGCAGAAACACTGTCAGTCAGCTGTTGAAACCGTGAAGGAACTTTTTGGATGTGAGTTGATGGTTCCGGTGGAAATAAGCGGAGAGAAACGAGGCAAGGATTTCGTCTGGTTGTCCGACTTCAATTCTGCAAGGCCCGAAATTCTCAGTTTTGTGATGTACAGTTACCCATATACATCTGTAGACAATTTTTCTCTTGAGAATTATATACACAAACGCGACTCTGTGATGAAGATAAATATGCCAGGAGGAAAGCCCGGACAGTATATACAGACCGAAAAGGATTTTGTAAACATCACTGAAACATCATACAAGGACCGTTATCTTCAGGTTACAAGAGGTCTATGGTACATGGAGAACGACATGATGGGCGGCCCCTTCGTATCCCACTCTGTAGTTGATGAAAAGAACAACAGAGTAATCGTTGTAGAGGCATTCGTATATGCTGCTGGACAGAAAAAAGGCAAGTATATAAGAAAACTGGAGGCTTCACTATACACACTCAAACTGCCTGCAGACAAGATGATTGAGAACAGTATTCACATTCCGCAAGTTGTCATAGAGGCCAAAGAGAATAACTGACGAGAATAAAAAAACTTAAATAGATACAGAATGAGCGATAAAAGAAATATCCGTGTCGGTATCACACAAGGCGACATAAACGGAGTAAGTTATGAGATAATTTTCAAAACATTCGACAATCAGGAGATGTTCGACATATGTACTCCTGTCGTTTATGGTTCTCCCAAGGCTGCAGCATACCACCGCAAGGCATTAGAAATGGAGACTCCATACAATGCCATTGCAGATGCCAATGAAGCACAAAATGGCAAACTGAATATTATAAACTGCAACAACGACGAACTTCACATTGAACTTGGCACAGTAACAGCAGAAGCAGGCCTTGCAGCATACCAGGCTCTTGAGACAGCCATAAAGGATTATCAGGAAGGAAAGATTGACGTTCTTGTTACAGCGCCGATAAACAAGAGTTCAATCCAGAGCGAGCAGTTCAGTTTCCCGGGACATACAGAGTATCTGCAGGAACGTTGTGGAAATGAAGAGAAAGCGCTAATGATATTGTGCAGTGGCGATATGAAAGTTGCTGTTGCGACATCACATATGGCATTACGCGATATTCCCGCAGCAATAACACCAGAACTACTTGAAGAAAAAATCACTTTGCTGAACAACAGCCTTAAGAAAGACTTCAACATCGATGCGCCCAAGATTGCAGTTCTATCACTAAACCCACATGCAGGCGACAACGGCTTGCTTGGCACAGAAGAGCAGGAAGTCATTACACCTACTATACGCAGAATGAATGACAATGGAATATTCTGCTATGGTCCTTTTGCTGCAGACGGTTTCATGGGCAGCGGCAAATACGCATGTTTTGATGCCATTCTTGCCATGTATCATGATCAGGGACTGGCTCCACTGAAAGCCCTTGCCATGAATGACGGCGTAAACTTCACAGCAGGTCTTTCAATCGTACGCACATCGCCAGCCCACGGCACAGCATTAGACATAGCCGGCAAGGGTGTTGCTGATGAAAATTCATTCCGTCAAGCGATATATACAGCAATAGATATACATCGTAACCGTAACATGTACGACTATGCACGACGTAATCCGTTACGCAAGATGTACTTTGAAAAACGCGATGACAGTAACAGACTCAACCTTCAACAAGCTGATAACGACTGATAATGAAGTTTGCTATAATTGCAGCAGGTGAGGGATCGAGGCTTGCCAGTGAAGGCGTTGCCCAGCACAAGCCCATGGTTGAGCTCAATGGTGTTCCAATCATAGAACGCCTTATCAGGATATTTGCCAGCAACGGCGCCAGCAGCATAAGTATCATTGTAAATGAGAAACAACCCGAAACCGTAGAGTTCCTTAAGAACATTGATGCCGGATGTGAAATAAATATCGTTGTCAAGAACACTCCAAGTTCCATGCACAGCATGCATGCCCTCAGCGAGTTGCTTCGTGGCGAGAAATTCTGCCTTACAACTGTTGACACCTTGTTTCATGAAGAGGAATTTTCGCGTTACATAACAGCACTCAAGGATTATGAGGGTGACGGCATTATGGCTGTAACAGATTTCATAGATGATGAGAAGCCGTTATATATCGCCACAGATGAGAATATGGAGATAACCGCTTTTTGCGACACACCAACTACTGAAACTCACTTTATATCCGGTGGAATATACGGTCTTTCGCCAAAAGCATTGGATATACTGGACCAATGCATGAAGGACGGTATACACCGCATGCGCAACTTCCAGCGTAGACTAGTAGAGAGCGGAATGAAACTAAAAGCATTTCCTCTTGGAAAGATTATAGATATTGACCACGCCGAAGACATTGCAAAAGCCGAAAGGTTCCTTAACGAAAAATGAAAATTGCAACAATAGCACGCAACCCTATAAACTCCCCCAACATGACCACAAACGATGCGGCCATATTGGAATGTATCACAAAGGAGTTGATAGCACTGGGAAACGAGGTTTTTACCATTGATGAGACAATGGATATCCCGGAGGGAACTGATATTGTATGCCACATGTCCAGAAGCAATGATGTCCTTGAAAAGCTGAAAGTAGCAGAACAGAATGGAATAAAGGTCATAAATTCCAGCAATTCGGTCAAGAACTGTTCACGCATAGAGTTCATGCGCATTTTGGAAGCGAACACCATTCCGCAACCAGAGTTCTGCGTCATTGAAGATATAAAGGACCTTGACACACGACCTTTCCCGGCATGGATAAAGCGTGGTGACGGTTGGAGTTGCCACAAGGATGATGTATGCTACTCGACCAGCAAGGAAGATGCAGAAAAAGCGATAGAAATGATGCATCAAAGGGGTATAACAAGTTGCGTATATACACAGCATTGCGAAGGGGACATCATAAAATTCTATGGCATAGGAGAGGATTATTTTACATACAGCTATCCTATGGCAAATAGTACAAAGTTCGGGCTTGAGAGAATAAACGGAGAATCCAAGCACTACCCTTTTGACAGCAAGGAGATGCATAGAACAGTTTTGAAAGCCGCTAAGGCCATTGGATTGGAAATTTATGGCGGAGACTGCATCGTAGATGCCAACGGCAAATTTCAACTGATAGACATCAACGACTTTCCAAGTTTCTCAACAGTAAGAGAAGAGGCCGCAAAAGAGATAGCACTGCTTATAACAAATACAAAAAAAGATGAAAGAAGAAGATAAAAAGCTATATAGAGCATCGATTAAATCAACTGATACAGAGGAGTTCATTGACATGTGCTTTTACCGCCCATTGGGTTTCCGTTGTGCACTATTTTTCCGTAACAGAGGTATTCATCCCAATATAATAACCATTGCATCAATATTTTTAGGCGTCGCTGCAGGAATATGCTTTGCGAATGAGAACATATATTGGAATATCGCCGGTATGTTTCTTCTCATATGGGCAAACCTTTACGACAGTACAGACGGACAGCTCGCACGTATAACCGGACAGAAGACCCGCTGGGGACGTATTCTTGACGGTTTTGCCGGCGACTGCTGGTTTTTCTTCATATACCTTGCCATAGCTCTGCGAGAGACCGAGAAACCGATACCTTTTGCACCGGAATATACATGGGGTGTCATAATATGGATACTGCTTGCTTTCAGCGGTTTTTGGGTACACGGATCACAATGCCAGCTTGCCGACTATTACAGAAACATACACCTCTATTTCTCCAACGAAAAGAACGGCCACGAATTCCACAATTCTGCAATGGAAAAGAAAGAATACGCTGAAACATCATGGAAAACCAGTTTTTTCTGGAAGCTGTTCTTAAGTTTCTATGTAGCTTACGTAGAGAACCAAGAGCGCATGTCCCCTAATTTCCAGAAGTTCATTAAAACAGTACAGGAAAGATATGGAACAGACATACCTGATTCTCTGCGCAAGGAGTTCTGCAAAGGCAGCAAGCCATTGATGAAGTATACAAACATCCTCACATTCAATTCACGCGCCATAGTATTGTTCTTGTCTATGATGATAAACCAGCTATGGCTATACCTTGTATATGAACTTATCGTACTAATGATACTGTTCATCTACATGCAATACAAGCATGAAACACTCAGCAAAAGACTGACAATGAAAATAGAAAGCGGATATGAGTTCAATTAAGGGAATTATATTTGACTACGGAGGAACTATAGACACCAATGGTATACATTGGGGGGAGTTTATCTGGGAACAATACAGGAAGGCCTGTATCGGGATTACACGCGAAACATACCGTGAGGCGTACGTATATGGCGAAAGGTTCCTTGCCAAAAACCCTACTATAAAACCGACGGACACATTCCACACTCTATTGAGAAAAAAGTTAGCCATTCACTTTGACTACCTGCGCAACATACAATCCGGTGTAGACCTGAGCGATGACAAAGCCATGGAAATTGCCGATAGTTGCTATGACAAAGTGAAAGAGACTTTGAAAACAACCTGTTCTGTTGTAGAAAAATTATCAGAAAAATTTCCACTTGTACTTGTAACCAACTTCTACGGCAACATGCCCACAGTACTCAAAGAATTCAATCTATCAAAATATTTCAGGGAAATTGTTGAATCATCTGTTGTAGGGCTCCGCAAGCCCGACCCGGCACTTTTCGCATTAGGAGCAGAGGCACTGCAAGTATCACCTCAAGAGGTACTTGTCGTTGGGGACTCATACCGAAAGGACATATACCCGTCAAGTACGCTCGGATGCAAGACTGTTTGGATAAAGAATATTTGCTGGGAGGAAGAACCAATAATTGCAGGACACACAGCGACACACACAATCAAAAGTCTTGAAGAGTTGCCTGATATCATAGAACAACTGTAAACCTTCGTTACAGCAGATACGTTTTATAAGGGTAAACAATAAACCATTAATTACAACCCTTATGAACTTCAAAATTATCCTTCCCGTAATGCTTGCATTCATATGCAACGCCTTGCATGCACAGATTTCCCCAGAGAGATACAGTACTATACACAGCGACAGCTGCTGGCACTTTACATTCGAATACGACACACCTAAGATAAGGTCCAATGAAGGCTTGCTAGTTGTTACCCACCTGTGTACACCCGACACGTGTATAAGTTCAACAGCCAGACACTACCAAGGGAAACGCTATAACAGAAGGTATGTAAAGAGGTACGGCCATTCCCCAGAACTCTCACATGACGAATGGACAACTTGTACCTTGACAATTCCGGAAACCGCAATAAATGATACAATATACGGAATAACTTATTGCGAATACTACAACAGCAAAGGCAATGAACATAAATACGACACCGTTGCAATATGTATGCCCGAAGCGCCATCAATGAATTGCCACAGAGTGCAACCAAGGCAAAGTATAGCCGACCATATTGCAATGGAACATCCACACGTAAAGAGCATAAGCCATTACACTCCATTGAATAATGAGCACGCAAGTAAAGCAGCTATAACACCGAGCGTTGTACGCTATGTCACCAACAGTTCCAAACTCAATACCGAATATCTACAGAATGCCGATTCTATAGAAGAACTGATGGGAATAATTGACGATATACTTGCTGACAGTACAACGAGTATCGAAGCTGTACAATTTGTAGGATACACATCACCTGACGGCACTGAAGATGCAAATCAAGGACTTGGATATGCACGTGCAAAGTCTTTCCGTGAACATATAAAAAAACACCACCAACTCCCCGACTCAATATTTGAAATTGCAGATGGCGGCAAAAGCTGGAGCATGATATATAATGATATCAGGCAGATAGAACCCGGTGACAGCGAAGAGCTAATATCAATGCTGAAAGCCGAAAAATCGCCTCAGGCACGAGAAACCTTGCTCAAAAGGTATAACGGCGGTACACTCTACCAAGAACTGTTGGAAAGAATGTTCCCAGCACACCGCATAGCATGTTGCACAGGAATATACTACCAGAACAACCCCGACAGTACAGCACTCGCTATAAATGAGATAGTAGACGAACTGATGAACAACCCCTCACCAGACTACGGACAACTTATAGACAAACTGAAAGAATACAAAGATGACCCAAGAGTCCTTAACATACAGGGTGTCATTGATTATCGCCGTCACCACCGCCATGCAGCAGAGCGTGCATTTACAAAAGCGGCAGAGATGGGCGACGAACAGGCATTGGTAAACCTCAGCATCATCGAAAGAAACAAGAACAAATAGTAATTCAACAACAAATTGCGACAACAGTTTTTTATAAAACAAATTATCTTTGCATAGTATTACTATGCAAAGATATAATATATGAAAGAGTATATAACCCCACTTATTGACCTGCTTAACGAAATGACACCTTACCTGTTACTTGGTTTTCTTATAGCAGGTTTACTACACGAGTTTGTTCCACGTCACATATATGCAGACAAGCTATCACGCAGGAATTTCAGTTCTGTACTTTGGGCAGCACTTTTCGGAATACCTCTTCCGTTGTGTTCGTGCGGAGTTATCCCTACAGCAACATCACTTTATCGCGAAGGAGCATCAAAGGGAGCTACCGTATCATTCCTGATTTCTACACCACAGACTGGAGTTGATTCAATACTTGCCACAGCTTCAGTTATCGGTTTGCCATTTGCCATTATACGCCCTGTCGTCGCATTTATAACAGCAATAACAGGAGGTGTTATTACAAATCGCATATGCAAAGACGGAAACGAAGTCAGATATTTACAACAGGAACAAAGCAACTCAAGAAAATTCTTAAGGAAATTAACAGGAGCATTGCATTATGGATTCATAGAGATTATACAGGATATTGGCAAATGGATTGTTATTGGCCTTGTTGTTGCTGCAATTATTACAGTATTATTGCCTAACGATTTCTTTTTTACACTTAATAAGTATCCATTATTGAACATGCTAACTATACTTGCAGTATCAATGCCTATGTATCTATGTGCTACAGGCTCTATTCCCATTGCTGCTGCACTTATGCTTAAAGGACTCTCACCAGGAGCAGCTTTAGTACTACTAATGGCAGGACCGGCTACCAATATGGCAACCATGCTTGTCATAAACAAAGTACTTGGGCGCAAAACACTTATCACCTACCTTGCAACAATAATGGCAGGAGCTATTGGCTTCGGTATATTTATAGACTACGCACTACCTACAGAATGGTTCAGTAACATTACACACAAGCACGTAGCCGGATGCTGTGACAACATAACACCATGGTGGCAGACAACATCAAGCATAATTTTTGTCATATTGCTGATTAATGGTTTTGTTCTAAAATTCAGAAAAGACAAGAAAACTGTCACAACGCAACAGAATTTCAAAATCAAAGGTATGATGTGCAACCACTGCAAGGCGAATGTCGAGAAGGCACTCTCATCAATAGAAGGAGTACGTTCGGTACATGTCGATTTGACTGAAGGAACAGCATACCTTGAAGGAGAGAGAATAGATAAAGAAAAGGTCATTCACACAATCAACCAAATGGGGTATGAATATGTAAAGGAATAGAAAAAGAGTATATTTTAGCCAAGGAATGTTCTTTTACTGCACAGAATGGTTAAACTTGTGCAATTTTAACTAAATATTCAACTGTTTTTTTGGTAGTGAAGCAGAACAAACACTACTTTTGTACATAATCAAACAACAAACATGTACAAAATGAAAAAGATTCTCTTTACACTTATCTGCGTATTGGTAACACTTACCGTAAGCGCACAGGACCTTAACTCAAAAGGCGACAACATTCTTGGCAACTATTTGAGCCTAAAGGATGGCAGCAAGAGCAAAATCAAGATTACAAAGGCAGCTGACGGCACATACACCGCACAGGTTTATTGGGTAGAAAAAGCGTTGGATGCCAACGGCAACAAGCGTAAGGATGTGAAGAACCCCGACAAGAGCCTGCGCAACGTTGACCTTGACAAGGTAATCCTTGTTAAAGGACTCAAATACGACGCTGACGACAAGGAGTGGACCGATACAAAAATCTATGACCCGGGAAGCGGTAAAATCTACAGTGTTGACATTGAGTTCAAGGATGCAAAGACCCTCAAAGTTTATGGCAACATCCTTGGAATAGGCAAGACAGTCTATTGGACAAGAATTGAAGAATAAACCAAATAAACAGACAAAGCAGGAAATCACTCCTGCTTTGTCTGTTTAATAACCCTGCATGGGACACCCACTGCAACCGAACCCGACGGTATATCGCGGTTCACCAAGCTGCCGGCACCTATCGTTACATTGTCGCCGATGCTGACACCCGGAAGAACCGTAACACCGGCACCAATCCACACATTATTACCCACAGTTATCGGGCGGGCATACTCAAGACCTTTATTGCGTAGCTCAACATCAATAGGATGCCCTGCTGTGGTGAAGCAGCAGTTGGGTGCAACAAACACATTATCGCCAAAAACAACAGGGGCCGCATCAAGTATCACAAGATTATGGTTCGCATAGAAATTATCTCCAAGAGATACGTTGCAACCGTAATCGCACCAAAAGGAAGGTTCTATAACAAAATTTCCTTTAGCCTTGCCAACTATATTACGCAATATTGCTTTACGCTCCTCTACAGCCTCATACGGCAGTGTGTTATACTTTTGGCACAACACTTTGCAAGCATTCCTCTCTGCAATAAGCGCTGCATCATTGTTGGCATCATATAATTCGCCACGCAACATTTTCTCCCTTTCTGTAGGCATCACAAGTTAATTCACAAATACACAATCGAAATATTCCTCAAATATATCTCTTGCGGCATCGAGTTGCTCTGGAGTATTCTCCTTCACTCCTTTTAATTTATACTCCATTCCTAGAGGCTCATATTTATGTGCGCCCAATGTATGGTAAGGCAACACCTCGACACGTTTTATCATGTCATACCCCTTAAAGTGTTCGCCTAATGCGCGTATATCCTCTTCAAATGCACTATATCCTTGAACAAGGACATAACGCAGCCAAAACGGTTTACCATGTTCCTGCAGCCATTTGGCAGTTTTCAATGTCTGCTCGTTGCTACGTTCAGTCAATGTATTGTGACGTTCCGGATTAAACTGTTTGATATCAAGCAACACCAAGTCTACTATTGACAAAAGTTCCTCAACATCACTATTCCAGATGCTACCGTTCGTATCTATACATACATGTATTCCATTTTCCTGCAGACGCTTAACCAGCGGAACAAGCGCCTTCGCCTGGAATGTTGGTTCGCCACCACTGAAAGTCACACCACCCTTTTTGCCGAAGAATGCCTTTTCATTGACAGCCAAACGGACGATTTCCTCAATATCTGTCACCTTGCTCTCTCCTTTCGGGTCAATGGTGTCGGGATTGGCACAATAGAGACAACGGAAGTTGCATCCTTGCAGAAACACCACAAGACGTAAACCTGGACCATCAAAAGTGCCCAAAGATTCGTATGAATGTACTCTTATATCCATTATTGTTTATTTGAAAAAATAGGCCGGCCAAAAAGCCAGCCTATTTTTAACATTATGTTGTCATTACATGCGCTCGTGGAATGAACGTGAGATAACCTCCAACTGATGCTCACGGCTCAGTCTGATGAAGTTTACAGCATAACCCGATACGCGGATTGTAAGCTGTGGATACTTCTCGGGGTGTTCCATTGCATCCATAAGCATCTCGCGGTTGAGAACGTTCACATTGAGGTGATGTGCACCCTTGGTGAAGTAACCGTCCATCAATGTAACAAGGTTCTCTATACGTGTCTCTTCGTCTACACCAAGTGACTTTGGAATGATAGAGAATGTGTTACTGATACCGTCCTGTGAGTCGCGATAACGCAATTTTGCAACAGAGCTCAAAGATGCTACAGCACCCTTCTTGTCACGTCCGTGCATTGGGTTAGCACCCGGAGCAAAAGCAACGCCCTTTTCACGACCGTCAGGAGTAGCACCTGTCTTCTTACCGTACATCACGTTAGATGTAATGGTGAGGAGTGACAATGTTGGCTGAGCGTTCTTGTATACAGGGTGTTTCTTGAGTTCCTCGCTGAAGAAGTATACCAAGTCAATACCAAGGTGGTCAACACGGTCATCGTCGTTACCGAAGCATGGGAATTCATTCTCAATATTGAAAGACTCAGTCAAGCCAAGTTCGTTACGCTTAACAGTAACCTTACCATACTTGATAGCAGAGAGTGAGTCAATTGCAATAGAAAGACCTGCTACACCATATGCCAAGTTGATTGAAGGATCGGTGTCGATAAACGCCATCTGTGCCTTCTCATAATAGTACTTGTCATGCATATAGTGGATGATGTTCATAGAGTCGTTGTAAACTCGTGCAATCTCCATAAGCACCTTCTTGTAGTTAGAAAGAACCTCTTCGTAGTTGAGAAGATCACCTGACAATACAGGGATACCCTTTACAACAACTGTACCTGTATTCTCGCAACGTCCACCGTTGATAGCAAGCAACAATGCCTTTGCAAGGTTACAACGTGCACCGAAGAACTGGATCTGACGACCGATAGCCTGATATGATACACAGCATGCAATACCATAATCGTCGCACTCACGTACCTCACGCATCAAAGTATCGTTCTCGTACTGGATTGAAGATGTATCGATAGAAACCTTTGCACAGTACTCCTTGAAACCTTCAGGAAGTTCGCTGCTCCAAAGAACAGTCATGTTAGGCTCTGGTGAGGGACCGAGGTTGTAAAGAGTCTGCAAGAAACGGAATGATGTCTTTGTAACCTTTGTACGGCCGTCATTGAAACGACCACCGATAGCCTCTGTTACCCATGTAGGGTCACCTGCGAACAAGTCGTTGTATGACTGCATACGCAAGTGGCGAACCATACGCAACTTGATAACGAACTGGTCAATAAGCTCCTGAGCGAATGTCTCATCGATATTGCCATTGTCGAGATCGTACTGGATATAGATATCAAGGAATGAAGAAACGTTACCGAGTGACATTGCAGCACCATCCTGCTCCTTAACAGCAGCAAGGTATGCCATATATGTCCACTGAACAGCCTCCTGAGCCGATGTTGCAGGACGAGAAAGATCAAGACCGTAGTACTCACCGAGAACCTTGATTTCATTGAGAGCCTTTATCTGCTCTGAAACTTCCTCACGGAGACGGATTGTATGATCTGTCATAGGACTCAACAAGCCTTTCAAATCCTCTTTCTTAGCCTCGATAAGACGGTCAAGACCATAAAGAGCAAGACGACGGTAGTCACCGATTATACGACCACGCGCATAGTTATCGGGCAGACCGGTAAGGAATCCCAAAGAGCGGTACATACGTATCTCCTCGGTATATGCATCGAACACACCGTCGTTGTGTGTCTTACGGTAGTGATAGAAGATATCCTTAACCTTCTCATCAACCTCAACACCATTCTCACGACAAGCTTTCTCAACTACCTTAATACCACCGTAGGGCTTGATAGAACGTTTGAGAAGTTCATCGGTCTGCAAACCTACGATAAGCTCGTTTTCCTTATCAATATAACCAGCCTTGTGCGATGTGATTGTAGAAACAGTCACATTATCCAAAGCACGTACACCATTGTTTGCACGCTCCTCTTCAAGAGCCTTAAGGCAAACATTCCAAACTTTCTTTGTTCTTTCAGTAGGACCTACCAAGAAAGAAGCATCTCCCTCATAAGGAGTAATGTTCTCGTGTACAAAGTTACCAACGTTGATTTCCTTGCTCCACAAGCCATCCTTGAAGTTCAAATTCTTTTCCATAGTTAAAATTACCTATATAGTAGTTATTCTATTTGTGCAAATAGACAGAAATCTTCGATTTCTTTGCGAAGGTACAAAAAAAGGATAATATAAAGCAATAAATTCAATATATTTTTTCATATTTATTTCATTTTTGCAATCATTACAATTCTATTACAAAATTTACATATCAGAAATAAGAAAAAACACATATAGAGCAACATACACAAATATATAAAATAGAGCAAAAGCATATAAAGATTGGGCTTAAGAAGCAGAAAAAAGAGAAGAAAATGACAAAAGCACAAAAAACTTACATTTTTTTCTTGATTTTCTTGCACAGAAAATATTTTTGCTATACCTTTGCAACGTCAAAAGAAAACGACCACAATTTTGACAAACAAAAACCTAATGGAGAGGTGGCAGAGTGGTCGATTGCACCGGTCTTGAAAACCGACGTACTGAAAGGTACCGGGGGTTCGAATCCCTCTCTCTCCGCTGAAATAAACCTACAAGATATTGATTTTCAATCTTGTAGGTTTTTTCTTTGCCCAAAAAAATGCACCAAAAATGCACCGAACCTCACCCCTACGCACTCCTACGGGCGTTTTCAATTCCCACACGCCCCACACTTTCTATTATCGCACGCACAATATAATAAGGTAATAAGTGTTTCTAAAATCCCACTTGTGCATTTTTTTGACCGCTGAAAAACAATTTTGTCTTACATCTTTCTATACTCTTTGGGCGACTTTCCCGTAATACGCTTAAAGTATTTGCCAAAGACAGATTGCGAGGGGAAATTGAGGTAGTCGCTAATCTGTTGGATTGTCATATTGGTAGAAAGTAGCAAGGCTTTAATCTCTGTTATCAAATAGTCTTTAATAATATCAGAAGCCGTTCTTCCAGATACCTCTTTGACTACTTGCGATAGATGTTTTGCTGTAACACATATTTTTTCTGCATAAAAGCGAACTTCTCGTTCCTTTTTGTAATACTTCTCAACAGCCTTCAAAAATGCTGCATATATATTGTCTTGCCTACTTGTTCCCTCAATATAGATACTCATATCGTGCTTCATATGCGAGTAACCATAAAACATAGCAAGTGTAAGATGACGCACAGCATCTATCTTAAATTCGGAGTCTGGCGACTGCACAATATTTCTAAGTAACTGATAATACTCGCTGAATACATTTTGGTCATTATCAAGGTTGATAAGCGGGTTATTAATCATTGAAGAGTATAATCTGTGTGCGTATCCCCTCTCTATTCCTACAAATAGGCTATCAGAGAATGTTTCAGACATAGCAATGGCTCGTCCTTGCAAATCTTTTGAATAACCGAGTAGTTCGCAAGTCTGTCCCGCCATTATAATAATCACCGCAGGGGCTTTCACGCCATACTTGTGCATATCTATCTTGAAAATAGCCTCCCCCTTGTCATAGATAACTGCCATTGACATATCAACCTTGAAAGGCTCTTCACCTATTACTCTTTCTGCACGAATGACATTAGCATCTTCTATCAACAGAAGATCCATTCCAATTCGTAGATTGCTTGGCGTGATGTCATCTATTCGGTCACGCCACTTGTAGGAGATAATTCCATTCTTCATATCGCTTATTCTTGATACAAATATACCAAGATTATCTATTACAACATAGTTTCAATTCGCATTTTCTGTATTATATACCAATAATCAAGTATTCTGTCAAATTCTCGCATTGCTTATCTTCATACCTTTGCAATGAAATTTTAATTGATAAATAGTATTATTTATGACAAAGTATAAATTAAGGAGCAGAAAACTTGGAATAAACAAAAAGATAGAGAATGGGCAGGAAATTAGTAAAGAAATTACAACAGAAGTTGCCCATAGTAATCAAACTATCAAAAATGCTTTTTTAAGTGATTATAAGAGCATTGAAAATGGTGTGGTTGGAGCATACAAGAAAATTGAAAGTGGTGTAGTCAATAGTTATAAGATGATAGAAGATGCCGCAGTCGGAACTTACAAGAAGATTGAGGGTAAGTTCGTAGAGCAATTTTTAGAGGAAAGTCCAGAAGATACAAGCAATGAAAATAATTGGTAATAATAAGCAAAAGGGGCGTATGTAGAAAAATGAGCAGTTCTTTCATACGCAACCATTGTCTATTCACAACGCATCTTTGGATGATGCTTGATTTCAGTGCTTTACTTTCAAATTTATATATCTTTGAGAAGCAAGAAAGAACTCATTGAGGATTTCGTAGCAGAAAAAAGAAGGCTGTGATAGAGAAAGTTGAAGGTATTCTTTGAGAAATTGAGAAGAACCGTTCAAGAGAGAAAGTGTGTATTAGATAAATAATAATTATTTCATTGATTATAGGCCAGTTATAAGGTATCAACATACTGTTTTTTGGTGCATTTTGCTACAAAAAAGATGCACCGAAATGAGACCGATAGGATAATATGAGAAGATTGAGAAGGTGAAAAGTAGATAATTTATTACTATTTCTCATTGTGGATGTGTATTATTCGCAGTTAGAAGCACATATAAAAAGGGTAAGAATACTGCAAAAATTGGTCCATAATCCCTCTCTCTCCGCAAGAAACAAGAGAACAAAATTTTGTTCTCTTACTTATTTATAAATCCTCTTTCAAGATCCTGTGAGACATTTATCATATAATCACCCATACGTTCGTAGGTGTTGATTATATCCATGAAGTAGACATTGGCCTGGTAATTCTTGCCATCATTTTCAATATCCTCTATCATAGCGTCTCTATAGTTATTTCTTAGAGTATTCAGACGTTCTTCGGCATTATACGCGTTTGATATATCTGCAAGTTCACCCTTGTGCGCAGCCTCAAGATTTACTATCATTGCGTCATAAGCATCAGCAACAGCATCTGCCATAGCATTTAGTTTATTGAGAGCATCTGCATCAAATGACTTCTTATGAATATTCTTTCTTGACAAGATACGGCTGATAGCTTCACCTGAATCACCCAAAGACTCCAGTTCACCAATAATCTTATACATTGCCTTAATCTTTATAGATGTGCTTTCGCTGATTTCCTCTGCTGACACACCGTTAAGGAAAGCCGCTATCTCATATTCAACGCGGTCGGAAATCTCCTCATATTTAATAAGTTTCTCACGCAATGCCTCAAACTTATCTGTATCGGCCTCAGCAATAGCCTCTTTTGCATAATTGGCACCATTTTTTGAAATTTGGGCAAAGTGAATAACCTCATCAAAAGCCTGCTCTACAGACAGTTCCGGTGTAGCAAGAGGACCTGCTGAAATATATTTGAGTTTGAAAACCTCCTTCTCCTGATTCTTAGGTGCGCGGATAATCCAGTTGACAGCCTTTGCAATCAACCCTGTAAACCACACAAGTATAAGTGTATTGATTGTATTGAAGAGAGTATGAAGCATTGAGAGTCCATACAGTGCCGCAGTTGCGGTATCCTTATCTGTTTCAACAACCTTGAAACCATCAGCAGCCGGGTTCGGCAATCCAAACAGGTTCTCAGTAATCAAGCCTACCAAGCCAAGGAATGGTTTGAAAAGTATCAATGCCCACAAAACACCAAAAACATTGAATATAGTATGTGACATTGCTGCTCGTTTCGCCTGTGTATTTCCAATAGATGCTGCAATGTTCGCAGTAATTGTTGTACCGATATTCTCACCAAGCACCATTGCACAAGCCATATCAAATGGGATCCAGCCCATGCTCAGCATAATGAGGGTAATTGCCATTGTAGCTGATGATGACTGCAGAACAAGAGTCAGGACAGTACCAAACGCCAAGAACAACAGGACAGAACCGAAACCATGAGCAGCCCATGATGTTACAAAGTTCAGCACCTCGGGTGTCTCTCGAAGGTCAGGAACTGACTCCTTCATGAATGATAGACCCAAGAAGAGAAGGCTGAAGCCAACTATGAGTTCACCAATGTTCTTGCGCTTATCCTTCTTAGAATTAGAAAAGAGGAAACCGAAGAGCATCAACGGAATGGCAAGTATTGAAATATCAGCCTTGAAACCCAACCAGGATACCAACCAAGCGGTTACCGTTGTACCGATATTCGCACCCATGATAACACCAATCGCCTGCACCAATGTCAAGAGACCTGCATTAACAAAACTGACAACCATAACTGTGGTTGCCGAAGAAGACTGTATGACTGATGTAATACCCAAACCGGTCAAAACACCTTTGAAAGGATTTGATGTCATTGCAGACAAAAATCCGCGCAATCTCTCACCTGCAGCCTTCTGCAAGCCTGAACTCATAAGGTTCATTCCGTACAGGAACATACCCAATGCTCCCAACAGCGTAAATATTTGTAATATTCCCATAAAAAAATAACAATAATTTTCTATTGCAAAAGAACTGCAAATATGTTTCAAAAATGTTGCAAGAGTGTTGTGCTTATGTTAAATATGGAGCTCCTATCCCATCTTCCCTGTCAAATATGCTTTGGTTCTTTCGTCAATAGGATTGCTAAACATTGTTTCTGTATCGCCATATTCAACCAACTCGCCCAAATACATGAACATTGATTTTGACGATATTCGCTTTGCTTGTCCCATGTTGTGGGTAACAATAAGTATTGTAACTTCCTTCTGCAACTCCAAAAGCAACTGTTCGATATGTTTCGTCGCAATAGGGTCGAGAGCTGATGTAGGCTCGTCCATCAACAAAACGTCGGGTTTCATTGCCAGGGCTCGTGCAATACACAAACGCTGCTGCTGACCACCAGATAGGAATGTTCCCTTCTTGTTCAGTACATCTTTGACCTCGTCCCAAAGTGCTACACTACGCAAGCAACGTTCAACGATTGCATCTTTTTCTGCTTTTGAAAGTTTTATTCCATTAAGGGAAAATCCCGAAAGTACATTATCGTAGATACTCATTGTTGGGAATGGAGCAGGACGCTGGAAGACCATACCCACACGGCGACGCACATCGATAGGCACCATTGCAAGGATATTTTTCCCATTGAGCAATATTTCGCCATCGACATGGATGTTTGAATAGAGATTGTGCATAAGATTTACGGCACGCAGGAGCGTCGATTTACCGCAGCCCGAAGGCCCCATAATCGCAGTGATCGTATTTCGTTCAATAGATGCCGATACATATTTCACAGCCATTGTTTGCTTGGTATATGATACGCAAGTGTTCTTAAATTCAAGTATAGGTATTACTGATTCCATTTCTTTGCAAGATATTTTGATAATAAGTTCAATGTAAGTACGAATAACAAGAGGAAGAGCGATGCACCCCAAATCAAATCTTGTAGGTTAGGGTCGTTAAAGAACTCCCAGATAAGCAGAGGTACAGCAGATATTGGCCTATTGATCGCAAAACGAATAAATGAGCAACCAAGAGCTGTAAACATCAGCGGTGCGGTTTCACCAATCACTCGTGATATAGCAAGCAGAATACCTGTAAAGATACCACCAAAAGCGGCGGGCAACTGCACTTTTATCATTACTCTTGCCTTATTGCCACCCAACGCCAAACCTGCCTCCTTGAGCGACGCAGGGAGGATTTTTAGAGTCTCTTCTGTTGAGCGGATAATAAGCGGAAGCATCATAATACAGAGTGCTATGCTTCCTGCGATTGCCGAATAGCTCTTCATTGGAACAACCACCCATATATAGGTGATGATGCCTATTATTACCGATGGGGTACCTTGTAATAGGTCGGTTAGATAACTGACAAATTGTGCAAAGCGGCTTTTGGTGTTTTCTGCCAAGAATGCGCCACACAAAATACCCACAGGCACAGCAACAACGACCGCCATACCCAGCATTATTATCGTGCCGGCAATACCATTTGCAATACCACCGGGAATAGGCTCGCCCGCCTCGATTGCCTTCATTGCCTTGTAAGCCGTAGGTGTAGGCTCGGTAAAGAATGACCACGAGAACTGGTCATAACCACGCAACAGCACCTCGCCCAAAATGGCAAGCAGTGGTACGGCTGTAAGGGTTGCAAGAAGACATACGCCCCATAGCATAAGCTTGTCCTTAGCCAAGCGATTTTTCAGTCTTAATCTACTCATATTACACTATTCTTGCTCGTTTAATCATTATCTTACCCACCATATTGATTGCTGCGGTTATCAGGAAGAGAATCAAACCGATAGCAATAAGTGATGAGAGTCGCAAATCGTCAGCCTCGCCAAATTGGTTGGCAATGATTGATGCCATCGAATTACCCGTTGAGGTAATTGAGTTGGGAATGTTATTTGTATTACCGATAAGCATTGTTACGGTCATCGTCTCACCCAGGGCACGACCAATAGCCAATATATACGATGAGAAGATACCCGAACCCGCAACGGGGAATACCACCTTGCTAATGACCTCAGCTCGTGTTGCACCAAGGCTATATGCACCCTCTTTTAGGTCGTTTGGCACCATCTTGATAAATTCGGCACTAAGCGATGCTGCATAGGGAATAATCATAATCGCCAACACCAATGATGCGGTTAATATGCCTGAGCCTTGCGGTGAGATATTGAGTGCCATAATAATAGGACGAAGTGTGTAAAATCCCCATAGACCATAAATGATAGAGGGAATACCTGCCAACAAGTCTGTTACAGTACTCAGTACCGATGCTATCTTTTTCCCTTTGAAATATTCTCCCACGAATAATGCAACAGGGAGCGAAAAGGGGATACAAAAGATAAGAGCCAAGAACGTAGTCATCAGCGTACCCGTAATAAATGGTAACGCTCCATATTGCTCTGCGCTCTCGGTATAACTCCACTCCGACGAGGTGAGGAAATTCAAAAATCCGAAATGTTCGAACGCATCGTATGCGTCAGTGACAAGGGCGAAAATAACGCCCCCGCACACTATCGGCATTATCAGTGCAGCTATGAATAATACAACTTTATATATATTGTCGTTCATAGACCTTTGTTATTTCAATATTGCTACACCGTTAAAAGTAACGCTCTTCAAATTTGTCATGCTTATTTCTTTAGCTTTGGTAGGAAGTGGAGCATAATGAACCTCAGAGGTAATACTCTGTGCATCATCCGAGAGGATATACTGTAAGAGGTCGAGTGTCGCCATAGCCTGCTCCTTGCTACGGTTAGAGTAGTTTTGCTCCTTGTAGATAATCATCCAGGTGAAAGTTGATATTGGATAAGCACCGGATGCATCTGCATTTGTAATTGATGTACGGGTGTCGGCAGGAATTGTGCCTGAAGCGGCTACAGAAATAGTAGCTGCAGAAGGTAATACAAATTCGCCTCTTGCATTTTGGATGCTGGCATAAGGAATCTGCTGTGCGAAGGCATATTCTGAACCTACATAACCGATAGAGTTCTTGGTCTGTGAAATCACGCCTGCAACACCCGGATTACCCTTTGCAGCCTGTCCCGAAGGGAAATTTACAGACTTGCCCGCGCCAAATTTCTCTTTCCACATAGGACTAACCTTTGTAAGGTAATCTGTGAAGACGAAGGTCGTACCAGAGCCATCTGAACGGAATACTGGGATAATAGCCTCCGCCGGAAGTGTTATATCGGGGTTGAGAGCAACCAAACGCTCATCATTCCACATTTTGATATCACCGGCAAATATGTCTGCAATAATCTCCCCCGATAGCTTAAGTTCCTTAACATCGTCGAGGTTGTAAGCCAAGACTACCGCACCCATACAAGTCGGGATATGTACCACAGGATCCATATCTGCCATCTCCTTATCAGAGAGGAATGCATCGCTACCCGCGAAATCAACAATCTTATCACGCAGGTTGCGAACACCTCCACCAGAGCCGATACCACCATACGCAACCACATCACCGTTTACTTGTGAGAAATTCTCAAACACAACATTGTAGAATGGAAGAGGAAATGTTGCACCAGCGCCCGAGAGCTCCTGAGCTTCACGGCTACCATTCGTTGCATTACCGCCGCAAGATACTATTGCAATAGCTGCGACTAATGCCATCGTTGACTTAAAAATCTTTTTCATATATTTCTATGTTTTAATTTATTAGACTTGTGTTATTAGAAACCGAAGTAGCAGTTTATGTATGCCGAGTAAGTTTTTTTTGCTCCATCTGCTTTTTGCATACTCATTCGGAGGTTCGGGGCAATCTTCACATATTTGCACGCCTTGAACTGAGCACCAAGTATTGCAGCGCGCTCATCCTTGGCAATGTTCCAATCATCGTTTGAATATAAGTCGTCGAAGCGTGCGTATATATCGGTATGATTCGCTACGTTTACAGAGCCGAATACCGAATATCCGAATTGGTCATGACCTTTTTTATTGGATGCGTTTAGCATGTGATTGTATTCAGTGCCAATGGTAAACCTCTTAGATTTGTAACCAACAAAACCAGCCATGTTTACAATGCTTTCTTTGCCTTTTTCACCACTGTCGTTAAAACCTCCGTACAAACGAATTTGAAATCCTTTTACAGGGGTTAATGTTGCCCCCAAACCATAATTAAAACCATTCCCTTTTTGAAATTTCTTGTATCCCTCACCATTTACAATAATGGCATCTGCGGAAATCCAATCTGCGAATTTGTAAGATACAGATATACCTAAATCAGCGCTGTTCCCAAATTTATAAAGGTCTTGGAAGGATTTCATAACATAACGATACCCCCAAAATTTCTCTTGAAAATTGAATTGGGTTGTTGAAATAAGACCTCCGTTCAAAGTTAGATTACCTTTTTTCCAGGATACCATTGCGTTTTTTATGTAAGCTATACGTTGGTAGTCGCTAACATCTGAAGATTTGCCAATATCCATTACGCCCTTTATAGAAAGGCCGTTGTTGAATTTATATTCGTAACCCAAATAGCTACGTTCCAGGTCAAAACCAATATTTGTCTTTTCTTTGCTGAAACCGGCATTGAAGTTTCCAAAAACTTGAACAATTGCTTTCTCTTTCGGCTCTTCTTGTTTAACTTCTTGTGCCTGTGTAGTAAAGCCGATACAGGTTAATATACCTGCTAAAATAAATTTAGTCTTCATAGTCATTTTTTTATTTACTTTTTAATTAAAAGAACATACAATCGTATTGAAGATGCTAGCTTTCTACAATAAGCGTTGTTGTCCATATCATTATTCCTGCTTTTTACGTCGCAAAGGTATTTGGGCTATATTTCATAAATGTTTCAAAAGAAATATAGATTGGTTAAAGAATTCTGCAATTATGTTTCGTGCAGGAAAGCTGTTTTTGTTACATTTTTATTAAATGTTTTTCCCGGTTACCGGTTCTTCATTTTTTCTCTATAATTTTGCGACGTTATAATAATATAGGTATATGGCAACAGAACGTATATTGATAGTTGACGACGAAGAGACTCTATGCGAAGTTTTGCAATTGAATCTCGAAAATGAGGGATACGATGTAGACATCGCTTTCAGTGCCGAGCAGGCATTGACATATGACTTGAAATCATATTCACTAATTCTTCTTGACATAATGATGGGAGAAATAAGCGGTATCAAAATGGCAAAGATGCTCAAGGCTGACGTAACGACAGCAGAGATACCCATTATATTCTGTACGGCACGTGACAGCGAAGATGACATGGTCATGGGATTGAATCTTGGAGCTGATGACTACATCATGAAGCCATACACCGTACGAAATGTGATTGCTCGTGTAAAGAGCGTACTCAGACGTGCAACAGGACACAAGAGCAACACTGTTGTTGAGAAATCCAACATATTGAAAGTCGAGGGCTTGCACCTTGATTTGGAATTCAAACGCTGCATTGTAGACGGCGAAGAGGTCAAGCTCGCCCGCAAGGAATTTGAGTTGCTAGCATACCTTATTGCACACAGAGGAAAAATTTGTTCTCGCGAACAGATTCTCGCCCGAGTATGGAGCGACGAAGTTGTTGTCCTTGACCGTACAATAGACGTAAACATAACCCGTTTGCGTTCCAAAATTGGCGCATACGGTTCATATATAGTAACCCGTTCAGGTTTTGGTTATGGCTTCCGCGATTAAAATATCTTACCATAAGCGACTATTCTTGATGTTGCTCGCCTTTTCGTGGATAATCATATTGTCCTTTGTAGGCTATCAGTACTTTCGTGAAAAACAATACAAGTCGGAATTCCTGAACGCCCAACTTCAGATGTATAACCGCCACCTGCTCGATGTCTTGGAAGATGGAGTATCGCACGAAGAATACATATCTTCGCACGAAAAGCCATTTGAGGACTTGCGTATATCAATCATCACCCATTCTGGAGATGTCGTATATGACAATATGCTTCCGCTTGATTCACTCGACAATCACAGGAAACGTCCCGAAGTATCAGTTGCACTCAAAAAAGGAACCGGGTATAACATTGGACGACAATCAGTAAGTGACGGACGAGAATATTTCTATTCAGCCACTCGAGGAAAACAAGTTGTTGTTCGCACAGCTATACCATTTTCTCCTTCACTGAACGAGCTACTACAAACTGACTGGACTTTTCTTGGCGTAATGATTGTCATCAGTTTTGTAATGAGCGTGTTGGCTTATTTTGCGACTCGACGATTAGGGAAGACAATAGAGCGTCTTAACCGCTTTGCATCAAAAGCCAAGAAAGGAGAGTCATTTGACGAAGCAGAACTTTTCCCAAATGACGAGCTAGGTTCCATTTCAAACCATATTGTACAGCTTTACGCCCAATGGCAGCAGACCATAAAGGACCGTGACCTTGCCCATGAGGCAACATTACGCGAGGAGCAGGAAAAGATACGCATCAAGCGTCAGCTTACAAACAACATTAATCACGAACTGAAGACACCTGTTGCATCCATACAGGTATGCCTTGAAACACTGCTTTCCAGTATAAACTTGAGTGAAGAGAAACGTCAAGAACTCATTGAAAGATGCTACGCCAACAACGAGCGTATGCGCCGATTACTGAATGATGTATCTCTTATAACCCGAATGGAGGCCGGCAGTTCCTTGATTGGAAAGGAGAAGATTGTTATAAATGAGATAATCACCGAGATTTCAGAGGAGTTGGATATCATGCCAAACCATGAACGTATGACATTGCATACCGATTTTAACGAACTGGTAATCATTGAAGGCAACCTTTCGCTTATTGGTTCGATATTTCGCAACCTTACAGAAAATGCAATAGCCTATTCCGAAGGAAAGAATATCTTCATATCTCTTATCAAAAACGATGAAGAAGCATGTAGCATATGTTTTGAAGACGACGGTTGCGGAGTGGAAGAGAAAGAATTGCCCCGTTTATTCGAAAGGTTCTACCGCGTAGACAAGGGACGTTCACGCCAAAAGGGAGGCACCGGCCTTGGCCTTGCCATTGTCAAACATGCCATACAGTTCCATGGTGGTACAATAACAGCAAGCAATCGACCTGATGGAGGTTTACGATTTGACTTTTCTCTCAGCAAACACACTACAAATAACCAATAATACATAATGGCGATAACCCACAGATATAGGTTATCGCCATTATAATTTTCAGTATTATAAATTCTGTTTATTCATACCCTGGATTTTGTTTCAACTGGGTATTGAAACGTATTTCATCCTCGGGTATAGGGAACAACAACCTGAATTCATTATCATCATCGATACCACACACCTCTTTTGCCAAGCCTGAGCGCTTCAAGAATGCAAAATATGTGCCACTGTAAAGACGTATCTTCTCACGGACATCCTTAATCTTCAACAAAGCACTGAAATTCGTTACATTCAATTTCTTGGTATTAACAACGTCTGATATATACTTTTCCGCAGTAGCCTCATCTCCCATCTTGCAATAACATTCAGCCAAAGAGAGGTATACATCACTTAAAGTAATGTACGGAATGACTCCGGCTTCCATGATTGTGACATTTGCACGTGTAGTAGGCTGCTGCGGGAAGAAAACCACAATAACCTCTGAACTCTTCATTGGATCGGTAATCACATCGGTAGAAGCAACAATGTCAATATCCACTGAAGGCTTGAAATCCAACGAGGAATCCAGTTCGTAGAACCCATTGCCAATAACCTTTTCAAGCAAAGGACGTGCGCTGTCATAATCACCTTCATACATATATATGTTTGCCAACAATACACGCGCAACATCTTTTGACGCATAGAAGAAGTTGACACCATTCAATTCCATTTTCTTTTCGGGCAGGTTTTCAATCGCCTTCAACAACTTCTGCTTAATGTCGGCAAAGATTTCCTGTTGCGGAGTACTTGGTATGCCACCTGTCATGTCATCGTAGGTATTTGATGTAACATAAGGTACCCCACCCCAACCATACACAAGAGTTGAATAGAACAATGAATTCAACACATTGAAATTGTCGGAATAAACATTCAAACACCCCCTGTCGTATTCTTCTATAGTGTTCAACAATGAAATGGCACTGTACAGATTGTTCCATGCACTTGATATTGTGCTACTAGTGGGATAAAGATAATTAGCAACAGCACCTGTTATACTATTGAAAGCATAGTATTGTTCTAATACATTATATTTTTTCAGACCTTCGGAAAATTTGATTGCGACACTTGCAATTAAACCCACCCCATCAGCACCCAGCAATGGCACCGACGAAACCGTAGAATCATAACCACCTTTTTGTTTCAATGTAACTGTTGCAATAACATTGCCAACGTAATCATACAACGATATTACTTTCTCCTTGTCTTCTTTTGACTGTAATTGGGCAACATTGATAGACAAGGTATTACCCTCAAAAGAACATTCACAATTTATTTCTTTGTCGCCAAAGGATGAAGAATCATATCCTTCGTAAAAAGATGAGAATGGAGATTGCGGCACTACCACGCTAGTAGGAGGCAACAGTTCGTCCTCCTGCATTACAGGTTGCAGATAAACCGCAACAGGAGAGTCAATCACTACTTTATAGACACCGCCTTCATTTGGAATTTCAATAACCGATTTGTCAAGATGCACAGATTCGCCCTCCTTCAATCCTTCATTACCGGCTTTGCCGTCACTGTCCCAATCGACAAAACGCACCAAGTCCTTTACCTTTACTTCAAGACCAAGTTCTTCATATCTCTTGATTATATTTTCTCTGACCTCTTTTATACACCCTTCGGCAAGTTTGTTCTTGTCGGCATCTATCTGCGCGCTCAATTCAGCGGAGAATTTTCCATTCTTGCCAAAATCCGCACTCAATTTTGAGAGATATTCGGTAAATGCGGCTTCACTGCGTTCCATGAGTAGCAGAGAAGATATCGCAATCAAGGCTGCCGACTCGTCAGTACCAGCGGTTATTGAGAATGAAGACACATCATTTGCTGCATATTCGCCCAAGCCGAAAGCATTCAGAAGTTCCTCTTGCGCCTGCTTGTCTGCCTCACCGAAGTTTTTGCCAGATTCCACAAGGTTCTTTATTCTTGAGTATTTCAAGTGAGTCAATATATTTACATTAACAGCTGTCTTGTTGGACAAATCGACCAATGCTCTCAATGTAAGTGTACCGTTGGAGAGTTCACCCTTTACCTCATTAAAGAAATATCCGTGTGCTATAAGTTCGGCATAAGGAGATGCGAACTCCTTTGAGCCAAATTCAAAATTTCCCAAATCATCGGTAATGAAAGTCTTGTACATATCACCAAGGACCTGTAATTTTTCATCCATTGGCTGTATTGAAATGTCTGAACCACTAATAAACGGACCTTTCTCAACCTTGCCTTTTACATCATAGGTTGCAGGACTGCCATTTGAAAGACCACCAAAGTCATCGCATGACACAATGACTGTACAGAAAAATATCGCGGACAAAAGAAAATTAAAATACTTCATTGCTTTACTATCAAATTACATGCAAATATACGAACGAACGAGCAATATTATAGAATTTGCGCCCTGGAAAATTCCGGGGCGCAAATTCACATTCTATTATTCATTAATAGTTATTCTTCTTTACCTCAAAGTGTGCCTGTGGATGCAAGCATGCCGGACACATTTCAGGAGCATCAGTACCAACTGTTACGAAACCACAGTTACGGCACTGCCATGTAACGGCTTCAGTCTTCTTGAATACAGTACCGTTCTCCACATTATTGAGGAGAGCAAGATAACGCTCTTCGTGTCCTTTCTCAGCCTCAGCAATTCTGCGGTACATCACTGCAATTGCGGGGAAACCCTCTGCGTCAGCAATATCAGCGAAACGTGGGTAGTCAGCTGTCCACTCCTCGTTCTCACCGGCAGCTGCAGCTCTAAGGTTCTCGGCTGTTGTACCGATTACACCAGCTGGATAGCAAGCAGTAATCTCAACCATACCACCCTCAAGCCATTTGAACATACGCTTTGCATGCTCCTTCTCCTGATCGGCTGTCTCCTGGAAAATAGCAGCTATCTGCTCATAACCTTCCTTCTTTGCAACACTTGCAAAGTATGTATAACGCATTCTTGCCTGTGATTCACCAGCGAAAGATGTCAACAAGTTCTTTTCAGTCTTTGTTCCTTTGATACTCTTTTCCATAATAATAATTTTTTAGTCAGTTATTAGTTGTTTATTATAATTCCTTTTTCCATAATCCATGCAGGTTGCAATATTCATACACTGCAAGCGGTTTATCCTTACATGTACATATTTCTGCTACCGGCTCGTCTTTCAAGTTCATACAAGTACCCCCCTTCTCTGTCTCCACATATATAAAGGATATGTGATGTTCAGGTGTCATAGGATGATGGACACTGCCAACCTCTACCTTTATTGAGCATCCGTCAATCCTTGTCACATACGGCACGTGCTTTTCGGCACTAGCATCGACAGTGTTCGCCTCCAACTCAACCATCTTCTCTCCACAGCACACTACGGGAACCCCCGAATCGACCATTTTCAACACAACATTGCCACAATGGTTGCATTTATAAAACTTTATTGCCATAATCTCATAATACATTTAAGTTCATATCAGTTATTATAACAACAAAGTGGGTCCACTTGTTCAACAGCACATATTATCTTCAAAAACAGGGCGTAACAGCACAGGTACTTCAAATTTGTGTACTTTCATCTTTTCAATGCATTGCAGACCATTCTCCTTCAACGAGAAGAAGACCTGTCTCTTATCCTCCTGTCCCAAATGACGTTCTACGAACCCTTGCTCCTCTAGCACGCCTGTAACCTTTGACACATGAGAGGAACGGAGCCCGGTACGTTCGACAATATCAGATGCTGTAATCTTTTCGTCTCCTATGGCGCAAAGAGCCAATGCCTCTTTCAGCGAGACCCCACATTTTTCGAGTAACTCATGTTCCATACTTTTTATGGCAATCATCAGTTCCTTCATAACAGTTATCGATCTTATATTCTCCATAGGAAATTGTTTTTCTTTTTATCCTATGCAAAGAAAATAATTAATTCAAACAAAATAATATTTCCAATGGAAAATATTTCTATTGTTAACCATTTTTAACACACTACCTGAAAACGTAAATATTCTTTTAGAAACAGGATTAACCTACACCTAAATCGGTGTTGTCAACAAGCACTTCTATTGACGGATTATCCTTTATCCGAGGATAAACTTCTGTTTTGAACCATTCCACCAGTTCGTCATTACGTTTCACCGCTGTCCCGTTATTGCAGAAAAGATTCACACTGAAGTATTCAAAATGGTGTTGAGCCGTTTCAATATCCCTGACAATATGTTCACGTGAATCGTCATCGGTGCAGCACAGCAGGCATATTCCCTTGAAATGCTGTGCAACGTCGGCCGGTGTTACCCAAGATGGAATACCCTTGTTCCAACGATTACGTTGTTCAGGAGAAAAACTCTCTACTCCACAACGGAACTTAACCACAGTTGGGGCAAACTGCCTTGCAAAATCATCGAGTTTGTTGCGATACATAAAATGAGCCTCGAACCACAATGTATGTATACACTTTTCATGTACCACCTTTTTTATAAGCTCAACAGTTGCATCGTCCAGTTCCATTGCTGAGCCGGAGTTTATAATATCAAGGACACCGTAAACTCCGGTTACCTGTTCAAGGACAGACCTGTTCACCTCGAATGGATTGCCGCTGACATCAAGATGATAGTTACAGAATGTACATTTTCCCCAACGGCAGCCCTTACCTTGCAGGAGAACAAACTCGCGGGGCAATTTTGTATGTATCAACGAATACCTATCCATTGTGTCGTATATTAAGGACTTTACGTTTCAACAGTACAATCACTGAATATGCCATAGGCGTACCAAAGAAGACCTCAATCGCAAGTTTCATGAAATATTGCACAGCTATCATCTGCAGAATATCCTTGACTGTCAACACACCTGCGAAAGCTATAATCACAAAGGGCAATGTATCGAACAGATATCCCACTACAGAACTTCCGATTGTACGGACCCACAAGAAACGGCCGTTTGTCTTTGCCTTTATACGCTCCATGAGCCATGCATTGGACAACTCTCCCATGAGAAAACCGACCAATGAGCCGAGCACGATACGCGGAACATATGTAAATATTCTGTTATAGGCAACAGCTGTTTCGTCAAGATAATCTATCGACGGCAACCACACACCAACCTGTGTGCACACAACCATGATTATGTTACAGAGGAATGTCATCCATATTACTTTACGCGCTGTGCGATAGCCCCAGATTTCTGTAAGCACGTCACCAAGCATGTAAGCAAAAGGGAAGGTTATTGTTCCTGCATCAAAACAGGGAATTCCAAGGATACTGATTACCTTTACCGCCATCACATTGGAAACCAGGTAAAGAGTAACAAAGAGAGTGGATACAACCATCAACGGCATTTCGCCGTATGCTCGGTTTTTGAAAGGGTTTTCCGATACCTTATTCATAAGATTTGTTTTATTTCGCCACAAAAGTATAACAAAATATCGGGTTTGCAAATTATTTACAAACCCGATATTCATGTTACTCAAAGCTACGCAACAGAGCTATTTCGTCAGCCCAACGGCTTTCATCAGGTGTTTCAAGAACTATTGGCATATTGTCGAAACGTGGATCCTTCATGAAACGCTTGAAGAAATCCATACCAAGCAAGCCCAGTCCTATACTTCCATGTCTGTCAACACGAGAGCCAAGCGGTTTCTTTGTATCGTTGAGGTGGATACCTTTTAGATATTGAAAACCTACAATACGTTCAAACTCATCGAAGACTCCGTCATAATCATTGACGATATCATAACCGGCCGAGTATGTGTGACAAGTATCGATACAGACTCCTACCCGACTCTTGTCATTGACACGATCAATGATATAACGTATCTCCTCAAAACGGTTGCCAACATTACTGCCCTGCCCCGCTGTATTCTCTATAACAGCTGTAACACCACTTGTTTTTTCAAGAGCCAAGTTAATATTTGCCGCAATCTCATCAAGACACTGCTCTACCGAAATCTTATTCAGATGGCTTCCCGGGTGGAAGTTCAGCATTTTAAGCCCCAATTGTTCGCAACGTTGCATCTCATCAATGAATGCAGCCCGAGATTTTTGTATTGCCTCCTCGTCGGGATTACCAAGATTTATAAGATAACTGTCATGAGGCATGATATACGAGGCATCAAAACCACCATTGTTACAGTTATCCTTAAACTGAGCTATACTTTTTTCCGTCAAAGGAGCCGACACCCACTGACGCTGGTTCTTTGTGAACAGAGCGAATGCATTCGCTCCTATTTCCTTGGCATTCAGCGGTGCATTCTCTACGCCACCGCTTGCCGATACATGTGCTCCAAGATATTTCATTACAATATTTTTTACTGTTAAACAAAGCTATATTGCCGTATATAAAGCAGCCGGCAAAGAGCGATTATTATAAACCGACGCTATGCCGACTGCCTATTATATTCAACGACCAAGCGTTATCATTTCTCTTTAATCGCTACATGCTCATTCATGAGCGGAGCGAAAAGTTTTCTGCCACCACGCAAGAGGTTACGAACCTCACTGAGCAACTCATGTGACTCCTGAATCAAGTTAAGATATACAAAGTCTACGCGAAGACTACCCTGGCTCTGGTGCAAACGCTGTGTCTGTGTCTTACGCAAGGTTGCAAGCTCATGCTTGAGATCCTTAGCTCTTGTAGACACCTCGTCAGCAGTTGTAAAGTCACCAGTCTTTATAATTGCATCAATATTCTTCAACACATTATATATATCGCAGCAGTATGGCATAAACTCATCAACATATTGCTTTGACAATGGATTGAAACTGTTCTCGGCATGTTCCTTCATTGGTTCACCGATACGTGTCAATGTATTGAGCATCTGCTGGCAGCTATTTGTACACAAATGATACCATGTACTGCGTTCAAAAGCCATATTCTGCTCCAAACGCTGCAAACCGCGTGTTTCGGAACGGCGCTCCTTCTTCATGAATGCCTTTTCTTCAACAATCTTTATCAAAGAGCCCTTGAGAGGACGTAAAGAATCCTTTGAGAATGAGTCGAACATATTCTTGTATGTGTCTGCAGAGAATGACAATGTATGTGACAATGTGTCTGCAGCATGAGAGACAAGATTCTCCCAAATTTCTTCCTGATTGTCCGACTTGAGAATAATTTCCATTTTCTTGTCGACCTTCTCTTCGTTCTTTTTCTTGTTGTACTGCACATGGCTACGAACCAACAGATAGATTACCAAAGCAATCATTATGTACATGGCAACAACACCACCATAATTCATTATCGTTGCCACAAGCGCAGCAATGATGAATGCGGCTCCGGCAGTGATGAACCAGCCACCGACAACAGAAACGACTCCTGTTACACGATATACAGCACTCTCACGTCCCCAGGCACGGTCGGCAAGTGAAGAACCCATACCTACCATGAATGTAACGTATGTAGTAGAAAGAGGTAGTTTCAAAGAGGTACCCAAAGCGATGAGAAGACCTGCAAGTACAAGATTTACTGATGCACGTACAAGGTCAAATGCAACATCCTCACGTTCTTCCAATGGTGCAAAACGTTTAGCAATCCAATTTTTCACACTACGTGGTGTCTTTCGCTGAACAGAATCCACCATTTTTGCCACCGCGCGTACCATATTACGTGCTATTGATGAAGTTCCGAACATTTCATTACCCTCGTCCTGCTGGCTTGAAAGGTCTATTGATGTCTGCAATACCTTGCGTGCCTTCTTGCTTGTAAACAAGGCATATACCATAATTGCACCGGCACCAACCAAAAACAGAACATTCGTTTTTGCAGATTCAGCAAGTGAATGCATCATAAATGTATCTACAGCACCATTTCCGTTGGCAACCAGATCCTTGAAAGACTCAAAACCGGCAAGAGTAACACCGATAAAGTTTACAAGGTCATTGCCGGCAAATGCCATAGCAAGCGAGAAGGTACCCATAAGAACTACAATCTTGAGCACATTCACTTTGCACCAATGCAACAACTGCATTAGTAGGGTAAAGAATGCAAATGCACACATAAGGAACATACCGGTCTCCTCAAAGATAAAACTTTTGATATTATCAGGTAAAAAACCAATAATAGCGCTACCTTTCAGTCCCTTAACCAGCATGAAATAGACTATTGCAGTTGTAGCAAAGCCTCCATAAATACCTATTTTACGTCCAAGATTCTTGCGATAATGGAATGTAAAAATCAAACGGGACAACCATTGAACAAGCAAACCAAAGAGGAAAGCAATAGCAACGGAAAGAAATATGGAAATTATAATTGTCATAGCCCTTCCTGTATTAAGCATTGACAACCCATTACCACCCAAACTTATAAGTGCTGTCACAAATGATGCTCCAAGAAGTTCAAATACCATAGACACTGTCGTTGATGTAGGCAATCCAAGTGAGTTGAACAAGTCAAGCAAGAATACATCACTTATAACTACAGCAAGGTATATGCACATAACACTCTCAAAGGAGAAATAATTAGGATTGAATATACCATGTCGAGCAACATCCATCATACCGCTACTGAAAGAAGCACCGACAAACACTCCTATTGCTGCAACAATAAGCACATGTTTAATCTTTGCTGCTCTGGAGCCGACTGCTGCACTTAAAAAATTCACAGCGTCATTACTTACACCGACTGTAAGGTCAATGATAGCCAAAGTGAACATGAACAATACCACAAAAAGATAGCAGAGTTCGATTGAACTCAATGCCGACACATAGGAAACTATGCCATTTAAGAAGTCCATAAAATATTATGTAGTTTATTATTTACTTGCCATAACAGCCACGCAACATTACGCGATGTTACGAAATTGTTACAAAAATAAACATTCATTTTAATATGCAAAATATTTTAGACTGAAAATATCACAAGAAAAAAGGGCACACATGAATAGTGCGCCCCCAATTACAATGACACCGTTTCTTAGAAATCGTATCGTGCCGAAAGATTGACACGGTTGGCATTGTAGACCTTATCGTCAAAATTGGTTCTCCAACCATGAAGATACTCAACACCTATCTGAAGATTCTTATTCAAATTATATATGGCATTGGCAACAAGATATTGCCCTTTACGTGATGCTCCAGGATTATATTCCGCATACCCGTTACGCGAATGAAGCCCAGTCTGGCTATACATGGCAGATATCATGAAATCTTTAGTAAAATTGTATTGAAGACCAGCATACCAGCTTTCATTCATCAACAGCATGGCTTTACCCGGCGTTTCAGGATCAGGCACAATATCCATGCCCACATTCGAAATGTTGTTAACCAAAGATCCGATACCTTCACCTATAGTATACTGTCCTTTGAGTTGAAAACCGCCCATTGTTGCGAGCAAACTTGCCTGGGCACCCCAGCCTACCTTGTCAGAGTTGTTGCCATTGACTTTGTCGGTGTAATACATATCCCTCATAACAGCACCAAGACGTATATGATTATTTATGTTACCTTTTAGATTATATTGGATATATACCGGGACATTGGGAATACGTTGCACATCGGTACCGACCAAGTCATTACGTTCCATGTTGACAGAAGGATTCTCTATAGCTACACCCATTGAGAGTCCCCAATCGAAGCAGTACTGCAACATCACCTGTGTTGTACGATAGAAGGTCATACCGCAGGCGCCACCGTAATCGATAGTTGTAGGAACGGCATTGATATCCATGAATGTACCTACACCATATCCGAATTTAAGATATTTTGTACTCATATATGCGTTCAGCAATTGAAATCCCAATCCGCTTCCTCGCCAGTTTCCCGATGTATAAACAACAAAGTCACCCAAGAAGCGGCTCTTTCCCACCAACTTCATAAACAACGTGGAGTTGGTCATATCCATACGGAACTGGCTTGTAGGACCTCCTTTACCATAGATGGCCGACGGCAAGAAGTCGACATTGTCAACGGCCCTGTCAAAATCATACTCAATTTTGGCTTGCAAGTATCCTCCGATACCCAATCCCCACTTGCCCTCTTGGTCGACAAGCACAAAACGTGGAGCACGCGCATCATGATAGTAACCGCTCTGTGTGTTCTGGAAAATCTCCACGACATCAGGAGCCTCGTTGACAGTCTCACTTATACAGATTACGGGAGTTGCCTCCTCCACAATCTCAACCCATCGCTGAGCCGTAGCAGGCGCAATTGCCGACAAAGAGATAGCCGACAACAGCAAAGTTCTTGAAATTCTGTTCATAATACCATTATTTAAGTTTTACACATGAAAAACATATCAGACAACAGAATGTTCTGCACACACCGCCACATTTCATTTATGCTACAAAATTTTGTTTTTTGACAAAAATGGTTTAATATTGAAAACTTTTATTTTCTTTACAGAAAGAGACTAATCATACACACCAGCAATGAAAGAGAACAATATTGAGGAAAACAAAAAAGTAGAGCACTTCAAATACCTGCAGGCAACGCCACGTGACATGTCATGGGGACTTTCTGTGACAACAGCCGGCTTCCAGCACGTACACCCCGGGGAAAGCTACCCGCTTTCGACACACCCCGAAGGCTACAATTTCCCAGAAAACAGACGCAGGACCCTTAATGAATACCAACTTATATATATAACCCGAGGAACAGGTTACTTTGAGAGCGCATCTTGTTCAAGAACAAAAATTGAAGCAGGTATGATGTTCATGCTGTTTCCCGGAGAATGGCACGCGTTCGCTCCCGACCCGGATACAGGCTGGGATGACCACTGGATTGGTTTCAACGGAACTTACATGGACGACAAGATAAAATATGGTTTCTTCACTTTCAAGAACTGTATTTTCCGTGTAGGAATAGATGAGCGCATAATAAGTACATATCATGAAATCTTTGACATTATATCAGAAGATAACAAAGGTTTACAGCAATTGGTTTCAGGCCTTGCATTGTCATTGATAAGCCGTGTATATTATGCCAGTGTAAACAACTCCAACGGCGACAGCTATATAATGCGTATAATAAACCAGGCAAAAGTCATAATGAAGGAAGACATGGCTGGAAAGGTTGAACTTGAAGAGATTGCGAATTCACTTGGAACAAGCTACTCCCTATTCCGACGCGAATTCAAAAAACACTGTGGAATATCTCCCGGACAATACCGTCAGGAACTGAAACTATCCAGAGCCAAGGAATTGCTTTACTCAACAAACCTAAGCATTGCTGAAATTTCGAACAGACTGCACTTTGAATGCCTTGGACAGTTCTCAACATTCTTCAAAAAGAAAACAGGTTTTTCACCTCTTGAGTTCCGCAAAAAAGGAAACAGGAATCCTTAAACAGGAGTAAAAAAAGTTAAAAAAACAGAGAAAAGTTGTTTTATACGAAAGCATTTACCAAATTGCTTCAGTTATTCTAAAAAAGGAGGCTTGATATGAAAAAAACTATTTTAGCACTGATCACAATTTGCCTGTTTTCAACTTTGCCGACAAAGTCCCAATCGCAGACAGAACCATACATAGACTTGAACACTACTGTCGAACGGGAAGTCACGCCTGACGAGTTGTATTTGCAGATAACGATTAGCGAAAACGACTACAAAGGCAAAAAGAGTCTTGAAGAAGTACAGAATTCAATGATAGGAGCATTGAGAGCCAACCGCATAGACATTTCGGAATGTCTTACCCTCAACTACATGGGAAGCGAGGTTGACTATAAACTGTTTTCAAAAAGTATAAAGCCAAAGACAGAAGCCACATACACATTGAAACTGTACGATATTGCAATAATGCAACAGGTGATAACATCTCTTGAAGAGCGCCAGATATCAAACATTGAACTTATAAGAACAAAATACACTAAAGAAACGGAGCTTAAGGCATCAATGGCCGTAGAAGCCATGCAACAGGCACAGATTGAAGCAAAAATTCTGGCAGAAGCCATTGGACAGGAGGCCGGGAAAGCTATAAGTATAAGTTCTTGGTTTCAAGGAGCACAGACAAGGGTATACAAAACACGTTCCATGGTTATCGAGAATGCATCCTTGGAAGACGGTTCCTCTTCAACACAATTTGGAATAAGTAAGCTGAACTACCGTTTCGGGGTAAACGTTAGATTTGAACTCAAATAACTGTAGCAAACAATAAAATAGTGCAGTCCTCAACAGGGCTGCACTATTTTATTCTATAAGCAATTGATGTTAAAACACAAGCACCTTCTTGCCGTTGATGATATTTATTCCCTTTTGAGGAGCAGAGAGACGACGGCCACAAAGGTCATAAATCTCATTTGTAACCTGAATGTTACCAGGCACCACCTCTGAAATTGCAGTTGTATTATCCTCTACCAAAGTAAATGTCAATGTAGAACCAGAGTCTGTAGCGGCACTGCCATTTACCCAATAACCCAAAGTCCCCTGGATATCATTAAGATAGCCCAATGAGTACTCTTTGTTACGAAGCACAAGATGTCCGCTGTTATTCTCTAATACAAAATTGGGGGCTGCATCAAAATCCACAGGAGTTGTATGTCCATTATTGACGACATCACCACCTATTGCTTTGTCTGCACCAAGAGCCTTGTTCACAATTTTGTAACCGGTAAACGGGTTACCCATAAAGGCAAAAAGTGCTTTTTCTCCTGAAACAGCAGATGTTGAACATGGGAATTTTGCAGATGATGCATTATAGCTTATATTCTTATTTCCGCGGATTGCGAGTGAATACCACGCTGCCTTATCAAAAGATGCAGAAGGGATTATAGGCATGTCGTCACTCAAAGTGCAAGAGATGACAAAATTACGGCCTTCATCCTCTACAGAAACAACTCCTTCGGGAGCTGACGCTGTATTCACATAAGCTGCATTCATTACAGCAGGGAACTTTTCACCAGCATAAGCAATTTCATTAACGGTGAGCCATTCAATATCACCACACTTGTATGTATAACTAATATTTACAGGAGTCGTCTCAAAATCCTTAGCATCACCTAGTATCTTTACATACTTTCCACCTGTAATTTCTGAAATGCTCAAAGAAACATACACCATTGAGTAACCACCAGGGGTCTCCTCATAGAAGAAACCGATACGGCCGTCTTTCTGCAAAGTAAATGTACTATACGCAGAGCCCTGTGCTGTACTTACAAGCATACCTCTTTCCCAACCTGTAGCAAAAGTAGCGACATCGTTCTTACCGTTTTTCTGATAGCTGTACTTGCTTGTGATATCCTTGAAGTAGAAACCTACATTTCGACGCACATCACCGCTGTATTCATTCAAGCCAAGAGGCAATGACTGCAATACTATATTATGCAATTCACCTTCGGTATCCTCAACGAGGAATGTTGTAATCTCGCCGTTCGTACCATTCCAGTCACTCGGTGCAGGAATATCGCTGTTTGCACCAACGCCCCAAGAACCTTCGCCATTTTCTATATTTGAATATGTAAATATATTATAGTAACGTCCGTGAGGTTTGCGTGATGACATAATCACATCGCCGTTAGGCAACTCCTCGCATTTTGGTTCGTTAGCATTGCCGAAGTCTGGGAACGGCATATCTTCACGTGTACCCAGGATGTGCCATGTCATACCGAAGTCGTCAGAGTATGCAACGCGGTTATGCATATCCTTGCTCCACAAAGCAGCATATATACGATAGTATTCACCAACCTTGATTTTTGAGCTCTGGAAGATACGGCCTGAGCCGAAGAAGAAGCTCTGTGCAGTGTACTGGTCTGTGCTTGTCTTGTCACCGGCTTTGTACGCTTCGGTATCCCACAAACCATAGAATTCCTCTGTAATGTCATCATATATAGAATCGCGACCTACCACTGCGCTGTGATATGTTTCGCCACCATCCTCGCTGTAGAAACGTGCTATACGGTTAGGATTATCGCGTGTTGCACTACCACAAACTGTATGACCTGTAACGCAGATCAACAAGACACGACCTGTCTCACGGTCAATACATACAGCAGGATCACCAAAGCCGTCATTACCATTCCAAGAATCTGATTCATTACCTGTAATAATGGTTGTTCCTTTTTCCCACTTTGTACCATCAGGTGAACCTATGCGCTGTACCAAATCGACACGACCAAAGCCAATATCGGCACCACATGGACGATAGTCATTAAGCGCAAGCAGCTTGCCATCCTTGCGTGTTGCTATTGCAGGAATACGATAAGGAGGATTGTTGTGATACCACAGATACTGGTATTCACTCTCCATGTCACCGCTGAATGTTACAACAGTTTCGTTACCCTCTTCAATTGCAGCATTCCAACCATGATAAGTAAATGTACTCATCTCAACCTTCTGACCAAATGGCAAATACATTTTCTTTTGTGTGTCATGCAACTCCTTTGTTATAGTAGTTGTTGATGTTGTACCGCCATAAGTAAGCTTGAAATCACCGATACGTGTATTTGTTTCAGGATATTTTGTTTCTCCCTCCACCTTTATTACAACAGTTACAGCTTCAGGATTTATACGGCTGATTGTCCAGCGTGAACCACCGTCGGTTACAGCATAGAATTTCAGATCACCACCATTGCCAGCATACATATTCAGTGACATGCCACCTTCTACATTTGTTGTTATACCTATACCCGGTTTTGTAGACGCATTATTCTGGGACATATCAAGATACCATTTTGCAGCACCTTCTACAACCCATGACGCAGAAGTGCCATCACCGGGATTTACATTCGCTGTAAGCTTATACTGTTCACCCAGAGTTTTGCTGTAAATATCAAAACCGTTGGTATTGTCACCCACAAAACAGAAGAGCTGATTCTCCAGACTCATATCCAACTGAGCTGTACCCGCCTTGTCTTTGGAGGGTGCACTCCATGCATAACCCGAGTTATTGCAGTTTGTCAAGCGCAACCATTTTTCACCGTATACAGTAGAGAAAACAGGAGGTAAGGCATTCGGGTCTGCCACATTTACCTTGAAATAAGGACGCCATTTGTTTCCATTAACCAATGGCTCGTAGTTACCGTTTGCATTATCAATGGCAATACGCTGTCCACAAGAAGAGATATTTGTATTAGACTCCGAGAAGAACATGTAATATGTTGCACCGGCTGTCAATGTGACATTCTCAAAAGTATACTCTATCATCACATTGTTTTGAGGTACAGGATTATTTGTTGAAATACCGACCTTGCCATTGATCTCCTTTGTTGAAGAAATCACCATATATGCAGTTTTCTCACCTGAGTTGTTCTTATTGGTACAGAGGTGAATGTTGTGCAAAGCAACCTCCGCTACAGTTTCGCCCGCATCGTTTGTTGTTGGAACAGTAAAGCCTATCCATGTGACATTAGCCTTATCATTCGCAGCAGAGCCTACCGACCACGAAGTATTGGTCTCTGCATTTTGTGCCCACACACTCGCCACCACGAGCAACGAAAGCATGGAAAGTAGAAGTTTTTTCATAAGAATTATTTAAGTTATTGATTCATATTTCTGTAATAGTGCAAAAATACCACAAATTATCGGAATATAAAAATGCGGTATTACTCCAAGGTGATAACAGTTATTCCAGCTCCACCGAACTGGACATGCTCATCATGGAAGTTCTTTACAAAAGGTAATGTACTCAGATATTGACGTACAAGTGTACGGAGTATTCCGTTTCCGGTACCGTGAAGCACACGTAACTGATGTACATTACACACCACTGCATCATCAATGAAATAGCCGATAGCCTGCACTGCTTCCTCGCCACGCATACCACGAATATCAATATCGGAACTGAAATTCAGGCGTTTCTGGTGTAGCTGTTCCTGCGTCTCAGAGGTAAGGAACGACACCTTACGTACCTCTTCCTTAGGAGCTTCTGCCGGCTGCAACCTATCGAGTGATACGGTTGACTTAATTGCACCGAAACTTACTATTGCGCCAGCTTTCTTCAGTTCCAGAACCTTACCTATCACTTGTTGCCCGGCAATGCGTACAAACATTCCCGGTTCAATTTTATATGTTCTGCGTTCAGATTCTTTAGCACCACTTCCTGCCACCTGTTTAGGAGTTCCGTCATTATCCTTCTTACCGTTCTTTTTACGTTCCTGACGTGCAAGAATTTTCGCCATTTCACGATCAGTCTTCATTTGTTGCTTCTGACGTGCGAGTTCTTCTATTTGTTTACTGAAATCATTCAGTTCCTGACGTGCCTGACGAGTCCTTTCCTTTTCCGCCTTGGCTTCAACAATAGTACGTATTGTATTTTCAATCTTCGCATTAGCTTCACGTAGCAGACGCTCAGCCTCCTCGCGTGCCTCCTTTATAATCTGCTTGCGGGTTTTCTTTAGGTCATCGCTCGACTCCTGCACTTTTCCGAGCATTTCATCGAGTTCTTTTTCCTTTTGATGTACATTCTTGCGCTTGCTTTCCCAGTAGCGTTTGTCACGCACAATATCCTGAAGATATTTGTCCGACTGAATATAATCGCTACCAACAATCTGCGACGCATCATTTATAACCTCTTCGGGCAATCCTATCTTACGCGCGATCTCCACCGCAAATGAACTGCCCGGATTACCTATCTGCAGTTGGAATAACGGGCGCATCTCTCCCCTGTCATACAACATTGCACCGTTCACTATACCGGGAGTAGAATCGGCAAAATGTTTAAGATTTTGATAATGGGTGGTTATTATGCCGAACGCGCCACGCTCGTTGAAACGTTTCAAAAGAGCTTCGGCAATCGCAGCACCGATAAGCGGTTCTGTACCACCTCCGAATTCGTCTATGAGAATCAAAGAATTTTTATCACAATTCTTTAGCGTATGCTTCATGTTCAACAAATGGCTCGAGTATGTACTGAGGTCATCCTCAATACTTTGCTGATCACCGATATCTATAAACAGGCTCCTGAACATACCGGCACGGCTTCGTTCATGAACCGGAATGAGCATTCCGCACTGCAACATATACTGCAACAGACCGGCAGTCTTTAGACATACTGATTTTCCGCCGGCATTTGGACCTGATATTAGCAACAGACGTCGTTCCCCGTCGAGTTCTATATCAAGAGGGGACATTTTTCGTCCGTGTTTATGTAAAGATTTTTCAAGTAAAGGATGATAAGCCGCGCCCCAATCGATCATAGGGCGGTCATGCATTGCAGGCTTCAACGCGTTGAACTCTATTGCAAGGTCGGCTTTTGCACGAATAAAATCCATTTCACCGAGGAAATCGTATGCTTGCAAAAGTTGTGGAACTTGCGGACGCAGCTCTTGCGAGAATGTTGAAAGTATTGCTATTATTTCGCGTTTCTCCTCTGCCTCAAGTTCTCGTATTCTATTATTAGCTTCCACCACCTCGGCAGGCTCTATGAAGACTGTTTTTCCGCTCGCCGATTCATCGTGTACAATACCACCCATTTTGCGTTTGAGAGCCGGAGCCACAGGAATCACAAGACGTCCGTCTCGCATTGTCGGAGAAGCGTCCTTTTCAACCAAACCGTCCGCCTGTGCACGACGCAATATACTGTGAAGGGTTCGTGAGATTCCACTTGAAGTACGAGCGAGTTCCCCACGTATACGGGCCAATGCCAGTGAAGCGCAGTCCTTTACCGTTCCAAATTTATCAACAATTGCATCAATATCACGTATCACACGAGGAAAAGCCTCCACCTCGCCAGCCAAATTACGCAATGAAGGATAGAGAGAATTGTCTTCGTCAGCATTGCCTTCGCCCTGTTTACGCAGCAAAGAGAGCATACGACCGATTGTATCCAATGAACGACGCAATGCATGAAGTTCGTCAGCACTCATATACATGCCTTCGATACGTATACGCAATAACGGTTCACGTACATCAAAATAGTAATCATTAGGGAATGTATCCTCAAGTTGAAGAATTCTAACAAACTCCACAACCTCGTCAAGACGTGTATTCACAGCCTTGAAATCGGTCATAAACTGCATGTCATCGACACGTTCGCACCCCAAATTGCTCAAGCACTTCTCCTTGAGCATACGGCGCAGTGCGTCGAATTCTATTCTTGTTTCAAAATTCTGAGGATATATCATTGTGTATTTCTATTTCAAGGCGCGAAGATACATCAAATTCGGCTCAATCAGAAACTTATTCTAATTTTTATTAAAAAGCGAATTTTATAATTATAATATATAATTTATTTTATAATTTTGCATGATTGTTCTGGATAACACAACAATTTCAGACTCAAGAAGTAAAATATCAACAAAAAATAAAACAAAACACTGTGAGATTTACAAAAAGAAAACTGAAAGCGATTTTATTGTCAGTTGCTATGCTGGCAACCGGTATCGCCCCAACGCAAGCCGTTGCAGACAACACAACTGTCAAAGCTGTCAAGCAGATTAACCCCACAGCAGTGGAGTTGAACCTTGCCAACAGCCAAAGAATGACTATTGATTTTTATGGTGAGAACATCTTCCGTCTTTTCCAGGACAACAATGGTGGCATCCTACGCGACCCAGCAGCAACTCCTGAAGCGAAAATCCTTGTAAGCAACCCACGCAAAGATGTTGCAGGTATTGATGTCAAAGAGAGTGATAAGGAATACACTATTGCAACAAAGGCTATTGAAATCACAGTATGCAAGAAGAGTGGTTTAATGAAGGTTACAGACCTTGCAACTGGCAAGACTGTTATCGAAGAAACCGCACCTGTACTTTTCAAGAATGCCAAGACCACTATTACACTTAAAGGCAACGAAGGTGAATACTTCTACGGCGGTGGTGTCCAGAACGGACGCTTCTCACATGCAGGTAAAGTTATCGACATTGAGAACCAGAACAGCTGGACCGACGGTGGCGTAGCATCACCCGCGCCGTTCTTCTGGTCAACAAACGGCTATGGTTTCATGTGGCACACATTCCGCAAAGGTGAATATGACTTTGCTGCTACAGATCCAAGCACTGTAACATTGATGCATGAGGCAGACTACCTCGACGTTTTCTTCATGATAAACAACGACGGCATTGCATTGCTAAACGACTTCTATCAGTTGACCGGTAACCCTGTATTGATGCCGAAATTCGGTTTTTACATGGGTCACCTCAACGCTTATAACCGCGACTATTGGACACCAAGCAACGATGGTAACGAAATGCTTTACGAAGATGGCAAGCGTTACAAAGAGAGCCAGACAAACAACGGTGGTACAAAAGAGTCACTTAATGGCGAAAAGAACAACTATCAGTTCTCGGCACGCGCAGCTGTAGACCGCTACCTTTCACAGGACATGCCTCTTGGTTGGTTCCTCCCCAACGATGGTTACGGAGCAGGCTACGGACAGACAGAGACACTTGACGGCAACATTCAGAACCTTAAGGAGTTCGGCGACTACGCACGTGAAAACGGTGTTGAGATTGGTTTGTGGACTGAGTCAAACCTACACCCACGCGAAGGTATCAGCGCATTGCTGCAGCGTGACCTTGTAAAGGAGGTGCGCGATGCAGGTGTACGTGTACTGAAGACCGACGTTGCATGGGTAGGTGCAGGTTACTCATTCGGTTTGAACGGTGTTACCGATGCAGCCGGCATCATGACATACTACGGCAACAATGCCCGTCCTTTCATCATCTCTCTCGACGGTTGGGCAGGTACACAGCGCTATGCAACAATATGGAGCGGTGACCAGACAGGTGGCGAGTGGGAATATATCCGTTTCCACATCCCTACATTCATCGGTTCAGGTCTTTCGGGACAGCCAAACATCACATCGGACGTTGACGGTATCTTCGGCGGTAAGAACGTACCCGTATTTGTACGCGAATACCAGTGGAAGACCTACACTCCAATGATGCTCAACATGGACGGTTGGGGTGCAAACGAGAAATATCCACATGCTCTTGGCGAGCCTGCAACATCTATCAACCGTACATACATGAAGATGAAATCGGAGCTTATCCCTTATACATACAGCATCGCACGCGAGGCTGTAGATGGAAAGCCGATGATACGTGCCATGTTCCTCGAAGATGAGGCAAACGATTTCACAATGGGAACTGCAACACGTTACCAATACATGTATGGTCCAAGCCTTCTCATTGCTCCTATTTACCAAAATACAGCAATGGATACAGAGGGCAACGACATCCGCAACAACATTTACTTGCCCGAGGGCACATGGTACGACTGGTTCACAGGCGAGAAATACGAAGGTGGACGCATCATCAACAACTTTGATACTCCACTTTGGAAACTTCCCGTATTTGTCAAGGCTGGCGCTATTATTCCAATGGCTAACCCCAACAACAATGTAAAGGACATTGACAAGGCATTGCGCATATACGAAGTTTACCCACAGGGCAACTCACAGTTCACCGAGTATGACGATGACGGCGTTACCGAACTTTATCGTTGCGGTGCATACACAACAACCCTTATCGAGCAGAGCCTCGACAGCAAGGGCAACGTGACTATCACCGTTAACCCTACAAAGGGTAACTTCAACGGCTTCGTTAAAGAGAAGGCAACAATCTTCAAGGTAAATGCAAGCGCACAGCCAAAGAAGGTTGCAGCAAAGGTTGGCAAGAAGAGCATCAAGCTCACAGAGGTAAGCACCATCGAAGAGTTCAACAACGGCGAGAACGTATGGTTCTACGACGCACAGCCTAACCTCAACCGCTTTGCAACAAAGGGAAGCGAATTCGAGAAGGTTGAGATTATCAAGAACCCTGTCATCATGGTCAAGGTTGCCAAGAACGATGTTGCAGCCGATGCAACAGTATTGAGCATCAAGGGCTACGAGTTCAACATCGAGAGCGACCTTCTTGCAAGCGAGGGCGCACTCGAAGCACCAAAGGCAACCGTTACCGACGAGAACTGCCAGGCATACACAATCACTCCAACATGGAACGAGGTTGCAAATGCCGACTACTATGAGATTATGTTCGACGGACGTATCTACAGCACAATCAAGGGCACAAGCCTGTTGTTCGAAGACCTCACACCTGTTACCGACTACACATTCGCTGTACGTGCAGTGAACAAGAGCGGTGTTTCAGAGTGGAGCGAGATAAAGACAACCACAAAGAGCAACCCTCTTGAGTGGGCACTCACAGGCGTTTCAGCAACAACAAGCTGTCCTAACCAGGGCGGTCAGGGAACAAACAGGCTGTTCGACTTTGACGAGGGTAACATCTGGCATACCGCATGGAGCAGCAAGGCTGTACCATTTGAGATGGTTATTGACCTTAACGGACTTTCTACACTCGACAAACTCCACTACCTATGCCGCGAGGACGCAGGTAACGGTACTATCACCAAGGCAACACTCAGCTACAGCACCAACAAAGAGAGCTGGAGCGAGCCTATGGATATCCGTTGGGAGCGTAACGGCGAGACAAAGGTTCTTACATTCGACAACAAGCCAAAGGCACGTTACATCAAGATTAACGTTACAGAGGCTGTAGGCAACTTTGGCTCAGGACGTGAAATGTATATATTCAAGGTTCCCGGAACAGAGACATACCTGTCGGGCGACATCAACAAGGACAAGAAGGTCGATGAGAACGACTTGACATCATACCTCAACTACACCGGTCTGCGCAAGAGCGACAGCGACTTTGAATATATCAGCATCGGCGACATCAACGAGAACGGTTTGATTGACGCATACGATATTTCAACAGCAGCTACACGTATCGGCGACGGCGTTTACGAGAAGCCCGAGAACAAGGTAGCCGGAACACTTACTATAGAGGCAGACAAGAAGAGCTACAAGGCAGGCGAAGAGGTTGTCATCACCGTTAAGGGTAAAGGCCTTGCCAACGTAAACGCATTGAGCATTGCACTCCCCTACGACGTGAACGAATACGAGTATGTAGGCATCGAGGCACTCAACGTAGCCGGCATGAGCAACTACAGCAAGAACCGTTTGCACAGCAACGGCAACACAGCTGTTTATCCTACATTCGTGAACGAGGGCAACCGCGTCACATTGAACGGCGATGTTGAGATTGCAAGAATCACATTGAAGGCCAAGAAGAACACAAAGTTCAACATCAAGGCAGTCGATGGCATCATCGTTGACAAACACTTGAACAACATCAAGTTCTGATAACAGTTTCTTTGGGCGTGGATTCCACGCCCAAAGAAATATTGATAAATATTCGTAAACACCAACACACACACCATTGGCGAACATGAACCAGAATAAATTCAAGGTGCAGTGATAGCACTGATGCTGAACAAAATGATATATAATTACAAAAACATTAAAGTCAACATAAACATTATGGGAAGCGGTGCTCCCATAATATTGTTACATGGTTGGGGATGCAGTAACGAGATATTCCGCAACATACAGCAGGTACTTTCACAGAGCTATACCACATATAATTTTGACTTCCCAGGATTTGGAGCTTCCGATGAACCGGATACAGTCTGGGGGGTAGAGGAATATACTCGTATGGTTGAGCAGTTCGTCAAGGAGCAGAATATTGAAAATCCGTCACTTATAGGACATTCGTTCGGAGGCAGAGTAAGCATTGTATACTCTTCACGAAACCAAGTGAAACGCGTTGTCCTTGTTGACGCTGCTGGCATAAAGCCAAAGCGGCCACTTAAATATTATTGGAAGATTTACAGATTCAAGTTCCTCAAATGGCTATGCAACACCTTCTTGCCAAAGGCTAAAGCACAGGAAATTATTGACAGACGCCGCAAAGGCACCGGTTCAAGCGACTATAATAATGCTTCGCCCATGATGAGGGCTATACTATCAAAGGTTGTAAATGAAGACCTTACACACCTTTTACCAAAGATAACTGCCCCGACATTACTTTTTTGGGGCAACATGGACACAGCAACGCCATTGAGCGATGCCAAGACTATGGAACGCCTCATTCCTGATGCAGGGTTGGTCGTAGCACATGGCACAGGACACTTTTCATTCCTTGAGAATGCCGGCTTATTTACAACTGTGATGAAGAACTTTTTAAATATAAAATAAGATGAACACACTCACCATTGGATATGCCATAGCGGCAACATTATTCTTTTTGATGATTGCCAAGTACGACATTCACATGTTTCAGCTCAGTTCGTACCGTTATAGCCGTTATTTCCGTTGGCTTGTTCCCGGAAACATAGTTTCGCTTAAACGGGCAATGGCAACAGGAATGTTTATTGCAGCATTCATCCCCGGTTATTTTGGTGTAGCTATAGCTATTGCAATGCTGGTGGGAAGCTGGATTTATTGCTTTGGCGAAAAATTCAAGACACCATTGGCATATACAATGCGTGTAAAACGATTATTCACAACAGATATTCTGTTGTTTATAGCAATAACACTTACCGCAACATTCTTTGCTGACGGATGGGCGAAAACAATAATTGGCGGAGCACTAATACTTTCAAACCTGCTGATGCTGTTTGCCAACATCGTAAACACACCTATAGAGAAAGCAATCAACCGCTACTATTACAATGATGCAAAACGAATAATAGAAAGCAATAAAAACCTTATTATAATTGGTGTAACAGGTAGCTTTGGCAAGACAAGTACCAAGAACTACCTTGCCGGTATTCTTGCAGAAAAATACAATGTACTTGTAACGCCCGGAAACTTCAACACCCTATTGGGTGTCATACGCACCATACGCGAACAGTTGCGTCCTTATCATCAGGTATTTATTGTGGAAATGGGTGCAAAACAGAAAAACGACATCAAGGAGATATGCGACCTTGTACACCCCACAATAGGCATTGTTACAGCCGTAGGTGAGATGCATCTTGAGACATTCAAGACTGTTGAGAATATACAGGATACAAAATTTGAACTTATAAACTCATTGCCAGCAAACGGTATTGGTGTCATTAACTACGACAGCAAATATATAAACAACTATAAAGGAATAACATCCAAGTGCAACGTAATCCATTATGCTGTTGAAAATAATGCCGAATACAAAGCTGAGAATGTTCAATATGGAGCAAATGGAGTATCATTCAAACTAAATGACGAACAGTTCAACAGCCGCCTGCTTGGTATTGGCAATCTGCTTAATATTCTTGCAGCCATTGCGGTTGCCGACCATTTGGACGTAGACAAGAACAAACAGAGAAGAGCTATAGCACGCCTGCAACCAGTAGAGCATCGTTTGTCAATGAAGGTTGCAAACGGCATAACTGTTCTCGACGACGCATACAACTCAAACCCACAAGGTGCAAAAATGGCACTCGATGTACTCAAGAATTTTGCAGTTAATGAAGGAAACAGACGAATAGTCATTACACCGGGTTTTGTTGAGATGGGAGCACGCCAATACGAAGCCAATAGAGAATTAGGCAAGACAATAGCTACCAGCTGCGATTATGCAATTGTGGTAAATGCGACCAATCGCGAAGCTATAAAACAAGGAATAGACGACGGCGGGCTTAACGCTGATAAATATTATTTGGCTGATTCATTAAACCAGGCACACACCCATTTGGCACAAATACTGAAAGCCGGTGATGTTGTACTGTATGAAAACGATTTACCGGACAATTTCAAATAAACAGTCCCAAAAACCTAAAATTCCGATAGACACTAAATAAACAGAAATATGAAGACAAATGTAGGAGTAGTATTCGGCGGACGTTCTGTAGAGAACGAGATTTCAGTAATCACCGCCAATCAAGCCATGGCAGCCATGGACCGTGAGAAGTACGACATAACACCGATATATATTACCAAAGAGGGAAAATGGTACACAGGTGAAGCGCTATTGAACGTAGCCAACTACCGTGATACAAAAAAATTGCTTGCCATGTGCGAAGAGGTATATATGAAACCTATATACGGTGACACGAACCTCTACCGTACAAACAAAGGATTTTTCCAGAAAGAGGCAGTAACAAGACTGGATGTAATTCTCCCGGCTTTACATGGCACCAACTGCGAGGATGGAACCTTTCAGGGTGTAATGGAATTCTGCGGTATCCCCTACACCGGATGCAACACCCTTGCATCGGCAAACGGCATGGACAAGATTACCATGAAGATGATTTTGAAGGAATGTGGCATTCCTGTCATTGACTACAACTGGTTCAGTGATAAAGAGTGGGCTGACAAGCAAGAAGAGACTATTGAACACGTAGAAAAAGAACTTGGCTACCCGGTTATAGTAAAACCTGCAAACAGCGGATCGAGTGTCGGTATACGAGCTGCACACAACCGCGAAGAGTTCATTGATGCAGTTGACTATGCAATATCATTTACAAGCCGCGTAATCATAGAAAAGTATGTACAAAAACTCAAGGAGGTCAATTGCGCTGTCCTCGGAAACTATTACGAGTGCCAGGCATCAGTATGCGAGGTTCCTGTACGTAGCGGAGAGATCCTCTCATATCAGGACAAGTACATGAACGGCGGTGGCAAGCAGTCACAAGGTATGCAATCAACAGTCAGAGAGATACCAGCAAACTTGCCGGAAGAGGCCACAGAGTTTATCAGAAAGAACGCCTGCGACACATTCCGCGCCCTGGCGTGTGATGGCGTAGCACGTATTGACTTCATCATTGACGAAGCCACCGGTGAAATATTCGTAAATGAGATAAATACAATACCCGGCTCATTGTCGTTCTACCTATGGGAATACAGCGGTATCAACTTCAGTGTGCTTATAGACAGGCTTATTGAAATTGCGTTTCGCCGCAAACAGGATGCAGGATTCAAGGCCGTCAACTATGGCGAGAACATCTTCGCCAGCAAAAATGCAGGAGTAGGAGGAACAAAAACCGGCGGAAAATTCGGCAGCAAGCTTTAACAAAAACGGAGTCACTTCATGTGACTCCGTTTTTATTCTTAATTTATACAAATATTTACTTTACATAAACTTTTTTACCGTTAACAATATAAACACCAGACTTTGTAATCTCTTTAACGCAACGTCCTGTAAGGTCATATACGATATTCAGAAGATTTTCATCAACACAAACCTCATCGATAACAGAGGTATCATCACTATCAGATTTCTTCAACACGGTAATTATAAAATCATTTATATCTATTGAAGCAGAAGATGTGCTTGATGAACTATCTTTTAATCTTGACACGGTGAATGTTATACTATAAACATCCAAGCCGCTTGCTTTCATAGATTCCTTTTGCCCATTATCAAGGGTTACATCATAACCATTTATATCATTTTTTACATTTAACTTTTTATACGCCTCATAATCCAACGAGTAACCTACAATCTTATAATCGCCATCCTCAGGAACAGATATTGTATATTCTGTTGTATAATAGTTTCCTGCAGATGTTGCCGCGTATGCATTCAATGAAAGTTTTCCGCTTGATATTGCGTATATATTCTTTACCGTACCACCTTCATTCTTGGCAGATAAAGTCAAGTCCGCTTGATATTCACCATTCTTTGTATATACCCACTCATTGCTTGGACTACCATTGGTCAATGTTCCGGTTGTTGTACTGATGACATATTCATAAGTTTTGGACAAAACATCTCCATTCTCACTTTCATTTTCATCACCATTACCGTCTCCTGCGTTACCGTCTTCTTCATCTGTTTGATTTGGCTTGAAGTTAAAGATTGCATAATGTTCAGAACTTCCGCCCTGCTTCCATGAATAGTTGTCACCCTGATATGGAGTTATATCATCGAGTTTGAACCAACCGTTACCGCTACCGTTCCACCCGAAATTAAAATGGAAATATCCGTTATCGGTATAACCGTCTATAACAAACATATGACGAGAATCACCGGTTCCGGAATTATTCGCTGCATATATTACAGGACATCGGTTGTCAAGACTCTCTCTGATAGCATTTTCCCACTCCTCTCTACTAAAATCCCTTTGATAGGATGCGTCAACTTTATTATAATCAAACACTCTGCTTGGATGATGAGTACTCTGTGAGTCACTTACACTTGTTGAACCTGCACCATAAGAGACCATAAAAGCATGACCGAGGTGTGACATTATTTTTGCAACTTCGTTCTTTTGATAATCGGTCCAATTGCCGTCATACACAAGCGGCATACTGTCCCAATCGTATGTTCTGTCGGTAATTTCAGTACCCAATTGACAATCATACAAGCGACCGATACCCTCATTTGGTTTTTTATGATAGCGCATCACAATAGCATATGCTGTCGGGACGCAACCTGTTTTTGCATGCGTTGTATGTGAAGCATTGGTCCAGCAAAGCAGGTTGAATGGAGAGTTCTGTCCCCAGCTTGCAGTTTCAAGATACACCACCTGTTTTCCTCCGGTTTCAGCCAAAGAAGCATTCTGCTTGTCCTGAGCATACACTGATGCAGAGAGCATGAAAAGAAGCAATGTCAAGAATATTGATGTACGTTTCATAACCTATTTTTTTATATTGTAAAACAACTCCTTTCACAAAATTATCATTTTTACACAAGTATGACAAAAAAATAGAAAAAAAAACAAACTTTTTTATTCATTCTACACATAGTTTTAGTTATATTCGCATGTTGTAATTAATATGCAATAAACTATAATAATTAAAATAAAACACTATGTCTATCAAAAACATCAAAAGAGGCTTGTTTTTTGCTGTTGCCGCAATCTATGCCATTGCCGGAATTGCACAGACAACATTTGAGAAAGGCAAGCTCTATCACATCTATGCCTATGGCAACAAAGGCAATGTTGTTTATGAAATGAAGGACAATGCTGTAGGCTTGACCGATTTTGAAAAGGACAATGCAGCACAGTTCTGGAAAGTGTCTGAGCTATCGGGTAGTTGGCGTATCATCAATCCGGTGACCAATCATGCTTTGCGTGTTAACGGAAATCGTGTAGAAGTTGGTGAGAACAACGGTTCGGACGAAGCACAGTTGTGGAAATACGAGGATGGTATGCTCATTCCTGCAAACAATCCCAACTATGCAGTAGCCAAATCAAAGAAAGGACTTGTTTTTGTTTCAATAGAGAAAGCAAGAGAACACAAGGCTGCACAGTTCCGTTTTGAGGAGTCACAGTACGCAGGTTTCGATGACGATCTCACATACCGTATACGCGCCGTAGCTGCTGACAGTACAGTGCTTGGCAACAAAGATTCTGGCGAGAACAATGCAAGAATCGTAGCTGAACAAATAGACACAGAGAACAGAGGACAGTATTGGAGTATCAAGACTATTGACCTTTACACCTTTGCTATCGAGAATGCCTTCTACGGACAGAATTTTGATGACGGCGGTGACAATGCAAGCATTGACTACCTGTTGCAATGGCCTGCAACACCCGGCGTGTGGAACAATGCAAAGTTCTGCTTTGAACCTGTGGAAGGAAACAAAGGTTGTTTCCTTATTGTTTCGGCAAACAAGAGCGACAAGATGTATGCTCTACACGATGGCGAGATGAAGCTCGTTGACAAAAACCCTGCTGACAATTCAGCTTGGTTCTCTTTCGAGCAGGTTGAAAAGCCAAAGATTGCATCTGCACATTGGGAAGATGAGACAATGTTTGCAGAAAACAAGGAACGCGCCGTAGCAACATACATGCCTTACAACAACACCAAGGAGATGCTTGCAGACGCTGAATACTATGCAACACCATGGACAGAGCCTATCAACAGCCGCTACCAGAGCTTGAACGGCACATGGAAGTTCAACCTTGTAAGCGAGCCTTCGCAGCGTCCGCTTGACTTCTATGAAATGGGATACAACGTTGACGGTTGGGATGAGATTCCAGTTCCGTCAAACTGGGAAATGTTGGGATATGACAAACCTATTTATAACAATGTAGAGTACCCACACGCAAACACACCTCCATTCATCAAGGCACGTCCAGGTTTCAATGATGGCGGAAAGAATTATGGTATCAACCCTGTAGGTTCTTATGTACGCACATTTGAAGTTCCCGAAAATTGGGACGGAAGACGTACTTTCATTCACTTCGGAGGTATATATTCAGCAGCATTCGTATGGCTCAACGGCGAGTATGTAGGCTATACACAGGGTGCCAACAATGTAGCAGAATTTGACATCACCAACCACCTCAAGAAAGGCGAGAACAAACTTGCAGTACAGGTATTCCGTTGGAGCGACGGTTCATATCTTGAGTGTCAGGACATGTTCCGCATGAGTGGTATTTTCCGCGATGTATATCTTTATAACGTTCCTAAGGCATCAGTACGTGACCACTATATCACAAGCAAATTGTCTGATGACAAGTGGAGTGCCGACTTGAACATAAACATAGAACTTGACAACAGAGATTTTGAGCCGGGCAAGAAAACAATAGTTGCTGCGGTTTATACAGCTGACGGCAGATTTATACAGAGTGATTCTTTGAAGCTCAATACTGCTGCAAAGGTTGTTTCGCTTAGCGGCGACATGAAGTTGACTATTGACAATGTCAAGCTATGGAATGCAGAAAAGCCATACCTTTATACAGTACGTATCACACAGCTCGATGATAATGGCAATGAGGAGATGGCATTCTCTACAAAATATGGTGTACGTGAAATTGTTATAAAGAATTCACTTGTATACATCAACGGCGAGCGCGTATTCTTCAAGGGAGTTAACCGCCATGATACTCACCCGGTATATGGCCGTGCCGTTACAACAGAATCAATGTTGCAGGATATTTTCTTAATGAAGCAGAACAATATCAACACAATACGCACCAGCCACTACCCCAACGCTGCAAAGATGTATGCAATGTTCGACTACTATGGTTTGTACTGCTGCGACGAAGCTGACCTTGAGAACCATGCAAACCAGAGCCTTTCGGACCGCGAATCATGGGTTCCTGCATTCGTAGACCGTATCAACCGAATGGTAATGCGCGACCGCAACCATGCAAGTGTGATAATGTGGAGCTTGGGTAACGAAGCCGGCAACGGAAACAACTTCGGTCCTTGCTACGACGAGGCCAAACGTCTTGACAGCCGTCCTGTACACTACGAAGGAACACGTTCTAGCGGCAATTATGGTGGCGGACGATTCAGTGACTTCTACTCAAAGATGTACCCAGGACAGGCTTGGATGGACGAAAACACCAACGACCTTGACAAACCTATGTTCATCTGCGAATATGCACATGCTATGGGTAACGCCATTGGTAACCTCAAAGAATACTGGCAGAAGATTGAGGCTTCGAACTCATGCATCGGTGGCTGTATCTGGGATTGGGTTGACCAGGCTATATATGACCCACAGGAGATGAAAGAGGGTGTATATCGCATACATACAGGATATGATTATCCAGGTCCTCACCAGGGTAACTTCTGCTCTAACGGCGTTATACCTCCTACACGTGAGGAGAGTGCAAAATTAAAGGAGGTCAAGGCTGCTCATCAGTTTGTAGAGATAACAATGCCTGAAATCAATACAGAATACGGCATTGCTACTCTGGAAATAAAGAACAAATACAACTTCACCAACCTCAATGAGTTTGACATTGTATACGATGTTGTAAAGAACGGAAAGATAATTTACACAGGCAAGACAAAGGCTCCTTCTGTAGCTCCAGGCAAGAGTGGAAAAACTTGGGTAACAACCAAGAAGGCTACCAATATTGAAAAGATACAGAAAAACGGTGACGAATTACTGTTAACTGTACGTATAGAGCACAGAGAAGCACAATCATACGCTCCGGCAGGACATGAAGTTGCTATACAGCAGTTCATGATTTCAGAACGTGGACCACTTGCGGTAATTAAGTCAAAAGGCGCACCTCTTGCAAGCACATCATCACTTCACGAAGTAACCATTGGTAATGACAAGGTACAGGTGAAATTTGATGCAGAGACAGTGCAGTTGACATCACTTGCATTCAACGGCAAGAATATCATTGCAGAGGGCCAGGGCTTCTTGTACGACAACCACCGTTGGATTGAGAATGACCGTTATACAGACACAACCAACGGCGTTGAAGCAAATGGTGAAATAAAAGTTGTAGAAGAGAATGGCAACACTGTAGTAAAGACCATACGCCGCGGCTCACTTTGTGATACAGAGATTGACTACATCGTATATCCACAGGGAATTGTAGATGTTGAAGCAAAATTCATTCCAAAGAACGGTGACTTGCGCCGAGCTGGTTTGGTTTGCGGTATTGACAAATCTTTTGAAAACATCAGCTATTATGCTTATGGTCCTTGGGAGAATACAGTTGACCGCATGGACGGTGTGGTTGTAGGACGTTACAACGCAAAGGCTGACGGCAGCATGGCTGCGCCTTATGTGAAGCCACAGAGCAGCGGTAGCCGCGAGGGATTGCGTGAGCTTGTGATGACCGACTCTTTGGGCAACGGTATCAAGATTGAGACTGAAGGCAACGTTAGCTTCTCGGCTCTCCCTTACACAGACGAAGACCTGATGAATGCACAGCACTATTGGGAAATGGAGAACCGTCCATACACAGTATTGCACCTTGATGCATGGATGAGAGGTATCGGTAATGCATCTTGTGGTCACGACGTAGGTACAATGCCTAAATACTGTGTTCCAAACAAGGAGATGAACTACAAACTGAGAATCTCTCCTGTAAAGAAATGATAAAAAACCAAATAGATTTCAAAAAATAAGGCGCAAACTTGCGCCTTATTTTTTTGGATTGTACATTTGTATCTATGAACAAGGAGGCAGAAAACATAATGCAAGATAGCGTATTGAATTTGAGATGCGCTCCCATTGAATGTGTACGCATTGGCTTTGTGGGCCTTGGTGTACGTGCAAAACGCGCTGTACACCGCATGATGCACATTGAAGGATGCAGAATTGTAGCCTTGTGCGACCTTGTTGAGGAAAACATAAATGAAGCGTCTGCAATTATTGAAGAGTACGGTGCAGAAAAGCCAACCATATTCTGTGGAGAGAATGGTTGGAAAGAGCTTTGCGAAATGCAGGATATTGACCTTATATATATATGTACCGATTGGGCAAGCCATGCAGACATTGCAGTATACGCCATGCAATGTGGCAAGCATGCAGCAACCGAAGTGCCTGCGGCAACAACAATATCCGACTGTTGGAGATTGGTTGACACTGCAGAAACAACTCGCAAGCATTGTATAATGCTGGAAAACTGTTGCTATGACGAGTTCGAACTCTGCACCATAAACATGGTACAACAGGGGCTTCTTGGCGAAATAATACACTGCGAAGGATCATATCTGCACGACCTGCGTGAACGTATTGCATCAAATGATGACGGAGGACGCAAATGGAGCAATTGGCAAGTTGATTTCATGAACAGCCATAACGGTAACCCCTACCCGACACATGGTTTAGGGCCAATAGCCCAGACTATGAACATACACCGAGGAGACAGAATGAAGAGCATTGTCTCAATATCATCAAAACGTGTAGGAGAAAACAACGGACTTAACGGTAGCATGAACAGTTCGCTGATAACAACAGAAAAAGGGAAAACCATTCTTGTGCAGCACTGCATCTCCTTACCACGACCATACAGCCGTTCATTCCTAATAAGTGGAACTGAAGGATTTGCACAAAAATACCCAACAGAGCATTTTGCATTCACACCTGAGAGCGACAACGTTATCACCGGTGAAGAGTGTTGCAGAATTCTTGAAAAGCACCGCCATCCGTTCGTTGCAGAGTACAAGAAACGCGGTATGGAACTTTGTGGCAGGCGCTGGATTGACTATGCCATGGACTGCCGTCTTATACATTGTCTGCGTAACGGACTCCCATTGGACATGGATGTATATGACGCCGCTGAATGGAGTTGTCTTGTAGAACTGACCGACATATCATCAAAAAACGGTGGTATTCCAATTGAAATTCCGGATTTCACAAGAGGAAAATGGGGATAAAAAATAAATGACAGCCTGTAGCTGTCATTTATTTTTTATCCCGGGCTACTCTACTTTTTACGAGCCTTGAAGTAGACGCCTACAGCTATGACAAGCGTCAAGAGACCTCCAAGAAGATATGCCAGCAAACGATTCTTCATGCTGAACATCATCGGAGAGATGAATATATATGACGAACACACATACGTCATCACCAATGCCGGCAAAGCACCAATGGTTATTGGTTTCCTGTTACTATAAAGATATACTGTTATGCACCACAATGTAAGCACTGCCAATGTTTGGTTACACCATGCAAAATAGCTCCATATTGTCTGAAACGGAAGAGCAAATATTATGAAAAGCGCAACAGCAAACAGTGGCAACGACACCCAAATTCTTTTCAACAGCCCCTTCTGGCTTATACTGAACATGTCAGATACGATAAGCCTTGCACAACGGAAAGCTGTATCACCCGATGTCACCGCACAGCCGACAACTCCAACAAGAACACATGTTGCAATACCTTTACCAAGAGTTGTCTCGGTTATTACATCAACAAGTTTAGCAGCACTTCCACCATACTCTGCTATAGCAGTATTAAGACCTTCAACGCCGCCCCAGAATGCCATACCGATAGCTGCCCAAATCAATGCAATGATACTTTCTGCAATCATTGCACCATAAAATATGCTTCGTGCCTGTCCTTCTGATGTCATGCAACGCGCCATCATTGGCGATTGAGTAGCATGGAAACCCGATAATGCCCCACATGCTATGGTAGTAAAGAGCATAGGAACAATAGGGAATTTATCAGGATTGGCAATTCCATTGCTCAACGAAGTCAGTTCTGGAATTGTATATACATCACTCTGCGTAAAAAGAACAAAAAGGATACTGAATGCCATTATAAGCAACGCAACACCAAATATTGGATAAAAACGACCTATAATTTTATCTATTGGCAACAACGTAGCCAGAATATAATATACAAGTATCACCGCCAATACAGCAAATAGTTCCCATGTTACATTATCAAACGCTACAACTTCAAATGAAGGGATTGAAATATTTGATGCTATAAGTTCTGCTGGCTGCGACATAAAAACTGCACCGACAAGCACCATAAGAAGAACAGAGAAAACCCTCATGAATATTCTTGTCCCATTACCCAAATATTTGCCTATTATTTCGGGAAGGCTTAATCCATTGTTTTTCAAGGATATTACTCCTGCGACAAAGTCGTGCATAGCACCCATGAATATTCCGCCAAGTGTTATCCACAGGAAAGCGACAGGGCCGTAGGCTGCACCAAGCAAGGCACCGAAGATTGGTCCAAGTCCTGCAATATTGAGCAACTGGATGAGAAAAACCTTCCAGCGCGGCATAGGCAAATAATCGACGCCATCATACATTGTCTGCGAAGGAACCGGATTGGCGGGATTAATTTCGCAGGTCTTTTCAAGATATTTACCGTAGGTAAAATAGGAGGTAACAAGTGCCAAAAGGCATAAAATAAATGTTATCATAGTTATATTTCTTTTGTTCCAATATTATTCAAAGAAATTTTTTCTCCATCAACAGCAATCACCTCTTCATTACACAAATCGCGTAAAAGAGAATTCATTACTTCACGAGGGAACTTTAATGCATCAAGTTCAACAACATTATGAGGTTCCCCATCGGCCAGCAATGATAGCAATGCCTCACGTGCAGACAAAGGCTCCGCAACCGGCGATGCACTTTGCGACCTGCAAACATCACAACGGGCACAACTATTGGCACGCTTCTCTCCAAAATAAGCCAGTAATGAGGCACTACGACATTGCGTTTCGTCTGTAACATAATGCAACATTGCATTGATACGCTCGCCAAATACAGCCTTGCGTTCGTCATATGCTTCACGTGTAAAACGCAATTCACTTCCAAGAACACGATGCCTAGTAAAAGTTATTATCGGGCACTTTTTTGATGGTGCATAAGCGACAAGTCCTTTATTTGTCAACGATACGAGTATCTCATACATACGATGACGCGACAGTTTCGTAATCCTTGAAAGATAACGTTCGTCAATGAATGCGTAATCAGTAAACAGCCCACTGTAATTACGCAAAAGTGCATTTACCAGCAATTCATAATCAGCTGGCAAACCACGGAAACGGTAAAGAGCATCCTTGTCCACAATAAAACGTACACGTGAGGCGTATTCCATTTCCTCCACATATTCAATATATCCCATTCGTGTAAGCAGACGTAATGCACTGTCGGTCTGCAACATCGGACGATGGTACTTTTTACAGAAGTCACCCAAAGAGAACTCAAATGTACAGTTCAATCCATCACCCAAAGCCATGCTGTAATAGTAGCAGACTTCATCATATATTTCGCGTATGAAATCCTGCGGAGGATAGTTGTCGTTAAGACGGCGGGAAACGACCTGTTTGTCGATACGGCTGAACAAAGTGACAGCATATGCCATATTTCCGTCACGACCGGCACGACCGGCCTCCTGAAAATATGCCTCTATTGAACTTGGTAGGTCAACATGTACCACAAGACGTACATCGGGCTTGTCAATACCCATTCCAAACGCATTGGTAGAAACCATGACTCGCGCCCTACCACTTTTCCAGGCCTCTTCACTCCGGTCTTTTATTTCTGGAGCAAGACCTGCATGATAATATTCAGCAGTTATTCCATGAGAGAGTAGAAATTCACAAACCTCCTTGGTCTTTTGCCTGTTCAAGGCATATACGATAGCCGATCCCGGAACATTGTTCAAAATATGCAACAACTCCTTTGCCTTGTTTTCGGTGTGACGGACTACATATACGAGATTCTTGCGTTCAAAGCTCATACTGTAACAGTTCTCAACAGCAAAGCCCAGCTGCTGCTGAACATCCTTTACAACCTCAGGGGTTGCTGTAGCTGTAAGAGCAAGAACAGGTACTCCCGGAAAAAGAGAACGCAATTCACCTATATTACGATAGGCCGGACGGAAGTCATGTCCCCATTGCGATATGCAATGCGCCTCGTCAACTGTTATAAGACTAACTTTGATTTTTTTGATCTTTGTAAGGAAGAGGTCCGAAGAGAGGCGTTCTGGAGAGATATATAGGAATTTATAATCGCCAAAGATACAATTCTCAAGTGCAGTGACAATTTCGGAACTTTTCATTCCCGAATATATTGCAGTTGCCTTTATCGCACGACTGCGCAAATTTGCCACCTGATCCTTCATGAGAGCAATTAGCGGTGTCACAACAATGCATAATCCTTCAACAGCAAGTGCCGGAACCTGAAAAGCTATACTCTTGCCACCACCAGTAGGCATGAGACCGAGCGTATCACGCCCGGCCCCTATGCTCTCGATTATTTCGCGTTGTATTCCACGGAAATCGTCGTATCCCCAATACCGCTTAAGGATTTCCCTGTACTTCACACTCTCACCTTGTTAGTTTCGTATGTATACTTTCTATCTGCAACTGCACATCCCCATGTTTATAAGCATTCTCTTCAAGGGTGTAGCAGATATCGAATGACTGTTTGGATTTTATATACTTGGCCTGACGGCTTTGCCCGAAAGCAATTCCATTGAACACCTTGTTTGACAAATCATCTACAAGTTCAAGTTTTATATGTTCCTGACGACGTCCAACAACCTTGCTCGTACCATAGTCACACACATTGCGTGTACAGAAGAGTGGCTTTGGATTCTCAGGCCCATGAGGAGCGAACTTTTTGAGGTCGTTGAAGAACTTGCGTGTTATCTGATGGAAACCTATTTCGGCATCAATCTCAATAACAGGGTCGGTCTGCTCCGGAAGAATATTCTGCGAAACAAACTCCTCGAAACGCTTTGCAAAGGCCTCGATATTCTCAACCTTCAGCGAGAAGCCTGCGGCATAGGTGTGTCCGCCGAAATTATCGAGCAGGTCACGACAACTCTCCATAGCCTTGTAGAGGTCGAAACCGGTCACAGAACGTGCCGAGCCTGTCGCCATATCACCTGTACAGGTTATTACAACCGCCGGACGATGATACACCTCGGTCAGGCGCGATGCCACTATACCTATTACACCGCGATGCCAGTCGGGGTTGAAGATTACAATGGCACGGCGCTCATCAAAGCTTTCAAGGCCCGCTACAATAGTGTTCGCCTCTTCTGTCATGCTTTTGTCAAGTTCCTTACGGGCTTCATTGAACTCATTTATCTGATAGCTCATTTCAAGAGCCGCACGGAGATTGTTCTCTATCAGCAGGTCAACAGCGACCTTACCCTTCTGTATGCGACCCGACGCATTGATACGAGGGCCTATCTTGAAAATTATATCGTTGATTGCAATCTCCTTCTCCTGCAAACCGCAAACACTGATGATTGCTTTAAGACCGACACTCGGATTATGGTTTATTTGTTTAATGCCATGAAAGGCAAGTATGCGGTTTTCGCCCATTATGGGCACAAGATCCGATGCTATGCTGACAGCGACAAGGTCAAGCAATGGATATAGCTGGTCGGCAGGTATGCCGTTATCTATCGCAAACGCCTGCATGAACTTGAAACCGACACCACAACCCGACAGGTGAGGACAAGGATATGTCGAGTCGGCACGTTTGGGGTTGAGGATTGCTACAGCACAGGGCAATTCCTCGTCGGGAACGTGGTGGTCGCAGACAATGAAGTCAATGCCCAACGACTTGGCGTAGGCAATTTCCTCAACTGCTTTTATTCCGCAATCGAGAACAATTATCAACTTGACATCTGTCGAGTAAGCATAATCGACCCCCCTTTTGGATATTCCGTAACCATCTTCGTTGCGGTCGGGGATATAGTAGTCGATATTTGAAGAAAACTGTTGCAGGAACTTATAGACAAGAGCCACAGCTGTTGTGCCGTCAACATCGTAGTCGCCATAGACAAGTATGCGCTCTTTTTTTCCGAGTGCCTTATTAAGGCGCTTTACAGCAATATCCATATCGTTCATAAGGAACGGGTTGTGGAGCATGCTCAATTTTGGGCGGAAGAAATTTCTTGCTTCTGCAACAGAATTAACACCTCGTCTAACAAGCAGACCACAAAGCACAGGGCTGATATCCAGCTCTGCAGACAGAGTGTTCGCTATCACATTCTGTTCATGTGTTAGAGGTTCATATTTCCATTTCTGACCCATATATAGTATTTTTTTATCCGATATTAAAGAGAATCACCCGGTGAGATAAGCCTATTATCCTCAAGATAATCCATTCAATTTGTAAAGATAAGAGAAAAGAGCGAAACAAGCATCTTTTTGACAAAAAAATATTTCACGAAACAGGTTTCATTCAAAGAAATCAAGTGCCATTTATTGCGAATATTAATAATTATTAATATTATTGCAAAAGATTTTATAAAATGGAGTATTATGGCAAAAGCCAACCGCTCCATATTTACAACTTACAGCAAATCATTAAAATAACGTTTTATAAAAAAATGAAAAAACTAATTTTAATTCCATTGTTTGTTTTGGTGTTGTGTCTTGCACAAACAGTGCAGGCAAAAGTGACACATCTGCTGCCAAAACCACAAAAAATTGAAATTCAAAGCGGAAGTGCATTTGCATTGAACCGCAATGTAAAAATTGCCGACCCGACACAATGCAAGCTACTCAAGAAATTCTTTACCGACAACGGGTGTGCAATAGCCGACAACGGAGCTCAAGTCACAGTAACTATTGTACAGAGCATTCCTGATGCATACGACTATGAGCTTGCCGGCTACGAAAACGAGGCATACACTCTAGACATTACAGCCGATGCAATAAACATCACTGCAATCACAAACACAGGCGTTATTCGTGCAGCGCAGACACTTGCACAACTCGCCGAGGGTTATGACGGCAACGCCACACTGGAAGCTGTGTCAATAACAGACTGGCCAGCGTTCAAGCTACGTGGTTATATGCACGACGTAGGCCGTTCATTCATCAAAATAGAAACACTAAAAAAACACATCGACCTGTTGTCACGCTTCAAGATAAACACTTTCCACTGGCACATGACCGAGAACCAAGCATGGCGCTTTGAGGTAAAGGCCTATCCACAACTCACAAGTGAAGCTTCGATGACACGTTTTGCGGGCAAGTATTATACCCAGGAAGAATGCAAGGATTTGCAGGACTATGCAAAGGAACGCGGCGTAATTGTCATTCCCGAAATTGACATGCCGGGACATAGCGAGGCTTTCAAGAAGGCAATGGGACACTCAATGCAGACCGAGCAGGGAGTTGCCGAGCTACAGAATATTCTCGAGGAGGTTGCTGCGGTATTCCCCGATGCACCATACATTCACATCGGTGCCGACGAGGAGACAATCGAATACCCCAACTTCCTGAAGATTATGACCGACAAAGTTCATAGTTTGGGCAAGAAGGTTGTCGTATGGAACCCGATACGTGGTGTTACCATCAGTACAAGTACCGGAGCAGACATGACACAGATGTGGAGTTCAAGCGGAAAGGTTATAAACGGCATGCCAAACATTGATTGCCGCTACAATTATACCAACCACTTTGACGTGTTTGCCGACCTTGTGGGTATATACAAAAGCAACATCTACTACGAGCAGAAGGGTAACGCCAACGTAGCCGGAACAATTTCAGCACCTTGGAACGACCGCAAGACTCCTACAGAAGAGGATATCATTGCACAGAACAACTTCTACGCAAACGTCATTGCAAGTGCCGAACGCGCATGGATTGGTGGTGGCAAGCAATATATCGAAAAAGGCGGAACTACCCTACCCAACAGCGGTAGCGAGTATGAAGAATTCACCGATTGGGAACGCCGTTTCCTTTTCCACAAGGCAAACTCTTTGAAAAACGAGCCTATCCCATACGTTAAGCAGACAAATGTACGATGGAGAATAACAGACCCATTCCCCAATGGCGGTGACATGAATGCTACATTTGCACCCGAAACAGAGGGGCTCAAAGAAAGCTACACAGTTAATGGAACAACATACGGTACAGGTATTGCAACAGGTGCCGGTATCTACCTGCGCCACACATGGGGCAACAACACCGTACCTACATATTACGGCAGTACAAACTACAGCAACAGCACCGCTTACGCATGGACATACGTTTATAGCGACAAGAAACAGGCCGTTGGCGCACAGATTGAATTCCAGAACTATGGCCGTAGCGAAAAGGACACAGCACCAGATGCCGGCAAATGGGACAGGAAAGGTTCAAGAATATGGCTCAACGACACAGAGATTCTGCCTCCTACTTGGGACAACACAGGTGTAGGCATAAACAACGAGGTTGACCTCAAAAACGAGAACTTCACAGCACGCAAGCCTGTTCAGGTTACGCTAAACAAAGGCTGGAACAAGGTATTCATAAAACTACCTTATGTAGGCGCAAGCGGTGTACGTCTTAACAAGTGGATGTTCACATTCGTGCTTACCGACACCGAGGGCAAAAATGCCGTTGACGGCCTGGTTTACTCACCCAACAAAAGAATGGACGTTGCAGCTGAACAATTGGAATCAAGCATCAATGAAATAAGAAATGAGGTAGCAAACAGTACTGGCGATAAGCCGGGACAATACAGTTCAGAACTTGCCGGTGAGCTGAACGCAGTAATTGCAGACATTGAAGCTACACTCGACACAACTATGAGCGAAGAAGAACGTCGCGAACAGTTAGCACAGCTAAACAGCGCATTTGAAACTTTCAAAACACTGCTTGCAACTGCAAAAGTCAACCAGCCAAAAACCAGCGACAACGCAACGAGTTATTATTATACCCTGTGTACCCCACAGCGCGAAAACCGCTATGCGACATCAAACGGTGCTAATGCCGAAATGACAGGAAACGCAAACGTGACAAAGGCTGCAAAGTGGAAATTCGTTATGCGTAACGACGGCAAGTACAACATTGTAAACAAGAGCGACAACACGTACATATCGCCGGCAAGCAGCAACAACACTGCACTACGCACACAAAGCAATGAGCCTAACAACGGCTGGGAGTTGAAAGAGGCAGCCACACAAGGGCTATTCATCATTGTCAGCAACAATGTACAGTTCAACCAGACAAACAGCGGACTCGGCTATAAAATTTACAACTGGGGCGACGGCTCAAACACAACAGACACCGGTTGCCAATATCTCATCGAAGAGGTTGATGCTACACTCCCCGATGACAATGATGACAACAAACCAAAAGTAGATGTAATTAATGTTGAAATTCTTGCATCAAAAGGAACATTCACTGCCAGCAACAGCAACAATACATGGCATGCACGTTGGGAAAGCAATGAAGTACAAGGCTTTTCACTATCCACAAGCGCCAATAACATGACAACCTCAAACGACTATATTGCCGGATATTCTGGTCAGTCTAATTCATCTACATACACTATCACCGCCCCCGAAGGCTATATGGTCAAAAGCATACGCTTCGGCTATATAAACACCGACACCGGCACGCACACATTAAATCTTGCCATTAACGGAACCACATACACGAGTTCATCAACAAAACAGAACTTAGACATCACTGTATCCTCACCTGAACGCCAGTTTACATTCACACAGACCGGTGCCAACAAAGGTATTACATTCAGTGACTTTGTCGTAACCATGAAAAAGGATACAAGAGTCCCTGAAGTTGCACAAGACATTTTCATTACAAACAAAGGAGGTATTCCCTATCGTATTCCAGCCATTGCAATGGCAAAGAACGGAAACCTTATAGCTGTTGCAGACTATCGTCATAGTGGTGCAGATATTGGTGTTGTGAACAAAGGCCGTATTGACCTGCACGCACGAATAAGCAAAGATAATGGACAAACATGGGGCACAAAATTCTCCATAGTTGACGGACAGGGCGCCAATTCTCCAGATTTCATGCACGTTGGATTCGGAGACCCCGCTATCGTTGCCGACCGTGAAAGCAACCGCGTACTTGTATTGAGTTGCGCCGGTAACGTTTCATTCCAGAATGGTACACGTAACAACCACCAAAACATCGCACGATTCTACAGCGAAAACAATGGTGAAACCTGGAGCGAGCCAGTTGACATAGCAGACAATATTTACGCAATGTGGGATAACAGTTCACATGGCCCGGTCATGGCCATGTTCGTTGGTTCCGGCAAGATTCACCAGAGCCGTTATGTAAAGGTTGGCAACTATTACCGCTTATACTGCGCTGTTCTTTTGAAGAACAAATACGGCACATATACAAATTTCGTACTCTACAGCGATGACTTCGGTGGAAGCTGGAATGTTCTTGGTGGCGTCGAGAACGCGCCAATCCCAAGTGGTGGAGATGAGCCAAAGGTTGAAGAGTTGCCAAACGGCAATGTAATAATCAGTTCACGCATAAATGGTGGAAGGTTCTACAATATATATACATTCACAAATGCTACAAAAGCTGAAGGTTCATGGGGCAACTACGCGGCATCGAACAGCAATGTTAATGGCGTTGTAGCACAGAACAACTCTTGCAACGGAGAGATTATGATTGTCCCTGTCATCCGCAAAGAAGACAATTTCAAGACATGGTTGGCATTGCAATCCTTGCCTTTTGGAAGCGGACGTAGCAACGTCGGTATATATTACAAGGAACTGACAACAGAAGCCGACTTCAACACACCTGCAAATTTCGCAAAGGACTGGGATGGTCGCCACCAAGCATCTTCAATAGGATCGGCATACTCAACCATGTGCTATCAGCAGGATTCAACAATAGCATTCCTTTACGAAGAGAGTACACACGGTGCCGATTACACTATTGTATACAAAAAATACAGTATTGAGCAAATCACAAATGACAAATACACAATTCTTAAAGGAATAGAGCCGGGATACGAAACCGTCGAACCTGTTGAACCAGAAATCCCCGTGTTACCAGACGGAACAATACTATACAGGATAAAGGCTGTTTCACAAGATAAATATTTGAACATAGAGGAATATAATGCCAACTCAAACGGTCCAAAAGGCACCGTCGGAATTGCCAATTACACAGAAAGTAACAGTCAGATATTCAGATTTGAAGATATCGGCAACGGAAAATTCTACCTTGTATCGGCAGACGGATATTATATTGTTTGTCGTCAATGGAACGTTGATGCGAGCAACATTGGAGAAAAATCCGTACTTGGCATTGAATATATAAACGACGCTGAATTCTATTTGTTAAACGGTGCTCAATACTTCAAGGTTGGCGAAGTGGACGGAGAAGCCGGGGCATATTACCCATACTGTGACGCACCATATAGTTTAGCAGCAAAATGGACTCTTGAAGAGGTTAAGGCCGAAACCGCAATAGAGAACGTTGTTGAAGAAGAGAAGAATATAATATACGACCTTCAGGGACGCATGCTTGACAAAGCCACAAAGGCCGGTATATATATCATAAACAACAAGAAGATTATTATCAGATAATCACAATACAGACAAAAAGGAAGGAAGAGTCATAACAAGTTCTTCCTTCCTTTTTTTGTCATATTCTCAAATTGACTTATCTTAGTCAAAAATATTTATTATGAAAAGAGGCCTGCCACTGCTGTTTTCGGCAATATTGATTACAACCGGATGCAGCGATATTTTTGAAAAACAATTGGATGTATACAAGGATGCCATTGAAGATTTGGAAGATGCAGATGATTTCAATGAACTCATGGACGAAATCTTGAATACCGGTATAGAGGTTGCATGCATTATTTCAAATACATCTGATAAGGAGCAAGAGGAGTTAAAGGAGGATTATGGCGAAGAGTACGAGCTTATGAGTGACAGCGTAAAAACAGCGCGAGAAAGATTCTACAAAAAAGCAGATATACTTTTCAAAGGATATGCATACAATTTTGTAGAACGTCGCACAATGTTATACAAAATAGCCGCTGACAGATACTGCAAAGCAAACAGCATGGAAGAGCTTTATGCCATAAATGATATTCTCAAAAGATATTCAGCACTGTCATTCGTTAAAAACCAACGTTCTTGCGACCCACCAGAGAAAATTCGCAAGGACTATGAAGCAGCAAAGGAACTTGCCGAAAATTGCCTTGATGTTGCAAAGAAGAGAATTGCTGATAAGTAAAAATCAGAGGTTGCAAAAAATATTTTTGCAACCTCTGATTTTTTTTACAACTTAATTACTTGATACCGAGTTTCTTGCGGATATCCTTAGGAATAGCATTCTTGTGAACAACAATATTCATTGTCTTGTAACGAGCGAATGCCTCTGATGCATACCAAATACCTTTGTATTTACCACTCTCACCCCAAGAATTCTTTACCATGTAGTACTTTGTTCCGTTCTGGTCCTTTGCAATACCGTAGATTTGCATACCGTGGTCATCAGTTGTTTCCCAGTTGTCATACGCCAACTGACGCTCTTCCTGTGTACACCACTTCTCGTTTGAAGGCTTAGGAGTAACCTTTTTCTCCTCTTCACTGAGCTTCAACCAACGAGCCATGTCAGAACCCTGAAGGTCGCCCTTGCTTGCATCTGCAGGCATAACAGCTGTACCATCACGTGTAAAGCCATTCTCGCTTACGTCACTACCCCATGCAATGGTATAACCCTCCATGATAGCATTCTCAAACACCTCCATCAACTCATCGATAGGAAGGTTGTAAGACTCAGCCCAACGCCAGTTGTCTTGAATTTCAAGAACGAACTTGCTGTAGAAAGGATGGTGTGTATAAGATGTCAATGAGATATAATCTTCCGCATTCAAGCCAAGTGACTTATAGAATGACTGCGGAGTATATTTCTTACCTTTATATTCAAATTCTTCGGGACGCTCGCCAAGGTATATGTCATGGATAGCCTCGATAGCCTTCTTCCACAGCATCTGACCATCGGGAGATACCTGCAAGCTACGGTGCTTGCCCTTTGCTATGGCAGCAACTACAGCATCGCTGACAGCAGAAAGTTCATTGTGGTTACTCAAAGTCTCACCGTACATTACACCTGGACGCATCTCCTCTTCGGGAACAAGTCCAAACTTATCCATACCGTAAATTACATCGTAGAACGAACCGCCCTGTGAGAAAGAGGCATCACCATGAGTGCGAACTGCCTTGTCGGCACGGTCAAGGTATGTATTGTGAACAATGTACATTTCAGAGAAATCGTACTCACCCTTTCCCATACGCAACAACTCTGACTCGATAAAAGCCAAAGATGAATAGCACCAGCATGTACCTGCACGGTTCTGATTCTTGATACTTGTGATAGGATTCTCCTTCACCACTGTGAATTGAGGAGCATCCTGTGCAAATGCGCCAAGGCCCACAAAAGCCAAAGCTGCAAACAAAATGGTTTTCTTCATAGTATTAATTGGTTTTATTCTCGTTTTTATAATTATTCATTTGTTCATTATTCAGTAACCTCGCTGACGTTACCCTTTATTGCATCTGAAATTTTTGCTTCCAATTCCTCTGCAAGTTCTGGATTATCTGCAATGAGCGCCTTTGTACGGTCGCGTCCCTGAGCCAACTTTGTATCATTGTAGCTAAAGAAAGAGCCACTCTTCTTTATTATACCGTACTGTACACCCAGGTCTACGATTTCACCAATACGTGAAATACCCTCACCGAACATGATATCAAATTCAGCCTTGCGGAAAGGAGGAGCTACCTTATTCTTAACAACCTTTACACGCACCTGATTACCAATTGCATCCTCGCCGTCCTTAAGTTGGCTTACACGACGTATATCAAGACGTACGGATGCGTAGAACTTGAGTGCATTACCACCAGTGGTTGTTTCGGGATTACCGAACATTACACCGATTTTCTCACGCAACTGGTTGATAAAGATACATGTTGTCTTTGTCTTGCTGGTAGCAGATGTGAGCTTACGCAATGCCTGTGACATAAGACGGGCCTGAAGACCAACCTTGTTGTCACCCATTTCTCCTTCAATTTCAGCCTTAGGTGTCAATGCTGCAACGGAGTCTATGACAATTATGTCAATTGCCGATGAGCGGATAAGCTGCTCTGCAATCTCAAGTGCCTGCTCACCGCAGTCGGGCTGAGAGATAAGAAGGTTGTCTATGTCTACACCAAGTTTCTGGGCATAGAAGCGGTCAAATGCATGTTCTGCATCGACTATAGCAGCTATACCACCCATTTTCTGAGCCTCAGCAATGGCATGAATAGCCAATGTAGTCTTACCGGAAGATTCCGGACCGTAAATTTCAATTATTCTACCGCGTGGATAACCACCGACGCCCAATGCGGCATTGAGGCCTACTGAACCGGTAGGGATAACCTCGACATCCTCGAAATTATCATCTCCGAGTTTCATAATAGAGCCCTTGCCGAAGTTCTTTTCTATTTTGTCCATTGCAGCCTGCAAAGCACGGAGCTTTTCACTGCCTGCAATATTCTCCAATTCTTCTTTTTTTGCCATTTTAGTTTTCATTAGAAGGGCGAGGTTGGCTCGCCCTTACATTTTATATTACAATTCCAAATCCTTGTCAAACTCCTCATGCCAAGGCAATCCCTTCTGGTTGAGCTGCTCCATGAATGGATCCGGGTCGAACTGCTCGACATTCCAAACACCCGGTTTGCGCCAGATACCCTTGAGGAACATCATCGCACCAATCATTGCAGGAACACCTGTTGTGTAGCTTACGCCCTGCATGCCGGTCTCCTTGTAGGCTTCCTCGTGGCTGCAGTTGTTGTAGACATAGTATGTGTGCTCCTGGCCATCCTTGATACCACGGATGCGACAGCCAATAGATGTCTCGCCCTCGTAGTTCTCGCCCAAATCCTGTGGATTAGGAAGCACAGCCTTAAGGAACTGCAAAGGAACAATCTTTACAACCTCTTCGCCGGTACCGTCGGCCTTGGGTGCCTTGTACTCCACCTCATCAATGCGGCTCATACCTATATTCTGAATCACATCCAGATAGGTCAGATACTGCTGGCCGAAGGTCATCCAGAAACGGGCACGCTTTATGGTCGGGAAGTTGATTACAAGACTTTCAATCTCCTCGTGATGCAAAAGATAGCTTTCGCGTGGACCGATGTTGGGATAGTTCAATGGCTG
>JAZQTU010000004.1:0-42723 GCA_045630965.1 Bacteroidaceae bacterium | reverse complement strand
TACCCGTTGCATCCGAAGGGTCGTCAAAACCAATGTGTAGTCGCTTGCCTACTTTGCCAATGAAGTTGGGACAACTCTCGTTGGCTCCGCCACAGACAGTTATCACATAATCCCACTCATAGTTGAGATATATTTCTACACTTTTGGGGTTATGGTTGGATAGGTCAATACCTACTTCGTTCATCACTTCAATAGCTTTGGGATTCACCCTCTCAGCCGGTTTCGTTCCTGCAGAATGCACTTCCAGGTCACGATTGAACGACTGAAGAAATCCATGTGCCATTTGACTACGGCAACTATTACCTGTACATAATATCAATACTCTCATGAATGCAATTAAAAATTAGTCTTTACTGATGCTTGGGAAAGAAAGGACAACGCATTCGGATGCATTGGTTATTCTTGCCGAAATGTCTGCATACTACGGAAGATTTGTCCATGGATACACAGAAATTCGTTTCCACGAAATCAATGGCTGCTTGAATGGACAGATAGGAATCTCGCTTACAGCATCGCGGACCACCCACCTCGGCAATCTTGCCTAACGATGCTGCCGACATCTTGTGCGACAAAGCAAATGGTTCGATAGTCAATGGTGTGGAGTGTGAGATGACGGAAACGAACATGCCGGAACTTAATCCCGCTCCACAGGCTCCCCAAAAGCCACAAGCCCCACCTGGAACCTGCTTGCCTCGCTTCATCAGCTCTACCAATGCATCGGGAAGTACGATGTTGCCTCCGGCATTGTGGTAGGCTGTCAGCAAAGCTGCTCCTACCATCACATGATGCTCGGGCCCGTGCATGTGGCAGAAGGGCATTGCCATCATCTTCTCCATAATATCTATCGGATTCTTTGAGGTCTCGTCAAGGCAAAGCTTGTAAATGGCATCTACACCCTTTGTGTGGCATTCGTTGCAGACGTAATGCCCTTGTTCGCAACATGTCTTGCTATTTTCCTTCTTATGGCAAATAGCACACTCCATGAGAACTTCCTTTTCCAAATACTTCAATGGAGCACTACATATCAAACATTCTTCTTTCATTCTTTTTCTATGTATGTGTATGCTAACATAAATTTATAATAGATTCCTAGTATCAGAGTTTCTATAATTCATTAATCACTTTTTGAAGTTGCTCTAAATACCTAGCGGCGTGTCCGCCATCCATCTGAACATGGTGAAATTGGAATGAGATAGGAAGATTTGTCTTTATCCAATGGCGACGATATTTTCCCCACATGAGCATGGGATTACAAAACTTATCGGTGTATTGATTTATAATACTATCTAGTTCTGTTTCTATCATTGCAGATGTTCCAATAATCATACTATCCTCAAGGAATGAACTCTTGCACTGAGTAGCAACCTGCGCAGTCAGTAGGTTGTATTCCTTGGCGAATTGTTCAGTGTCATCGGTATATGCAATGTCACAAGAATTGATACCTCCTTTACTATTGTTTACAATTACGTTTATGGCAATGCTGTCATATTTGAAGAGTTTATCTTTTTCGGGTAGAATATAGAATTCTTTTATCTTGCTTGCAGCCTTTCCAATACACCAACATAGCAGAGCGTTAAATTTGATGCCTGTGCGTTTGCTTGCTTTAAGTAATTTGCTGACATTGAATGTTTTTGTCAATGTAACCATTGGCATTGGAGACGTCATCCAAAGGTCAAAGGCTTCTGCACGTGTGGTTTCCCGTGGATCTACTTCTATTTTCATGTTACTTTACTGTTATTATTTTTCCAATCTCCAACCACAATCTCCGTGGTAAATCATTTGCTTGGTCATGCCACCGTCGATGCAGATATTTTCGCCAGTTATAAAGCCAGCCTTGTCACTACAAAGGAACAATACCATATTGGCAATGTCCAAAGGATTTCCCACTCTGCCCACAGGCTGTTGCGTGGCATCTGGTCCTTCGTAAACGGTATATGCCGTATCAATCCAACCGGGAGAAATTGAGTTAACTCTTGCTTTTCCCGCCAAACTTACTGCCAGGGCGTGAGTGAGTGCCGCAATACCACCTTTGGCTGCTGTATAGCTCTCGGTTTGGGGTTGACTCATGCGGTCGCGCGACGAGGATATGTTTATGATGGATGCAACTTCGGCCAAGTGGGGCATAAAAAGTTTTACAAGGTAGAATGGTGCGGTAACCCCAACGCTGAGGGCATACTGAAACTCTTCATAGGTGCATTCGTCAATCCCTTTCATCAATGGTAGAGCATTGTTTATAATGACATCCACTTTGTTGTGCTTGCTCAGTACTTCGTTTGCAAAAGCCTCCAGCACCTCTTTTTTAGCGATGTCGCCAACAAAATGCTCACCCTCCTGCTTGTCAATTACATATACCATGGCGCCTTGATTGCGGAACTCATCGGCAATACATTGGCCTATGCCATTTGCACCACCAGTTACTATGACTACTTTATCTTTGAACATACGTATATTATTCTTTTATATCATCAACATAATTCGCCCTTCGGCTTTTGTGAACATGTTTGGGTAGCGACAAATCATTACTTTGCCGAGAATGTATATGTTATTGTTCCTGGTTGCTTTTTGTCGCTGTTAGTATCTGGATCATAATTAAACCCGGTCCTTAAGGCTGCTTTCTTGCATGCTTCAATTACATCTTCATTTGTAATTCCTGTTGCGCTCTTGAGTTTAGCCGAACTTACCTTTCCTAACCAATTGACCTGAATGCTGATTACAACGCTTCCAACTTCGTCACCTTTAATTTCTGGCCTATGTACTCTGCTTTCTACATATCTGTCCTCAAGGCGGTATTTGGTATCTACAACAATTCTTTTCTTGCTTGTTCCACTTGCTACATTTTCAACATTTTCACCGAGCTTGGTTAAATAATTGACCAATGTGTTTCCAAAACTCTGTGGTGCTGTTTCTGCTTCTGCTGCAGTTGGCTGTTGTGGCTGTTCTCTGCATATTTGCAATACTGAGTCAATCTTGCTGTAAAGTTCTGTATTTTCTTGTCTCAAAGTCTTTATTTCTTGTGAGTTTGTATACGAAGTATACAGCGTAACCAAAAGCAGAATAGATATCACTGCCAAAAGAAGGGTGTTGCTTTTCATAATGATGTATGTTTATATATCGAATATTAATTATTTCTCAAATATAATGACAAACGAGTGAGAAACATGAAGTTTACTTCAATCTTTTTACAGCAAGTGAAAATATTTTCAAAGAGGTGTCGGGTTATAGGAAACATTGTACTAATTTTGTCACTATGGACAGGATTGAACGCGAGAAACGTGTTGTTGCCCGAATGGTGCAACTGTATTGCAGGCATAAACTGGGGCTTGCTGAACTTCCCGATGAATACCGCGAATTGGTGGGGTATGCCCACGTGCGGCTCGGAAGGTGTAAGTTCGGTGAGGACAAGCCTGCATGCAAGCGCTGTCCTGTACATTGCTATAAGCCAGCTATGTGTGAGAAAATACGTGCAGTGATGCGTTGGGCAGGGCCTCGTATGATATTCTATGACCCAGTAGCTGCCATAAGGCATCTGTTGGGGCGTTAACTTCTCTATTGTTTGATGATATGTTGAAATCCATATTACTTGTTGGTGCCGGCAGCTTCGTGGGTGGTGCGTTGAGGTATATAATCTCTTCGCTTATGAAGGGGTGTTGCGGAACATCATTCCCCTGGGCTACACTTGCGGTAAATCTTGCCGGTTGCTTTGTCATTGGTGTAGTATATGCGTTATTTGTACGTTTTGCATCTACCTCCCATGCCCTGTGTCTCCTGCTCACTACCGGTTTCTGTGGTGGCTTTACTACATTCTCTACTTTTGCCAATGAAGGTCTTGTTATGCTTCAGGGCGGAAACATTGGTGCTTTCATTGTGTATGCCATAGCCAGTGTTGTTGCCGGTGTGGCTCTTGTGGCTGTTGGATATTGGATTCTCAACCAGGTTTGCTGATGTATCAGAAATTCATAATCAATCAGGACGGAGTGCTGTTATTCGGTAATGTCTATCAGCATCGTGAACTGCTGGGGTGGGGCGACTCCTGTCCATACGGCGGTGGATTATGGCGTTATGATGAAACACGAGGCGCTTTGTTGCTTTATGGCCGTTCATTCGCATTTGGTGCGCCTTGCCTGGAGGCTGTGCGTGAGGTTGATTGGGAGAGCGCGGGAGTTGGTCCATGTCCTCTGTTTTTTCTTCCTGAGTGGCCACAGGAGAGCCGTCTGTTGCCGGTGGCCTCTTCGTTGTGGTAATAAAAAAGATAGTGACGGCTCACGCAGTCACTATCCCAAAATTATGAAAAACTAAAACTTTTTTATGCCTGCAGCCATTTGTATTTGGCAACGCTGTAAATAGGCATAAGGGGTATCAGCAACGGTGTCTTTTTGGCATATGCCTTGAATTCGGGGTCGTTGCCGTATGTTGTCTCCTGGCGCATCTCGAGTCTGCGCGCTCCGCTGAACATCACGTATACAATACCGATATATCCCAATGCGGCAATAATCCACTGCCATACAGTGCAGCATGCTCCAAAGCAGATTATGAAACTGCCGGTCCACATGAGAATCTCGCCAAAATAGTTTGGACAGCGTACAATCCTGTAAAGTCCTGTATCAACGTATCTGTTAGGGTTAATCTTCTTGGCTCTGTTTTTCTGCGCATCGGCAATAGCTTCAATGATTATACCCAATGTGGCTATTATTGTTCCGGCCCATGCCCACGCTTCGCTGACCGGAAGTCCTTTTGACATGTTGAAGAGGTAGAAGGTTGCTGGGCTTGCCTGACCAACATACAACAATGCACATGAAATCCATATCATGAACATTGCGAAGAGAGGTTTTTTCTTTGTGTTGTCAGGTTGGTATAAAATTTTCTTGTACGACTGTGACTTTTTTTCTCTGATGAGCAGGAAGAGTCCCAAGCGTATACCATAGATGAAAAGCACAGCACACAGCAGGGCGGTGGGAAGTGTTATGACATCACGGAAGATAATGGCTGTAGCCACTGACAGTACCGATATGGTAAAGCCGTATCCGATACTGAAGAAGTATATGAAATAGAACCAGCCAACAGCTGACATTGTCAATGAGAGGGCAAGAAGAATCCACATATAAGTCATAATTGTACGTTTTTTAGGGTTTACAGCAAAAATAGTGAACCTGTAGAATAAACAAACGAAAAGTGGAGTCATTTTTGCCATGACCCCACTTTTTGCACTATAAAACTGCGAAAATCAAATATTTTTCGCAATGAAATCTCCTACTTCGGTGGTCGATGAAGGTTTTACTCCTACGGGAGCAATGTCTTCTGTGACGATATTATGTTCTATTGACTTGTTGACTGCTCTGCGTATGGCTGCACCTGCTTCCATGTCGGCAAATGCATATTCGAACATCATGGCTGCGGAAAGTATTGTGGCAATGGGGTTGGCAATGTTCTTGCCTGCTGCCTGCGGATACGATCCGTGAATGGGTTCGAATAGTGATGTTCCTGTTCCTATCGATGCCGAAGGCAAAAGACCCAGTGAACCTGTTATTACACTTGCCTCGTCAGTGAGAATATCACCGAACATGTTTTCAGTTACCATTACGTCGAAATGACGTGGCTGCTGGATAATCTTCATGGCAGCGTTGTCAACGAACATGTATTCAACCTCTACGTTGGGGTAATCTTTCTCCATTGCCTTGGCTGTCTCACGCCACAAGCGTGATGTTGCAAGTACATTTGCCTTGTCTACAACTGTAAGCTTGCCTCTGCGCTTGCCTGCATACTCAAATCCCAAGCGGCATATACGCTCAATCTCTTCGCGTGAATATACGCATGTGTCGTATGCGGTGTTGCCATCCTCGGAACGTCCCTGAGGGCGTCCGAAATACATACCGCCGGTAAGCTCGCGTACACAAATGAAATCGGCACCTTCAACAAGGTCGTAACGCAACGGTGAACGGTGCAACAACGACTCAAATGTATTTACCGGGCGCAGGTTGGCAAACAGACCAAGCTTCTTGCGCATGGCGAGCAATCCCTGTTCAGGGCGTACCTTGGCTTCGGGGTTGTTGTCGAAACGTGGGTCGCCAATGGCACCGAACAATACGGCGTCGGCTGCCATACATGCTTCGTGTGTGGCATCGGGGTAGGGGTTGCCTGTGGCATCAATTGCTGCAGCGCCAACCAAGGCGTGTGTGTATGTGATGTTGTAACCGAATTTGGCGGCAACAGCATCTACTGCCTTTACAGCCTGTGCTACAATCTCCGGACCAATACCGTCTCCGGGAAGTATGGCTATTCTGATATCTTTCATTTTACTTCTATTGTAATGTTTTCAGGTATGGACAGGTACTCTCCACCCATACATTTTCTTATTCTTTCTCAAAAGCCTCTATTTCGGGACGTATACTAACGAGGAAATCTACATCATCGTATCCGCTCATCAGGCACTCCTTCTTGTAGGGGGCAATCTCGAACGACTCCTTTATATCGGTTCCTGTTATCTCTATTGTCTGTTCCGGGAGGTCTATATATAGCTGCATCGCTGGGTCAATCTCGGCTTTTGCGAATATCTCGGCAAGCATCTTCTCACTCACGACAACAGGCAATAATCCGTTGTTCAGGGCATTGTTGCGGAATATGTCGGCAAAGAAACTTGATACCACAGCGCGGAAACCAGCACCGTCAATGGCCCATGCCGCATGCTCACGGCTCGAACCACAACCGAAGTTCTTGCCTGCAACGAGTATCTCGCCCTTGTATTTGGGTGAGTTCATTACAAAATCGGCCTTTGGGTTGCCTTCTTTGTCATATCTCCAATCGCGGAACAGGTTTTCACCGAATCCCTCGCGTGTTGTGGCCTTGAGGAATCGTGCCGGGATAATCTGGTCTGTATCGATATTCTCAATCGGCAGTGGTACTACCGTTGAGCTCAATGTTGTGAATTTCTGTCTCATAACTCTTGCTGTAACGGTTTTACATCATTGTACGCGGGTCGGTTACAACTCCTGTCACTGCGGCTGCAGCTGCCACAAGCGGGCCTGCCAACAGTGTACGCGACTCGGGTCCTTGTCGGCCTTCGAAATTGCGGTTGGATGTTGCTACACAATATTTACCTGCCGGAATTTTGTCTTCGTTCATAGCCAAACATGCTGAACAGCCCGGTTGACGTAGTTCAAATCCTGCCTCTTCAAGGATGTCACGCAAGCCCTCTTCAATAGCCATACGTTCAACCTCCTTTGAACCGGGAACAATCCATGCTGTGATGTTTTCGGCTTTTTTGCGTCCTTTGACAAAGTGTGCGAATGCGCGCAAGTCTTCGATACGTCCGTTGGTACAGCTGCCGACAAAGACATAATCAACCGGCTTGCCTTCCATCTTCTCTCCTTCGGCAAAACCCATGTAACCGAGTGCTTTGGCATAGGATGCCTTTGATGCCTGGTCCATATCTTCCGATGAAGGGATGGTGCCGCTTACCGCTATACCCATGCCCGGGTTGGTACCGTATGTAATCATGGGCTCTATATCTGCGGCATTGAATGTAATCTCTTTGTCGAATACTGCATCATCGTCGGAACGTAGCTTGCTCCATTTTTCGACAGCTTTCTCCCATTCCTCACCATGCGGAGCGAATTCGCGTCCACGAAGGTAGTCGAATGTTGTCTGGTCGGGAGCTATCATTCCTCCACGGGCACCCATCTCAATGCTCATATTGCATATTGTCATGCGTGCCTCCATGGACAATGAACGTATTGCAGAACCTGCAAACTCTACAAAATGACCTGTACCGCCACCTGTGCCCAGCTTTGAAATTATGTAAAGGATAATGTCCTTTGAACATACTCCCGGCTTTAATTCGCCCTCCACATTTATTCTCATGCTCTTGGGCTTTGATTGCAGAATGCACTGCGAAGCCAGTGCCATCTCCACTTCGCTTGTTCCAATGCCGAATGCGATACAACCCAATGCGCCGTGAGTGGATGTGTGGCTGTCTCCGCATACGATGGTCATGCCGGGCTGTGTTAGTCCGGTCTGTGGTCCTATGACATGTATTATGCCGTTGCGTTCCGAACCGATAGGGAATATCTTTATGCCGTTCTCTGCGCAGTTGCTCTCCAATGTGGCAACCTGCTGTGCCGACTGTGGCTCGGCAATGGGCAGGTGCTGGTTCTTTGTGGGGATATTGTGGTCGGGGCTTGCTGTCACCTGGCTTGGGCGGAATACGCCTATGCCACGTTTGCGCAATCCGGCAAAAGCCTGTGGACTTGTTACCTCGTGTATGTATTGGCGGTCAATGTACAGTACGCATGAGCCACCGTCGAGCACACGAACGGTGTGCGAATCCCAAATTTTGTCAAACAGTGTATTCATTGTTATGCTATTTTTGAGATTGCGTCAATAAACGACTCTACCGATGCTGTTACGATGTCGGTGTTTGCACCGAATCCGTGATACATCTTGCCCTTGTGAGAAATCTGCATGTGTACTTTACCCAAATCATCGCTTCCACGAGTGATAGCCTGAATGAGGAACTCTTCGATATGAACGCGGCGTTTTGTAATGTTCTTTACAGCTGTAATAGCCGCATCTACTGGGCCGTTTCCGCATGCTGTTTCAGTGAAGGTGTCTCCATCGAAACTTATCTGTACTGTGGCTGTAGGAAGTGCTGATTTACCGCAGACTACCTGTAAACCAACAAGTTGGATGCTCATTCTGCGGTGTGTGGTACCGACGAGTATCTCCAGGTCTCTTGTTGTAACCATCTTCTTCTTGTCGGCGAGCTCAAGAAAACGCTGGTAAATGTCGTCCAGTTCCTCTCCTTCTGGAGTGTAGCCGATTTCTGATAAATGGTGCTTGAGCGCAGCGCGTCCGCTTCGTGCTGTCAGTACAATGCTTGACTGGTCAACGCCAACTTCTTCAGGTGCAATGATTTCGTATGTTTCACGGCTCTTGAGTACACCGTCCTGGTGTATGCCCGAAGAGTGTGCAAAAGCATTGCGTCCGACAATGGCTTTGTTAGCCTGTACTGGCATACGCATGAGGTTGGACACCAACTTGCTTGTTGCAATAATCTGTTTGGTGTCGATGCCAAGGTCAAAATCAAGGTTCGAATGGCACTTGATTGCCATTACTACCTCCTCCAATGCTGTGTTTCCGGCTCTTTCACCCAAACCATTGATTGTAACCTCAACCTGACGGGCACCGTTCTGCACTGCTGCCAATGTGTTCGCTGTTGCCATGCCCAAGTCATTGTGGCAATGGGTCGAAATTATCGCCTTGTCAATATTCGGGACATTGTTCATGAGGTATGCAATCTTTGCACCGTATTCATTTGGTAGGCAATAGCCTGTTGTGTCGGGGATGTTTACAACTGTTGCGCCTGCAGCAATGACTGCTTCTACTACACGTGCAAGGTATTCTTCGTCGGAACGTCCTGCGTCCTCGGCATAGAATTCAACGTCATCGACAAAGCGGCGTGCATATTTTACCGCCTCGACAGCCTGTTCCAGAACGGTGTCAGGAGTCATGCGGAGTTTTTCATATATGTGGTAGGGTGATGTACCTATACCTGTATGTATGCGTCCGCGCTTTGCGAACTCAAGTGCCTGCGCCGCTACGTCAATGTCCTTCTTTACAGCGCGTGTCAGAGCGCAAATGGTAGGGTTGGTGACGGCTTTTGAAATCTCCACCACCGAGTTGAAGTCTCCCGGACTTGATATTGGGAAACCAGCTTCTATGATATCCACACCCAACTTCTCGAGCTGACGCGCAACCTCAATCTTTTCGATTGTGTTGAGCTGGCATCCCGGTACCTGTTCGGCATCGCGGAGTGTGGTGTCAAATATATATACTTTTTCGCTCATTGGTCTTTTATTTATTGTACCCCTCTGCCCCTAAGGGCAAAAGGGCTTATGGTTCTTAGTTGTTTTCGGGACGGAGCTTGCGCACTACTGCACCAGCCTGCCACATCTCGGTCTCACGCATCTCGCGCAACTCCTCTTCGAGCTTCTGACGGTAGTCGGGCTGTGAGTTTGTATCGATGCTTCGCTGCGCCTCGTTGCCACATGCAACCTCGCTGTAGAGGTCTTCGAATACCGGCATTGTTGCATCGCGGAACTTCTTCCACCAGTCAAGAGCACCACGCTGTGCTGTTGTAGAACAGTTTGCGTACATCCAGTCCATACCATTTTCGGCAATCAGCGGCATAAGGCTCTGTGAGAGCTCCTCAACAGTTTCGTTAAATGCTTCTGAAGGGGTGTGGCCGTTCTTGCGCAATACTTCGTACTGTGCAGCAAAGATACCCTGGATTGCACCCATAAGTGTACCACGCTCGCCAGTGAGGTCTGAATATACTTCACGCTTGAATGTTGTTTCGAAAAGGTATCCTGAACCAACTCCAATACCCAATGCTATTACACGGTCCCAAGCTTTGCCTGTAGCATCCTGGAATATTGCGTAGCTTGAGTTCAAGCCTCTGCCCTGAAGGAACATACGACGGAGTGATGTTCCTGAACCCTTTGGAGCAACGAGGATAACATCGACATCTGCTGGAGGAACGATGCCTGTACGCTCTTTATATGTGATACCGAAACCGTGAGAGAAGTAGAGTGCCTTGCCCGGTGTGAGGTGCTTCTTGATTGTTGGCCATACTGTAATCTGACCAGCATCAGAAAGAAGATACTCGATAATTGTAGCTTTCTCACATGCCTCTTCAATATCAAAGAGGTTCTCGCCTGGAACCCAGCCGTCCTCGATAGCCTTATCCCAACTCTTTGAGTCTTTGCGCTGACCTACAATCACATTGAATCCGTTGTCGCGTAGGTTGAGCGATTGACCGGGACCCTGTACACCATATCCTATAACTGCGATAGTTTCATCCTTCAATGTTTCCAATGCTTTTGCCAATGGATACTCTTCACGTGTTACGACGTTTTCTTCAACGCCACCAAAATTCATCTTTGCCATAATTCTAATTCTTTATTTTTTGTTATTATTTTAATTGGTATTTATGGATCCTCTGCTTTTTCAATGGATGACATACGCCATTCAGAGCGAAGAGGAACCTGTTTCTGTTCAATTGTTTTCTTTGCTCATTGCGTTTTTTCTGCGCTCTTCAACTTGTCGCAGGAACTCGTTCATGAGCTCTGTCCGTGACTTGATTATTGCTACCAATCCCGAACATACGAACTGATACAGTCCATAAGGTGACAGCATCTGGTACAACTCGTCAATCTCCTCTTTGTGTCCGGTCTTCTCCAGTACAATATAATCGTCGTGGATATCCAATATGCGGACATTGTGACGGCGTACAAGTTCTTCGACATTGCGTCCGCGCTTTACCTTATATAATGCAATCTGCTGCATGACAACTTCCGATGGAGTATAGCAGAAAGCCTTTAGTACATCGACCTTCTTTTCTATCTGCTTTACAAGGTTTGCAACCTTCTCCTCTTCGTTACGTACCATGATTGTGTATTTATGGACACCCTCGATGGCTGACTCCGAAACAGTAAGTGATTCGATATTTACGTTGCGGTGGGTGAAGACTGTTGTTATCTGGCTCAGAAGTCCCACCTTGTTCTCTGAAAATACGGTTATGATAAATTCTTTGTCCATGTTATTTCCTCCTTATTCCAAACGGATATTTTCCAACGGCTGTCCTGCCGGTACCATTGGGAATACATTCTCCTCTTTCTGTACTCTCACCTCGAGCAGGAATGCTCCTTTGGCATTGCGCATCTCTCTTACAGCGTCGTCGAGGTCTTCGTGGCGCTCGACATAACGGTATTCAAGATGATTTGCCTTTGCCAACAGTTCAAAGTCGGGGTTCACAAGTTCTGTGAACGAATAACGGCGGTCGTAGAAGAGTTCCTGCCACTGGCGTACCATGCCCAAATATCCGTTGTTCATGAGTACAATCTTTACACCGACTTCAGACTGGTACATTGTTCCTAACTCTTGTGATGTCATCTGCAAACCACCGTCTCCAACAAAAAGACAAACTTCTCTGTCAGGCATACCAATCTTTGCTCCTATGGCTGCCGGCAAACCGTAACCCATTGTTCCAAGTCCGCCCGATGTGATGATGCTGCGTGAGCGCTTGAAGTTGAAGTAGCGCGATGCGAACATCTGCTGCTGGCCTACGTCGGTGACAATAATGGCGTCGTCAAACTGCTGTGATACGGCATCTACAACTTCGCCCATGCGGAGATGCTCGCCACGGCGCTCAATAGCCGGTTCGATAACATCCTCGCGCTCTATATTTGCGCAGGCACGGAACTCGTCAATCCATGCAGAATGGTCGTTCTTGGCAATTTTTTCTGTTAACAGTGGGAGTGTTTTCTTTACGTCACCCATTACTGCAACATCGGCATATACCAGTTTGTTGACCTCTGCCGGGTCAATCTCCATATGTATTATCTTGGCGTTTATACCAAAATTCTCTGGCTTTCCGGTAGCTCGCTCGTCAAAACGCATACCAATGGCGATAAGAAGGTCACAGTCACGGTTCTTTATATTGGGTGCATAGTTTCCGTGCATGCCCATCATACCTACATACTGTGGGTGGTCCGACGGCAGTGCCGACAGTCCCATAAGTGTACTTGTTGCAGGGATACCGCTCTTGTCAATGAAATCGAGCAACTCCTTTTCGGCACCGCCAAGAATTACTCCCTGGCCAATGAGTGCCATTGGCTTGCGTGCAAGGTTTATGAGACGTGCCGCTTCAATGATAGATGTGTTATCAATGTCGTTGTAAGGCATGTAGCTACGAATGAACTTCATGGGATTGTATTCAAAATCAAGCATGCCTGTCTGTGCATCCTTGGTTATGTCTACTACAACCGGGCCCGGACGTCCGCTTGATGCGATGTAGAAAGCGCGTGCTATGGCTTCGGGGATGTCTTCGGCGCGCTTTACCTGACAGTTCCATTTGCTTACGGAGTTGGTGATTTCAATGAAGTTGATCTCCTGGAAAGCATCAGTTCCGAGAATTGTCGAGGTTACCTGTCCGCTTATAAGTACTATAGGTGTAGAGTCAAGCATTGCATCGGCAAGTCCGGTGACAGTGTTTGTGGCGCCAGGTCCCGATGTTACCATACAGACTCCCGGACGGCCGGTTGCACGGGCATATCCCTGAGCTGCGTGTACGGCGCATTGCTCATGACGTACGAGAATATGGTTTATCTTGTCGCGGTAGTCATACAATGCATCATATACCGATATGATAGCACCGCCGGGGTAACCGAACATGGTGTCGACACCTTCGGCAATCAAAGAGCGTATAACAGCTTCGGCACCGCTGATGCGTGGCATCTCCTTGGAGTCTTTGGTGTTTGGGTTTTCTGAAAATCCTGAAAAAGCCATATTTATTAATGTTTTATTATTCTTAAAAAAAAACCTTTCTCAAAATAGAGAAAGGCTCATATATCTTCAGCTTATATACACATACATAACCTTTCTCCCGTCATCTGCGCAAGACCACGAGGTTTAGGTTGTTGAGGACATGCATATTGGCGTACATAATTATCTCTTTTTGTTTGATGCGGTGGCAAATGTAATAGCAATATTTAAGAAAAACAAAGAAAAATAATACTTTTTTTATCGCAAAGTGTTAATTGTGGTTGAAAAATGTGCATAATGTCTACTCCTTTATTAAAAATAAGGTAATTTGGACAAAATGTACGATTTATGTTGCAGATGTTTTTTTTGTTTCAAATTTCACAGGAACAATTTTATTTTATTAATTTTACGCAGGCTATTACGAAAAACACAAAAATAAAGAATTACAATGAAGAAAATATCAAGATTTACCCTTATGCTGTTGCTGCTCCTTTCTTTTGTGCAGGTCAATGCGCAAGGTAAGAAATATGAGTTGTACAGTGTAGGATTTTACAATCTCGAAAACCTGTTTGACACAATCCATGACAAAGGCAAGAATGATTTTGAATTTCTTCCGGATGGTACGAACAAGTGGGGTACTTTGAAATATACCAATAAAGTGAAGAACATGGCAAAGGTGCTCAATGAGATGGGTACTGACGTTTTGCCGATAGGTATGGCTGCTGTCGGTGTGTCTGAAATCGAGAACAGCAGGGTTCTGAAGGATCTTGTAGAGCATGAAACACTTGCACCACGCGGTTGGGATTTTGTGCATATCGAAGGACCGGACAGACGTGGAGTGGATTGTGGACTACTCTATAACCCAAAACTCTTCAAGCCAATAAACAGTTATCTTGCTCCTTATACAACAGAGAACAATGATACAACATACAAGACACGTGGCTTTCTTGTTGTGACAGGTGATATGGGTGGTGATATAGTGCATATTATTGTCAATCACTGGCCTTCACGCTATGCGAAATCTCCCGCACGTGAGCGCGCAGGTGTTCTTGTTCGTCAGTTGAAGGATTCAATCATGACAGCCATGCCTGAATCAAAGGTGATAATCATGGGTGACATGAATGATGACCCGGACGACAAGAGCATGAAGACATGTCTTGGTGCAGTACGTGAGAAAGAGGAACTAAAGAGTGCGTCGGATCTATACAATCCTTGGTGGAATATACTCCGTAAGAAAGGTCTGGGAACATTGAAGTATAAGGGAAAGTGGAATTTGTTTGACCAGGTGGTTTTAAGCGGAAACCTTGTCGGCCCCGACCGTTCAACCCTTAAGCTGTACAAGACAGAAATTTTCTCACGCAGTTATCTGTTTCAGCAGGAAGGACGATATAAAGGCAATACAAAACGTACTCATGCTGGTGGTGTATGGCTCAATGGATATAGTGATCACTTGCCGGTGATTGTGTATCTTGTAAAGGAGGCAAAGTAAGGCTTTTGCTTGAGATATAAGTATAGGGAGCGGAAATACCGCTCCCTATACTTATATCTCAAGCCTGCTCTCTACAATTTCCCAATCTACAATCTCCCAAAGTCTGTGAACGTGTTCTGCACGACGGAACTGATAGTCAAGGTAATAAGCGTGCTCCCACAAGTCTATTCCGTAAAGAGGAACCTTCCGGTGTCTGACGGGGTTGTCACCATTGGCATATCCCGAAACGTTGAGTTTGCCGTTCTCTTCTTGCGCCAGCCATATCCAACCGCTTCCGAACAGCGCTGTGGCTGCATCTTCCATTTTTTTCTTCAGCATCTCGAAGTCTCCGAAGTCAAAGTGGATGAATTCTCTGAGCTTGCCTGTCGGGCGATTGTTTTCAGGCGGCTGTGGCGTGAACTGTTCAAAATATAGTGTATGATTCAGTACCTGTCCTGCATTGTTGAATGTGGGCCCGGGTGGGGCATGTTCAACAATATCCTTTAATGTCATATTCTCATACTCGGTGTCGGCAGTGTATCTGTTGAGATTATCGACATAAGTCTGCAGGTGCTTGCCGTAATGACACTCAATTGTTGTTTGGCTTATGACTGGCGCAAGCGCACTTGTCGGGTAGATGAGAACCGGCATCTGGAAGCCGGCCTGTGTTGTCCTTGCGTATGTACTCATAATATCGGCTTATTGGTGAATAGGTAGAATGTAAACAAGGTTTCATGTTGTTAGTTCGTTATTTTCTCTTTTTTTAGCTATCTTCGCAAATTATTGCGGCGTTTGTTGCCGTGTTTTGAGAAATGATAAACTACGAAGATGAATTGAACGTGGCGCAGCTTGAGGCTGTGCGTTATTGCGAGGGTCCTTCGCTGGTCATTGCCGGCGCAGGGTCGGGAAAAACACGTGTACTTACATATAAGATCGCCTATCTACTTGAGCATGGCTATGAACCATGGTCAATTCTTGCACTCACTTTTACCAATAAAGCTGCAGGGGAAATGAAGGAACGTATTGCTGCGAAAGTGGGTGAGAGGGCTGCATCTATGCTTTGGATGGGTACTTTCCATTCTGTGTTTTCCAAGATATTGCGTCGTGAGGCTCATCTTATAGGATATACTCCGCAGTTTACCATATACGACCAGAGCGATTCGCGAAGTCTCGTGAAAAGTATAGTCAAGGAGATGGGGCTTGACGAGAAACTGTATAAACCCAATGTGGTTGCAGAGCGTATTTCAGCTGCAAAGAGTGCTCTAGTCTCATCGCGTGACTATGAGAATGACAACGGACTGCGTAACGATGACGTGCGTTCACGCATCCCTTCGACATACGAAATATATAAAAGATATGAAGAGCGTTGCCGTCTTGCCAATGCTATGGATTTTGACGACCTGCTTGTAAATACATACCGCCTTTTTAAGGAACATCCGGATGTTCTTGAGCAGTATGTATCACGTTTCCGTTATGTACTTGTTGATGAGTTTCAGGATACAAACTATGTACAGGGGTGCATTGTATGGCAATTGACCGAGGCGCGCCGTGCAATATGTGTGGTAGGTGACGATGCGCAGAGCATATATTCTTTCCGTGGTGCCAATATTGGCAATATCCTTGGTTTTACAGAGCGTTATGGCGGTGCCAAGATATTCAAACTTGAACAGAATTACCGTTCTACAAAGATGATTGTCAATGCTGCGAACAGCCTTATTGAACGCAACAGGGAACAGATAAAGAAAAATGTATATTCGGAACGTGGTGAGGGCGATCCTCTTGAACTTTTTTCGGCATATTCCGACTTTGAAGAGGGGGAAATCGTTGCAAATAAAATAGCCGACCTTCGTCGTCGTGAAGGGCTTCAGTACAGTGATTTCGCTATTCTTTACCGTACCAATGCCCAGTCGCGTATATTTGAGGAGGCATTCCGTAAAAGAGCTTTCCCGTACCGTATATTCGGTGGTCTCTCTTTCTATCAGCGCAAGGAGATAAAGGACATTATCGCATACTTCCGTCTTGTATGCAACAAGGACGATGAAGAGGCGTTCAAACGTATAATAAACTATCCGGCACGTGGAATAGGAGACAAGACGATAGAAAAGGTTAAAGCATATGCCATGGAGCATGGTATGAGTCTTTGGGATGCAATTGCCAATCCGTTGGCCGGTAGTCTTGACATATCAAAAGGTACTTTGACCAAGCTGCAAGGCTTTGTCAATATGATTGACACTTTTGCTGTTATGGCGGCCGAAAAGAGTGCTCTTGAAGTTGCGAAGGCTGTGTTGCGTGAAAGTGGTATAAGTGCCGAAATAGCGCGTGACAATACTGTTGAGGGCAAGGCACGACAGGAGAATGTCGAAGAACTTGTGAATGGTATCGCCGATTTTGTTGACATGCGTATGGAGGAGGGAAATACCCATGCCGGTCTTACCGACTACCTCTCCGATGTATCGCTTATGTCAGACCTTGATTCCGATGATAGCGAAAATAATACTGACCGTATAGCATTGATGACAGTTCACTCGGCTAAAGGATTGGAGTTTCGTACTGTTTTTATAGTTGGTCTTGAAGAAGAACTTTTTCCAAATCAGTGTGCTCAGTCCTCATTGCGCGAAATGGAGGAGGAGCGCCGTCTGTTCTATGTGGCAATAACACGTGCCAAGGATCATTGCGTGCTCTCATTTGCCAAGAGCCGTTATCGTTACGGACAGTTCGGCTTCTGTGAGCCAAGCCGTTTTATAAAGGAGATTGATACGCGTTATATAACAATGCGTGGCGGTGTACAGGCTGCGCATCATCAACAGCAGACCGGCTCGTTCCGTTCTGGTGGAATGTTCGGACGTGCCAATACCGGTTATTTGCAACGTTCGTCGTCATTTGCTACGGAGAACCGTAGCCTACAACCGGCAGCGCGTGTGGAAGAAGTACCCGCAAAGCGTGTGATACAGGCTTCTTCTTTTATGGAAAAACCTGCAAACTTGCGTCGGATGAGTGATGTCACTCGTGATTTCTATGCACCAAGAAGCAACCATGCAGCACTGAGTGTGGGTATGATTGTTCAGCACGACCGTTTTGGCGTGGGTGAAGTACAGACAACAGAAGGCATAGGTGAGAATGCCAAGGCAACGATACGTTTCCAGAATGCCGGCGTAAAGACATTGTTACTTAAATTTGCAAAATTAAAAACTATAGGATAATGGATAAGGAAATGATAAACAAAGTGCCGTCGCCATGCTATGTGATGGAAGAGACGTTATTGCGTAGAAACCTTGAACTCATAAGCCGTGTTGCAAGTGAATCGGGTGTAGAGATTATTCTTGCTTTCAAGGCATTTGCCTTGTGGAAGAGTTTTCCGATATTCCGCGAATATATCAAGTCGGTTACGGCAAGTTCTATTCATGAAGCGCGCCTTGCCTTTGAGGAATTCGGTAGCCGTGCCCATGCCTTTTCGCCAGCGTATACCGATGAGGAGTTCAGCGAGATGATGCGTTGCTGCAGTCATATATCTTTCAACTCTTTGTCGCAATACGAGCGTTTCTATGAGCGTACCTTGTCGTCGGATCATGCAATATCATGCGGTATCCGTATAAATCCCGAATATTCCGAGATTGAAACGGAACTGTACAATCCATGTGCTCCGGGCAGCCGCTTTGGTATCACTGCCGATCTCTTGCCCGACGAACTGCCCGCAGGAATCGAGGGCTTCCATTGTCATTGCCATTGTGAGTCGAGTTCATATGCTCTTGAGAATACCCTTGTACACATTGAGGAGAAATTCGGCAAATGGCTGCATGAAATAAAATGGTTGAACCTTGGTGGCGGTCACCTTATGACACGTGCCGATTATGATGTGGAGCATCTCATAGGTCTGCTTAAAGGGTTGCGTAGCCGTTATCCCAATCTTGAAATTATCCTTGAACCGGGTTCTGCATTTGCATGGCGTACCGGCTCACTTGTTTCCGAGGTAGTGGATATCGTGGAGAGCCGTGGCATACGTACCGCAATACTGAATGTCAGCTTTACATGTCACATGCCCGACTGCCTTGAGATGCCATATCAGCCGGCTGTAGTTGGAGCAGAGACGCTTGAACCTGATGCAGTAAAGGACGCGCCGTTCAGCGAGAATATATATCGCCTTGGTGGTAACAGTTGCCTGAGTGGTGATTATATGGGCAGCTGGAAGTTCAATGCTCCATTGAAGATTGGCGATAAGATAGTGTTTGAGGATATGATACATTATACAACTGTCAAGACAAATATGTTCAATGGCATCTCGCATCCGAGCATTGCTCTGCTGCATGCCAATGGCGAACTGGAGGTCTATAAGGTGTATAAGTATGAGGATTATCGAGACAGAATGTGTTAAAATAGATATTGATGAAATCCATACAAGAAATAGCAATAGCGGAATACGACTATCCGTTGCCTGATGAACGTATTGCGAAATATCCGTTGCAGCAACGTGACAGTTCAAAACTGCTTGTATACAATAAAGGTGAGGTTTGTGAGGATCTCTTCTCAAACTTACCAACTTATATAAAGCCTGGAACATTGATGGTGTTCAACAATACCAAGGTTATTCAGGCGCGTTTGCGTTTTCGTAAGGAAACCGGTGCACAGGTTGAGGTATTCTGTCTTGAACCAGAGATTCCGAATGATTATCTGCAGATATTCCAGCAGACAAGCGAATGTGTGTGGCGTTGTCTTGTAGGTAACTCCAACCGTTGGAAAAGTGGCCTGTTGTCACAGGTTATTTCTGTTGGTGGCAAGGAGGTTACTTTGTCTGTTGAACGTGTTGGTAATGCGGCGGCAGTGAATACAGTCCGTTTTACATGGGATGGCGGTGTGTCGTTTGCTGAATTGCTTGAGGCTGCCGGCGAACTCCCAATCCCTCCATATCTTAACCGCAAGACAGAGGAGAGTGACAAGAATACTTATCAGACTGTATATTCAAAAGTCAAGGGGTCTGTTGCGGCGCCTACAGCCGGTCTGCATTTTACTCCTGAGGTTCTTGCTGCGTTGTCGGCAAATGGTGTTGACCGCGAAGAGGTTACATTGCATGTGGGTGCCGGAACTTTCAAACCTGTAAAGAGCGAACTTATAGCCGACCATGAGATGCATGAGGAGTATATCGAGGTACGCAAGGAACTTGTTGAAAAACTTATAGCTTCGGCCGGTAGTGTGGTAGCTGTGGGTACAACATCGGTGCGTACGCTTGAGAGTCTCTATTTCCTTGGTGAACTTGTAGCTGAAAATCCCGATATTGATTGCGATGCTCTGCATGTTGGGCAGTGGACCCCTTATAACAGGGAACATACCTTGTCGGCGGTTGAGTCGTTGCAGGCGCTCGTATCATGGCTTGAACGCAAAGAGCTTGACAGGCTTCATTCACATACGCAAATAATGATTGCTCCGGGCTATGAATACCGTATAGTAAAGGCAATAGTTACAAATTTTCACCAACCAAAGAGTACGTTGTTGCTTCTTGTGTCGGCATTCCTTAAAGGTGATTGGCGCAAGATATACGATTATGCCTTGTCGAACGGTTTCCGTTTCTTGAGCTATGGTGACAGTTCATTGTTGATACCTTGAAGTTATGATTGCAAAAATTGATAGACTGACATATCTTCTTGATGAAGAAAAAAAGTGTGCTACGGTAACCAAGGCGATTGAAACTTACTGTGGCGATATTGTTGTTCCTGCAACAGTGGAATATGGTGGTATGGTGTATTCTGTAACGGATATTCTTGACGAGGCGTTCATAAACTGTGTGCAGTTACGTTCTGTAATATTTGGTGACAATGTTGAGAGTGTTGGAATAAGTGCCTTTGAAGGTTGTACTATGCTTGCTGAAGTTACATTCCCCCAATCGATGCATGTAATTGGAATGTCGGCCTTCAAGGGATGTACATCACTTGAAGAGATTATATTGCCGGCCAATGTCATTGTAATCGGGCGTAATGCTTTTGCGGGGTGTACTGCATTGAGACGCGCATTCCTCTCTGATAATCTCATTAACATTGAACCATCGCTTTTTGACGGTTGTAAGGCTTTGAAGGAGGTTTCTGTGGGGGAAATGGTAGAGAGTGTCGGTGAATATGCCTTCTGCGGCTGTTCGTCGCTCTCGAAGATAGATTTGCCCGAAGGCTTGTTGTCAGTTGATGGTTGGGCTTTCCGTGATTGTGCATCTCTTACAGCTATTGATTTGCCTTCTTCGGTTGTTTCGGTTAAGAAGGGTGCTTTTTGGGGTTGCTCGTCACTTGTAAACTTTGAATTGCCAAAGGGTGTGAATATGCTTGATCAAGGTGTACTTGCCAACTGTGCTTCGTTGCAGCATGTTGCATTGCATGATGGAGTGCTGAGTATTGGTTATGGTGCTTTTTATAACTGTAGTTCGTTGGGTGGTCTGGTCTTGCCGTTGGCGGTGGTAAGCGTTGGAGATCAAGCGTTCCGTGGTTGCACTTCGTTGAAAGAACTTTGTGTGAAGTGTGAGGCCGCGCCAATGTGTTCAGGTGAGATTGCAGATGCTGCAGTGTATGCCAATACTCTGTTGCGTGTTCCTTCTGGCTTGGTAGGTGAGTATGGCTTTGCACGTATTTGGGAACATTTCGAAAATGTGGAGGAGTGTTGATCTGTATAACGCTCCCTTGAATACATAAAACATTTATATTCTACGAGTTGTTATTCGGTATATATACCAATAATGGCTCGTTTTTATTATATACTCATATTAGTTCTAATGTCAGGTGCATGTAGCAGCAATACTCCTGTCCGTCATATGAGTGCAGTCAGTGATACCTCTTTCCTCTTCTCAGGTTTTTTTAGGCGCATAGACACGGATAATATGTTTGCGGTGAAGTGTGATTCGTCTGGGCATTTGAATGAACTCTACTATTCGTTTATGAAAAATACCGGTGATAGTGCTGTTTGGGAAGAGGGTGTTATAAGGTTTCATTGAATATGTAAGGTCTTATTTTTTCTTTTCTTTTATATTAATCTCGTTTTTTATCACTAACTTTGTCATAATGACTTGATGTGTAATTGATATGAAAGTAGGAGATAAAGTACGTTTTATATATGAGTGCGGAGGTGGTGTCGTAACCGGTTTCCGTGGGAAGGACATAGTTCTTGTAGAGGATAAGGATGGTTTTGAAATCCCCATGCAGGTGCGTGAATGTGTGGTTGTAGATACCAATGAATACAACTTTCAGAAAAAGAGTGTTACGCCCAAAAAAGATGATGTTGTAGAGAAGAAACGCTCAATTCCGCAACCGGCTAAGAGTAATGACGATGAGGATGATGATTTCACTCCCGTTGTGACATATCGTCCTGCAGAGCGTCCCGAAGGTGAAAAACTCAATGTGGTATTGGCATATCTGCCCATGGATGAAAAATCATTGAGCAATTCGCGTTTTGAAGCATATATAATCAATGACAGTAACTATTATGTATATTTTACCTATCTGTCAGCTTCTGGACGTAGCTGGAGCGCACGTTGTAATGGTTTGCTTGAACCTAATTCAAAGATGTTCTTGGAGGAATTCGGTCGTGAGGAACTGAATGACATGGAACGTGTATGTGTACAACTGCTACCTTTCAAGGAGAATAAACCGTTTGCACTTAAACCGGCGATGACTGTTGAGAGACGTATCGACACAGTAAAGTTCTACAAACTGCATCTTTTCCGTGAGAACCCTTTCTTTGACGAGGGGGCGCTCATTTATGATATCGTTGTTGACGATAAGCCAACAAAAGAGGTGTTTGCCAATGCCGATGAAATAAAGCAGGTCATTCTTGAAAAGAAAAAAGGAGAGACTCCGCAAAAGACACAGTCGCAACCTAAACTTGCAAAAGGAAGTGATATCCTTGAGATTGACCTGCATGCTGAACAGTTGCTTGAAACAACAGCGGGCATGAATGCATTTGATATATTGAATTACCAACTCGATGTTGTCAGGAATACTCTTAATGAGAATCTGAAATACAAGAACAAGAAAATTGTTTTTATCCATGGAAAGGGTGACGGTGTGCTTCGCAATGCCATAGCACAGGAGCTTCGCCGCAAGTATCCGCGTTGTATTTCACAGGATGCGTCGTTCCAGAAGTATGGTTTCGGCGCCACAATGGTTATAATAAAATAAAAACAGATATTATGGAAAATATTAAGGAATATATGCTTGAGCGTTTTCTCAAGTATGTGACATTCGATACAGAATCATGTGATGATTCAACTGTAGTTCCTACAACCGAAGGACAGTTTGTTTTCGCGCGTTATCTTGAGCAACAGCTGAAGGAAATGGGGCTTGATGAGGTGCTGCTCGATGACAAGGGTTATTTGTATGCAACTCTGCCGGCTAACTGTGATGAAGAGATGTCTGTAGTCGGTTTCATTGCACATCTTGATACAAGCCCCGACATGAGCGGCAAGGATGTCAAGCCACGTGTGGTTGAAAAGTATGCCGGTGGTGATATAGTTCTTGATGAGAAGGCTGGTATAATACTTAATGTTTCTGATTTTCCTGAAGTTGAGGAATATAAGGGACATGACCTTGTAGTAACTGACGGACATACTCTCCTTGGTGCAGACGATAAAGCCGGCGTTGCTGAAATTGTGGCAGCTGTTGCATATCTTCAGGCTCATCCGGAAATAAAGCATGGCAAGATACGTATAGCCTTTAATCCGGACGAGGAAATAGGTCGTGGTGCACATAACTTCAACGTGCCTCTGTTCGGCTGTGATTGGGCATATACTGTTGATGGCAGCTGCGAGGGAGAATTGGAATTCGAGAACTTCAACGCCGGTAGTGCTTCGTTCTCAATACAAGGACGTAATGTACACCCTGGCTATGCTAAGGGTAAGATGCTCAACGCATTGCGTGTGGCCACTGCTATAGTCGATGCTATTCCTGCAGTAGAATCGCCTGAATGTACATGCGGGTACGAAGGCTTCTATCATCTTATGGGAATAAACGGCGGCGTGGATCATGCTGAAGTCTCTTATATAATCCGTGATCACAACCGTGAGATTTTTGAAAAGCGTATGGCATTCATGAAGAGCGTTGCTGAACAGATGAATGCTAAGTATGGCAATGGTGTTGTAAGCCTAGAATTGAAGGAACAATACCGTAATATGCGCGAACAGGTTGAGCCAAAGATGCATATAATAGAACTTGCTGAGCGTGCTATGGAGCAGGCTGGTGTAGTGCCGGTGGTTAAACCAATCCGTGGTGGTACAGACGGTGCCCAGCTCTCGTTCATGGGCTTGCCATGTCCGAACCTCTTCGCCGGTGGAATAAACTTCCACAGCCGTTATGAGTTCGTATCGGTACAGGTCATGGAAAAGGCTGTGATGACAATTGTGAATATCGCTGCAGGCGTAAAGGATTTGTAATTACTGAATATTTTTATTTGTGAAGAGGATTGTCTGTGTATTGTTTGCTGTCGCTTTTCTTGCTTCTTGCCAAAAGGCTGACATTAATGGGGACCTTGATGGTTTCTGGAAACTGTTGACTATTGAAGAATTGGCAGATAATAATATCATAGACAAGAAGGATGAGGACCGTTTCTGGAGTGTTCAACTCAAATTGTTGACCACTACCGGTGGTGGTAAGGGGCGTTTCCAACATATTGGAGATTCTCTGTTTGTACAAATGATACATGTCCCGGGCACTCCCAAGGATGTTGGTATGTATAATCCAAAGGATGAACGCTTTGAGGTTGTACAGCTTGACCGCAAAAGAATGATTTTACGTTCAAGGGAAGTGTTGCTCAATTTCAGACGGTTCTAAAATTAGATAAGATGAGTATTGAACTGTTTCTTGCACGACGTCTGTACGGTACCCGTAAAGGGGGGCGCAGAATTTCGCGTCCAGCTGTTGCCATTGCCCAATGGGGAGTGGCTGTGGGTACTTTGGTCATGTTTGTATCGATATCTATTATTGTCGGTTTCAAACAGCAGATACGTGATAAGATAATAGGTTTTGGAGGACATGTGCAGGTTATGAATTATGAGGTATCGTATGACGGTGATGCGCCTGTAAATGCCGATTCTTCTATGCTTGCAGCCTTTTCGTCTGTCAAAGGGGTTGAATATGTGCAACCATTTGCTGTAAAGCCTGGTATGGTTGTTGCCAACAACGAATATGAGGGTATAGCTTTGAAAGGTGTGGGCAGTGATTATGACCTTGCATTCATAAAAGAAAATCTTGTTGATGGCAATTTACCCTTGTGGGGTAATGAGAAGGCATCAAATGCAATTGTGCTTTCAAGCAGCATTGCTGATAAATTGAACGTTTCAGTTGGTGATAAGTTGAATATATACTTCATGCAACAGGGTATCAAGGCACGCCGAATGTCTGTTGCGGCAATATACGAGACACACCTTACTGAATTCGACAATATTATGGCGCTTACAGACTTATACACAGTGCGTCGTCTCAACGGTTGGGGAGCAGATGAGGTGACCGGTGTCGAGATTACTATATGTGATTACGATGAGCTTGAGAATGTCGCTGCTGACATCAATGGTATAATTGAAAGATACAATGACGCTGGTGAGAGATTGCATGCTCCCACGATAGAGGAACTCTATCCGGCACTATTCTCGTGGCTTAGTATGCTAGACCAGACAGTATGGCTCATACTTATACTGGTTCTTTTTATTGCCGGGTTTACAACTGTGTCGGGTTTGCTCATACTTATTCTTGAGAAGAGTAACTTTATCGGCATTATGAAAGCTGTAGGCGCTCGTGATGCATCAATAACAAAGGTCTTTCTCTATTATGCCGCGTTTGTGATAGGAAAAGGCATTGTTATAGGTAATCTTATTGCTGTTGTGTTATGTATATTACAACAGCGTTTCCATATTGTGGCGCTTGATCCTTCAATGTATTATATGAATTCAGTCCCCATAGAGTTTTCATGCCTTCTTGTGCCTATGAATGTAGGAATATTCGTACTGTCGGTACTGATGCTTCTTGTACCATCAATGCTTATATCAAGAATTGAGCCAACAAAGACGATTAAGTTCGAATGACACTATCTGTGTCAATCGTTATTAAATTTCCCTTTTTTAGTTAGCAAACTAATAAAATTAGTTTGCTAACTAAAAAATATAGTTTTTTTTGTGTTGTAAACTAAAAGATATAGTTGATGCAGGGTGGCTATTATAGTTTGCCTGCAACTGTTATATCTGTTTTTGAAAGCATTTAATAGTTATAATTATGAAGAATCTAACGAATAGAGAAGAGGAACTTATGAAACTCTTTTGGGAAAAGGGCCCTTTGTTTGTAAAGGAGATTATTCCTATGCTTGATGACCCTAAACCTCACTTTAATACAATTTCAACTATTGTACGTGGGTTGGAGGCGAAGGGGTTTGTTGCGCACGAGGCTTTTGGCAACACCCACCGTTACTATGCAGCGGTGAGTGAGAATGAGTATGGCAAGCGCACGCTCGGAAATGTGGTGAACCGTTATTTCAGCAACTCTTATTTGAATGCAGTATCTTCTTTGGTAAAGGAAGAGAAGATTTCTCTTGATGAACTCAAGAGCCTTATTGAACTTGTAGAAAAACAAAAATAATTTGCCGTTATGGGTGCCTTCTTGCTTTTGGTGCTTAAATCATCATTGATCTGCAACTTGTCAGAATGATAAAGCAAGGCTGGTTTGTCGATGCTTCATTGTATGGTTGCAAAGGAATAAAATTGCGTGTGCATAGTGGCAAGGAAAAGCCTTTCTATTGATGATGTTGTAGTTGCGGCATATGATAAAGACGATGATAAAAGACTCTCTTTGGAGGATGTGCGCGAAATGGAGAAGATTGCTACAAAGGCACTTGAAGATGAGGCTCTCCGTTTGGTAACCTCAATGCCAAAATGGAATCCTGGAATGCAGGGCGGTAAACCTGTAAACGTACAGTTGACATTGCCGGTAACATTCCGATTGCAATAGTTCTGGTCAATTAATGTAATTTAACAGAATGGATGTTACAAAACGGTGTTTTGTACGTCTTATAGATAGAGGATATCTTTTTCTCGTAATGTGAATATAATAATTAGAGTGAAGGCTGACCAATTGGTCAGCCTTCACTCTAATTATTTGTCAAATCTCAGTTGAGAGTATAGCTCTAGGCAATTCTCGGCAGTTATATCCAAATGCCATTGCCTCGCCGTATGCTCCGGCTGAACGTATGGCAAGGATGTCACCACGCTCTGTTGTCGGCATCTTGCGGTCCTTGCAGAACACGTCCGAAGACTCGCATATAGGACCTACTACATCATATACCTCATCGGCTTTCTTTGATGTTAGGTTTTCTATACGGTGGTATGCATCATACATAGCCGGACGTATCAGGTCGTTCATACCGGCATCGATAATGATGAACTGTTTACATGTGCCGTGCTTTATGTAAGTGGCGCGTGTTATCAGTGAGCCACATTGTGCCACGATGCTTCTGCCAAGTTCAAAATGTACCTGCTGTCCGGGGTGGAGCTTCAGGTTGTTGGCGTATGTTGCAAAGTACAACTCAAAGTCGGGAATGGGGTACTTGTCAGGCGCATCGTAGCGTATGCCAAGGCCACCACCTACATTGATATGTGGCAGAACAAGACCGCGTGTGTCGAACAGTAGTTCCTGCAGTTCGTTTATACGTCCGCAGAGGGCAATGAAGTCGTCCATTACAAGTATCTGTGAACCAATGTGGAAATGGAGTCCGATAAGTTTCAGATGCTCCATCTTCTCCACAATATCAATTACCTCGTCGAGCTGTTCGTAGTTGATGCCGAACTTGTTTTCGGCAAGTCCTGTGGTAATGTTCGAGTGGGTGTGTGCGCCTACATTGGGGTTTACTCTTATGGCAACATGTGTAGTTACACCGCGCTCGGCTGCAAGACGCTCAATAGCTTCTGCTTCGGGAATTGACTCTATGTTGAAGCAGAATATTCCTGCATCAAGAGAGTATGCTATCTCCTTGTCAGTTTTTCCAACACCTGCAAATACTATTTTGCCAGGCTCGATGCCTGCATTGATTGCTGCGCGTACCTCACCACCGCTTACGCAGTCCGCTCCCATGCCTGCCTGCTTGATAATCTCAAGCAAGCGTGCATTGAAGTTGGCTTTAATTGCATAGTGCACATGGAAACCCTTGTGTTTGCCGGCCTCCTTCTGTACCTTGTCAAGAGTCTTCTGCAGCAGTTCAACATCGTAATAGTAGAACGGTGTCTCAATATTTGCGAACTTCTCTATCGGAAATGTCGTTTTCATCGGTTTGTTATTTCGCGTCGAATATTGATGCGCTGAGTGAACGCAATGCTCTTACCTTGTCCTCCTCGCGTACAAGGAATGAAATGTTGTAGTTGCTACCACCGTATGATACCATGCGGACAGGAATATCCTTCATGGCTTCCATAGCACGTGCTTCGAAACCGGTGTTCTCCCAGTTGAGGTCACCAACAACGCATATGATGCACATGTTGCGGTCAACAGTGATTGTACCAATCTTCTGCAGTTCTGCAACAATTTCTTCAAGTCTTCTGTCATCATCGATAGATACAGACACACCGACCTCTGATGTACATATCATGTCAATGGATGTGTGGTAGCTCTCGAATATCTCAAATACCTTACGCAAGAAACCGTATGCAAGTAACATGCGGCCGCTCTTTATCTTGATAGCTGTGATATTGTCTTTTGCAGCAATAGCCTTGATTTCGCCAGGGCGTGTGAGGTTGTTGTCAATACGTGTACCCTCTGCCGAAGGGTCCATTGTGTTTAGCAAACGTACCGGTGTGCCAGTCAACTTTGCAGGGAGAATACATGTAGGGTGGAGTATCTTTGCACCGAAGTAAGCAAGCTCGGCGCTCTCCTCAAAGTGTAGGTTACGTACAGGTGATGTGTTCTCAACAATACGTGGGTCATTATTGTGTACACCGTCGATGTCGGTCCATATCTGGATCTCCTCTGCATTTACTGCTGAACCAATCAATGTTGCAGTGTAGTCGCTACCACCGCGCTGCAGGTTGTCGTAGCTACCCTCATGGTTCATGCAGATGAATCCCTGTGTAATGTAAATTCTCTCTTTGTTCTCAAGGTCAAGGAGAGGCATCAGGTGTTCGCGTATATATGCGATATCCGGTTCACCGTTCACATTCAGACGCATAAAGTCAAGTGCGTTAAGCAACTCTACGTCAATGCCCTGTTCGCGCATGAAGATTGTTACCATATTGGTAGACATTATCTCGCCCTGTGCTACAATCTCCTTTTCGAGTTCATCGGTGAGCGGTTTTGTCGCGAGGTCGCGTAAGTGAGCAAAAATTTCGTTGATCTTGTCTGTTGCACACTTAATGGACTCTTCGCTCTTGTAGAGGTCCTTTATTGTCTGCATATATTTTGTCTGCAGGAATGTAGAGTGTTCACATGCTCCGTTTACGTTGCCGTTACGGAGGTAATTGGTAAACTCTATAAGTGAATTTGTAGTTCCTGACATTGCAGAAAGGACTACAATCTTTGTATCTCCGTCCGAAATCAGACGTACTACGCCTTGCATGCGCTCGGCAGAACCTACAGATGTTCCGCCAAATTTCAATACTTTCATATTCTTTATTCTTAAAATTTATTCTTGTTCTTCTTTTTCACAGGTTGTTTCCGTTATGGAATCATTTGGCACAACCTTGTTCATCTCCCTCTCGTAGCAACGGTAAACTGTGCCAGGGAACTCCTTAAGCCACTGTTCATTGTGTGTAATCATGAGAACCGCCATATTCTCTTCCTTGCTGATACGGTGCAGGATACCCATAATGTTTCTTCCTGTCTCGTTGTCGAGATTGCCGGTCGGTTCATCGGCAAGTAATAGGGAAGGACGGTTGAGTATGGCTCTTGCTATTACGATGCGTTGCTGCTCACCGCCCGAGAGTTCGTGAGGACGTTTGTATCCTTTCTGGGGTAGTCCCACAAGGTCGAGAACCTCCTGGATGCGCTCCTCGCGCTTGTATTTGTCCTTCCAGCCCGTGCAGCGCAGAACAAAGTCAAGGTTGTCATGTATGCTACGGTCTGTCAGTAACTGAAAATCCTGAAAAACGATACCTATGCTCCTGCGTAATCTTTGCAGTTTGCGGTTGCTAATGCTTGACATGTCATATTCATCCATGACATATGCCTTGCCGTCGGCAATGTCAACCTCTCCGTATATTGTCTTCAAAAGAGTGGATTTACCAGACCCTACCGCACCAATGATGTATGCGAATTCTCCGGCGTTCAATGTGAATGATACATTGTTCAGTATCTCCTTTGAATCAATGTTGATGTTGACGTTCTTGTATTTGATTACTGGCATGTTGTTGTTTGTTTACAGGCTGTTTGCAAGCCGGTTTATTTCATTTTGCAAAAATATAGATAATTTTTCAAATTATACATTCAAAAACAGTTTATATATATTAATATTTATAAATAAAGTCCCTATAACCGTGAATATTCAGCCAAAAAGTATAACTTTGTTTTCACATTTTCTAAAATCATCATAACAGACAATTATGGTTGAATATAGCTCATCGCTTTTCAAAAAGGTGCCGTCATATATGCTCGAAAAGAGAAACCAGATAATAATGGTGCTCTTTGTATCGGTCTTTGCGGTAATCTTTATCAATATATATACACCTTTTGGCTCGGACAACTGGATTCAGGAGAGCAAATATAAGGATCTCATGTATCTTGTCTGGTCCACGGTGCTGGTCGTTATCGGAATGCTTGTGGTTGCAGTCAGCCGTATGATAATGTACCGGGTCTCGCGCCGTCCTGACCACAATATAACCTACCTCAAATACATTCTGTGGGTTTCCTTTGAGTTGTTGCTGCTTTCCGGTGCTTTTACATTGATAGCTCTTATAGTCGGAAAGAATCTCAATCTCGACCAGAACCCTAACCTGGAGGTGCACGATCCTATAAAGGTCTTTGTTGAGGCTATCCGTAAAACGGTGTTCATTATCGGTATTCCGTATTTCATTTGTGTCCTGTATTTTTCCTATCGCGAACGTTCGGCTAAACTGAAGGCACTGATGGGAGAAAATGTCGGTTTCAAGTCAAGTAATCTAATTTCCATACGTGACTCACGCGGTGTGTTGCAGCTGTCTGTTGCCAAGGAAAATCTGCTATATATTGAATCGGCTGACAATTACATATGTATCTGGTATCAGAAGAATGAAATGCTGAAGAAACAGCTTATGCGTATAACGATGAAGGATATCAGTGACCAACTTGCCGATACCAACGTGGTACGTTGTCACCGTTCGTATATGGTAAATCTTGATCTTGTCAAGGTCATGCGTCGCGAAAAGGAGAATCTTTTTCTTGAATTAGGTGTTGCCGGTGTGAAGGAAATCCCTATTTCAAAGACATACGGCGAGAATGTTCTGCGTCGTCTTGTTCCCATTGCATAATAACTACTAAATAAGATAATATCGTGAAAAAAATTGCAATTCTTGCTTCTGGCAGTGGCTCAAATGCCGAAAACATTGCCAACTATTTCAAAGGTTCGGACTATGCCCAGGTTTCATTTATTATAGCCAATAATCCCAATGCCTATGTCCTTGAACGTGCAAAACGTCTTGGTATTGAGTCGGCTGTCGTGACTAAAAGCGAGTTTATGGAGGCTGACGGCATAATAGCGATGCTCAAGGAACGTGATATTGACTTTGTTGTCCTTGCCGGTTTCCTCCTGCTCGTTCCACAGAAACTTATACAGGCATACCCTGGCAGAATTGTAAATATACACCCGGCTCTGTTGCCAAAGCATGGTGGTAAAGGTATGTACGGCGACAACGTACATAAGGCTGTTGTGGAGTGTGGCGATACTGAAAGCGGTATCACAATTCACCTTATCGACGAACAGTACGACAAGGGTACAACATTCTTCCAGGCGAAATGCCCTGTGTTGCCTACTGATACATATGAGGATGTGGCAGCCAAGGTTCATGCGCTTGAGTACGAACATTTTCCTCATGTGATAGAGGAGATACTGCACACATTGGATGATTGAAAAGAGCCTTTGCTCATCTGATAGAAAAAGTCTTCTTTTTTAGCAATTGTTCCTATGTACAGGAGACCTGTATATGTGTGGTTGCTTGCAGTTGTCCTGCTGTCGGTTTCATGCGGCAGGCACTCGCATGCCGGCGGGGAAATGGTTCCCGTCGATTCTCTATGCATGGAGATGTCAAAGGAACGCTATTCGGACATTGAAGCATATGACACTCTTATAGCTGAATTGGTGTCACTTCCCGGTATCAATAATGAAGCGGAAATGATTGCTGCAAATGCTATGGCGTATTCGGCAATGATGCACATGGATTATAACCGTTCCGTAGAGTTGTATGCCAATGTCATTGATAATTCGGAATGTGAAATAGAACGCCTTGTAGCCGATGTCGGTATGATGACGCTCTGTTACCGTGTGTCGGCAAACAGACTCTTCTTTGATTACAGGACAAGTGCTCTGGCTAGGATAAGGCGCATTGACGAGGAGTATGCTTATCTTACTACAGGCGACAAGGAACGATTTAACCGTGCAAAGGTAGAATTTGCAACAGTTTCAGTATGTTATTTTTCCAATCTTTCCATGTCTGGTGAGGTTGAGAAGGTTCTCTCGTATCTTGATAATGATCTTGAAAATGTTAATGACAATTATCTGCGTCTTTATGCAAGAATGATTCTTGCAAACAATGTTCAGGATGTTTCCAGACGCCTTTCTACATTGTCTTTGGGTCTTGATATAGCCAGAAAAGACTCTGTCAAATGGCTTGAAGGTAACTATCGTCTTCTGCTTGCAATTTCGTTGCGCGACAGCAGTATGCTGCGTGTATTTGCCGATGAATATCCCGGCAGGGTGGCTGCATTGTTGCCCGAGAGCTCATCGCTTGATGAACTGCCACGTATCCTTGCGCATGAGGCTGTGTCGGATTTTGAACAGTATGGCGATGAGTATATGATTATAGAGGCGTTGGCTGTGGAAGCGTCGTGTAATATCTGGATTGAACGCTACGATGATGCCCTTGTGCTCTTGTCTGGTGCTTATGACAGGATAAACGGATATTACAGCCGTGTTTATGAAGGACGGGATATATTCAGTACCGATTCTCTGTTCAATGAAATAGAGCTTCTTGTCACAAATGCCGATTCCGGAGTATACAATGTTCCGGAATGTCTATTGAGCGTATGTCGTGAGGCAAGCTGTGCATATGCAGGGCTTGGTGATATTGATGCATCGGTAGTCAACCGTGATCTCTATCTTGAACTATTGCGTACGACAAGACTCAACAAACAGTTCGAGAGCCGTATCTCGGCAATGGACAGCAAGGTAGCGCGTCTTGAGGCTGTTGCTGTAGCTGTTTTTGCATTGTTGGTCATATTCTCGCTTTTCCTTTTCTTTGTGCACCGTCGTAGGCTACGCTGGGAAAAATCATTCTCGATGCAGCGTAAACAGTTGCTTTCGGTATGCCGTATGTTGCTGTCGTCACTTCCTCATGATATTGACAACAAAGAACAGTTGCTTGATGCGGTTTCGTCCATGCTGAACGATAGAATGGACAATTTTTCTGGAAAAACTAAATTTGTTTTTGCTCCAATGGATTGTAGTGATGCGTTGCCGTATATTTATGCTGTTGACATACACTATATGAATTCTTCTGTGTGCGACAGGCTTACTGTGGCTTCGGAAGAGCCGCTTGACGATGACAAGAGAAGCCTTGTTGCAATGCTTGTGCCATACATCGCAGTGTCTATTGAGGAGGGATTGCGTCTTTCGGGTATCAGTGAGGAACGCGAAAAGGTTGAGGAAATGAAACGGGCTTCTGCCATATATCTTACTGAACACAAACGTGAGAATGTCCTAAAGAGGGTCTCGGTCTCAATTGTTTCAGGAATGCGTCCATTTATGGACCGTATATCCAATGAACTGAATGTGCTTACAAGCAATTTATCAGCCGATGATACCAAACGCAAACTGCAATATGTTTCAGAACTGACCGAAAAACTCGATGACCTCAATGTGATACTTGAAAGGTGGATCAAGACCCGTCAGGGAGAATTAAACCTTAGAATAGAGAATTTTTCGCTTTCTTCTCTTTTTGCCATAATAGAGAAGAACAGCAAATTGTTCGATGCACGTGGCATTTCGTTAATGGTAAAGCCTGCAGACATTGCCGTAAAGGCCGACAAGGCTTTGACACTTTTCATGATAAATACGTTGGTCGACAATGCTGCCAAATTTACATTGGAGGGAGGCTGTGTGGTTCTTGAAGCTATCGAAGAAAATGATTTTGTTGAAATCGCAGTTACCGATACGGGAATAGGCATGTCAAAGGATGATGTTGACCGTATTTCGGGCGCAAAGGTGTATGATGCATCGCTGATAGGTGCAGACAATGACCTTATGAAACCCAAAAGCAAGGGAAGTGGCTTTGGTTTGATGAATTGTAAGGGTATCATAGAAAAATACCGTAAGGCCGGTCCTCTTTTTTCGGTATGTTCGTTTGATATTACAAGTACAAAGTGTGTCGGCAGCCGTTTCTCTTTCCGCTTGCCGAAAGGTCTTTTGCGTATAATTTTGGTGCTATTGTCGTTTTTACCACTGCCTATGCAGGCCGGTGATCTCTTCGTGCGGCTCAATGAGTATGCCGACTCCGTATTCATGTGCAATGTCAATGGAAACCACGAAAATGCTTTTGTGGTGGCGCAAGAAGCACTGGATCTGCTTAACGGATATTACAGGAAAGAGGTTGGAGGAAATGATACTTTATCCTTGTGTTCGGGTAATGCAGCCGAAATCTCCTGGTGGAAGCAATCGGTATACCCCGACTCCTTGCGGGAACAGATCTATTTTAACATTCTTGATATACGCAATGAGGTCGCAATCGCATCTTTAGCTTTGAACGATTGGGGGGCATACAGGTATAATAATTTCATATACTCAACCCTATACAGGCTTGTTGACGAGGATAAAGGTATCGCCGAGCGCTATTCCGAAATAAGACAAGTTGCTGACCGCTATCAGGTTGCTGTAGCTCTGTCGTGTATGCTGATATTGTTGCTGTTCATATATTACATTATTACATTGGTACGCCACAATGTAATAGAAAGAACCAATGAACGTCTTGTACTTGAAATGAATGGGCGTCTTTTGAAGGTTGCTACACAGAGTGGCAGGCGTACAATAGAGGAGTTGGCGCAGAATATTGTGGATGAGTTCTATGCATGCATGGGAGAGACTATGCGTATAAAGGTAGTCTCTTTGTTGCTGGATGCCGGAAAGGGTAGTGGACAACTCATTGTTTCTGCTCCGGATTGTTCGGTTTCAGCAAGGGATGGAGTACGCTTGGAGCATCTTTTCAAGAGTGGTGAGTCTATTGTAATGCCGTCGGGAGTGGAACGTGCAATCTCTTTGTATGCTGTAAATGATGGCGAACGTACGCAGGTAGGTGTGCTTGAGGTGGTTACAGAGCGCCCGTTGAGCGAGAATGAGTCTGTGAGTCTTGAACTTGTTGCGAATTATCTTGCATCGGTAGCATACCATTCGGCAGTGAGGGTCGCGCGTGGATATATGGCTCTTGAGGAACTTGAAGAGGAGGCTGAACGCGTGAGCTATGAAGAAAACCGTATGCATGTTCAGAATATGGTAATGGATAATTGCCTTTCGATGATAAAACATGAAACTGTATATTATCCAAACCGTATAAGGGAACTTGCCGGGCAGGCACTCTCTTCAGTTGACGGTAGCGTTGCTGCTGTTGCTGATATGCGGGAACTTATGGACTACTACAGTTCAGTCTTTGGTATATTGAGCAACTGCGCTGTGCGTGAACTCGATTCGACAGGGCTAAAATTGACCGACGTCCGCCTTGCGGTTCTGTTCGAAAATGCAAGGAGATATGCAATTAGGCTTGCCAAGAGAAGGGGTGTTGATATTGTTGTAGTGTATGAAGATACCGATGCTGTTGTAAAAATTGATGCAGATTTGGTTGATTTCCTTTTTGAACAGTTGCTTTCTGCGGCATTCAAGGTTGAAAAGAACGGAACACTGCTGTTGCGTGCCGTTGAAGGAGACGGTGTGGTAAAGGTGGAACTTGTTGACGACCGTTATGTAATCCCAAGCGATGAGGCTGCCGAATTGTTTACCCCAACAAAACGCAATGTCAATGATGTCGGAGGTGTAAATTATATGGAATATCTTGTAGCAAAGGAGATAGTGAGAATACACGAAGATTATACTGGTAAACATGGTGGACGAATGGAGGCAAGTTCCGATGTGTCGGGTACGGTAATCCTCTTTACGTTGCCAAAATAATATATGATATGGAAAAATTTACAGTAATAATAGTAGAGGATGCGAGACTGGAACTGAAAGGGACCGAAGAGATTTTTCGCACCGAAATACCTGAAGCTGAAATAATAGGTACGGCATCAAATGAGAATGAACTTGACTCATTATTGAAAGAACGTGTTCCTGATATGCTGTTGCTTGATTTGGGGCTGGGTGGCTCAACTACAGTTGGTGTTGATATCTGCAGGCGTGTTAAAGGTGCTTATCCCGGCATGAAGGTTCTTGTCTTTACCGGCGAACTGCTTAACGAAAGGCTTTGGGTCGAGGTGCTTGATGCCGGAGCCGACGGTATTGCACTCAAGACCGGCGAACTGCTGACAAAGCACGAGATATACAATGTTATGGCCGGCAAAAAATATGTGTTCAACCAACCTGTACTTGAAAAGGTTGTGGAACGCTTCCGTGAAAATGTTCTTCGTGATGCCGAACAGCGCAAGTCGCTAATTACATATGAAATAGACCGTTATGACGAATGTTTTCTGCGTCACTTGGCTTTGGGATACACCAAGGATATGATTGCTTCTCTAAAGACAATGCCATTCGGTGTCAAGTCGCTCGAAAAACGTCAGGCCGACCTTGTGGCGCGTCTTTTCCCTGAAAGTGAGCAACGTGGTACCAATGTTACACGTCTTGTGGTACGTGCTATTGAATTGCATATAATAGATGTGGAAAATCTTGAAGCCGATGAATGACAAAAGAGAATACTATAATCCTGTAATAGCCTACTCATTGCTGTTGTTGCTCGTATGGCTTTTGTCATGGGTCGTCGACATGGTTGCAATGTTTTCGGGTTGGGAAATTACAATAAACTCGTTGGTAAGCAGTGAGGGAGTACGTTGGGCTGCACGTAATGCAATGCTGGCGCTTGACAGTGTGCCTTGGGGAATATTCATGCTTCTTCTGGCCATGGTTGCACTGTTGTCCGGTTCAGGAGTGGTGCGTATGCTTGGTCATCTTTTTAAATCATTCTCATTGACAAAAAATGAACGGCGTTCGGCACTTTTTGCCTTTTTGGCACTTTTGCTGTATGCAGTTCTTGTATATCTGGCAACATTGTCACCGTTTAACATCCTGTTGGGAGTGACCGGACACTTTGCTAGTTCTCCGTTAATGCATGGCATTCCACTTCTGACGTTTATAGCAGTGTTGATAGTCTCTCTTATATATGGTTTCATGTACGGTAACTACCGTTCGTTGCTTGATGTAGTATCTTCAATGGGGGAAACATACTCGTTCTATATGCCTGCATTGATAGCTTTGATACCGGCATCCGGCATAATGCCGTGTGTTGAATATACAGGAGTGCTTGAACTTACCGGTTGCGCCGGCTGTTCAATGCATGTCGTTACAGGTATCGTGTATCTGATACCGTTCTTGTATGTTGTAATGCTACGTCTTATTGTGAATGGCAGGAAGAATGTGTGATTATCCTATTACTCGCCGTTGAAAATTCTTGAACCGACCCTTATGTGTGTACTGCCATACTTTACGGCAATGGGGTAGTCGTCGCTCATGCCTGCCGACAGAATATTGAAATTCGGACTGCTGGCAAAATGTTTTTCCTTGATTTTGTTGAACAATTGCTGTATTGTCGCGAACTCTCCGGCTATCTGCTGTTCATCGTCAGTGTTGCTCGCCATGCACATAAGACCTCGTATCTCTACATTCTCAAGTGCTTTCCACTCCTCTGTGGCAAGCATCTCAAGGCACTCTTCGGGTGTGAATCCGAATTTACTCTCTTCCTGTGCAATGTGAATCTGTAATAAGCAACCTATTCTTCGCCCATGCTTTTCTCCGTGTCGGTTGACCTCCTGTAACAACTTGTAGCTGTCAATGCTGTGGATGATGTATATGAATGGAGCGATGTATTTGATCTTATTGCTCTGCAGGTGTCCTATGAAGTGCCATTTTATGTCATCAGGCAGGCACTCATGCTTTTTTACAAGGTCTTGAGCCTTGCTTTCGCCGAATTCCCTCTGTCCGGCTTCATAAGCCTGCATTATGGCTTCGGCAGGGTGATATTTGGATACAGCTATAAGCGTTACCCCACATGGCAGGGTATCGCTTATGCTTTTTATCTGTTCAGCTATTCTGTTGTCAGCCCTCATAATGGAAAATATCCACAATAGCACTCTCGTTGACCGACACAAGGTCATAATCCATTATTGAATCCTCCATGTGCTTGTTGAGGTTCTTTACGGCATTTGTGACATCTTCAGCCTTCACAAGAATTACTACCGATGATTTCTTCTCCTTTGCCGATACCTCATCAATGGTAACCATTGAAATCTTGCACTTGAACCATTTGTCGGCGTTTTCGCTGTTGCTGTCAACCAGTTCGTTGTACTTTGTGCGTTCAATTTTGTTGATGTTGAACTCGCCTGTCACTTGTGGCTGAAGCTCTTTGGTGAGGTGTTTCTCGATTTCTGTGAATGTGAAACCCTGAACAAGGTATACCTCATTGACTTTTGTGTTGAGGCCCTTCTCGCCTGCACGCTCGTATGTTACCTTACATTCAAACCAGCTCTGTACCATATAAGAATTTTGTTTTTGCAGTTAATAAAATAGTCGCGCATTTTGAGCGCGACCACAAAGTTAGTAAATGAAAAGGATTTTCCAACTTCTATTTTACAGCTTTTTCATGCAAAATATTTTGTCTTGTTGTTATTGTACCTCAATACCTCTGTGAGCAACGTGTACTGTTCGTCATTTTCGTCGAAGTCATAAATTTCAACCCTGTTCCAATTTTTTACTGGTGTATCCAATTGTGTCTCAACTTGCTTTGATGTTTCGTCGTTGATTCTTTCCCAAAAGGCTTTTAGTCTTTCCGATACTCCTTCAATCTCCATTTCAATGACATTGTTCTCCTTGTTGATGAATGCCGCCTTGCCGTTCTCGTAGTAGCCGAGCAAAGTGAGCTCTTCAAACGGGGACATCGCCTCTCCCTTTTCGCGGCTCAATGCATCGATAAGTTCTTTCTCTTCTTTTGTAATCATAATTCACGCTCCCTTGAACTGTTGTTGATATAGCTTCTTCTCATATTCTTGTGGCGTGTGAGTTCTTTTGCAAAGAAATTCTCGTTCTCAATTCTGGTACGCAGAATTTCGGCATACTCCTTGAACGACGCTATCCCACGCCTTGAAACACCGCTTTCCATTGCTGCTTTTGCAACTGCAGAAGATACAGCTATGGCAAGTCGCTTGTCGCCTGGTTTTGGCAATAGGTGTTCTTTGTCGAACATGTGGCTGTTTTTGTTCTGTTTTTCCATTCCACTTGCTCTGTTTTCCCTCGCAACAGCTGCAATGGCATGTACAGCTGCAATCTTCATCTTTTCGTTTATGGTTGTAGACAAGGTGTCGAGTGCCCCACGGAAAAGATAGGGGAAGGCTATGACGTTGTTGATCTGATTAGGTAAGTCGCTCCTTCCAGTGGCTATTACTGCGTCGGGACGTGTTGCTTTTGCTTTGTGGTAGTCAATCTCTGGCACAGGGCTTGCAAGTGAGAATATTATAGGGTTTTCTGCCATGGATTTTACATGGTTTTCATTCAATATACCTCCTTTTGAGAGACCTATGAATGCGTCTGCTCCGTTCATGGCATCGGTAAGCGTTTTAATGTTCAGGTTAGTAGCGAATGGCTTCTTGTATTTGTCAATTTCTATGCGCCGTTCTGTTATGACGCCCTTACTGTCGACCATAACAAGGTTCTCTTTTGCAATGCCAATTGTTGTAAGCATTTTTGCAGTTGATACTCCTGCTGAACCGGCACCGCATACAACGCATTTTGTTTTGGCTATCTCCCGTCCTGTGATTTCGCATGCATTGATGAGGGCTGCCGCAACAGTGACTGCTGTGCCGTGCTGGTCATCGTGCAGTACAGGAATATCAAGCAATGAACGTAGTTGCTCTTCGATGTAGAAACACTCCGGTGCTTTGATGTCTTCTAGATTTATTCCGCCGAACGTGGGCGATAAAGCCTGTACCGTGGCTATGAAACGGTCGGGGTCTTCATCGCCCAACTCAATGTCAAATGCATCGATGTCGGCGTACAGTTTGAACAGCATCGCTTTGCCCTCCATTACAGGCTTTGATGCCAGTGCTCCAATGTTGCCTAACCCTAATACGGCGCTTCCGTTTGAGATTACAGCAACAAGGTTTCCTTTGTTGGTATAACGGTAAGCTTTCCATCGTTCTTTGTCAATCTCCATTGCAGGGGCTGCCACCCCCGGAGAGTAGGCAAGAGACAACTCTTCGGGAGTGCTTGCCTTTTTGCTTGGTTGGACCTCTATCTTCCCAGCCTTGCCCTCGGAATGGTATTCGAGAGCCTTCTCAATCAACCTCTTGTCCATAACTTTTTTGTATATAACATATCGTCCGGACAGTTGGTTTGTTGTTGTCTTTGTAAATTAATCAGGTAGTTGGATATTTAATGTTTTTGTTAAAATTTTGACAAACTTTTCTTTATTTTTGGAAGTGGTATATATTATATATATATTTGTCGCTAATTGCAGTTGCTACGTTGTTGTGGCACGGTTTATGTTTTAGATAAATTTGAAAACTATTAATTAAATAAAATACTAACCCAAATGTTTTACCTATGAAAAAGATTTTCTTCTTTTTGATGGCTGCATTGTGTCTCTCGACACAGGTGTATGCCGACAAGATTCAGGCTTCGACAACCTTGCCGTCAAACGGTAAGCCGGAGCATGTCTACACTATGGTGAGCGGTAACGGTGCGTATGTGAGCCCAACTACCACTCCCGTTGAAGGTGATGCAGAAAACGGCCTTTTTGCTTTCTATGCAGTAGATGGCAAGAGCGGTGCGTACTACATCTACAGCTACAATGCCAAGAAATGGCTTGCCTACACTCTTAAGTCAAGCTATCCTACCGGTACTGGCTTTATTACAATGAGCGACAGCAAGGTTGAGGGTGCTTACTTCAAGGTTGAAAACTATTCTGGTGATGATTACCAGATTTCGCCTTATACAACATCTGGAAGTGCCCAGAACATCTATTTGAACTATTTTGGTGGTGCTGGTGCTTGTTCCGGTTTGACTCTTGGTCTTTGGACCGACAACGGTTCAAAGGATGGTGGTAGCCGCTATACGTTTGCAGAATATGTGATTGTTGAGCGTACTTACACAATCACAGTTCCCGAGGGTGTTACATTAAAAATTGATGGTACAGAGTATGCCAACGGTAGCCAATTTACTCTTGAGGGTTCACTTGACAAGAGTAGAATAAGTTTATCTGCAGAGCAAGGCAAGTTTGCAATAGCATCAATCAACGATGTTGATAACACTATCGTTGTAAGCGTAGCTACATTGCCTGAACTTCCAGCTGTTGAGAAGTATGAGAACGCTTGGGTTTATCCAAAGCAGCAGGATAATGTAGGTGTTGCGAATATCTCTGAGAATAACGGTGTTTACATCCTTAGCAACAAGGTGCTTGCTGCAAGCTGGATGAAGGTAGGTAATGCTCTTTATTTTGCAGGTTGCGATGCCATGAATTTGGTAGCCGGCACAGAGCCTTTCACAGTGGCATTTGGTGGCGGTGACAATGTTCCTGCTTCGGCAATGACACTCGTTGATGTAAAGACTGAGACACTCACTGGCAATGCAACAGCTATCGGTGGTGCACAGCACTACAACGGTGTTCAGCTTGTTGCAAACTATGAATATACATACAAGGGCACAAAGATTGCCATTGTTTGGCGTGCGGTGTTGCGCGACGGCAGCCACTACATCCGCACCGAGATGGATTTGACAGGTGTTGACGCTGTTGACATGTACAACATTATTCCAATGATTTACAATGTCGATACAAAGGCAGCCGGTTCAGCTCCAAAGGTTGTGGGTAACACACGTGGTGCTACAATCGTAAGCAACAAGATTTTTGCCGGTCTTGAGACTCCGACAGCATACAACACTGTAGGCGGTGCTACAGGCGAAGAGGATGCTTGGAACCTGGTGGATACAAAGACTGCTTCTTTGACAGCTTCGTCTTGGACACAGGTTGCAGCGGCTGATGTTCCAAAGCGCGTTGAGGAGGCTACAGGTGCCAACTATCCTAACGTGCTTGCTTACAAGATGGCGAATGTAACACTCAAGAAGAACCAGAAGGTTGAGATTGAGGTGAAGTATACAAGCGGCAGCCACCGTTTGAACTTCGGCGGTGCCGATTTGCTTGCTTCTAACGGTGACATTACTGCTGTTGATTATCACAGCGGTTATTCAGGTGGTCAGCACAGCAATAATACATTCAGTTATGTTGCTCCTTATGACGGTACTTTTGCTGTCCGTGTATTTGTTGAGAACAAGACCGAGAGCATTGATGCATCGAGCGAAATGACTGTGAAGATTTACGAGGCTAAGGAGGGTGTTGTCGTGAACACTGCAATTGTCGGTATTCAGGGTCGCTGGAGCCGCAATACAACACTTGCAAAGGGGGAGACATGGACAGTAGGTGCCGTTGTCGGACTCATTGCACAGGATGGAACAGAGGATAAGGAGAATATCCGCGAGACACAGAAGCGCCGTTCGTTCCTTGCATACAGCGAGCGTGAGCGTGC
>JAZQTU010000003.1:0-21828 GCA_045630965.1 Bacteroidaceae bacterium | reverse complement strand
CAAACAATAAACTCAAAAATTTATGGCAGACAAAAGAGTCTACACCTTTGGTAATGGCCTTGCTGAAGGTAATGCGTCAATGAGAAACTTGTTGGGAGGTAAAGGTGCTAACCTTGCCGAGATGAACCTTATCGGCATTCCGGTACCTCCGGGTTTCACCATCACAACTGAGGTTTGTGGCGAGTACTACAGCCTTGGTAGAGAAAAGGTAATTGAACTTCTCAAGGCAGAGGTTCAGGCCGCAGTAAAGAACATTGAGAACTTGATGAACTCTACATTCGGCGACCCAACCAACCCATTGTTGGTTTCAGTTCGTTCAGGTGCCCGCGCTTCAATGCCCGGTATGATGGACACAATCCTCAACCTCGGTCTTAACGACATCGTTGTAGAGGGTCTTGCAAAGAAGACTGGCAACGAGAAATTCGCTTGGGACTCTTACCGCCGTTTCGTACAGATGTACGGTGACGTAGTTTTGGGTATGAAGCCTACAAGCAAAGAGGAGATTGATCCATTCGAAGCTATCATCGAGAAGGTTAAGGAAGAGAACGGTGTTGTTCTTGACAAGGACCTCAGCGTAGAGGCTTTGAAGGACTTGGTTGCAAAGTTCAAGGCTGCTGTTAAGGCACAGACAGGCAAAGACTTCCCAACTGATGCTTACGAGCAGTTGTGGGGTGCTGTTTGCGCAGTATTCGAGTCTTGGAACAACGAGCGTGCTATCCTTTACCGTCGCATGGAGAAAATTCCCGATGAGTGGGGAACAGCCGTATCAGTACAGGCTATGGTATTCGGTAACATGGGTGAGACTTCAGCTACTGGTGTATGTTTCTCTCGTGACGCTGCAACAGGTGAGAACCTTTTCAACGGTGAGTACCTCATCAATGCACAGGGTGAGGACGTTGTAGCAGGTATCCGCACACCACAGCAGATTACAAAGATTGGTTCACAGCGTTGGGCTGCATTGCAGAACATCAGCGAAGAAGAGCGTGCTTCTAAATATCCTTCAATGGAAGAGGCTATGCCAGAAATCTACAAGGAGCTTGATGCAATCCAGACACGCCTTGAGGACCACTACAAAGACATGCAGGACATGGAGTTCACCGTACAGGAGGGCAAAATGTGGTTCTTGCAGACACGTAACGGTAAGCGCACAGGTGCTGCGATGGTTAAGATCGCTATGGACCTCTACCGTGACGGCATCATCGATGACAAGACAGTTTTGAAGCGCATGGAGCCAGAGAAACTCAACGAGTTGCTCCACCCTGTATTCGACACTGCAGCTCTTGCAAAGGCTAAGGTTATCGCTAACGGTCTTCCCGCATCTCCAGGTGCAGCAACAGGTCGTATCGTATTCTTCGCAGACGACGCTGAGAAGTGGCATGAGGATGGCGAAAAGGTAATCCTTGTTCGTATTGAAACTTCTCCTGAGGACCTCGCAGGTATGGCAGCTGCTCAGGGTATCCTTACTGCACGTGGTGGTATGACATCTCACGCAGCCGTTGTTGCTCGTGGTATGGGTAAGTGCTGCGTATCAGGTGCAGGTACATTGGTTATCGATTACAAGAAGCGCACATTGACAGTTGACGGTATTACATTCAACGAAGGTGACTATATCTCATTGAACGGTTCTACAGGTCAGGTTATCGAGGGTAAGGTTGAGACTAAGGCTCCTGAGCTCAGCGGTGACTTTGCAGAACTTATGAACATCTGTGACAAGTACGCACGCTTGGGCGTACGTACAAATGCTGATACTCCACACGATGCACAGGTTGCACGTGACTTCGGTGCTATCGGTATCGGTCTTTGCCGTACAGAGCACATGTTCTTCGAGGGTGAGAAGATCAAGGCAATGCGTGAGATGATTCTTGCTGAAACAACTAAGGAGCGCGAAGTTGCACTTGCTAAGTTGTTGCCATTCCAGAAGGCTGACTTCGTTGGTATCTTCAAGGCAATGGAAGGCTTGCACGTGACTGTCCGTTTGCTCGATCCCCCTCTCCACGAGTTCGTACCACACGATGCAAAGGGTCAGCAGATGCTTGCAGAGGCAATGGGCAAGACCGTAGAGGCTGTTCAGCGCCGCGTTAAGTCACTCGAAGAGTTCAACCCAATGCTCGGTCACCGTGGTTGCCGCTTGGGTAACACATATCCTGAAATCACAAAGATGCAGACAACAGCAATCCTTGGCGCTGCTCTTGAGTTGAAGAAGGAAGGTAAGGTTATCTACCCAGAAATCATGGTTCCACTCGTAGGTATCATCAACGAGTTCGAGGAGCAGAAGAATGCGATCGTTGAAGCAGCAGAGGCATTGTTCGCAGCAGAAGGCGACCGCGTAGAATACACAATCGGTACAATGATTGAAATTCCACGTGCAGCTCTTACAGCAGACCAGATTGCACAGCAGGCTCAGTTCTTCTCATTCGGTACAAACGACTTGACACAGATGACATTCGGTTACTCTCGTGACGACGTCAACTCATTCTTGCCTATCTACTTGCGTAAGAAGATTTTGAAGAACGACCCATTCCAGGTACTTGACCAAACAGGTGTTGGCCAGCTCGTTGAGATGGCGACAGCTAAGGGCCGCAGCGTTAACACAGACCTCAAGTGTGGTATCTGTGGTGAGCACGGTGGTGAGCCTGAGTCTGTTAAGTTCTGCCACAGAGTAGGTTTGAACTATGTATCATGTTCTCCATTCCGCGTGCCTATCGCACGTCTTGCAGCTGCTCAGGCCGCTGTTGAGGAGGCATAATTATAGTTTACTCATAATAAATCAAAGCGATGTCGTTAAGGCATCGCTTTGATTTATTTATATATATATATGGTACGCGCACACGTATGTAATAAAAATACAAAACAAATCAGATACACCATTTATTAATAAAAAACATAAGTTAACATATTTTAACCAACAAGCAAAACCAATTAAATACCGATTAACTATATTTGTAAAAAATGCTTAAATAGAGTTTATTAACCAAACTTATACGAAAAATGAAAAAGGTATTTAATTATCTATTGATTTTGGCAATATCTTTGTCAACTTCAATTTCTTTAGTTAGTTGTGACGATTTTGGTGAAGGTGGCAACAAGGATGGTAGTAGCCAAAATGGAGGTAGCACCGATAATGACCAAAATAACAACAGCAACAAAACTTACAAGGACAAGGAAGATTTCCAAAATATAGCTTTGGAGTTACGTGATGAGTTCAAAGCTAGTGAATTCGAAAATATTTTGGATTTGGCAGAATACATTGCCAACGAATATGCTGAATACGAAGTAGACGAAGCTGAAGAATGGTGGGAAGAATGTTGGAATACAATTTCAAAAGAGGTTGAAAGCGATAACCCATACCCTGTATATGAGAACATATACAAGTTATCAGCTTTTAAAGGAAAATTCGTTGCAGAAAATGGTCGTTGGGAAAAACACGACTCTAACAATCTTTCAGCTCATGTTAATGACCAGAATGGTAACCCATGTGAAATAGCACTTACAACAAGCGGTAGAACAAAGAAAGTTTACTGTACAACCTTTGAGGAGGGAGATTGGTATTACGATGAATATTATGATGAAGACTCTGAAAGTTGGCAAAGTAATGGGGATTACGAAGTTACCAGCGAAGAGAGAGTATGGGTTGAAGTTCCTGAAAATATAACAATTGTTCTTAAGCAAAACGACAGCAAATTGGCAGAGGTTGTTATCAAGACCGATTTGTCATCAATGCAAACCGAAAACTTCAACTTAAGCAAAGACAAATACAGCGTTAGCGCAAGCGTATATTTCAACGGTTATTCATTTATTGTTGAAAATATAAGCTACGCAAACAACAATGAGACAAAGATTACGACTTATTTCAAGAAAAGCGACAAGACTTTGCTAAGTGCAAATCTCGCATTTACACCACAAATAGCAGAGACTGATGAAAATATTGATTTTGAAGATGATGAATTTTATGAGTCTTTGGAATCTGCCAACAACATTATGAGTATCAACATCTTGGGCAAACTTGAATTGCAGGGTTCATGTAGCAGCGCAAAGAAACTTGTAGAAATCCTCGATGGCGAATGGGATGAACACATCGACAGCAAGATAAACAAACAGCTAAAGATTAATGTATTTTTCTACGGAGCTAAAGAGCCTACTGCAAAAATAGAATTTGAGTCGTTTGAAGATGGAGAATATTATGATGGAGAAACATATTACACAGATTATGATTTAGAGCCTATAATCGAATTCAAAGACTTTTCAAGACACAGCCTTGAAGAGTTCTTTAACGAAGAGGATTTCCAAAAGACCATAGATGCTTTTGAATCTCTATTAAAAGAATTTGAGAACCTGTTCTATGGTTATGATTTTGACTCCATTGGTTCATAATTGACAAGATAAATAGAACTGAATAAAAGCAACAGAGAGCGGCTGAAATTTATTTTGAGCCGCCCTCTGTTTTACAAGAAATGAGACAATATTTTCTATACTTCATACTTCTATTCTCAATACAAGCATACTGTATTGAGAAGGACACTCTGTCTCATTTTCTTGACGACATCGTCATAACAAGCAAAAAGACCTCATCACCACTCAGAAGCAGCGATACAAGAGTAACAAAGATGGATATGGAGTTCATGCATAATCTTCCAAAGATATTTGGTAATGCTGACCCACTCCATTACACACAGATGCTACCCGGAATACAGACCAATGCTGAATATGATGCAGGGCTGCATATACAAGGATGCGAGAACTCGCATAATTTAATATCGATTGAGGGTGTACCTGTTTATAATGCGTCGCACTTATTGGGTTTCTTTTCAACATTCATACCATCACACTTTTCTACAATGTCCATCACAAAGAATGCCACATCAAGCGAGGGTTATAACCGCATTGGTGGCATTATGGACATGGAATTATACGATAAAATACCTGAAAAGAGAAATGGAGAATTCAGCGTTGGATTGATGTCGTCGCAAGGAACATACCGCACTCCAATAGGAAAAAACGCAGCGCTTTTCACATCATTGCGATTTTCATATCTAAACATGATATACAGTCCATTACTGAAGATTGATGATGGACAGCTAAAATACACATTCGGCGATATAAACATCACATACCTACAAAAAATAGGCAAAAGACACACTCTTGACATCAATCTCTATTCCGGAATAGACAAAGCCAATCTTGAGAACACAAACAACACTGTTTTTTTTGAGAACCACACTTCATGGGGTAATCTTTTAGGATCAATACATTGGGACTACAAGTTAAATGAAGGAAATCTTAAACAAACTATATATTTCAGCGGATACAGAAACAGGCTTAACATTGTTGGCGATTATAATATAGGACTTCCATCAGGAATATACGATATTGGTTACCGTTCTACAGTTTCACTACAAAACATAAAAGCAGGTATATCAGTTATAGGTCACAATATAAAGCCACAAACACCGGTGTATGACAACCTTAATATTATAACCGACAACAATCCAAATGAACAACATGCAATAGAAAGCAATATTTTTGCCTCTTACGAAGATATCTTTCTGAACAGATTCCATTACCACATTGCATTAAAAGGGAATTTATACAACAACCTGAAGGGATATTCACATATAGCCCTTGACCCGTATGCTATGCTTGCCTATGAAACGAGCAAGGTTGGTCGTATTGAATTCTCATACTCCATACAGCACCAATACATGCTTAATTGCGGATTCACATCTCTTGGTATGCCGATTGAATTCTGGATAGGTGCAGATTCCTATAACAAACCACAATACTCACACAGTTGCCAATTTATTTACAAAAGAGAACTTTTCAATGGTAAATATGAAGCATCTATAGAAACATATTATAAAAGGCTATATAATCAGATTGAACACATTGGAAGTCCATTCGACATAATCAACAAGAGATATTCACTCGACGATATGCTTATTCACGGGCATGGACATAATTACGGAGCAAGCATAATGCTGAATAAACTAACTGGCAAACTGACAGGTTGGGCTTCATACTCATTCGGACGGGCCCTACGTAAATATGACATATACGGTGATAAATGGTTCCCGGCAAACCATGAACGTATCCACGAAGTTAACCTGGTTGCTTCTTACAAAATAGGCAAACGATTTGACATTGGCGGAACATTTGCATATGCGTCGGGAACACCTTTCACAGCTGTCAAATACCTTTATCTCATAAACAACAATATATTGACAGAATTTGGTGAACATAATGCAAATCGTTTGAAAGACTATATTCGTTTGGATGTTTCAGCGAACTATGATTTTATAAAAAGAAACAATAGGAGTGCTGGAATCAACCTGTCAATATACAATGTTCTCTGCCGCAAAAATGAGATATACTACGGACTCAAACCTAGTAAAAACGGTTTCCGATTCAGAAGTGTTGCATTTCTGACAAACATTCTACCATCAGTAAGTCTATATTATAAATTCTAACAAGCATTCAAATAAATGAGGTATAAGATTATAACATCAATGATTATTCTGTCACTGCTATGCAGTTCATGCACCGAAGACAAGTTCATTGAAGCAGAGCCACAGATGGTTGTAGAAGGATGGATTGATGATGGAGGCTACCCGATAGTAATGTTGTCACAGATAATCCCTGTTTCAAACAAAGAAATACAGATAGATGATTTGAAGGACTATGTAATCACATTGGGGAAAGTTACAATTTCAGACGGTGAAAACGAGATAGTCCTTACAGGCAAAAAAAACAATAATTATTTTCCACCGTACATATATACAACCAATAAAATGCGTGGAGAGGCCGGAAAAACCTATCACCTGACAGCTGAATATAAGAACTTTTATGCAACAGCAACAACCACTATACCACCTAAAGTTGAAATAGAAAAGATTATTGCGGAGAACAATAACGGCAAGTATAGTATCAGCGCTGTGATAAATGACAACCCTGACGAAAAAAATTATTATAAATTTTTCATTCAAATTGCTGACAGGGACCTCAATTACCTTTCATCAAATCATGCGGTTATTGATGACAGCAATTATACATTCCCTTGCAGCATACCAATTGGAATTGGCAAGAGTTCATTCTACTACAAAGAGAATTCTGACTACGACATATCAGAAAAAGACAGAATACTCATAAAGTTCGCACAAATAGACAGTGTATCCTACAATTTCTGGAATGACTATAAGAATATTGTTGAACTTGGACAAAACTCATTCAGCAGATATTCCAGCAGTATCCGTTCAAACATTTCCGGAGGTTTGGGTTATTGGGCCGGCTATGGAGCCACAGAATACCTACTTGCACCTGGCAACCATGAAAGCCCTATAATACTGAAAAAATAGTATTTTCAGAGACTCACGACCTCTACAACATTGAGATTACCGTCAATAGAAACGGTAAAGCGCACATCATATCCAGCAAAAGGCATACCGTACACACGCTCCTGGTCATTATGATATTGCGGGCGCGGATCCAATTCTAGAACCTTATACAAAGCCGCAAATTCATCATCACTGAATAATTCACGTAACTCTTCAGGAAATAGGACGTTAAGTTTTCTCCAACTATTCTTATCGACAAAGCCGCAGCGTATACCTGTATGTGCATCGGCATACTCCACATATGGCTTTATATCATAAATAGGCGTTCCGTCAGCCATATCTGCACCGGAGACATGAAGTATGGCTCCATCAGCACCATATTCAACACCCAACAGATGAACCGATGACAACCCCAAAGAATTAGGACGGAACGGAGAACGCGTAGCAAATACACCCATAGTCTCATTGCCCCCGAGCAATGGTGGACGCACCAGCGGATTCCACTCACCTGCCTTCTTTTCATTCAGTGAAAATTCCCATATGAGCCAAAGGTAATCAAAACCCTCAATGCCACGTAAAGCTTCAACATTGCGATATTTCGGTTCAAAGACTATTGTACCGCACAATTCCGGCACAAGCCCGCTTTGTCGTGGCACTCCGAACTTTGTCTGTAATTTAGTGTGATAGTATGCTATCGGTTCTATATTCATATTCCATTGTTTACAGGTGCGAAGATAGCAAAAAACAGTCAACATTACACGGGTGTAAATTTGCGTTTTTAGTTATTTTTGGTTTCTTTTGTAGAATATAATGCAAAACAATATACAACTTAATATTATGGAAAAGATTATCGGCTTGATTGATGCTCCGTTCACCCCATTCTACGAAAACGGAGAAGTTAACTACGAACCAATACCGGCATACGCACAAATGCTGGCAAAGAATGGCATGAAGGGTGTATTCATCAACGGTTCATCGGGAGAAGGTTATATGCTTACCGAAGAGGAGCGTATCAAACTTACCGAAGCATGGGTAGCAGCAGCTCCCGAAGGTTTCAAGATAATTGTACATGTGGGCAGTACATGTGTAAAATCAAGCCGTCGTATGGCAGAGCACGCACAGAAGATGGGAGTGTTCGGAATTGGAGCAATGGCACCTCCATTCCCCAAAGTAGGACGAGTTGAAGAACTTGTAAAATATTGCGAAGAGATTGCATCGGCAGCCCCAGAACTTCCATTCTATTTCTACCATATCCCCGCATTCAACGGAGCATTCCTTCCCATGGTAAAGTTCCTTGAGGCTGTAGATGGAAGAATTCCCAACTTCGCTGGTATCAAGTATACATTTGAGAGCATGTACGAATATAACCAATGCCGTTTGTACAAGAATGGTAAGTTTGACATGTTGCACGGTCAGGACGAAACAATACTCCCCTGCCTTGCCATGGGCGGTGCACAGGGCGGTATAGGTGGAACTACCAACTATAACGGATGTAACCTTGCCGGTATCATCGATGCCTGGAATGCTGGCGATATTGAAAAAGCACGCGAACTGCAAAACTTCTCACAGGAGGTAATCAACGTAATCTGCCACTATCGCGGAAATATCGTAGGAGGCAAACGTATAATGAAGCTTATCGGTCTTGACTTAGGCAAGAACCGTACTCCATTCCAGAACATGACCGACGAGGAAGAGGCTGCAATGCGCAAAGAGCTTGAGGCAATTAACTTCTTTGAGCGCTGCAACAAGTTATGAACTCCACAATAATCTCAATCAAAAATAGCAAGTTTTTATCATGAATTGGAATGAATATCTCAAAGGTTGGTCGCAGAAATACCGCGATGACCTTGTAAACAACATAATGCCTTTTTGGCTAAAGAATGGACTTGACCGTGTGAATGGCGGTGTATACACCTGCGTTGACCGTGACGGTTCACTCATTGACAGCACAAAGTCAGTATGGTTCCAAGGACGTTTTGCATTTGTGTGCAGTTTTGCATACAACACCATAGAAAAGAACCCTGAATGGCTAGATGCAGCAAAGAGTACTATTGACTTCATTGAAGCACATTGCTTTGACAAGGACGGAAGAATGTATTTTGAAGTTATGGCAAACGGCACACCATTACGTAAGCGCCGTTATGTCTTTTCAGAAAGTTTCGCCGCCATAGCCATGGCTGAATATGCCAAGGCATCGGGAGACATGAACTATGCCGAAAAGGCGCTCAACCTTTTCAAGGATATACGCAAGTTCGTTTCCACACCCGGATATATGGAACCGAAATACCTTGATGCTCTGCAGGCAAAAGGGCACTCATTGGTTATGATACTTATCAACACAGCTTCACGTATACGTAACGTAATCAACGACCCTGTTCTAGACCTGCAAATCAATGAATCAATTGCATCGCTCAAGGACTTCATGAAACCAGAATTCAACGCATTGCTTGAAATGGTTGGTCCAAATGGTGAGTTCATTGATACCATCAACGGACGACTCATCAATCCTGGTCACTGTATTGAGACTGCGTGGTTCCTGCTCGAAGAGGCAAAACACCGCAATTGGGACAAAGAGCTGACAGAACAAGCCCTTCAAATACTTGACTGGTCTTGGGAATGGGGCTGGGACAAGCAGTACGGCGGTATCATCAATTTCCGTGACTGCCGCAATCTTCCACCTCAGGATTATTCACAGGATATGAAGTTCTGGTGGCCACAAACTGAAGCTATAATTGCGACATTGTATGCTTACGAGGCAACGGGCGATGACAAATACCTCATATGGCACAAACAGATAAGCGAATGGACATACGCGCACTTCCCCGATGAAGAGTTCGGAGAGTGGTACGGTTATCTCCACCGTGATGGTACTGTAGCACAACCAGCTAAAGGAAATATTTTCAAAGGGCCGTTCCATATACCAAGAATGATGATAAAATCATACGACCTCTGTAACGAATTGACAAAATAAAGAATCTCCCTAAGAGGATGACCCAGAAGCAAAAATGAGCCATCCTCTTTTTCTTATAGAAAAGAAATCATATTATGAAAAAATATCTGTTTATATTACTCATTCTCTGCTCTACGTTCAGCATAGCACAGAACAAGATTTCTGTATCGCCAGCACCACCTATGGAGAAAGCAGTTTCTGGCCATTATGCAAGTTTGGTAAACGGTGAACTGAGCATTTACGGAGGATGCAACTTTCCTGATGTACCATGCGCCGATGGTGGACAGAAAGTTTATTACCCACGAGCTTACGGAGCTAGCGTGCAGGTGCCCGGTGGAGCTGTATATTTAGGAGGAATGGACTTCGCATCTTCACTTAACGAATGTTTGTTTATCAATGCTATAGACGGCACAGCCACACCTATAGCCTCTTTACCCAAAGCTCTGGACAACTTTGCAGCCACATACCACGATGGCATGATATGGGTCGTAGGCGGACAAACTAACGGTGTGCCTAATGACAATGTGTATGCCCTGCCTTTCCCATGCGAAAACCAGGAGTGGACAACTGTTGCCACCATGCCCGACAGATGTCGCCTGCAACCTTGTGTTGCAGTACAGAATACAGCCGTAGGCTATGCCCTCTTTATCTTTGGAGGATACCAGCCAAAAGCTGAAGGTATGGAAGCTGCAGTGCATACCGATGGTTTATACATCCCTATTACCGAACTGAAGAAAGGCGAAGCAAAACAATGGAAACGCACATCGCCAGCTCAGGCATGGACGGACGAAGCTATAGACGGTAAGCGTGAACAAGTGCAGCAAGCTGTGGTAGGCAGCACTTGCACACCAATGGGCTACAGCCACATAATATTCTTTGGCGGTGTAGACCACGATATATTCCTGAGCGCAATAAGAGGAGAACAGGACAACATGTATTTGCGTCATACTCCAGAGTGGTACAAATTCCGCAAGAATGCGCTTATATACCATACCATCACAGACTCTTGGGGACTCTTGCCCGGTGACAGTATGCTGGCACGTGCCGGAGCATGTCTCACCCCTCTGGCAGGAGGAACCGGCTGGATCTATAGTGGCGGTGAACTTATGCCCGGAGTGAGAAGTGCAGACGTGACAAACATAAAGGTGAGCAACGATAAAAGTTTTGGTTGGCTCAACTGGACAGTCCTTGCCATTTACCTCATAGCTATGTTAGGTATGGGTATCTACTTTATGCGTAAGGGAAATGGTGCCGATGACTTTTTCAAGGGCGGTGGCCGCATCCCCTGGTGGGCTGCAGGTATAAGTATCTACGCCACAATGCTTTCTGCAATCACCTATATGACTATTCCCGCAAAGGCATATACCACCGATTGGACCTACTACCCTATGCTATGGATGATTCTGCTCGTCAGTTTCCCCGTCATTAAATATTACCTTCCCTACTTCCGCAAGCTCAATGTCACAAGCGCTTACGAGATTCTGGAACAGCGTTTCAATCTCTTTACCCGCATGTTGGCATCAACGCTATTCTCAATCTTTATGATTGTACGTATGGCAATAGTACTTTACTTGCCATCATTGGCACTCACTGCAGTAACTGGAATTGACATTTACCTATGCATAATACTTATGGGTTTAGTCACCATTATATATTGCACAATGGGTGGCGTAGAAGCCGTAATTTGGGGCGATGTTGTACAAGGATTGATACTTGTCTTTGGTGCAATTTTTGCCGTAATATATTTGGCTGTGGGTACAGAAGGCGGAATAAGTGGTTGTATTAATATCGCTTTGGAGAATGACAAGCTGCGACTATTCGATTGGAGCAGTTCCTGGTCTCAAGCCGCATGGTGGGTTATTATCCTCGGAGGTCTTGCCAACAACCTTATATCATACACATCGGACCAGACGGTTATTCAGCGCTATCTTACCACCCCTGACGAAAAATCTGCCGGTCGCGGAATTTTGGTGAATGGCGTGATGAGCGTATTCGTTTCTGTAGCCTTTTATATGATTGGTACTGGACTTTACACATTCTACAAAACACACCCTGCAGAACTTGATGTAACCATGGGACAATCCGATGCCATCTTCCCATTCTTTATGATGAGCCAGATGCCTGCAGGTATAGCCGGTGCACTCATTGCTGCCATATTCGCAGCAACCATGAGTACAATTTCAAGCAATATAAACAGCGTTGCGACAGCATTTTCGATAGACTTCTGGAAGCGTTTCCGTAAAAACACCACCGATTCACAACTTGTAGTAGTAGCTCGTTGGGCATCTATAGCCAGCGGTATTATAGGCCTGTTGCTTGCCCTGTTTATGGCAACATGGAACATACAGTCGTTCCTTGACTTCTTCAACGAAGCATTAGGACTTCTCACCAGCGGATTGGGCGGACTATTCTTTATAGCAGTATTTATGAAACGTGTCAAAGGTTATGCAGCACTTGCAGGTTTCGTTGCAGGCGAGATTGTTGTTTTCCTGATGAACGAATACACCAATGCCAATTTCCTACTCTTTGGAGCTACTGGTATGGCTGTAAGTATTGTTGTCGCTTGGATTCTGTCTCTTGGTTCATATTTTAACAACAATAAATAAGTAAAGCAAATACTTGATAGGGGAAAACCCTATACACTTTAGGGACACCCCCTGCAACGATTAGGAGATTAACGTTGCAGGGGGATTTTTATGCCGATATCTTTGCCGTATAACAAAAACGAAGAGAAAAATAACAGGTCTAACCATTTAATTTTTACGACTATGAAAAAGATGATGATTATTGCAGTTTTGATAGGCGGAATGCTTATGCCTGCACAAATTATGGCAAAAGACAACAAGGGTAACAACAAGCCTAAAGTTGAGTACAGAAACGACAAGAAAGACAAGAAGAAACCACAACAGAAGTTTGACAACAGGAAAGCGGACAAGAAATTCAATGATAGGAATTTCGACAAAAAGAAACAGAATAAACCGGATGTAGTCGTTGTCAACAAGCCGAAACCACGTCCGGTACCTCCACCACCAGCCCCAGTAGAGGTAGTTTACAAAAACGATTCATTCAGCGCCATAGCATCAGTAGTCGGGTTGGTAGCTTTGGCAGCAATTATTGCAAACTGAAACAGTAAAAACAGACTGTTTTGATACTAAAACCAACTATTTGAATGGAGAATGGAAGTTCTCCATTCATTTTATAAAAAGCAGAGAACGACGGCTTATACGTTCTCCGCTTTTTGTCTGTAAACACACAGACAGGATAATACAATTTGTTCTGTTTATTCAATCACGTTTGCAAAAATAGTTCATCATATCTCAATCCACAATCACAAAATATCATTAAAAGTCATACCTCCGATAACAACATTTATCCATATGAGAATCACATAGTCATTAATAACCAGTAAAGAACCCTTTTTTATAAACAATAACTATTGTAGAAGTATAAAAAGTAAGTTATTTTTGCATATATGCAAAAATACGATGTGCGGATAAACCACGCGAGAGTAAGGATTAGAGATATCCTTACATCATAAACAGAAAAAGAATAATACGATATATGAAACTGTCGGAACTTAAAAACGGCGAAACAGCAGTCATTGTACGCCTGCTTGGACACGGTGGATTCCGCAAACGTATAATGGAAATGGGATTCATACGAGGAGAAAAGGTAAAATCTGTTCTCGACTCCCCTATGCACGACCCTGTGAAGTACCACGTTATGGGGTATGATGTCCTTTTACGCCGTAACGAAGCCGCAATGATAGAGGTTCTTCCCGAAGAGGAAGCAAAAAAGGAACTCCCTCCATCACCTTCATTCAGTTGTCTGACACTATGCGACAACTGCAACGGAATGAGTTGTTGCAACTGCACGCAACGCAAGGTTGTTACCCAGCGAAGCAATGTAATAAATGTAGCTTTGGTGGGAAATCCAAACAGCGGAAAAACCTCCATTTTCAATGCATTGAGCAACCAAAATGAGCATGTAGGAAACTACAGTGGAGTCACAGTCGATGCCAAGACAGGCAGTTTCAACTACAAAGGCTATCGTATAAACATCACCGACCTGCCGGGAACATATTCCATAGCCGCATATTCTCCCGAAGAGATATATGTACGCAAGCACCTCTTTGAACAGACACCAGACGTTATAATAAATTCTGTTGTGGCATCGAACCTTGAGCGCAACCTTTACCTCACCACAGAGCTTATAGACATGAACCAGCGTACGGTGGTAGCACTCAATATGTACGACGAACTGCTTGCCAGCGGAGCTGTGCTCGACTACAAGAATCTTGGCGCCATGATGGGTATCCCCATGATACCTACAGTAGCAAAGAACCGTCAAGGACTTGACAAGCTACTTGATACAGTCATTGAGCTTTTTGAGGGAGAGAACAGGACCATAAGACACATACACATCAACTACGGTAATATAATAGAAGAAAACATCACACCATTGTCGTTTGAAATGCATAATGCAAACGACCTTCCACAACAGTTCCCAGTGCGTTACTGGGCTCTCAAGATGCTTGAAGGAGACAAGGAGGCTGAAAAATTGCTTAATGGATGTTTTGAATTACCACGTTGGAAAAACATCGCCGAGACATCGTCAAAAAAAGTAGAAGCACAAATAGGTGTTGATGTAGAGACAGCCATAAGCGGAGCCAAATACGGCTTTATAAACGGAGCATTGCAGGAGACATACAAACCGGGTAATAAGGATACACAGAAGAAAACACGCCGCATAGACCGTCTTGTAGCAAACCGTTGGCTAGGATTTCCAATATTCATTCTTGTCATGTGGCTTATGTTCAGCGCAGTATTTGTTCTTGGTGCATATCCACAGGAATGGATAGAGGCGCTGTTTGGTTGGTTAGGTGATTTTGCCACCCGCATTCTGCCCGACGGAGCAATCCAGGAACTTGTAGTTAACGGTATTATTAGCGGTGTCGGAAGCGTTGCAGTATTCATTCCGCAAATACTGATACTATACCTGTTCATTTCATTCATGGAGGATTCAGGCTACATGGCACGTGCAGCATTCATCATGGATAGACTCATGCACAAGATGGGCCTTCATGGCAAATCCTTCATCCCCATGCTCATGGGCTTTGGATGCAATGTACCTGCTATTATGGCCACACGTACCATCGAAAGCCGTAGCAGCAGACTTATAACAATACTTATAACACCGTTCATGTCATGCAGTGCACGCCTGCCGGTGCTTGTACTTTTTGCCGGAGCATTCTTCCCGAAGCATGCTGCATTGGTGCTCATATGCCTGTACCTGCTCGGTATAATAGTAGCCATAGCCACCGCCCGTCTGTTACGTCTTACAAAGTTCAAAAAAGACGAGACCCCATTTGTTATGGAACTTCCCCCCTACCGCTGGCCAACAATTCAAGCAACGGTACGTCACATGTGGGACAAATGCGCCTTATATCTTAAAAAGATCGGTACAATAATATTGCTTTCAACCATTGTGATATGGTTTTTGAGCTATTTCCCAAGAGCAGAAAAGGACGAGCACACCTCACCTGATACCACAATGACACAAGAGCCTACATCACCTGCCATACACGAAAAATCATTTATCGGCATGATTGGGCACGCAATTGAGCCGGCAATGGAACCATTGGGACTCAACTGGCGTTCAAGCATTGCGATACTTACAAGTATCCCGGCCAAGGAACTTGTCGTCAGCACATTGGGTGTATTGTACAGCAGCAATACCGAAGAAGGCATAAAAGAAGACATAAAAGCATCGGGCGACTTCACACCACGTTCAGCAATGTCATTCATGGTCTTCATACTATTATTCTTCCCATGCATCGCAACAGTAGCGAGCATTGCCGAGGAGACAAAGAGTAAATGGTGGGCACTCTTCTCCATTGTATACAATACAGGAATAGCCTGGTTGCTGGCATTTGCAGCATACACCATTGGAGGTATAGTATAAACAGTAAAAAAATCTACAGAATGAGTAATAAGGAAACCATATACACAAAGCGTATGAAAGTAGCCGACCTGCTTTCAGAGAGCAACACATTGTTGTCTGTACTGCAAAGACTTGATATTAAATTAGGCTTTGGAGAAGTCACAGTCGAAGATATGTGCAAGCGTTACAACATATCAGCAGAACTATTCCTGATTATATGCAGCATCTATTCACAGCGTGATTACATGCCCAATATTGAATCGTTAGACATAAACGACATAACAAGCATAACCGCATATCTGCGCGCATCACACCGTTACTATATATATATATGTTTCCCAGCCATTCACGAAGGCATACATTCATTAGTAAAGGAACTTGACGAAGTAAGCCGCAAGCTGATTGACAAATTCTATGATGATTATGACAACGAAATCATAAACCACTTCAAGTACGAAGAGGAGGTTGTATTTCCATATATCGAGAAGCTGCAGTCCGGCACCATCCCTGTTGAAAAGAGATACAGCATACGACAATTCGAGGAGAGCCACAGCAACGTCAACGAAAAACTTAATGACCTCAAGAACATAATCATCAAGTACCTTGACGAACGCTACTCGTCACCACAACGTTTTGAACTACTCAATGCCATATACAGCGTAGAGAAAGACCTGCGCAAACACTCCCTCATCGAGAACAGACTGTTGATACCATTGGTAGAAAAACTTGAAAAGAGCCATGAATAAAGAAAGCAGATACAAAGTGGTTCTTATAGAGCCATCGGAAATCGTTGCAACAGGTATTGCCGAGATTATAAAACGCAACCCCGAGTTCAATGTCGTGCAGATATTGAGCAACCCGGCATATTACAACGCCAACAACAGCGATATTGATATAATAATCATCAACCCCACCGTCATCGATTACAACGACAGGCTCGATATACGTTCACAATTAGGCAATACTAATTGTGCATTGGTAGCCCTCAACCACAGCAACCACGAAGAGAATGTTCTACGCCAATACGACGATTGTATTGGCATATACGACAACGCCTCCCGCATTATACAGAAACTGAAGAATGCTATAGAAGAGAACACTGGAAGTCCCAAGAACGATATCAACGAACTCTCGTCACGCGAGCGTGATATACTTACAGCCGTAGCCAAAGGCATGACCAACAAAGAGATCGCCGATGAATTCAATATATCGGTCTACACCGTAATATCCCACCGTCGTAACATATCGCAGAAGCTTGGTATCAACAGTATTCCCGGACTTACAGTCTATGCCATAATGAACAAATTGGTAGATATGTCCGATTTCAGTTAACACCTAAACACTAATAAACAAATATGGCAACAGGTTCATTACATAACCTGTTGCCATATTTGTTTATATTATAAAACTCAATCTTCTGGCGTATAAGTACCGTCGAGATTCTTTGAATACCTACGACCCGATTTTCCACGGTAGCCACCTATTAATCCGTCGTTTCTTACAACATCATTATTACTCAATCTCACCTTCTCATTTGTTCCGAACAACATAGTAAGCAATAACCACAAGAACAGAACTATTGCAACGATTACAACGGCAATAGCAGCAATAATTCCACCAATAAAAGCCAATACAAAAGGAAGCAATATGAGATATGCCACTCGTCCTACAATCTGACCTGCAGTTTCAAGTTTTTTGGCATCCTTAACAGCTTTGATCACAACCAGAATAAGAATAAGACCGGCACCGATACTTACTGCCAAATTTGAAAAAGTTGACTCATCGTTGATGATCTCGACTACCGCTATTGAAGCTCCAACAATAATACCAATCCACAATGCCCATATACAAAATAAATTAAATATATAAAAAATTGTTAAAACTTGTATAAAAAACATTCTTGAAAATACGCAACTTCATTAAAATCACAACTCTAATTCTGCACAGAATTAGAGTTGTAAAATATGCTTATTTCTTCAAAGTCCTATAATTTAATATGTGAATACTCACACCAAGTGCGATAGCAATAAACATTACACTCATCCACCACTCTCGCGCTACGAAAACAGCACAATATAAAAGAGTAATCCACACCATACTCACTGAAACAACTTTCACACGCAATGGGATAGCCTTGTATTCCCTGAAATTACGTATATATTCACCCAGATAAGGATGCGCCAACAACCAGTCATAAAGCCGTTTCGAGCCACGTAGATATAGTGCCGCTGCAAGTAAGAGGAACGGCGTGGTAGGCAGGACCGGCAGAAAGGCCCCGATGAGACCCAATGCAAGAGAAAGCGTTCCAAAGAAGACAAGAATATATTTCATATCAAATCACTAATCGACCACGAAGTTAGCCATTTCCAGCGTCATAAAAAGTTAAAAGCGAAGATTTAGAAACAAAAAAAGACAGCTAAAAGCTGTCTTAACTAAAGAGCGGAAAACGAGGCTCGAACTCGCGACCCCAACCTTGGCAAGGTTGTGCTCTACCAACTGAGCTATTTCCGCGTTTATATTTTGATTTTTAATGTGAAGAAGATGAGACTCGAACTCACACGACCCAACGGTCACTACCCCCTCAAAGTAGCGCGTCTACCAATTCCGCCACTTCTCCAAATAACTATTGTAAAACAACGTTTCGTGCCCAGAACAGGACTCGAACCTGCACGTCTCTCAACACTCGCACCTGAAACGAGCGCGTCTACCATTCCGCCACCTGGGCATTAATTTGCCTTTGAGCGGAAAACGAGGCTCGAACTCGCGACCCCAACCTTGGCAAGGTTGTGCTCTACCAACTGAGCTATTTCCGCGTTTTACAACAGAAAAAAAATCAAAATTTCAAAGAGAGCGGAAAACGAGGCTCGAACTCGCGACCCCAACCTTGGCAAGGTTGTGCTCTACCAACTGAGCTATTTCCGCGTTCGCTTAACGGATGCAAAGGTACTACTTTTTTCTGAACTAGCAAATAAAACCAATAAAAAATTACGATAAAAATAAAGTTTTTTTCTAATACAATAAGAACACATTGTCATATAAGGAGTTCAGCACTTTAATCGCTATATTTGCACCATGACAAAAGAAATTATAACAATTCGTAAAGCAAAAAAATCCGATGCACCAACAATTGCAAAAGCTGTTGTAATGGGAATCGGGGATGAAGAGGCGCTGAAAAGATATTGTGGTGAGGATTATATCTCACTATTGAGCATGATTGCATCACATGAGAATTCACAATACAGCTACATCAACTGTCTGATAGCAGAAATCAATGGCAACAATGTTGGAGCAGTGATTGGTTATGACGGAGCAAAACTTTTAGAGCTCAGAAACAACACATACAGTATTATACACGAAGCCTTGGGGCGCACTCCACACATTCCTGATGAAACCGAAGCAGGAGAGTTCTATCTTGACACATTGGCTGTATTTCCCGAATACAGGAACAAAGGTATTGGAAAATCATTGATTGCCGCTATTTGCAGACAAGCATTTGAGAATGGTCACGAACATGTAGGACTCATTGTAGACCATGACAACCCTAAGGCAGAAGCACTATACACATCCATAGGTTTTGTACGCGTAGGAACAAAAGAGTTCTTTGGCCATCAGATGTGGCATATGCAAATAAAAAAACAGAAGTAAAATAAATTAGAACCATGATTACCAATATTCTTGAGCCATTGGTTTGCAAACGTTTCCTGAGCGATGTCCACTATCGTGAAGGTCACCTGCGTGTCATCAACGCCCTACCTACAAGGAGAGTACTGGGACTTCATACGCAGGAGATGAAAACTGTTGCAAAAGATATATCAAAGAAATATGGTAAAGAAATCATAGGACAATTTGAATCAACAGACAAAAACACTCTCTATTATGAAGAAACAGTCGTCTGGGGATATCTTATAAACCATGAGAAATGTACACTCAACGAACGCATCCCAATGCTTAATCATTACATTCCAATCCTTGACAATTGGGCCGTGTGCGATTCCTTCTGCGCCAACGCCAAATGGATTGCACGTACAGACAAAGAAGCAATGTGGAATTTCTTAGAACAGTGGTTTGAATCAGAACATGAATTTGAGGTACGTTTTGCAATAGTCATAATGATGACATACTTTCTTGAAGAAGAGTGGCTGGAACATATTTTCAGACGCATAGACAACCTAGACTTCAGCAATATAAAATCAAACTATACAGCAACAAAAAAGAGAGCTTTAACACCACAGGCAGGCACCGTACAAGGCAATGAACCATACTATGTACGCATGGGAGTAGCATGGTTGTTGGCAACAGCATTGGCAAAATTCCCCAAAGAGACAAAAGCATACATAAAGGAAACGCAACTACCCGAAGATGTAATAAAACTCTATATAAGAAAAGCAAAAGAGTCATTCCGTACACGAAACATGGATGCTTTATAGAAAATGAGCAATATGAGTACTTTAGAAAGAGCCATTGAAATAGCCCAAGAGGCACATTACGGACAAGTGGATAAATCAGGTTGCGAATACATCAACCATCCTCTACGCGTCATGTCAGCAGGTAAAACAATAGAAGAGAAGATAACAGGCGTTTTACATGACGTAATAGAAGATAGCGACTGGAACATAGAGATGCTGGAGAACGAAGGATTTTCGAATGAAATCATTGAAGCACTCCGATGCCTGACAAAACATTCTGATAACGAGCCATATGAAAAATATATAGCACGAATCAAGAAGAACCCACTTGCAACCTCTGTCAAGCTCAACGACCTGACAGACAACATGGATATACGCCGCTTGCCTTATTTATCGGACAAGGATATAAAACGATTGAAAAAATATCTGAAAGCATATAAACAACTGAACGACATACCAGTTTATTCAGTAGCAGCCTGCCGCATGGAATATCCACAAGCATATACACCATGGACAGAAGACGACGACAGTACACTTACACAGATGTATGAGAATGGAGCAAGCATAGATGAGTTGTCAACACATTTCCAACGCAAACCTAACGCCATACGTTCACGCATGAAAAAACTTGGTATCGAAGGATTATAGATAGTTTTTTTAAGTAATTATAGCCTCCCTTCCTAATAGAGCCAATAGACCCAAAACTCCCAATACAAAAAAAGAAGCCCCGGACTTTTGTCCAGAGCTTCCGAATTAAAAGTGGCGATGACAGTGCGATACCGTAGCACTGCTTGCGACGACGGGAAAATTCGTGCAAACGAATGCAGAGGGAAATGCATTTGCACTATGCTGAGTGCAGCCGAATTTGGATATAATCAACTTTAGCTCCTCAAAGGAGTGCCTTTAGGCTACTACTCTCCCACAAACCTGATAACAGGTTCGACAAGCCCTGCAGCGGATAGTCACGCGAAGTGTGGCATAGTCACACCGCGTGGGGCGCGAATAGCAGGGATTGTCAAATATTTAAAAATGGTGGCAGCAATAGGTCGCACGTAGCACAGGCAAAGCTTGTGCCGCGTGGGATGCGATAAAGACGCCATCGCAAGGAGAGGAGGGCATTGACGCGTATATATACAAAAAAGACACCCAGTTATTGGATGTCTTTTTCATTAAAAGTGGCGATGACCTACTCTCCCACAAA
>JAZQTU010000002.1:0-62067 GCA_045630965.1 Bacteroidaceae bacterium | reverse complement strand
GGCTGGTCGCGGGTTTCGGTATTTTCAATGAGGATTTCCTCTTCAGCACCTGTATATGGGTCTTTGTATTGATAGCGCAAACGTACACCCGATTCCACTTTATTTACGTTCTGTCCACCGGCACCGCCGCTTCGGAATGTATCCCATGATATGCGTGCAGGTTCAATAACTACTTCGATACTGTCATCAACAAGCGGTGTGACGAATACAGAAGTGAACGATGTCATGCGCTTTCCTTGTGCATTGTAGGGGCTGACACGTACCAAGCGGTGCACGCCGTTCTCGCCTTTGAGATAACCGTATGCGTATGGTCCCTGAATCTCGAGTGTTACAGTCTTGATGCCGGCGTCTTCGGCTTCCTGAAGGTTGGCAACTGCTATCTTGTAGTTGTTTGCCTCTGCCCAACGCATGTACATACGCATGAGCATGCTTGCCCAATCCTGTGCCTCTGTACCTCCGGCACCTGAATTGATCTTGAGCACACAGTCCATGTCATCAGCTTCTCCACGAAGCATGTTCTTGAGCTCAAGTTCTTCAATAGCTGTCAAGGCGCGTGCGTATGCGTCGTCGACCTCATGCTCTTCTACCATCTCCTCGCGGAACAGTTCCATTGCCATTTCGGTCTCCTCGGTACGGTTGTTGACCTCTTTGTAACCGTCAATCCATGCCTGAAGTGCCTTTACCTTCTTCATCTGCGCCTCGGCTTCCTTGGCATTGTCCCAGAAGCCTGGAGCCTGTGTGCGTAGTTGCTCCTCTTCAACCTGAATTATTTTCTCGTCGATTGCAAGGTACTGTTTAAGCGCTGCAGTGCGCTCTTTGATGTCTTTGAGTTGGTCGGCTGTTATCATTTGTTATGTCTGTTTCTGAAATTCTGCGCGAAGATACAACGATATTCAAAAATAAGCAAATAAGTGCTTGTCTGATAGGTGTATTTAGTATCAGAAAGGTGCTTTTTTCTTATTTTTCGGCAAGCATGGCTAGCGCCTTATTCTCACATGCTTCCATGATTTCGCGTTCACCCTCGCCCTTGTCATTGATACCGCACAGGTGAAGAACACCATGGATTATTACACGATGCAGTTCTTGCTCGTATGTTGCTCCAACCATTTCGCTATTGGTGCGTACTGTGTCAAGCGAGATGAAAAGATCACCGCTTATTATGTCGTCTTCGCAGTAATCGAATGTTATTATATCGGTGTAATAGTCGTGCTGCAGGTATTCGCGGTTTACTTCAAGAATTTTCTCGTCGTTGCAGAAAATGTATGCTATGTCGCCCACTTTCTTGCCATATGAAGCTGCAACGGCTTTTACCCATGCTGTTATGTCACGTCTTTTGATTGCTGGCATCTTTATGCCATCGGTCTGGTAACTTATCATGATTATAAAATTTTATCCAAAGAATATGTATCCTACAATTATTGCCGCTATTATTCCTGCAAGGTCGGCTAGCAGTCCGCAACCAACAGCATGGCGTGTCTTCTTTATACCAACACTTCCGAAATATACCGCAAGTATGTAGAATGTCGTGTCTGTAGCGCCTTGGAACAGGCATGCAAGCCTGCCTGCAAAAGAGTCGGCACCGTATGTGTTCATGGCATCAATCATCATGCCGCGTGCTCCGCTGCCACTGAGTGGTTTCATTATGGCAGTGGGTAGTGCTCCTACGAAATCATCACCAACTCCGCAGGCATTGGCACACCATGCAATACCATCCATTATTACATCCATTCCGCCCGAGGCTCGGAACACACCAATCGCAACGAGTATGGCTATAAGGTATGGAATAATACGTACAGCCGTGCCGAATCCCTCCTTTGCGCCCTCAATGAATGCTTCATAGACATTTATCTTGGCACGCATTCCGGCAATAATGAAAATTATTATAACTGAAAAAAGGATTATATTGGCAAGTGAGGTGGATACAACTTCGATCTGCACCTGTGACAACTGCATCATTCCCCATGTGCCGCCTGCAACAAAAAGACATATACCAAGAATGAATGCCAACAATGTTGGGTTGAACAGGTTTATACGTTGGTATATGCTTGTCACTAAAAGCCCCACAAGAGTAGCAACAGTTGTTGCTATGAGTATAGGAATGAATACATCTGTTGGGTTTGCTGCACCCATTTCTGCGCGATAGAGCAATACTGAAACAGGTATGAGGGTAAGCCCTGAAGTGTTCAGCACAAGGAACATTATCATGGGATTGCTTGCGGTATCTTTCCTGCTGTTCAATTCTTGCAGTTCCTGCATTGCCTTCAATCCCATAGGAGTTGCAGCGTTGTCAAGCCCCAGCATGTTTGCCGAGAAGTTCATGAACATGGTGCCCATTACCGGGTGTTCTTTTGGTATGTCCGGGAAAATCTTTGAGAGAATGGGATTCAACAACCTGGCAAGTGCCGAAACAAGGCCTCCCTTTTCGCCAATCTTCATTATACCCATCCATAATGAGAGTACTCCCGTCAGGCCCAATGAAATCTCAAAGCCTGTCTTTGCCTGTGTAAAGGTTGAACTTATTATTTCGGGGAACACTGTTGTGTCGCCCATGAATATCAACTTGCATAGTGCAATTACAAAAGCAAGAATGAAGAATGCTATCCAAATATAGTTCAGTACCACGTTGCAGTCATTGTTTTTGCGAAGATAATAAAATTAATGACCGCCTACAAGCGGTCATTAATCTTAATGTGTAATCTTTATTCCTACAAAATATGTTCTCGGTTGTGTTGGGCCGTAGAAATAACCTGAATCACGGAACTCACCTTTGTCAAGGTCGCTCTGGAAACTGTTCAGGATATTCTGTACTCCGGCATTGAGTTGCAGTTTGATGTGGTCGCGAAGTACAAAGGTGTATCCGGCTTTGAAGTTCAACTCAAAGAAGTGCGGTGTTGTTTCCATGCGGTCATTCTGTATATATGTAGCAGTAACTTCCGGTGACAGGTTGTCCAATATCTGTTTATCTGGTGCATAGTGAGGTACAATCATTGAGCCGGTATATGTTCCTGAAAGTGCGAGGTCAAGTCTCTTTACGGGCGATGATGTAAGTGTGAAATATCCGTAATAGTCAGGAGTACGCATCATACGCTTTGTTGTAAGTTCCACTCCGTCAACCTCTGTCCATGCTTCAGCTTCTTTGTATCGGCTGCGTTGTGCAGTAAAACCGACCTGCAATGATATGTCGTTGCCATGCGCAATCTTTGCATCGAGATTTGCACCATATACCCTTGCGCCTTTGCCATTACGGCGTTCTTTGATGGCATAATCGTTTATAAAGCCAATGTCTTCAAGGATGAACACATTCTTAAGGTCTGTGTAGAAACCTTCCAGCAGTATGTTTGCTTGCCAGTGTCCGAATTTGGTTGTCCAATCCACTGAACCGCTGAAACTGTTTGAACGCTCTTCCTTCAACCCTTCGGCAAGGCGTATCTGCACACCTTCACCACCAACTGCTGTGACATGTAAATCCTCGTCATATGCCTGTGGAGCACGGAAACCTGTAGAATAGGTCAATCGGGTCTGAAACTCTTTGTTTGGCTTGAACAAGAGGTTTACGCGAGGGCTGAATATGGGATTTTTTATAAGATTGTGCTTGTCCATGCGTGCGCCGATGAGCAGTGAGAATATGCGCATGTCCCATTCGTTCTGCAGTAATGCGCTGGCAATCCTTACATCCTGTTTCATATCGCGTTGGTAGCCCGTCATTACGTCGTGCAGTCTGTTCTCCTGATATTCCAGGCCTCCGGTAAATGTAGCTGGTGAGAAGAGGAATTTGGCCATCTGTCCTGTATATGTTGCACCGGCCACCCATGTAAGGTCATCTGTATTACCGTATGCCAAAGGGTCGCGCTGTGCTCCGTAATAGCTGTTACGGTCAATGTGCTGTATCGATGCAAAAACCGAAATCTTGTTTCTGTAGCCGTGCCATCCCAGGTCGTATGCTACTCCTCCGCTGTTTATTATATGCTTTGTCTGTTCTGTAATATCGCTCTCATGTGGCTGCAGGTCGAATTTGTTGCCACCGCGTCGTGTCTCGTTGGTGGTGTGATATTCAAGGCTCAATCGGCTGGTGTGTGTAGGACGGTAGAATGTACGTAGGCCGAATGTATTCAGGTTTATCATACCAAGTTCCGAGAAACCGTCGCCATCGTGGTCATAAGGGTTGCGGTTACGGTAGTTTTCGTAAACAGCTATACCGTATGAATTGTCCTTTGAAACAAGTGAGACATTTGCACCAACATTCTGCTCCCATGATTTTGCATCGTAACAAGTCATGTTTGTTGATACAGCAAATGAGTTTTCTACAGGGTCTTTTGTTATGATATTTACAGTTCCGCCAACAGCGTTTGCACCAAAAAGTGCAGAACCGCCACCGCGGACAACCTCTACGCGCTCAATCATGTTTACCGGTATCTGCTCCAAACCGTAGACACCGCTCAATGCGCTTACAATAGGACGACTGTTGATAAGTACCTGTGAATATGGACCTTCAAGTCCGTTGATGCGTACCTGTGGGAATCCGCAGTTCTGGCAGTTATTCTCTACGCGTAGGCCTGTGACATAGTTGAGGCTCTTGGCAAGGTCGGGCGCATTGATCGTCTCAAACAATTTTTCCGATGCTATCGATACAACGACGGGAGCTTCCCACCGCTTTATCTCGTTTCTGTTTGCCGAAACAACAACTTCATCTATGGCAATATTTTCATGTTTGAGCTTGAAATGTATTACGGCTGTGTAATCTTTGCTTACTATAACTTCTTTGCTTGAATCGTGATATCCGATAGCCGACACACGTAATGTATATTTGCCCGGAGCTATGTTGCTGAAAACGAACTGTCCTTGCTCATTGCTCATAGTTCCTTCTCCTGTTTCAACAATAAGTACCGAAGCGAATGGGATATTGTCTTCTGTTGCATCTTCAATAACATGTCCCGAAATTTTGTTGCCCTCCTTGATGGTATTAGCATTGGTTATGCCTGTGAATGCTGTAAGGCATATAAGTGTTATGTATAGTATTCTTTTCATCTTATTTAATTATTTACTGTGCAAAATTACCTATATTTAAGTATGTGTTAAATAACAACATTTTGTTAAAATCAAGCCGTGTTTTATACATTTTAGTGAATTTTGTTAAAAGTTGAGGTGGCCAGAATGTGACATAAAGTCAAAATTGTTGTTAAAGAGTTGGCTCTTTGGATGCTGTGATGTAAATTAGCGGAAAATTAAGCACGACATGAAAAGAGTATATCTGTTATCTGTAATGGCATTGGTTGCATCAGTTGTTTCAATATCTTCAGTTGAGGCTGGCAACTTGTCTAAAAGAAAGGCAAAGAAGGTTAAAGAGTATTTTTCTTATGCATTGCAGGGAAAGCCTGTAGAATACAACTCCTGTGACAGAATTGAGATTTCTGATATCGTATCGCTCCGCAACTCGGTTTGGGAGTGCTGGCGCGATGCTGTTAATGGTTTCAGCGAGGAGAAATTGATTGCTCCTCATGCAACATCCGAACCTAGGGATACAGGCTTTTGGCGCTTGCCCGAAGAGCTTGAGCCTCAGGCATTGATGCCGTACTATTTCATCAAGAAGGGTGAAAGACCCGATGAAGGTTATCCGTTGTTCCTTTATATGCATGGATCTGGTGACAAGGAACGTGAATGGGAAACCGGTTACAAACTTTGTGCCGGTTTTGAGGATTCACCATCGGCGCATTTTGTTCCACAGATACCTAACGGATACGGGGAACTTTACCGTTGGGCAATCCAGAGCAAGCAGTGGGCTTGGGAAAAACTTATGCGTCTGGCATTCGTGGATGGTAATTTTGATGCCAACAGGGTATATTTCTTCGGAATTTCTGAAGGTGGATATGGCAGCCAGCGTCTTGCGTCATTCTACGCCGATTACCTTGCCGGCGCCGGGCCTATGGCTGGTGGTGAACCGTTGAAGAATGCACCTATGGAAAATTTGGCAAACATAGCATTCTCTTTGCGTACGGGTGAAAAGGATTATGGCTTTGCACGCAATTATATGACATATAATGCGGCTATGACAATAGACAGTCTGCATAAAATGTTTCCTGATAAATATAAATTCTTTATAGAGCTTGTTCCTGGCATGGGACATGGCATTGACTACAGCCCTACGACACCTTGGTTGCGTAAGTTCAAAAGAAACCCTCATCCGGATTATTTCTATTGGGAAGACTACGACATGTATGGCCGTCACAGGACCGGATTTTATAATATCAGGGTAAATGAGACATCTCGCGAGAATGATGAACAGCGTACATGCTATGAGATGCGTGTAAAGGACAATAATGTTGAACTTATTGTGAAAAATGTTGAATATACAACTACGGAGGCTATCTACGGAATACCTATGATGTTCTCTAAAAAATATACACCTGCAACCAAGGGAAATATAACAATTTTCCTTAATGAAGAGCTTTTTGATCTTGAGCGTCCTGTAAAGATTGTTGTCAATGGTAAAGAGGCATTCAATGGTATTGTAAAGCCGACATTGAAGGCTATGGTGGAGAGTTGTGCTGAATATTTTGACCCGGAACGTGTATTCCCTGCATCGGTTGATATTACCATCGAGTGACAATGTTTGAGTGAAGTTTTGGCTTTTTATCACTGTTTTTGTGTATCTTCGCACATTATAGCGTGAGAATAGTTTGATGAATCAGGAATATCCATCTACGCTCCTTGAAAGAGCTGTTAAAGAGTTTACCAAGCTTCCGGGTATCGGTCGTAAGACAGCTACCCGTCTTGTTCTGCATCTGTTGCGTAAGAAAGAGGCGGATGTTGCTACTTTTTCCGAAGCTATACTCACTTTGAGGCGTGAAGCAAAATATTGCAAGGTGTGTCACAGTATTTCGGATACAGACATATGTCCTGTATGCGTAAATCCAATGCGTGACCATAGTGTGATATGTGTTGTGGAGAATATACAGGATGTGATGGCTGTTGAGAATACCATGCAGTATCGTGGAGTGTATCATGTGCTTGGTGGGGTCATATCCCCCATGGACGGTGTCTCGCCAAGCGATCTGCAGATAGAGTCACTTGTCGCACGTGTAGCCGAAGGTGGTGTAAAGGAAATAATTCTTGCATTGAGTTCAACAATGGAAGGTGATACCACTAATTTTTATATATACCGCAAATTATCGCAATATGATGTCAAACTATCTGTTATAGCAAGGGGTATATCTGTTGGTGATGAACTTGAATATGCCGATGAGGTTACTCTTGGCAGTTCCATTAAAAACAGAACTCCATTTAACGGAAAAACTATATAAGAATATGGAAAAGAATACTGTAATAAGATCTTTAAGGATAAACTATTTCGTGTCATTTGTAGCTGCTCTTCTCGTATTGCTTGCTTTTGAACTTGATTTTATTGAAAAGGGTGCATTGGTGAAGGTTATGTCATCGACTGCTATGTATATTGTACAGGTGGTTGCGGTCATGATAACTGTAATATTCATACCTTGGGCGATAAAGGGATTTACAAAGTCAATGGAGAAATCCAAAGGAATGCCTGAAAATGGAATTCTTGATGTTTTCTGTAAAAAGAGTTTACTTCGTATATTTCTGTTGTTTGTAGTGGTGCTGGTGAATCTGTTTGTATACTACGGCTTGGGCTACGATAGTGCATTGTATTGCGGGCTGTTGGGATTTGGTTCCATGATATACAGTTTCCCCACAAAGATGGTGCTTGAACAGTATATTGAAGGTAAGGAGAATTGATTGTGTACGTGATGAAACTGACGGTTGTCATAGTTAACTACAATGTAAAGTATTTCCTTGAGCAGTGTCTGGTTTCTGCTTGCAAGGCTGCATGTAATGTGCCGTCTATCGAGATTATTGTAGTTGACAATGCCTCTTCTGACGGCTCTGTGGAATACCTTAAAGAACGCTTTCCAGGTGTTGAATTCATTGCAAGTGACAAGAATTTGGGCTTTGCACGTGCCAACAATATCGCTATACAGAAAAGCAAGGGCGAATATGTGCTGTTGCTTAACCCTGATACAATAGTGTCGGAAAATACATTTTCTGACTTTGTGGAATTTATGGATGCCCATCCCGAGGCTGGAGCATGCGGAGCATATATGCTACATACAGACGGTACGTTTGCACTGGAATCGCGTCGTGGATTGCCTACACCCTTTGTGGCGTTCTGTAAAATGTCCGGTTTGACATCGCTTTTCCCAAAATCGCGCATTTTTGGCAGGTATTATATGCGTTACCTCAATGAGTGCGAGGCAAACAGGATTGAGATTATATCCGGTGCTTATATGTTTATGAGGCGTGAAGCGCTCAATAAGGTTGGTTTGCTTGATGAGGATTTCTTTATGTATGGAGAAGATATTGACCTTTCGTACAGAATACTTAAAGGTGGGTATCATAATTACTTCTTGCCTTCGGAAATACTGCATTATAAAGGTGAGAGTACCAACAAAAGTTCGTATCGATACACTCATACCTTTTACCGTGCAATGCAGCTTTTTTTCAAAAAGCATTATTCCCATTATTCAATAGTTGTCAGTCTGCCGATATCTCTTGCTATAAGGGTGAGATCGCTACTTGCATATGTGGGCAACATGTTCCGTCATCGTAAAGTGTTGAAACGTACATCTCTCGATTGTCTTGTAATAGGTAACGAGGATGCTATTAAGGAGATGAGGGAAATCCTATCATACAGGCATGTCAAGGGAAATCATTGTTTTGTGTGCGGAAATGAGGAGGCGATGCCGTTAGGACATCTGTCCGATGGAATAGACCTGTCACAATACAATACGGTCGTGTACGATGCTGGTGCATATAGCTATGGAACAATCCTCAAACTGTTGCGCAAATCATCTGTCAAAGGGCTTAAACTTGGAACATACTCTACTAATACAAAGATGTTCATTACGGAGAAATATATAAACAAATGGAACAGGTAATGAGCAGCGCTTGGCTTGAGAATGATAGATTGGTACTGCGTGCTCCGGAGCCGGAAGATCTGGAGCTCATGTATAGAATGGAGAATGATTCCAAATTGTGGAGCGTTGGTGATACGTTGCTGCCATATTCCCGATACACTCTTCGTGCCTATCTTGAACAGAGTCGTCAGGACCTTTTTACAGAGCGTCAGGCACGTTTTGTGATAATGTTGCGTAGCGGCGAAGCTGTGGGGATGATAGATATTGCAAACTATGACCCTGTGAACAGTCGTGCCGAGATCTGTATTGGGTTGCTTGGCGAATACAGGGGACTGGGTATTGCATCCGAAGCTTTGCAGTTATTGTGTGATTATTCCTTCCGACGGTTGCATATTCATCAACTGTATGCCTATATTGGAGTAGGAAATTTGGAAAGCAGAAAACTTTTTTCAAAAAAAGGCTTTGTAGAGGCTTCAATTCTGAAAGATTGGTTGCGTGGCGAAACCGGGTATTCCGATGTGATTATGGTGCAAAAATTAGCCTGTTTATAGCCTTTTTGTGCGTAATGGAAGAAAAAATGCATTTTTTAGCAAAAAAAATCACAAATAGTTTGCAGATTAAAAAAAAACACTTACCTTTGCACTCGCTTTGAGACACGAACAAAGCAGTAAACATTGAAATTCTGGTGCGTTAGTTCAGTTGGTTAGAATACATGCCTGTCACGCATGGGGTCACGGGTTCGAGTCCCGTACGCACCGCAAACGAGTTCCAAAGAAATTTGGGACTCGTTTTTTATGTATTGATTTGGATGGTGAATAGGTGGGGTTGAAGGGTTCTTAAATGAGGGTTGAGGCTGTTGGTGGAGCTTTTATCAGGAGTCTCAATAATTTTATAATTTTTTTTGCTTGCGCTCAAAAAATGTCTATATTTGCGAGTAGCAACGATTTTTTGTTGTTAAAGTGTATAGACCTTTTTAGGTCTTATATATCCCATTTGCAGTATAAACAATTTATAGGGCTGTTGTATGAGAGTTATGAAGAACATCTGCTTGTTATTGATGCTTGGCTTATGTGCTTGTGGTAGCACGAATTCGTCTTCATCAAAGAGCGGTGGGGGTGAAGGTGCTGATGTAGCTGTGGAGGATAATGTTGTTGAGCAAAAACAGCTGGGGACGGTTTTCTTTGATATAACACCGGAAGAGGCTTTTGAAAAGGCTAAAGTTGAGGGGAAATACGTTCTTGTTGATTTCTATACCAAAACATGTGGTCCTTGCAAGAAGATGCAAAAGGTGGTTTTTCCAACGTTCAAGTGCGGTGATTATGTAAACAAACGTTTTGTTCCTATTATGTTGGATGGTGAAGATGGTGGAATAGGGCAGGAATTGGCTGGGAGGTATGATATTTTTATTTTCCCAAGCTACCTAGTGTTGCAACCAAATGGTTTTAGAGAAGGTGTGATTCAGGGTGCTGAATTTGATGTGGATAACTTTTTGGATATGCTAAAGACTATAATTCATGATAAATAACTGCTTCTTGTGTATACTCATAAAAAATCAGGTCAGCAATGAATGCTGACCTGATTTTTTTACAAGTGTTGATTACTTCTTGTTCTTCTTAGCCTTCTTGTTAGCTTTCTTAAGTTTCTTCAACTCTTTCTTAGAAGCTGAAGCCTTAACAGCAGCTCTGTCTTCCTTGCACTCTACGTAAGTGTTCTTTACGACAGTTTCTTTTGTTGCTGCTTTAACAGCCTCTTTCTGAGCACCCTTTACAGCTTCTTTCTTGGCACCCTTTACAGCCTCTTTCTTAGCGCCCTTTACAGCTTCTTTCTTAGCGCCTTTAACAGCCTCTTTCTTAGCGCCTTTAACAGCCTCTTTCTTAGCGCCCTTTACAGCTTCTTTCTTAGCGCCCTTTACAGCCTCTTTCTTAGCACCCTTTACAGCTTCTTTCTTAGCGCCCTTTACAGCTTCTTTCTTAGCGCCTTTTACAGCTTCTTTCTTAGCGCCTTTAACAGCCTCTTTCTGAGCACCCTTAACTGCTTCTTTCTTTGCTGCAACCTCTACGTTGTTAACTGTCTGAGCATTAACTGTTAACGCAAAAATTGCGAACAAAGACATTACAATAAATTTTGCTTTCATCGTTTATAAATTTTAGTTAAAAAATGTCCTTTTCCAAAACGGAGCGCAAAAGTATAAAATATTATTGGATTGACAAAGTTATTTTGCATATTTTTTACTTTATTCGTTAATATTCATTGATTTAATTGTAAAAAAGGAGGGATTTGTATGTTAAAATGCCCCTTAGGCTTTGTTTCCTAAAGGGCATGGTATGTAATTATTTTTTATATTATGCGTCAATGTTTGCGTATGTAGCGTTTGTTTCAATGAACTCTCTACGTGGTCCAACGTCGTCGCCCATAAGCATTGAGAATATGTAATCGGCCTCTTGAGCGTCTCGTATTGTAACCTGTTTTAAGGTGCGTGTCTCCGGGTTCATTGTGGTGTCCCAAAGTTGCTCGGGGTTCATCTCTCCAAGACCTTTATATCGCTGTATATTGATGTCTTTTTCGTTACCACCAGCATATTCTTGTATGAACTGCTCTTTTTCCTTGTCGTCGTAGCAATATTTCTTGGCTTTGCCCTTTGAACAAAGGTAGAGTGGTGGCATTGCTTTATAAAGGTATCCTGCTTCAATGATTTCCGGCATATAGCGGTAGAACAATGTCATGATAAGTGTTCCGATATGTGCACCGTCGACGTCGGCATCGGCCATCATGATAATCTTGTGATAACGCAATTTTTCGATATTGGCTTTTTTGCTGTCTTCGGGGTCTAAGCCGAAGCGTACGCCAATAGCCTGTATAATGTTGTTTACTTCGTCGCTTTCAAAGGCTTTGTGCCACATAACCTTTTCTACGTTCAAGATTTTACCGCGAAGCGGAAGGATTGCCTGGAACTTGTTCTTGCGTCCCTGTTTTGCGGAACCGCCCGCAGAGTCACCCTCGACGAGGAACAATTCACAGTTTGCAGGGTCTTTGTCCGAACAGTCGGCAAGCTTACCGGGCATACCGCAGCCGCTCATAGGGCTCTTGCGCTGTACGCTCTCACGTGCCTTGCGGGCTGCAATACGTGCTGTAGCTGCAAGAACGACCTTGTCAACGATCATCTTCGCCTCTTTAGGGTGTTCTTCCAAGTAGTATGCAAGAGCCTCGCCTACGGCCTGATCTACGGCCCCTGTTACCTCACTGTTGCCGAGCTTGGTCTTTGTCTGTCCTTCGAACTGTGGTTCTGCAACCTTTACTGATACAATTGCGGTCAATCCCTCGCGGAAGTCCTCGCCTGAAATCTCAACCTTTGCCTTCTCAAGTGCCTTTGTGTCGTCGGCGTATTTCTTGAGTGTACGTGTGAGGGCGCGGCGGAATCCTGCAAGGTGTGTACCACCTTCGTATGTGTTGATGTTGTTTACGTATGTATGTACGTTCTCGCTGTAACCGGTGTTGTATATGACGGCTGCCTCAATGGGTACTCCGTTCTTTTCGGTGTTCAAGTAGATGACATCGCTGATAAGCGGTGTGCGTGAGGCGTCAATGTGGCGGACGAATTCTCTCAAGCCTTCGGTTGAGTGGAATGTTTCGCTCTTGAAGCTGCCGTTCTCATCGGCTTCGCGCTCGTCGGTGAGTGTGATTGTGATACCCGCGTTGAGATATGCAAGCTCACGCAGACGTGTTGCCAGAATCTGGTATTGGTATTCCGAAACGATGAAAATAGAATCGTCTGGCTGGAATGTCTGCTTTGTTCCTCTCAGAGTTGTCTCTCCAACGCAGTGGACTGCTTCCAATGGCTTACCGCAAGAGTAGTTCTGTACGTAATGCTTGCCGTCGCGGAAAACCTCGGTTTTCATGTGTGTAGAGAGGGCATTTACGCAAGATACACCCACACCGTGCAAACCTCCAGAAACTTTGTATGAATCTTTGTTGAACTTACCACCGGCATGAAGTACTGTCATTACGACTTCAAGGGCTGAACGTCCCTCTTTTTCGTGCATGTCTACGGGGATACCGCGACCGTTGTCCTGAACAGTGATTGAATTGCCTGGGTTGATAGTGACGTTTATATGTGTGCAGAAGCCGGCCATAGCTTCGTCGATAGAGTTGTCCACAACTTCGTATACCAAGTGGTGGAGACCTTTCTCGCTGATGTCGCCGATGTACATCGCTGGACGTTTACGTACAGCTTCAAGACCTTCAAGAACCTGAATACTGTCAGCTGAATAACTGGCTGCTGAGTTTTTGTTGATTTCTTCGCTCATAACTGATTTGCTAACCTGAATAACTGAACAAAGTTACTAAAAAATGGGTGATTTAGCAAAGAAACTTTGCTAATTATTTGTGTGGTTTTTGTATCTTTTTATCCCCGTTTTATTTGACGTTATGGGTGCGTTTAGGGTGTGATACAACACGAAAAGGCTGGAATAAATCCAGCCTCTTGTTCGGTAAATATATGTTTCAATAAAATTAGGCTAACTTTGCAATTCTAGCGCAGAGACCTGACTTCAAATTAGCAGCCTTGTTCTTGTGGATAAGACCACGCTTAGCCATTCTGTCAAGCATCTTCTGAACTTCGGGGAACTTTGCCAAAGCCTCGTTCTTGTCTGTCATAGCGCGAAGGCCACGAACTGCTGAACGCATGTTCTTGCCAAAATAACGGTTCTGAAGATTTCTCTTCTCTGTCTGTCTAATTCTCTTAAGTGATGATTTGTGGTTTGCCATCTCTTTTAATAATTATTTTAGTTTTACTTGTAGCCCATAGGGGAATCGAACCCCTCTTTCAAGAATGAAAATCTTGCGTCCTAGCCGATAGACGAATGGGCCAGCCTTCTGATGTTCCTTTTGGGAACGTTCGTTCGCTTTATTTACCAAAGCGAGTGCAAAGGTATAACTTTTTTTTTTATTGACAAACAAATTCGCGTTTTTTTTTCTATTTTTGTTCAGAAAAATACAAAATAGGCATGGTTGAGAAGTTTGACGGTATCGTTTTACGTACTTTGAAGTATAGTGATTCGCTGCTTATTGTTGATATTTATACACGTCAACGTGGGCGTTTATCATTTCTTGCTCCTGCATCACGTAGCAGGCGGGGAAAAGTCCGTTCTGTGCTTTTCCAACCCATGTCAATGCTCTCATTCATGGCCTCCTACCGACATGGAAGGCAATTATCACGAATAAATGATGTACAACCCTATGCAATGTACTCATCGATACCTTTCGATGTCGTGAAATCTTCAATAGCCATGTTTCTTTCCGAGGTTCTGACCTATTCATTGCGTGAAGAGGAGGGTGATGAATCTTTGTTCACATTCCTTGACCGCTCTTTGATGCTGTTTGATAATCTTGAGAACGGATTTGCCGACTTTCATATAATCTTCATGTCACAGCTATTGCGTTATCTTGGTATTTTCCCTAATATAGATGATTATTCTGAAGGTTCTTATTTTGATTTGGCGCATGGATGTGTTGTAAAGGAGCATCCGTTGCATCCTGCGTTTCTCATGCCGCAGGAGAGTTCCGCTTTTATAGCTCTTCTGCGTACAGGATATGAGTCAATGCACCTGCTGTCATTAAACAGAGAATTGCGAAGTGCATACCTCGCAATTCTTATAGAATATTACCGTCTTCATATTCCCGATTTTCCTCAATTGAAATCATTTGAGGTACTCAAGGAACTCTTCGCTTAACGGCTCAACAGTTGTTTTACGATTGTTGAAATCATTTTTCCTTCTGCTTTTCCGGCCAACTGCTTGGTTGCTACCCCCATAACTTTACCCATATCCTGAGGACCGCATGCGCCAACCTGTGCAATTATGCTCTCAAGTACGCTCTTAACCTCTTCTTCTCCCATCTGTTTGGGTAGGTAACGTTCCATAACAGCAACTTGTGCTAGCTCTTCCTGCGCCAATTCCGGGCGGTTCTGGCTGCTGTATAGCTCTGCCGATTCCTTGCCCTGCTTGACAAGTTTTTGAATGAGTTTTATAGCGGTTTCGTCACTTACTGTATCACCGGCACCTGGTGCGGTCTTTGCTTCAAGGAGTACTTTCTTTATATTGCGAAGGGTGTCAAGAGCAACTTTGTCCTTTGCTTTCATTGCCTCCTTAATATCATTGCTGATAATGTCGAATAGTTCCATATTGTTAATTGTTATATTTGTTATATATTTTCTGTTGCAACATCTCCTGCTATAGCAGAAATCTTCTCAAGTTCTTGAGCGGTACGGTTATATGTGGGTGAGTTGTCAAGTGCAGCAAGGAGTTCTTCGTTGTGCATGTCATCGCCCTTGAATATGTAAACCTTGAAGTCGGGCTTGTATAGCACTTCCACCATTCTGTCAAGTTTGCGGTTTTCAATGGCTATTTCTTCCTGTTCTTCGCGTGACAGTTTCTCTTTGATGCTCTCCTCCTTTTCAATCACAGGTCGCATGTCGGGGATATCCTTCATGCCGAATCCTGTTGCAAGTACAGTTACCTTAACTTCTCCTTCTCCAAGGTTATGATCCTGGCTTAAACCCCAGATAAGTTCAATGTTCTCATCCTTGAATTGTTCCATGAATGATTCGACTTCTCCCATCTCTTCAACACGGATAGGGTCATTGGGGTTTTCGTATATGTTGAAAAGAATCTTTTTTGCTTTATATATATCGTTGTCGTTGAGTAAAGGAGAGTGCATTGCATTTCTGAATGCGCGTGATACGCGCATTTCACCTTTTTCTATGCCGTAACTCATAATGGCAACCCCTCCGTTCTGTAGAATTTTCTTCACATCACGGAAGTCAAGGTTTATAGTTCCTCTGGCTGTAATTATCTCTGCGATACTTTTTGTGGCAGTTGTAAGAACGTCATCCACTATGCGGAATCCTTCGGCTACATTCAGTTTTGGGTATATGTCAATCAGGCGCTGGTTATTTATGACAAGCAATGCATCAACATGTTTTGAAATCTCTATAACACCCTTAAGTGCCTGCTTGATCTTGCCAGTCATCTCAAACTTGAACGGTATAGTTACGATACCAATGGTAAGTATTCCCAGGTCTCTTGCAACTTTCGCAATAACAGGAGCGGCTCCTGTTCCTGTTCCACCGCCCATTCCAGCTGTTATGAATGCCATCTTTGTTCCGTCGTTGAAGAGATTTGTTATCTCCTCAATGCTCTCTTCTGCAGCACGGCGTGCCACACTGGGGTCATTTCCGGCTCCCAATCCCTCGGTAATCTTCTCTCCGAGCTGGACCTTCTTGGGGATAGGTGAATTCTGCAAAGCCTGCATGTCGGTGTTGCATACAGCAAATGATACATTGTGTATGCCTTTGCGGTACATATTCTGTACTGCATTGCTTCCTCCTCCTCCAACACCGACAACCTTGATTATTCTTGGCGCATTTGTCGGAATTGCAAATGGAAGTCCTTGTTTTGTCTGTTCGTTCATTTCCATACTCTGTTGTATCATTTGTTAATTGTCGTCATCATTGTTGTTATCCCCTTCGTCTTTTGTCGCCTGTTCAATAAAGTCTAATGTTCCTTGTTTGACTTTTTTGAATAATTTGTCCCAAGGAGATTGGGTCTTCGTTTTATGGGAATCCTTAACAACCTTTTCTTCTTTTTTCTCTTTTATCTCTTCAATCTTTTCGTCCTCGTTTTCTCTATATTCTTCCTCAAAATTGAGAACCTGTTCTACCGGTGGTGTGTATACAGCCGGTTTCATCTCTTCGCAGCAGTTTTCACTTCCTTGCTTCAACAGACTATAAAGAGCTGTAGAGAATATGCCGTGTATGTTTACATTGTCGTTGCTTACAAGGCTGAACTGTGGCTCTGAAATGATTTCGCACTTGAAGTTGGGCAAGTATTCGTCAAACAGGAGTTCCATGTTCTTCAACTTTGAACCACCACCTGTGAATATCAGATGATTGACGTTTTCATTGAACTCCTCAATCTGATATTTTACGTTCTGCAGAATTTCATTCATTCTGGCGTTTACAATGGTGTTTATGGTGTCGGTGTCAAGGCTACCTATTTCATAGCCTTGAGATTTATATCCACGTGTAATCTTGATCTCCTCGGCCTCGTCCATTGATATGTGGGCAGAGCACAAGTCCATTGTTATGTTGTTGCTTCCGAGAGGCAAGACGACAAGTTTGCGCATCATATCGTTGTTGTATATGGCTATAGTCGTTGTTTCTGCGCCAATGTTCACAAGTGCACAACCGTTACGACGTGCATCTGTCGAGAGGATAATGTCTGCATCCATACGCGCAGCACAGAAACTGTCTGCTATTTCAATTTCCGCCTGCTTGAAACTGTCATTCAATTGCTTGAGATATTGCTCCTTTATGACAATGTTCAAGTAGTTGCTCTCAATTTGTCTTGTAGGCGCTCCAATAGGGTTCTTGTCTATCTTGCCATCGAGTCTGTATTCCTGACTGATAGCCTGAACTCTTGTATAGCCATCTGGTGCACAGAATGTCGTATCATTCTCCTTAGCCATTTCACTGATTATCTCTTGGGTAATCTTTGTATAGCTGTCAAAAGTGCGTGTTACTTTTGACCTTATAGAATGTACTGTCAATCCTGCAAGTGAAATATATGCTCTTTTGATTGCAATATTGTCAAGGCTACTTTCAAGTGAGTTGATAATGTAGTTTATTGCATTGCTGGTCTCATCAACATTGCGTACTACACCTTTGGAGATAAATCCTGTTACAGGGGCACTTGCTGCTGCAAGTATTTTTATTCCTTCGTAAGTCTTGACACCCACAGTTCCGGATATCTTTGACGAACTTATCTCAATAGCTGTTATGTAATCATTTTTTCCCATATCTGTCTCTTTTGGTACAAATAACCTTATCGCTGAATTCAATATTTATCTTACTGTATTTGTTCCAGCCGATATTATTCATACCATTTTGGTAGAATGTATATAGCTTGCGGAACTTCTTTTCAATGTTTTCGGCCTCTCCGAACTCTATTATATGGTTTCCGACGCGTGGAACCATTACTATTTTCTTGTTCTTGTCAAAATAGATTTGCTCTATCTGTGAACTCCAAAACTTGTCTTTGCGTATTGTTTTTGCTATGGCTGTAATGTCGTTTCTCATACTGTCGACTATTTCGCCGTTTGCAACAGGCAGGTAAAGAGCCTTGTGTATACCATGTATTATGTTGCCGTTATTGTCAATATGATATATGGCATTGTTCTTGTCCTGTACCTTTATAATTGGTATTCGGCAGTCAATATTGACAATGACATATCCTTTTATGCTTTTATAGACCTGACACTTGTCAATTATCGATATGTTGTTTATGTATGTCTCGATATCACTGCATAAGATGCTGTCAAGTTCCTTGCCTGTAGGGTCAATTCCTTCTTTCTCAAGGATATCAAGAACTTCATCACTGCTGATGATGTTCATGCCATTGTCATCGACAGAAACAAGCATGCCGTTGCATACCTCGGTTTTTTTGAACGAAGGTATGATGACAATAGCGAACAGTGCATATCCTGCAAAGAGCGCTACAAGCAGATATTTGAATATTTTTTTAAGCATTATCTGTTTTCAAGAATCTCTTTTATCTGTGGAATCTCATTCTCAATATCTCCGGCACCGAGTGAAACGAGTACTTCTATTCCATTCTTTTCATTTTCAATACAAGTTACCACATCGCTTCTGCTACACATCATCTTTTCAACCTGTGGCGACAAGGAGTCGTAGATTAGTTTACTTGTTACGCCCGGTATCGGTTTCTCGCGTGCAGGGTATATGTCAACAAGTATCACTTTGTCAAATAGTGAAAGGCTTTCGGCAAACTCCTTGTAAAAATCGGCAGTACGGCTATAAAGGTGCGGTTGGAACAGTACTGTTATCTTCTTCTCCTTATACAATTCCTTGATTGATTTTGCACATGCACGTACCTCGTCGGGGTGATGGGCATAATCGCTGAGCAGTACAAGGTCATTCTGTTTTATATGAAAATCGAAGCGTCTGTCTGCACCGGCAAAACTTGCCATTCCCTGTTTGATCTCCTCTGGATCGGCACCGCAGATTTCTGACATAGCCATAGCAGTGATACCATTTTCTATGTTTATGCTTACAGGGACTCCAAGTTCAATATCTTTTATAGTTTGCCATGGTGAGACATAATCAATAATTATCCTGCCATTACCTATCCTTATATTTTCTGCATGGAAATCTCCGGTCTCACGTCCATAAGTATAGACTTTCACACTTGGTTTCGTGCGTGGTGTAACCTCTAGTCCTTCATGTATAATAAGGTATCCGTCTTCTCTTATTCTTCCGGTAAATTGTGCGAAAGCTTCAAGATAGTTCTCTTTGTTGCCGTATATGTCAAGGTGGTCAGGGTCTGCTGATGTTATTGTTGCCACATATGGCTCAAGATGGAGGAATGAGCGGTCATACTCATCGGCTTCAATCACTACAAGATCACTCTTGTCGCTGAGTATGAGATTGCTTCGGTAATTCTTTGATATACCTCCAAGAAATGCGGCACAATCTACGTGTGACTGGTGCAGCAGGTGCGCTGTCATTGTCGACGTCGTTGTTTTACCGTGTGTTCCGGCAACACAAACACCCGATTTACCTTTTGTTATTATTCCAAGTACTTCGGCGCGTTTTTTAATATTGAAGTTGCCGTTTCGGAATATCTCCCATTCTTTATGGTCGGCAGGTATTGCCGGGGTATATATAACAAGTGTATTTTCTGGGTTTTTGCATTCTTCGGGTATAAGCTCAACGTCCTCTTCAAAGTGTAGTATTGCTCCCTCTTCCATAAGCTTTTCTGTGAGTGGGCTTGGTGTACGGTCATATCCAGCAACCAGTTTGCCCTCGCTCAGGAAGTAGCGTACAAGTGCGCTCATGCCAATACCTCCGGCACCGAGAAAATATACAGATTTTATATCTTCAAGTTTCATTTGCTGATATCCTTTTTATTTTCGTGAATTGTTCTCGATATATGTATCGGCAAGTTTAATTACCTCATCCGCAATCTCATCAGCAGCATTCGGTTTACCAAGTTTTTCAACATTCTTTTCCAAAGTGGCTATTCGCTCTTTGTCAAGAACTGTTTCTATGGCAATCTTTATCATCTCTTCCTTTGCTTTTGCATCGGCTACGTGTATTGCTGCATCCTTTTCAACAAGTGCCATGGCATTCTTTGTCTGGTGGTCTTCCGATACATTTGGTGACGGAACAAGCACTACAGCTTTGCCAAGTAGGGCAAATTCTGAAATTGAACCGGCTCCAGCACGTGATACAACAAGGTCAGCAGCTCCAAGAGCATCTGCCATGTTCGAAACGAAGTCTGTTACTCTAAGGTTCTCTGGTCTGCCTATAGCTGTGCTTCTCTCCTTCATTTCTTCAAAGTAGAGCTTCCCTGTCTGCCAGATGAACTGTATATCATTGTGTTCCCTTATCAATTCAATGTTTGCAAGCACAGCCTCATTTATGCTTCTTGCTCCCAGACTTCCTCCTACAATAAGTACACATTTCTTTTGCTCATCGAGTCCCATTGATTTCATGGCTTCGCTGCGGTTTGCCCTCATGTCAACAAGGTTCTTGCGTACAGGGTTGCCTGTAATCTTTATTTTTTCCTTGGGGAAGAAACGTTCCATGCCATCGTATGCGACGCATATCATTTTTGCCTTGTTTGCCAGAATCTTGTTGGTTACTCCTGCATATGAGTTCTGTTCCTGGATAAGTGTCGGAATATTCATGCTTGCAGCCATCTTGAGTGTCGGTCCACTGGCATATCCTCCCACTCCCACCACTGCATGTGGTGCAAACTTCTTTATTACCTTTTTTGCCATACGTTGACTCTTGAGTATGAGCCACAGGACCTTTATGTTCTTGAGAAGGTTCTTGCGGTCAAAACCGGCAATTGGCAATCCGACAATATCATATCCTGCATCCGGAACACGTTGCATTTCCATTCTGTTGTCAGCTCCAACGAATAGAATCTTTGCTTCGGGATGTTTTCTCTTTATAGTATCAGCAATGGATAGAGCCGGAAATATGTGTCCACCGGTTCCGCCTCCACTCACAATTATTCTATACTCTTTTTTCATGATATTATGATGTTTTCGTCTGTGTTGTCGTTTTCAATCTCTTCCATGCTCTGCTTGGGATTGGCACTTGCTTTCTTTGCATATCGGCTTATACTGAGGATAATTCCTATGTATACGCAGTTTATGATTACAGATGTTCCTCCCTGGCTTATAAGTGGCAATGGCTGTCCTGTTACAAAATCGCCTACCGAAATGTACATATGCAGTAGTGCCTGCAGTGTTATGATCATTCCCACTCCCATTATGAGGAATGCCGGGTAAGGGTCTTCGCATCTTTTGGCAATTTTGCCGCAACGGTAAAGTATTGTCATATAGAGCAACAGTACAAAGATACCTCCTGCCAAACCGAGTTCTTCTATTATGATAGCATAAATGAAGTCGGAATAGGCATGTGGGATAAAGTCGCGCTGTACCGAATTTCCTGGACCGCAACCGAAAATATGGCTCGATGCGATGGCGATGTTTGCATATGTTCTCTGCTCGTTGACAATCACATAGTCCTCGGCGGTGACAGGTTTTCTGGATGTCGCATCAACGAAACGGTGTTTCCATGTAATAACTTTCTGCTTGAAGCCTTTCTCTTCTCCCCAACTTTCGGGAGCTGTCATTATTCCGACAACTCCTATGCTTATTGTTGCAATTGCAATGGCCAGAATCCGCAGCATCTGTTTGCCGGGATATCGGCATACAAACATCATTCCATAAAGGGTCAACAATATTATCAATGCGGTAGACAGGTTCTCCTTTAATATTATAAGGATGGGTAATGCACCATATATGGCTATGCGTTTCAGTGCGAAACGGTCTGTTCCGTTGTCGTCCTGATGTTGTGATGTTACGAGTGCGGTAACCATGACAAGTCCCATCTTTGCAAGTTCCATAGGTTGGAATGTCAATCCCCAAATCTTTATCCAACGTGCACTGTCGTTAATCTTGGATCCTTCATCAAACTGCGCCCAAATAAGTCCGGCCAATCCAAGCCAATAGATTAGGTGTGTCAGTTTCTTTATCCAGGCAACCTTCATATTATGCATTATCCACACTACAACAATACCGGCTACAAGGAATATTGTGTGCTTGATAATAGGCAACCAATAGCTACCCGCCTCGTTTACCTGTCGGCTGGTTGCACTGAATACCTCCACCCAGGATATCGCGCAGATAATGAAAAAGACAATCCAAATGGTTCTGTCTCCTTTGAATAAGATTCTTTTTAACTGGTCACCACCCATTTTATTGTAGTTTATAATTTACAGACATGCTCCTTGAATAGTTTACCTCGCTCTTCATAACTTTTGAAAAGGTCAAAACTTGCACAGCATGGACTCAGCAATACAGTCTCTCCAGGTTTTGCCATGCGATATGCCTCCTTTACGCAATCTTCTATGCTGTGCGTGTCAACAATCGGTAGTCCGAATCCTTTGAAGAATTCGTGCAACTTGCTGTTGTCGGCACCGAGGAATATAAGTCCACAGCATTTCTCCTTTACAAGTTCTGCTATCTCATTGTAGTCGTTGCCCTTATCCTTGCCTCCAAGAATGAGTATGGTTTTTGTCTTCATGCTCTGTAAAGCATACCAACAACTGTTTACATTGGTTGCCTTAGAGTCATTGATGTATTCAACTCCATTTACTTTTGCCACTTTCTCAAGACGGTGCTCTACACCAGAGAATGTTGCCAAAGCCTCTCGTATCGTTTCCTTGCGTATTCCGGCAACATTAGCTGATATACCTGCAGCCATTGAGTTGTAAAGGTTGTGTTTTCCTGTCAACGACAACTCTTCAAGCTCCATATTGAATGGAACAGGCTCGGTAAAAACAATCTTCTCAGCATCAGTATATGCTGTCAGATTCTCTTCTATCTTTTCTGCGAAAGGATAGAGTTTGCCATGCTTGTATTTTGGTAACTCCTTTCTTATTATCGGGTCGTCATGCCAATAAACGAATGCATCATCTGGCTCCTGGTTCTGTAGAATGCGCAGTTTTGCATCGATATAATTCTGCATGTCATATCCGTATCGGTCAAGATGGTCGGGAGTAATGTTCAGCAGGACTGCTACATTGGCACGGAATTCATACATGTTGTCAAGCTGGAAACTGCTCAACTCTACGATATAGTAGTCCTTGTCTCCTTCGGCAACCTGCAGGGCAAGGCTCTTGCCAATGTTTCCTGCAAGTCCTACATTCAGTCCGGCTTCACGGAATATGTGATATATGAGCGATGTTGTGGTTGTCTTGCCATTACTTCCTGTAATACACACCATTTTGGCTCTTGTATATCGTCCGGCAAACTCAATTTCTGAAATTATAGGTATTCCAGCCTCCTTTATCTTGACGATAATGGGTGCCTCGTTCGGAATACCAGGGCTTTTTATGACCTCACCGGCGCTGAGTATAATCTCTTCGCTGTGATTTTTCTCTTCCCATGCAATTGCATGTTCGTCAAGCATCTGCTTGTATTTGTCAGCAATGTGACCGAAATCTGAGACAAAAACCTCAAATCCCAGTTTTTTGGCGAGTACGGCTGCACCGCAACCGCTTTCTCCAGCTCCCAATACAATTATTTTCTTCTCCATTATCTAATCTTTAATGTCATAATGGTTATTGCAGCCATTATTATTGTTACAATCCAAAAACGCAAAGTAATCTTTGCTTCGTGCATTGGCCTTGCAGGACCTTTGAATATGTATGTACATTCCTTGTCAAGTTTTTCGTCTTCTACATTGTAGTGGTGGTGGAGCGGTGTCCTGCGGAAAATACGCTGTTTGATTCCTTTTTTCTTTCCCTGCTTGAAATATGCAACCTGCAGAATAACTGACAAGTTTTCGGCAACGAATATTCCGCAAAGCAGAATAAGCAGAATCTCCTTGTGTATTAGTATTGCAATGACACCGATTATACCTCCTATGGTAAGGCTTCCTGTATCTCCCATGAATACCTGTGCCGGGAATGCATTATACCACAAGAAACCAATCAATGCGCCTATGAATGCAAATGTGAAAACAACAACCTCCTCGCTGCCAGGCAAGAACATTATATTAAGGTATTCGGCCCATCCGACATGACTTGATACATATGCCAGCAATGCAAGTGCAACGCCTATGATTGCTGCATTTCCGGCAAGCATACCGTCCATGCCGTCGTTGAGGTTTGCTCCGTTGGACACGGCTGTGACGACAAGTATTGTTACAATGATAAAAAGTATCCATCCTGCAACATCCTTGTACTCACCACAGAACGACATTATTTCGTTATAATCGAGATTATGGTTCTTTATGAACGGAATAGTGGTTTTATTGAGTTTTTCGGGCATCTTTTTGTGGTGCACGGTTTCAATGTTGTCATGTGTTTCAACAGTAATGTTCTCCCTCATCACCGCCTGTGGACTCAGGTATAGTGTTATTCCTATGAATAGTCCAAGACCCACCTGTGAAATTATTTTTACTTTACCTGAAATACCCTCCTTATTTTTCTTGAATGTCTTTATGTAGTCATCGGCAAATCCAAGAATGCCCATCCATACGGTTGTGACAAGCAGGAGTATCATATATACATTGTTCAGGCGTCCTACAAGCAGACATGGCACAAGTATAGCGATGATTATTATAAGACCGCCCATTGTAGGAACGCCTGCTTTCAGATTGTTCTTGTCGAATTCGCGTAAGGTCTCTGTTATCTGTTTTTTCTTGAAGTACTTGATAAGAACTCCGCCGAACCATGCCGACAATATCAAAGACAAGACAATTGCAAGCAAAGACCTGAATGAAGTATAGGTCAGGAGTCTTGCTCCGGGTAGGTCTGTGTTTTGTAGAAGGTTGAAAATATAGTGCAGCATAGCTCTTATAGATTAAAGAATTCCCTTATAACTTCTTTGTCGTCAAAATGGTGTTTTACACCTTTAATTTCCTGATAATCTTCGTGCCCTTTTCCGGCTACAACCACCACATCGCCTTTATCCGCCAATGAACATGCTGTTCTTATGGCCTCTCTACGGTCTGTAATTGAAAGGACATTCTTCTTCTGCTCGTCATTAAGGCCGGCAAGCATGTCATTTATAATATCCTGAGGTTCTTCGTTGCGTGGGTTATCCGATGTCAGAATGACCTTATTGCTGTTTTTGACAGCTTCTACTGCCATTATGGGGCGTTTGCCTTTGTCACGGTTACCACCGGCACCTACTACGGTTATTATTTTCCCGTTGATACGCAGTACCTCCTTTACGGTTCCTAAAACATTCTTTATTGCATCAGGGGTGTGCGCGTAGTCTACGACAGCTGTTATGCCGTCGGCAGAGTGTATTGTTTCAAAACGTCCTGACACAGGTTTAAGTGTGCTCAGTATACGTAGAACTTCTTCCGGTTCCTTGCCAAGTTCAACGGCTGTTCCGAATATGGCAAGCAGATTGCTGATATTGAAGCGTCCGGTAAGCAATGTGTTGAATTCTATGTTGTTGAATTCAAGAATCATGCCATCAAGGTGTACCTCGATTATACGTGCCTTGTAATCGCAAATTGTACGAGATGAGTAGTTTTTGATATCGGCACGGCAGTTCTGTACCATTACCGGACCGTTTTTGTCATCAAGGTTGGTTATTGCGAAGGCATTACGTGGCAGCTTGTCAAAGAAACTCTTCTTTGCCTTCAGGTAGTTCTCCATGTTCTCATGGAAATCCATGTGGTCGCGTGTGAGGTTTGTGAATATACCTCCGGCAAATTCAAGACCTCCAACTCTCTCCTGCGCAAGGGCATGTGAACTTACCTCCATGAATGCATATTCGCATCCCTCTTCAACCATATTTGCCAGCAGTCTGTTCAATGATATTGCATCGGGGGTGGTGTGTGTGGATGGATATGCCTTTCCATTTATATAATTGCATACTGTTGAGAGAAGACCGCATTTGTGTCCCATTTCACTGAACAGTGAGTACAGCAATGTGGCAATGGTGGTCTTGCCATTGGTTCCGGTAACTCCGACGAGTTTCAGTTTACTTGACGGGTCGCCATAGAAAGTCGTAGCAAGTTTTCCGGTAACACTCTGTGCATTTGGCAGGTTTATGTACGCTACATTAGGGTTCTGCTTGTCGGGCATATCCTCGCATACAATTGCTACGGCACCTTTCTCTATAGCCGATTCTATGTATGAATGTCCGTCGGCTTGAGTACCTTTTATGGCAATGAACATGTCACCTTTCTGTACAAGGCGTGAATCAATGTTTATACCGAGTACATCAGCCTCGTCCTTTGGCATTACCAGACGTGTGTATTGTATCTCCTTTAGTAGTTCGCTAAGTCTCATATATTATAATTGTTTATTCCTTTTATATATTTATATTATGGAGCAAGGGTTAATTTGACTCTCCTTCTCTCTCTTATGCGGGTCCCGGCAACTATGCTTTGGCTCTTTACTGTTCCGTAACCACAGACTTCCACGTCAAGGTTGCATTGTTGCATAATGTATACTGCGTCTTTTGCTCCCATGCCGCATACGTTAGGTACAAAATTCAGGTTGAGTTCCTTGGTTTTGAATTCGTATATGCTGTCATTCTCATTTTTGGCCTTTCCCCATATCGACTCCTCATTATCTCCGTGTTCTTTTGTCATCTTGAATCCCATCTCTTTAAGAATGTTCTTTGCTTCTGCTATGTTTCCATCCTTCACAATGGGGGCATGGTTGTATATGGTGTCTCTAACGGCATCAAGTGGTACTGAGAACTCCTTTGCCATTATCTTTTCTGCTATCTCCTTGAAAGCTACGGCAGCACTGCTACCTCCTCCAAGTTTTATTTTTAGAGAATCGGGGCATGTGTCCTGCTTCTTGTCGTACATCATCTGTATGAGCAGTGTGTATTTGGGATCTTCTGCAGGGAAGAAGCCGCAGAAACTCATCATCTTCTCGCTGTTATCATACTTGCCGGTCTGTGAATTGGGAACGTTTGCCGTACCGGTCTTTCCTGCAACAGTCATCAATTTGGATTTTGCGCGCGCTCCAGTTCCGTCCTTGCCGTTGACAACCTCAACAAGCAGGCTTGTGATAGTGTCTGTTGTGCTTTTTGAAATAAGTTGATTGTTTAGAACCTTTGTAGGAAACTCCTCAATTATCTTTCCATCCTTAATTATAGCTTTTACAAGCCTTGGCTGCATCTGCTTGCCACCATTTGCAATAGTGTTGTAGAATGAAAGTATATTGATTCCAGTCATTCCTACTGCGTATCCGTATGACATTGAATTCAAACTGAATCCATTCCATCTTTTTGTCCCCGGCAATGTCAGGTAGGGCGTTGCTTCACTCTCCAACAATCTATAGTTTTCTGTGAGACCGAATCTCTGCAATGTGTTAGTATATTCCTGAGGGTTCTTTCCGTATGCTTTTCTTATGTATTGCACCATACTTATGTTGGACGAGTATTTCAGAGCTTCTGCCATACTGTATTTGCCAGTGCCGTTATCACGGTACATCTCATCGGTTACCCTCTGCCCGTTAAAATTGCATACTCTTGTCTTGTATGATATTACGGAATCGCTTGTTGTCAACTTGCCGTCTTCAATTGCAGCTGTCAATGCAATGGTCTTGAATATTGATCCGGGCTCCATAAGTCGGCAGAATGCATGGTTCGGAGTCGGGTTGTTGGGGATATTTTCAATGGTTTCAGCGTATACTCCGGTACTTAGCTTTGTAAGGTTGACTATAGCCTTTATATCTCCCGTTCCTGTCTCCATAAGAATAGCCCATCCTGCAGGCAAGTGGTACTTTTTCAGCACTTTTTTCACTGCATTCTCGCAGATGTCCAGCATTTCTGAATTTATTGTGGTCTGCAGGTCCATGCCGTTTTCTGCAGCCTTCTCGGTCCTGAGAATATATTTTCCGCCGGTTTTTTCCCTTCTTCCAACGCCTGATATGCCACGCAACTGTTTGTCGTATTTCTTTTCAAGTCCGTTGGTCTCTTCAATCTCGTTATTGTTCTTGTCGGTTGTCTTGCGTACAATGCCGAACGTGCTCATACCAATGTCACCAAAGATATTCTTGCGCTGAATTTCCTCTTCCACAATAATTCCGCTGTATTTCCTACCCATGTTCATAATAGGTAATTCGAGTATGCGTTTATATTGTGTGTAGGATATCTTATGATTGTATAGCCAATAGTATCTTTTTTTGTTCTTGTATCCGTATCCAAGATCTTTCTTGAAACTCTCTACACTCTTTTCGGGGAAAATATCATTCAGACCAACACATAGATTATGTAGTTCGTTTGTCCAAAGTGAGTCTCTTTTTCTTCTTGTTTCCCTTTCGTCTTTTGGATTTTTTTTGTTTTCGTATTTGAAATCAATGTGTATCTTGTAAAGTGGTAATGTGCTGACCATAAGTTCGCCGCTGTCGTTAAGTATGTTTCCGCGACGGGGTGTTATAACGACCCCTTCCTTGACAACCCTTGCCTTTATCTTGTTCCATTCCTCTCTCTCCTTAAACATGATGATAGCCGCATTGCCAATGATTACAAAGGCAGCGAGGGTGAAGAAGAATATCACCAAGATGTTATAACGGAAAACTATGTTCTCACGGAACTTGAACATGGTCAAATTATTTATTTACTTTATATGTTGGTCTTGTGGCTACTTTCAAATCACTTTCTGCTTCCTGCAGGAAGTTCTCAACTTCTGTCTGACGGCTTTTGTATGAAAATTCACTCTTCAGAGTCAGTAGATTGTTCTTGAGTATGTCTCTTTTTTTTACCAGTCGGTCAATTTTTACCAACTTCTGCTCATATTCGTATCTTATGCTTACATATACAAACGAGTAAAGAACTATAAGTGCTATCAGCCACCCGTTATTGGTGATGATGCTGCTTGTGAAGATTTGACCGCCCATTATCTTGTTGAGAATGCCGCCCTTGCTCTTCTTTTTTCTATCTTTTTCTTCGTTCATATGTTATAGCTTTATTGCAATTCTCAATTTGGCACTTCTGGAACGTGGGTTTGCCTCCAGTTCTTCATCCGTGGGTACAATAACCTTCTTCATATCGAAAGGCGAAGTGGAACGTCCAAAGAAATCCTTTTCCAAAACTCCTTCAAAGTTTCCGCTCTTCATAAAATTCTTTACTATGCGGTCTTCTATAGAGTGGTATGTTATTACAACAAGTCGTCCTCCAGGTTTTAAGAGGTCTTTTGCACTTATCAGCATCTCTTGCAATGCCTCAACCTCCTTGTTTATTTCAATTCGCAGAGCCTGAAAAACTTTTGCCATCTCCTTTTTCTCGCGTTGTGGCGGACAGAATGGCTTGGCAATCTCAATTAGTTCATTTACACGCTGTATTGGTTTGTTGGCTCTCTCCTTGACAATCCTTGATGCAAGTTTGCGTGCACAGTTTAACTCTCCGTACAACTTGAATATTCTTGCGAGTTCCTCTTCTGACGCTTTGTTCAGCAGGTCTGCAGCAGTGTCTCCGCCACGTTTGTTCATACGCATGTCCAGGTCAGCATCAAAACGGAATGAGAAACCGCGTGTCTCGTCATCAAAGTGATGTCCTGACACACCTAAATCTGCAAGAATGGCATCAACCTCTGTTGTGTCGTGGTAGTGCATGAAATTGTATATGAAACGGAAATTGCCGCGCACGAATGTGAAACGCTTGTCTTCCGGAGCATTCTTTTCGGCATCCCCGTCCTGGTCGAAGCTGTACAGATGTCCCTTGCTTCCAAGGCGTGACAGAATCTCCCTCGAATGCCCTCCTCCGCCAAAAGTTACATCAATGCATGTGTCATTTGGCTTTATCTGCATGCCGTCGACGCTCTCCTTCAGGAGTACCGATGTGTGATAAACGTTATTCCCGTCCATATTCATTCTCTTTTTCTGCAGTCATTATCTTCTCCAGCTCATTCCCAAACTCTTCGGCGGACATAAATGGCTTCTCAACCTTTTCTTTTGCCCATATTTCAATAGTGTCGTCCATACCAATGAAGCGAACTTCCTGTTTGATGTCTGCCATACCCAAATATCTTTTCGGCAACAGAATACGGCCATTGCTGTCGATGTTCAGTTCTTCGACATCTGCAACGAACTGACGGAAGATCATCTGGTGTCTTGAATTCCATTTGTCAAGTCGTGAGCGCAGTAAGTTCAACTGCTCATTCCAGCTGGAAATGGGGTAAAGTACAAGGCAATCCTGATACACATCCTTACGCAACATTATCTTATCACATCCTTCGGATTGAAGGGTGCGGCGGAAGCAGGCAGGAAGGAAAACTCTGCCTTTGCTGTCTGTTTTTGCCTCTATGTTGCCTATGAAACGCATGGATTAAGCTCTAATTTATATAAATCGTTTCAAAATTACACAATTCCCCACAATTCCCCACAATGTTTCCTTGGGAAATTTTTATAAAGTTTTCAACAATTTGTTTATATCTTGGTCTCCCTTCTATTTCGCTAATAATAAATGCGTTGTTGCTTTGTATTAGAGAGTGGAGCAATAGCCTGTTTTTATCGTGATAAAATGATTTTTTTTGTGATAAAAATGCTGTAGTGTTTTTCTAATGGCCGTTATCTGCAAAAAAAGTTTTAATTTTGCCGAAAATTATTTTTATGAGAAATAAGATTATAATAATGCCAGCTCTGGCAGTTTGTATGTTCCTGTTGCTTGGAACAGTGGAAGTTTGTGCACAGGATGCGTCAAAGAAAGGTTATGCCTGCATTAAAGAAAAACCAGTACGTAATATTGTATTTACTCTTTCCGATGACTCCTTTGAGGGGCGCGAAGCTGGTTTGCGTGGTGGAGAAATGGCGGCTGAATATATTGTGTCATTGCTGAAGAAATGGGGTGTTGAACCATTGTCCGATTCGGGATATTATCAGGAGTTCCAATCTGTGAAAAATCAGATGAATTGGATAACAGAGTCTGATATGCGACTTGATCGTTTTATATCATCGGGATATGAAACACGTACAATGAAAAACGTCCTTGCTTGTATTCCTGGAAAAGGTCCTGGCTATGTGGTTGTCGGTGCACACTACGATCATTTGGGAATTGATACAACACTTGTCGGTGACCAGTGTTACAACGGGGCAGATGATAATGCGTCTGGTGTTGCAGCTGTCCTGATGCTTGCTAAAGCTATGAAGAAATCAAAGGTGCAACCGGAGCGTACTGTTGTTTTTGCGTTCTGGGACGGTGAGGAAAAAGGCTTCCTTGGCTCAAGGTTCTTTGTTAAAAGATGCTCCTTTTTATCGCAGATTTCAGCCTATATGAATTTTGATATGGTCGGGCGTTCACTCGAGGAGGAATGCAATAATTTGAGCTATAGATATTCGTCGGCAAACCCATCTTTCGGTCAGTGGCTACAGGATGACGTTAAGGCATATGGGCTCAAATTGGTCCCCAATTATCAGGCTTCAGACAATCTTATTGGTGGAAGCGATAATTCGCCGTTTGCAAGAAAAGGGGTGCCCATTGTGTGGTACCACACCGAAGGACACCCCGATTATCATCGTCCGTCGGACACTGCCGACAAGGTCAATTATGCCAAGCTACAGGAAATAACACGTGCAGCCTATCTTTGTCTGTGGCGTTTGGCTAATGAAGCGAATTATTGATTCTGTTTTTTCGGCAGGTATTTGTTGAGCAGGATGCATCCAAGTATTGCCGAAATAATAGAACCGCATAAAATGCCAAGTTTAGCTTCATTGAGCAACGTGTTGCCTTCAAGTGAAGCGTAGGATAGGTCTGCGATGAATATTGAAACTGTAAGTCCTATGCCGCAAAGCATGCAGACTGATGCAAACGATTTCCAGTCTGCTCCTTTTGGCAGGCGTACAAGTTTCATCTTTATTGCAACCCATGAGAATGAGAAAACTCCGACAAATTTGCCTATCACAAGTCCTGCAATAACGGACATTCCGATGCCGCTGAACATACTGCAGAAATCCATTTCTGAAAGGTCTATTCCAACGTTTGCCAAGGCGAATAGTGGAATCACGAAATAACCGATAATAGGAGTCAGTTTGTCTTCAAATTCCTGTAGCGGGCTTATAAGCTTGTCTGCAGCCGATTCAATGCTTTTAAGTTTGTTGATTTCGCTTCTGTTCAGTATGGCAGTGTTGTGTTTTCCGCTTGCCTCTGTAACACGGAAGTGGCTTATGCTTTCCTTTATGCTTGCGATATACTGAGATGAGTCCCTGCGCAGCGATGCTGGTATGCAGAACGCCATAATTACACCGGCTATGGTAGCATGTATTCCGGAATTGAGCATTGCATACCAAAGAACAATACCGACAATTATGTAGAATCGTTTTTTCATCACTTTTCTCATGTTTCCACCGATAAGAATTGCGATGCATGCAAGTGCAATAAGCAGGTAATCAAATGCTATTTCCTGTGAATAGAACAACGCTATAACGATGATACCTCCGAGGTCATCGGCTACAGCCAGTGCTGCAAGGAATATTTTTAATCCTGATGAGACTCTTGTACCAAAGAGTGAGAGTACGCCAAGTGAAAAGGCTATGTCTGTGGCCATTGGTATTGCCAGTCCACGTTGCATGTCTGCATTATCGGGACAGGTTATAAAGAATATCAGCACTGGGACTATCATGCCGCCAAATGCACCGATTATAGGCAACATTGCTTTCTTTGGTGATGATAGCTCTCCTACAAGTATCTCACGTTTTATCTCAAGGCCTACTGATAGAAAAAACATTGCCATGAGAAAGTCATTGATGACCTGTGCCAAAGTCATGTTGTGGCCGTTATGGCTAAAGAAATTGAAATTTCCTACTGACAGCGTCATCTCGTTCTGCCAAAACGCAAAGAATTGTTCCTTTACCGGTGAGTTTGCAAGTATCAAAGCTATTACAGCACAGACAATGAGTGCATTGCTTGTGCTGACATATTTTTTTAACATGCTTTTGAAACTATAAAGAAGTGACATATATCTATATATTTAGTATTGCAAATTTACATTATCTTTCAATGCGGTTCAAAAGCGTATTATGGTTAATTTCTATTGCTGTAATAGAAAATAGTAATAAAAACAGATTGCTGTTATGTTTATAAAGTGAACTCCAAAGTTTGGAAAAAACTTTGGAGTTCACTTTATTTTTATACAAGAATGTGTTTCCTGAATTTATTCTTCGGGGGTAAACATCGGGTCCCAAGCTGGCAGCATGGTCGGTTTCTCATTGAGTATCTTCATGATGTTTTCGGGTACATATTTCTTGTCAACAACAAGGCGGAACATGTACTCGTTGAACCATTCGTCGGTCATGATCAGCGTGCCTTGGAAACCTGAACTTATGCCCCAACTGTTTTCTACCTGCCATTTTACGGTGTTACCGTCTTTGTCGATGTCAACAGCCTTAAGTGTCATGGCATGTGAAGAACCGCTGTCAAATGTCATGATACGCTCTTTCTTGTCCATTCCGAATTCTGTTCCGAACATCTCTTCGTATATGTAGTTGTTGATATCGAGTGTGCCTCGTTTTGAGTCTAGGAACTTGCCCACGTCACAAGAGAAATACATCATGGTACTGTCCTTTATCGATGCAATGGCCATCTTCTTTATCTCTTCGATGGGGAGGTTTATGTAGAGCCAGTTGTGTCCGTCGTACATGTGGCGGTCGTACTCTATCTCGTAGCTCTTCCAGTAGGGACGACTGGGATCGTTCATCAACATTACATAGTCGTCCTGAAGGTTTATGTTAAGGTATTTTTCATAGAAACTTCTTGGGGTGTATTTCTGTGGCTCTTCGCGGTATTTACCGTTGGCATCCTTTGGAGCCCATGTGAACTCTGTGGGAGGAACGCCGTACACTTGTGCGAGCATCTTGTATACAGTCTTAAGTTGTTCTTTTTTCATCTTGAGCAACTCCTTCTCCTTCTTGCCGCTATCATGTGCCTTGCGTATCTCAAGGCCGAACTCGCGCAGTTTGGTTGTCAGCAATGCCGAAAAAGCACTTGTGTTATCGCTTGTGAAACTTTCTTTCATTACTCCCTTTGGCACAATACCGTATTTTGCAATGTTGTCGGCCACTCCGGTAAATGTTCCGCCATCGCTCAACGGATGCTTGAACAGCCATTCTACTGTGCGGTTGTCATATGGACTTTTGCGTGTATCTATAACACCCTGCAAAAAGAGGTTTGACTTTTCCAATTGATCGTAGAAGAAGTTGTATACCTGTGAGAATTCAAATGCGCCTAGGTCTTCGTTTGCAATCATTCTTGCACGCAATACGTTCAATCCTGTGAAAAGCCAGCAGCGGCCCGATGATTTCTGGTCGGTAATGCCCTTTGAAGGTACGCTATGGCTGAAATATGTGTCAAGCTCGTTGAGGTTCTCCTGATTGAGTGACAGCACCTTGATGGAGTTTGAGAGCATTACATTCTGCAATGCCTTTTCGGCTGTTGTTGGCTTATAGCTCTCTTTAAGTTCGTTGAGCATGCCGGTGTCTATTCCGCCACTGGCAGTCTGTGCTGTTGCATTTGCCGACAGCATTACTGCTACGATGCAACTTGCCAATTTGAAAGTCTTGTTCATGTCTTTAGTGTTTATTGTTTGATATTGTTCTATTCGCTAAAGTAATTTATATTTTTATAATTTGCAACCAAAGCATCCTGTATGCCTCTGTATTTCTTCTATGAAGGTCAATGCTGTTTCTACATTTCTTACGTTTTCAACGGTGATTATACATCTTCCATCTCCTTCTCGTACCATGCATTTGAATTGACTGGTATTTACGTAGCTCATCATTGCTCCGAATATTTCTCCTGTATAAAATCTCTCGTTGCGTGTGTCTACAAGGAACAGGTTCATTCTGCCGCCTTTAAGATAAATTTTCTCCACTCCAAGTTTCTGTGCTTCGCGGCGTAATGTTACCATGCGTATAAGTTCTTCTCCCTCTTTTGGAATTGTACCGAATCTGTCCTTCATCTTTGCGCGGAATGCTTCAATTTCACGCTTCTCGGTAAGTGAATCGAGTTCTCGATAAAGCAGTATGCGTTCGTTGCTGTCGGGGACGTATAGTGCCGGGAACAGCAATTCCAGGTCACTTTCTACGAGACACTCCTTGACAAAGATATTGTTATCATCCTCGTCATGTGGCAATATGTCGGCAAACTCTTCATCTTTCAGTTCATGCACAGCTTCGGCGAGCAGTTTCTGATATGTTTCGTAACCCAGATCTGCAATAAATCCGCTTTGCTCAGCTCCCAATAGGTTTCCGGCTCCACGTATGTCTAGGTCCTGCATCGCTATGTGCATACCGCTACCCAGTTCGCTGAAGCTTTCTATAGCTTCAAGACGTCTACGCGAGTCGGTGCTGAGGCTCTCCCGAGGTGGTGTCAACATATAGCAGAATGCCTTGCGTTTTCCACGCCCGACACGTCCGCGCATCTGGTGCAGGTCGCTTAGGCCAAAGTTCTGCGCCTGGTTTATTATTATAGTGTTTACATTGGGTATGTCAATACCGTTTTCAACAATAGATGTGGCAATAAGCACGTCGTAGTCGTGGTTGATGAACTCGTAGAGTCTTTTTTCCAGTTCTGCCGGTTCCATCTGCCCGTGTCCAATGCATATGCGGGCATCGGGAACTGCGCGCTTGACAAGTCTCGCCAATTCCTCCATGCCGGAAATTCTGTTGGTGATAAAGAATACCTGACCGTTGCGGCTAAGTTCAAAGCTTATAGCCTCTTTTATAACATCTGCATCGAATGTGTGTATTTCAGTGTGTATCGGATATCGGTTAGGTGGCGGTGTCTGTATCATGGAGAGGTCGCGTGCTCCCATTATCGAGAACTGTAGGGTACGTGGAATAGGGGTTGCAGTCATTGTAAGTGTGTCCACATTCACTTTCAATTGGCGCAACTTCTCTTTTACAGCAACACCAAACTTCTGTTCCTCATCAATAATCAACAGTCCCAAGTCCTTGAACTTGACCTCTTTGCTTGTAAGTTTGTGGGTGCCGATTATAATATCAATCTTTCCATCTTTAAGTTCTTCCAGCACTTTTTTGGTGGCAGTTGTACTACGTGCCCTGCTCAAATATTGCACGTTGCATGGGAAATCTTTCAGACGTTCTTTGAATGTGAGGTAGTGCTGGTAGGCAAGTACAGTCGTAGGTACAAGTACTGCAACCTGCTTTCCGTCTGTGGCTGCCTTGAATGCTGCACGTATTGCAACTTCGGTCTTGCCGAATCCAACGTCACCGCATATCAGACGGTCCATAGGACGTTTGCGTTCCATGTCACGCTTGACTTCGTTTGTAGCTTTGAATTGGTCGGGCGTGTCTTCGTATATGAAGCTTGCTTCAAGTTCGTTCTGCAGATAGCTGTCGGGAGAGAAAGCAAAGCCTTCCTCCTTGTATCGCTGTGAGTATAGTTTTATGAGGTCACGTGCAATATCTTTTATTTTACTCTTGGTGCGCTCCTTTATACGCTCCCATGCTCCTGTACCAAGTTTATTCAAAACCGGGGCATCGCCCTCTTTTCCATGGTATTTGGAAATCTTGTGCAGGTTATGTATGGAAACGAACACTACATCATCGTTTTTATAAATAAGCTTTATCGCTTCCTGTGTGGAGTTGCCGTTTGGTATGCGAACCAAGCCCCCGAATTTACCTACACCATGGTCAATGTGTACAATGTAGTCGCCTATGCCGAACTCCTTCAGTTCCTTAAGCGTGAGTGCGACTTTACCACTACGGGCACGCTCGCTACGTAGCCTGTAGTTGTGGAATCGTCCGAACAACTGGTGGTCTGTAAAGAAAGCAGTGTGCAGGGTGTTGTCTACGTATCCTTCGTGTATTGTGCGTCCTATTGGTGTGAACGGGATATTGTCCCCCCTGTCATCAAATATCGCTTTTAGGCGTTCTGCCTGATGTAGGTCATCGGTCAACAGCATGAGTTTGTATCCCTTCTCGACAAAGCCTTTGAAATTACGGCTCACCAAGTCGAAATCCTTATGGAACAATGGTTGGGGTGATATGTCAAACTTTACCTTTGTGCTGGTACTGTTGATGTCATTGCGTAATTCCCAGTGTCTTACACTGCGTGCAAATGCTTCAACCTCTGTGGCTGACATGAGATCTGGCATTTCGGGCAGTGCTGTTTCCGAAAGCTTTGCCTGTAAGGTAAAACCTTCATTGCGCAGCTTCTCAATATTGCCTTTGACAAGTTCAATATCTTTTGTTATTAGGATGGCGCTTTTGGGAAGGAAACTTGTTATAGGGACAGCCTCTTTGCCGGTTATTTTGGGGACGATTGAGATTTCACCGATTTTTTCTCTTGACAACTGTGTCTCTACTTCAAAACTTCTTATACTCTCCACTTCGTCACCAAAGAAGTCTATGCGGTAAGGATATTCCGATGAAAAGGAGAAAATATCGATCAAACTTCCTCGTACTGCATATTCTCCCGGTTCATAAACGTATGTAACCTCTTTGAATTTAAGCTCTGCAAGTTTTTTCTCTACTTCGTCGCGTTCTATTCTGTCACCTATAGATATTGCCAATGTGTTTTTTTCAAGGTCGTCCTGTGATGAAACCTTTTCTGCCAAAGCTTCGGGGTGGGTGATTATTACAAGCCCCTCTTTTCTATGGCGATTGGAAAGCCTGCTCATCACTTCGGTACGCAATATGCGGTTGGCATCATCTTCCTGACCATATTTCATTGCCCTGCGGAATGAAGACGGGAAGAACAGGATGCCGTTTTCACCGGCAATCTGTACCATATCATGGTAAAAATATCCAGCCTCCTCAATGTCGTTCATTACAACTAGGAAAGTCTGTTCCGGTGCTTTTGCTCTTACTCCGCAAAGCACCATTGCCGCAGCGCTGCCAAATAACCCCTCGAGGAGAACGCGCTTTCTGCTCCCCTCTTCACGCAGTTGCATGAGTGCAATGACACCCGGATGCTGTGCGTAAATCTGTTGAATTTCGTTTGCTTGCATTGTTTGTTCTGCAAAAATAGCCATTTTCTCCAACATATTAGCTCTTAATCCTGTCGTAAAGCCATTATTTATATAAATTTTTCTTAAAAACGTCAACAATAATATTATTGTTGTATATTTGTACTATATACAAGATGTTATTCATGATATGGCAGAAAAGTATCGTTATAGTATTGAAATGAAGGTCCGTGATTATGAATGTGATATTCAGGGTGTTGTAAATAATGCCAATTATCAGCATTATCTGGAACATGCGCGTCATGAATTTCTGGAATCGCTAGGTGGCAGTTTCTCGCAATTGCATGAGCAAGGCGTTGATTTTATGGTCTCAAAGATAACACTTGAATATAAGCGTCCGTTGCGTGGTGGTGACAAATTTAAGGTTTGTATAAATATGGAACGCCACGGTGCAAAACTTGTTTTTCTACAGGATGTATATAACATGGCTGACGGCTCCTTGTCTGTGAAGGGTGCTGTTGATGTCGTATGTCTTAAAGATGGTCGTCTTACACGAGGCGAAATCTTTGATGAGATGTTTGGTGATTATTTAATGAATTGAAAATATACGAGTATGAACTCTTTATTTATCTTGGTTGCCCTTGGTGCTGTGGCTTTTGTCATTAAGGCTTTGGGTTCAAGGGATGCCGATGTGAAAGGCACTCCAATATTTCCTAAAGAGGCTTTTCCAGAGATTGAGATGCCCGTTCTTGATAAAAGTGAATACTTGGTTACGGATGCTTTAGAGAAAGAGAAGAATCATAAGCATGTTAACCCTTCTACAAAATATAAGAGAACATCTGTTCCTTCTGTTGAAAATAAAAAGGAACAGATTGCAGAAGTAGCAAAGAATAAAAGTGACTTTTCATTAAGAAATAAATCAGAGGCCAAGCGCGCTTTTGTATATTCAGAAATTCTTAACAGAAAGTATTGAACAAAACTAAATAATTGTACGACAAATATAAAACAGCACAAACATGAACTATCGTATTTTGACTCCTCAGGAGGCTGCATGCTATATAAATGATGGTGATGGCGTAGGTATTAGTGGTTTTACACTTTCAGGAACTCCTAAAGCTGTGTTACCCGAGGTTGCACGTCGTGCCGAAGAGGCTCATGCAGCCGGTAAACCTTTTAAGATAAACCTTTATTCGGGCGCATCGACAGGTGATGCTATCGACGGTATGCTTACACGTGCAAAGGCGATTAATTTCCGTGCGCCATTCATTTCTAATCCAACTGTGCGCAATGCCATAAATGGCAAGGAGATGACATATACCGATCTCCACCTTTCGCTAATGGCCCAGGATCTCCGATACGGATATCTTGGCAAGGTGGATGTGGCAATTCTTGAAGCAATAGATATAACTCCCGATGGAAAAGTGTATTTGACAACAGCCGGAGGTATCGGTCAGACTGTGGCAAATCTTGCCGATAGAATAATCATTGAACGTAATACATACCACCATACTATGGGTCTGCACGACGTGTATGAACCGCTTGACCCTCCTTATCGTCGTGAAATTCCAATATACAAGGCTTCTGACCGCGTGGGTAAACCTTACGTTCAGGTTGACTCTAAAAAGGTTATTGGTATAGTTGAAGTGCATCAGCCAAATGAACAGGTGGTATTCAAGGAACTGGACCCTGTTACAGCCAAGATTGGTGAAAATGTGGTTGATTTCATTCTTAGTGATATGAAACGAGGAACAATACCTGCATCGGGATTGCCAATACAGAGCGGAATTGGTAATGTTGCCAATGCTGTGTTGAAAGGACTTGAGGACTGTAATGGAATTCCACCGTTAGACTTGTATTCCGAGGTCCTTCAGGATTCTGTCATAAAACTTATGGAACTAGGTCGTGTAAAGGCTGGAAGTACATGCTCTTTGTCTTTGAGCCAGGAGTGTCTACAACATGTATATGACAATCTGGATTTTTTCCGCGACAAACTTATCTTGCGCCCGTCAGAAATATCTAATCATCCCGAAATTATCCGTCGTCTTGGTATCATAGCGATGAACACTGCCATTGAGGTAGACCTTTATGGATGTGTCAATTCGTCACATATATGTGGCACTCGTCTTATGAACGGTATTGGTGGTTCAGGTGACTTTGCGCGTAATGCGTTTGTTTCAATATTTACCTGTCCGTCAACACAAAAGGGCGGAATGATAAGCTCTATTGTACCAATGGTTACCCATGCCGACCATACTGAACACGATGTCCGTGTAGTCGTTACCGAGTGGGGTGTTGCCGATCTTCGTGGAAAAGGTCCTGATGAGCGTGCCAAACTCTTGATTGAGAACTGTGCTCATCCCGATTACAGGAACTTGTTATGGGATTATCTTAAGATAACCAAGAGCGGGCATGTGTCTCATAACGTTGCGGCTGCTCTTGCCATGCATGCGACATTTGAGCGTGAGGGCGATATGAGGAATACTTGCTGGAGTAAATTCGCATGAACAGGAAGAAACTTGTAACAGAAATGGGGCGCATTAGCGGAGAGGATTTCCGCAATGCCGAGAAACTGCCTTTGGTTGTTGTCCTTGACAATGTGCGCAGTCTGCATAATGTAGGCTCGGTTTTCCGTACAAGTGATGCATTCCGTGTGGAAAGTATCTTATTGTGTGGTATTACTGCAACTCCGCCGAATTCCGAAATACACAAGACTGCTCTTGGTGCTGAAGATGTTGTGGAGTGGCAATATTTTGAATCAACAGCCGATGCTGTGGCCATGCTTCGTGAAAAAGGATATAATATATATTCAATAGAATTGTGTGACGGAAGTATTCCGCTTCAGAATTTTGTTACCCTACCGGGAGAACGCTATGCTGTAGTTCTTGGCAATGAGGTTAAGGGTGTGCAGCAGGCTGTGGTTGATGCGTCGGACGGTGCAATAGAGATACCGCAGTTCGGAACGAAGCATTCCTTGAATGTGTCTGTTACAGCAGGTATGGTCATTTGGGAATTTGCAAAGAAGTTAGGTTGGGTGTAAGTGTGTATGACAGTCATAACCATTATATTAAAATATTATAATTAAGAATCTGGTAAAGCAAAAAAACGTACTTTTGCACCGCTTTGTCAAGAACATTATATATGAAAGAATTTTTCAGAGTCATTAAAAGATTTGTTCCACCGTACAGGAAATTTTTGATACTTTCCCTTGTATTCACCTTCTTGTCGGCAATCCTGAATGTATTCTCATTTATGGTGATAATACCTATCCTGCAAATATTATTCAAGATAAATGATACATCGGGAGTGGAATTCATTGATTGGGCACAGATCAATTCAGGAAATGTAAAAGAGGTGCTAGTCAATAATGCCACATGGTATCTGAACTCTTTTACCATTGAGTATGGGGCATCGTTGGTACTGTTGTTTCTGGGTATTTTCCTTATAGTGATGACACTCTTCAAAACCGGGTGCTATTTTGGTTCTTCGGCTGCGATAATCCCTTTGCGTACGGGTATAGTCCGCGATATGCGTACACAGTTGTACAATAAGATTGTCGGGTTGCCAATCGGCTATTTTTCCAAACAACGGAAAGGTGACATAATGGCTAGAATGATTGGAGATGTAGGTGAGGTTGAAAATTCTATAGTCACATCACTTGATATGCTCATCAAGAATCCGATATTCATAGTTATATATATTGTCACGCTCTTTTATATCAGTTGGGAACTTACGCTCTTTACATTGTGTGTCGTTCCTACGTTAGGTTGGGTTATGGGTGCTATTGGACGCAAACTTAAGGCTAAATCGGCTGTAGCACAACAGAAACTGGGTGAAACAACCTCGCAGATGGAGGAAACATTGGGTGGCCTTCGTGTTATCAAGGCTTTCCTTGCCGAAAAGAAGATGGCCGGACGTTTTTATAAATGTAGCAATGAACTCCGTTCAGCAACAACCAAGGTTGCTACGCGTCAGGCATCGGCACACCCTGTAAGCGAATTTCTTGGTACAGCGCTTATTGTTATTGTCTTGTGGTTTGGAGGTACATTGATTCTGGGTGACAGTTCTCCTATTTCAGCAGCCTCTTTCATATACTATCTTACAATTCTCTACAGCGTAATAAATCCGCTGAAGGACCTCTCCAAGGCTTCATATAACATACCTCGCGGTCTGGCTTCTATGGAACGTATCGACGCTGTACTGAATGCGGAAAATCCTATAAAGGATGGCGAAAAAGGAGTAGAAATAGACGAAATGAAAGAATGTATCGAATTCAAGGATATTATATTCTCATATGATGGTGAACGTGATGTCCTGAAAGATATCAATCTGAAAATCCATAAGGGAAAGACTATAGCTCTTGTAGGCCAGTCCGGTAGCGGTAAGTCGACATTGGTTGATCTACTTCCGCGTTATTATGATGTAGTAAAGGGAGAAATTACTATAGATGGTGTGAATATAAAGGATATGAAGGTAACATCGTTGCGCTCTCTCATGGGTAATGTCAATCAGGAGGCTATACTTTTCAATGATACTTTCTATAACAATATCACCTTCGGTGTGGAGAATGCCACAATGGAGCAGGTTATTGAGGCTGCAAAAATAGCCAATGCCCATGATTTCATAATGGAAACCGAAGATGGTTATAATACCAATGTCGGTGACAGAGGATGCCGCTTGTCCGGTGGTCAGCGCCAGCGTATAAGCATAGCGAGAGCGATATTGAAAAATCCGCCTATATTGATTCTTGATGAGGCTACTTCGGCACTTGATACTGAAAGTGAACGTCTTGTACAGGAGGCTCTTGAACGTCTAATGAAGGATCGAACTACTATTGCTATTGCACACCGTCTTTCTACAATAAAGAATGCCGATGAGATATGTGTTCTCCGTGATGGGGAAATTGTAGAGCGGGGCAAGCACGATGATTTATTGAAACTTGATGGTGTTTATAAGCGTCTTAATGATATGCAGACGCTATGATATTTATTATGATTATGAATGTAGCTGTTTTTTGTGCCGCTTCGGAAACGATAGATTCATGCTATGTCAAAATTGCCCATGAGGTGGGTTCTATGCTTGGACGTGTCGGTGCTTCACTTGTTTATGGTGGTGCGCGTTTCGGTCTCATGGAGGCCACGGCAAAGTCAGCAAAGAATGCCGGAGCACATATTATCGGTGTTGTACCTGATATCCTGGTTGAGCGCGACCGTGTCAGTAAGCTTCTTGATGAACATGTTTCATGTCGTAATTTAAGTGAACGTAAGGATATTATGCTTGAGAGAAGTGATATACTTGTGGCTTTGCCAGGTGGAATCGGCACACTTGATGAAATCTTTCATGTGATGGCTGCCGCGACAATCGGGTATCATTCAAAGCGTGTTGTACTGTATAATGTAAATGGCTTTTGGAACAGCCTGTTGGAGGTGCTTGCCGTTTATAATGCCAATGGTTTTATAAGAGGCAATACGGACAAGATTATGACGGTGGCAAACAGTGTTGATGAATTGGAAATATTGATTAGAGAGACTATTTGATGGCAAAGGTAATAGGAATAGGTGAAACAGTATTTGACATACTTTTCAAGAACGGTCAACCGGTAAAGGCTGTTCCTGGAGGTTCTGTGTATAACAGTATAATATCTCTTGGCAGGGTTGGTGCTACCGCTTCATTCATAAGTGAGGTAGGCGATGACAAGATAGGTGAGATAATTCTCTCGCATTTGCGTGACAGTGGTGTCGACGCCTCTTCTGTCTGCAGTTTCTCTGGTGGAAAATCACCGCTTGCCCTTGCTTTTCTTAATGAGAGGAATGATGCAGAATACCTTTTCTACAAAGACTATCCTAATAATCGTCTTGAAGTGGATTTCCCGCCAATAGAGAAGGGTGACATAGTTCTTTATGGCTCATACTTTGTACTAAATCCTGTTCTTCGTGAAAAGACTAAGGCATTTCTTGAGTATGCAAAGGAGAGTGGTGCAATATTGTACTATGATATAAATTTCCGCAAGAATCATGTGGCCGAACGTATAAAACTTGGTGAAGCTCTGATAGAAAATCTTGAATTCGCCGATATCGTGCGTGGTTCAGCTGATGATTTCAGGTATCTCTATGATATGACTGATGCCGGGAAAATATATAAGGAGAAGATAAAGTTCTATTGTCCGAATTTCATCTTTACAAGTGGCGATGGCAATGTTGAACTTTTTACAAAGGATTTTACAGAAAGTTTTCCTGTCAAGAAGGTCAACGTTGTAAGTACGGTGGGGGCAGGTGACAATTTCAATGCGGGTGTCGTCTATGGACTACTCAGTTCTGCCGCAGAACGTGATATTTTACCGGAACTGGGCAAAGAACAATGGAACCATATAATAGCCTGTGGGCTTGATTTCAGTGCCCATGCATGTACTCTCATTGAAAATTATGTTGACAAAGAGTGGGCTAAAGAATATAAAGAATATAAGAATAGATAATTACCCGTTTGTGGGGAAATAAAGATATACTATGAAAAAGATATTTTATTCGGTGATACTATTTGCTGTCATGTCATGTGGAGGGCATATCCACAAAGTGAATGATGAAAAGCATGACCATAATCATTTCCATTCGTTTACGGCATACACAGATAATGCGGAACTTTTTTTGCAGCATGAAGGACTTGAGGCAGGTAAAAAGGCATGCGTTACATTGTACGTGACAAATGTTGAAAATTTCAAACCTTTGGAGGCTGACAGTGCAAATGTGCTCCTCAATGTAGGAGGAAAGCGCCTTGTTGCTACGGCTAAAGCGGAGCATAAGGGTGTATATCATTTTGATTTCGTACCCGATGCTGCTGGTCATGGCATGATGTATGTTGATGTAGCTGGTGAGCATGCTCATTTTGACGTTGAAGTACATGATGCGCATAATGAATGTACTCATGATCATGGTGACAATTCTGGTCATAATCATGAAGGACATAATCATGTGACCCCTCATGCCCATGCCCATGCTCATGGTGATGCACATCCTGGCCACGGCATAGTTACTGAAAGCAAGCCGGGCGATATATCATTCAGTAAGGAACAGAGTTGGAAAATCGATTTTGCAACAGCCGTAGCTGTCAAAAGTTCTTTTGACGGAGTAGTAAAAGTTGCAGCAAAGGTTGAGTCTCTGCCCGAAAACTTTACAACCATTGTGGCAACTACAAACGGGAAAGTGCAGTTTGCAGGAAATGTCGTTGCTGGCAGGAATGTTATGGCTGACGAACAGTTGTTTTATCTTGAGGGTGGTGATGTTACCGACAATGATGCGGCTGTGAAATATGCCGAAGCGGAAAGCGAGTATATCCTTTCCAAAGCAGACTATGAACGAAAAAAACTTCTTTTTATAGATAAGATTGTTTCTGAACGCGAGTATCAGGCTGCAGAAGCTGCATACAACCGTGCTGAGGCGCGTTATATAAGTATGCAACGTAGCTTTGGTGACGGTAAAGTGTGCTTGCGATCGCCTTTTGAAGGATACGTGGCAAATCTTTTTGTTGCTAATGGTGACTATGTTCAGCCCGGAACCCCATTGGCGATGATACAGCGTGATGGCAAAGTGAATATAGTTGCGGAATTGCCTGTGCGCTATGCGCAGCAGTTGCGTAACATAAAAAGTGCCAATATTGAATTGCCGTCGGGTGAGAAATTTTCGTTCAATGATGTTTGTGGAGGAATGATTGCCGTGGGCTCTTCTGTAAACGAATGCAATATGATACCGGTGACTTTGACTGCTTCTATAGACGGTGTTGTGCCAGGTAGTATTGTTACCTTGTATCTTGTTTCGGAAGAGAGTTGCGCAGAAAATGTAGTAGTGCCACGTTCGGCAATAGTAGAGGAGATGGGCAACTACTTTGTATTTGTACAGAACAATCCGGTGTCATTTGAAAAACGCAGTGTTGCTGTTGGTACAACGGATGGTCTTATGGTTAAGGTACTTAGCGGTGTGCATGCTGGAGAACGTGTAGTTACAAAGGGAGCTGTAGTACTTAAATTGTCACAAGGAGCAGCAGCTCTTGATCCTCACGCAGGTCATGTCCATTAAAAGATTTCCGTTATGCTTAATAGAATAATTAAATTCTCCTTGAACAATAAACTGCTGGTCTTGCTTGCGGTTGTGCTGGTGACGGTTGGTGGTATATATTCGGCAAAGAAAATTGAGGTTGATGTCTTTCCAGACCTTACAATGCCAACTGTTGTAATACTTACTGACGCTTCGAATATGGCACCTGAAGAGGTTGAGCGTCTTGTTACATTCCCGATTGAGACAGCAGTCAACGGCGCAACGAATGTGCGCAGGGTGCGTTCTTCGTCATCCCAAGGATTCTCATTCGTCTGGGTTGAGTTCGATTGGGGAATGGATATATACCGTGCCCGTCAGGTAATAAGTGAAAAAATGAGCCTGTTGTCGGGGCAGTTACCATCTGGTATTACTCCAATGCTTGCTCCTCAGTCAAGCGTGATGGGTGAAATAATGTTCATCGGTATGCAGTCTGACAGTACTTCAATGATGGAATTACGTACGCTTGCCGAATGGATAATAAAGCCCGCTATACTTGCTACAGGGGGTGTTTCCAATGTAACCATAATAGGTGGTGACTACAAGCAGTATCAGGTACTTGCCGATCCACTCCGTATGGAGATGTATGGCGTTTCAATGAGTGAACTTGAGAGTGCAGCGGAAGCAATGAGCGTGAATATCGGTGCCGGTGTAGTACGTGACTTCGGTAATGAATACAACCTTCGTGGCATGGGGCGCAGTAATGATGTCCAAGAGCTTGGAAGCACTGTCGTTAAGCGTAATGGCGGAACGGTTGTGCGTGTTGCCGATGTTGCCGATGTTGTCATAGCGCCGGCTGTAAAACAGGGATATGCATCGCAGAATGCTACTCCTTCAGTGATACTTTCAATATCAAAACAGCCGGGAATAAATACACTAAGTGTCACACAGAATATTGAACGTAATATTGAAAGCATCGCGAAATCTTTACCGGCAGATGTTACCCTCGATACAAAAATATTCCGTCAGGCCGATTACATACAAGCATCGGTCAATAATGTGGGAAGTTCACTTATCGAGGGTGCAGTATGTGTAATTCTTGTACTTTTTCTATTCCTTACAAGCATACGTTCAACAGTAATATCACTATTGGCTATTCCATTGTCTCTGTTGGGTACTGTCATTGTCCTTTACCTATTGGGGATGGATATAAATACCATGACTCTGGGAGGAATGTGTATTGCTATAGGCTCACTTGTAGATGATGCGATAATCGACGTTGAGAATGTCTATAAGCGCCTGCGTGAAAATCATGCGCTTCCAATAGAACAGCGCAAACCGGCATTGAGTATAGTTTTTGAGGCTTCGTCGGAAATCCGTGCTTCCATAATACATGCAACGCTGATAATAATGGTGACATTTATGCCGTTGTTTTTCTTGAGTGGTCTTGAAGGACGTATGCTCAAGCCTCTTGGCATAGCTTATCTGATAGCTCTTGTCATGTCTCTTATAGTTGCAATGACGGTAACGCCTTTGCTTTGCAAGCTGATGCTTTCCGATGATAGATACCTTACAAAGAATGAGAAGAAGAGTTGGGTTGATAAATGGTTGCTCGGGAAATACAACGCTTCTTTGAAATGGGTGCTTCTGCATTCGAAGATTGTGGTAGGTGCAGTGGTATTATTGTTTGTAGGTTGTCTTGTATTGTTTACCGGCATGGGACGCAGTTTCTTGCCTGAATTCAATGAAAAGGCCTTGACAATCTCTGCGGTTTCACGTCCGGGCGTGTCGCTTGAAGAGAGTAACAGGTTGGGTGCGGCAATAGAAAATGAACTATTGCAGATACCTGAGGTTGAGAGTACTGCGCGACGAACAGGACGTGGTGAACTTGATGAGCATTCACAAACATCAAACGGTGCTGAAATTGATGTCAACTTCAAACTTTCAAAGCGCAGTAAGGCTGAATTTCTGGCAGATGTGCGTGCTCGCCTTGCAACAATCCCCGGTGTTGTAACATCGGTAGGTCAGCCACTAGAACACCGTATCGACCATATGGTGTCGGGAACACAGGCTGATTTGGCTATAAAGATTTTCGGACCAGATTTGAGTACTTTATTCCGTAAAGGAACGGAAATAAAGGAGTTGTTGGACGTTTTCCCGGAAGTTGTTGACGTAAATGTTGAACAACAGGTTGAGACTCCGCAGTTGCAGATACGTGCCGACAGGGAAAAGCTTGCATATTATGGTATAACCATGGCAGAATTCAATGGTTTTGTTGAAGCGGCATTCCCCGGCAAGAAGGTGGGTAGTGTATATGAGAATGAACGTAGTTTTGACCTTATAATACGTCTTAACAAGGATTATACTGAAAGTATAGATGGTGTCAAGCGTGCGCTTATAGATACACCTGAAGGTAAGGTCGCTCTTGATGATGTTGCGTCTATTGTTTCGGTAGGTGGTCCTGGAAGTATCAGCCGCGAAAATGTGCAACGCAAGGTTGTCGTTTCGGCAAATATTGCAAGTGGTGATGTGGCCGGTACTGTTGAACGTGTGGCTGAATACCTTGAGAATGAATTGTCGTTGAATGAGGGTTACCGTCTTGAATATGGCGGTCAGTTCGAGAGTGCCGAATCGGCTTCAAGGACATTATGGCTTACAACTGTATTGGCAATACTTGTTGTTTTTGTTTTGTTGTACAGCGAGTTCAAGAGTACTTCACTTTCGGCTGTGGTTTTGCTGAATCTGCCTCTGGCATTGATTGGCGGTATTCTTGCTACATACTTAACATCGGCAGTAATGAGTATCCCGGCGATAATAGGACTTATAACACTTTTCGGTATAGCTACACGCAACGGTATATTGCTTGTTTCACGTTACCAACATTTGCGTAGTAAAGGGATTTTACTTGATGAGGCTGTTATTGCCGGTTCTCTCGACCGTTTGACACCAATTCTTATGACTGCATTTACTTCAGCTTTGGCACTTGTACCAATGATACTGAATGGTTCTGCATCAGGAAATGAAATACAGAGTCCAATGGCTGTTGTCGTACTTGGCGGTTTGCTCTCCTCTACATTATTGAATATCTATATAATACCAGTCGTATATCGTTGGCTGGTACGCAAGAATATCGCATAGAATAGGAATGAGTGACAAATCACTCATTCCTATTCTATACAAATTGCAAGTATTATTTCTTCAGTTTTGAATATGCTGCATGTTGCTGTTGAACCGTCGGGGTATGTTATATTATATCCGCAGGCGTTCTTCTCTGCAAAAATATCTTTAAGTACAGAGACTTTTTGCGGTGACATCTTGAATGCTGCTTCTTTGGCTGTCCAGATATCCAAGGCTTCTTCAGGTATCTCAACCTTCTCGTGAGGCTGGAGTATTGCTTTGATTACTGTTTGTGCTTTCCTATCAATCTTCTCAATATCAATGCCTACAGGAGTATCAAAAACTGCTATGGCTGCATAATCTTTTGTATGGCTTATACTTATATGCTTGTCTGCAATGTATGGCTGCCCGTTCGCATGGTAGAGAATCTCTTTTCCATTATGTGGCGTTTGCCGTAGAAGTGCCCGTGTGGCAAGCCATTCGCGTTGTCTGGCATTAGACTTGAAGCGCTTCTTTGCTTCGGACAGAAGCATGCCGTTGTCAGCGATAAGTTCCGATAACTCATCGCAATTTTCCACAATGTTCCAGAAATATATATCTGCATTGCAGTTTCTTTTTATATTCTCAAAATATATTTGTGGCATTCAAAAGACAAAATTATAATTTCTTTCAAAAAAAACTTCAAATAGATGAAAATTTCAAATTCATTTCAGTTTTGTATTTAATCTTTGCAATGTAAACAAGAGGAAACAGGCTTTGCAAACTAAAAAGGCAACAGTTTTGTTCAGTGTATAATTACTAAAGAAAGAATATTATGAAAAAGATTTTATTTGTATTTGCAGCGATTTTTACTTTTGGTGTTTCTAACGTTTCAGCTGATAATGACAAACTGGTAACAAAGAGCGAATTGCCGGTACAGTCACAGCAGTTTATCAATGACTATTTTGCAGGTGTGGAACTTACTTATGCAAAACTGGAGCGTGATTTCTTTGAGCGCTCATACGAGGTGGTGCTTGCTGATGGTACTAAACTTGAATTTACAACAAAGGGTGTATGGAAAGAGGTTGACTGTAGATATGGTGAAGTTCCTTCAGCTATTGTTCCACAGGCAATCAGAGAATATATTGCAAAGAATTATGCCGGTGTAAAGGTGCTTAAGATTGAGCGCGACCGTGGCAATTATGAAGTGAAATTGTCAAACCGTTATGAGTTGACCTTCAACAGTGATTGCAAAATAATAGATATCGATAACTGATTATATAATGAATTTCACGACAAACATGAAAAAAATGATAACGATAATAATATTACTTCTGTCTGTTATAGCATGTAACAATGACAGGTATGAATTCCCAATAAATGATACGGTTCAGAATTATATAAACAAACAGTACCGGGGAGCTTCAATAAGGGAGACCGATTATAGTGACAATGGACTGTTTGAAGTAGAGATACATCATGATGCGCGCATTAAAGATGTCTATTTTGACAAGAATGACAATTGGGTATATACAACTTGGGATGTAAAGGTCCTTACTTTACCTGATGCCGTCAAGAATAGTGTTGAACAGGCATATCCCGGTTACAGAATAGATGATGCCGATTATGTCCAGCGTCCCGAAGGGGATTTCTATAAGCTTGAACTTGAGAGAGGTGAACTCGAAAAAACGGTCTATGCCTTGCCTGACGGAAATATACAGCAATGATGCAGGTTTTATATATAGTGTGTGGAGGAACAGCTTTTGCTGTTCCTCTTTTGTTAAAAATCCAAAGGTGGTAGTCCGGTTCATTTATATCAGGGAGCATTGCAACCTACAATTTCTGTAATTTCTAAAAATGACATAAAATTTGCTTTTGTAAGTAAAAGTTGCACTGCAAGATAGGTTTTTTCAACTCGTTGCATTATTTTTGTATAATTATATTATGCGGCAGTGGGCTGCGTTTGCACTATAATAGTATTCAATGCGAGTAATAGATTATATAAATTCATCATCAAAGACAGCCTTTTCGTTTGAGGTGCTACCTCCGCTGAAAGGTGTGGGTACTAATGGCCTTTTCGGCAATATCGACAGGCTCATGGAATTCAACCCCGGCTACATAAATATCACTACTCACCATAGTGAGCCTGTATATAAGGATATGGGCAACGGTATGTTTTCGCTCGGCACTATACGCCGTCGTCCTGGTACTGTTGCTGTGGCTACAGCTATACATCACCGTTATGGCGTGCCTGTGGTTCCGCATATTCTCTGCAATGGCTATACGCTGGAGGATACAGAATATGTACTTATTGACTTGCAGCTGTCAGGCATAACAGATATTCTTGTCTTGCGTGGTGACAAGTGTAAGGGTGACGCAAATACAGCACCGGCCAAGTGTGGCAACAAGCATGCAATTGATTTGCAAAGGCAGGTTAACCGTTTCAATGAGGGTTTCTTTGTTGACGGAACTCCAATGAAGGAACGTGGTGAATTGTTTTCTTATGGTGTAGCCTGTTATCCTGAAAAGCATGAAGAGGCACCAAATATGGAAAGTGATCTTGCTGTGCTTAAACAAAAGGCTGATGCAGGTGCCGCATATGCTGTAACGCAGATGTTTTTCGATAATAAGAAGTATTTTGAATTCGTGGACCGTGCGCGTGCCATGGGTATAACAATACCGATAATCCCGGGAATAAAGCCTATTCATCGCCTCTCGCAGCTTAATGTCCTGCCAAAGACATTTCATGTTGATTTGCCCGCTGAACTAGTAGCGGAAATTCTTAAATGCAAGGATGACGCTTCTGTAACGCAGGTTGGGCGAGAATGGGGTATACAGCAGTGCCGCGAACTTATGCAGCATGGTGTACCGAGTATTCATTTCTACACTATCAATGCTTTTGACAGTGTATATGATATAGCAAAGTCAATTTACTGATGGGTATTTTCTTTAAGGATATAATAGGACAAAAAGGGGTTGTCGAGCAACTTAAGCGTTGTGTCGATGACAACTGTCTTGCACACGCTTTGCTTATCACCGGTCCGCGTGGCAACGGCAAGTTGGCTATAGCCATCGCTCTTGCCAACTATATGCTTTGCGGTAACCGTAGCGGCGATGTTTGTGGCTCATGTCCTGCATGTGTGAAACTGAATAAGTTTATACATAGCGACCTGCATTTCGTTTTTCCTGTAAAAAAGAAAAAGGGTAGTTCGAGCGATACAGCTCCTATCAGCGACGATTATATAACCGAATGGCGTGAGTTGCTCTCAAAGGGTGCTTATTTCGGTTATGACGAATGGTTGCAAAAGCTCGATGTAGAGAATCAGCAGCCGATGATATATGAGCGCGAGAGTAGCGAAATTCTTCATAAGCTGTCGATGCAGTCGCGCGAGGGTGGCTGGAAAATCGTCATTATCTGGTTGCCGGAAAAGATGAAAGAGGCTTGTTCAAACAAGTTGCTGAAGGTTATAGAGGAACCTCCCAAGGATACCCTTTTCTTGCTTGTTTCGGAAGAACCTGATAAGATAATACCGACAATTTTGAGCCGTACACAGCGTGTCGAGGTTCCGCGAATAGCGAAAAACGACATGGAGAATGCGCTTTCGGCACGTTATGGCCTGACATTTGATGATGCTGCGCTTATAGCACAGCAGAGTGGGGGCGACTGGGAAAAAGCCGAGGAACTGCTGTCGCTTAGCGATGAAAAGGCGCAATATCTCGAACTCTTCATGCAACTGATGCGCGTGGCATATGCCCGTAACATACGCGAGATGAAGGCTTGGAGCGAACAGGTTGCGGCTCTTGGACGCGAACGTCAGAAACGTCTGCTTGACTATTGCCAGCGCATGATACGCGAAAATTTCGTCATGAACTTCCGTCACGATGAAATGTTGTACATGTCACAGGCGGAACGCAACTTCTCGGTGCGTTTTTCACCTTTCGTGAATGAAAATAATATCTTTGGTATAATGGAGGAACTTTCCGAAGCCCAAAGACATATAGAACAGAATGTTAATGCTAAGATGGTCTTTTTCGACATGTCGTTGAGAATGATTGTCTGGATAAAGAACAGATAAATGGATAAGAAATTCAAAGAAAATAATGGTTGTGCAGGTATTTGCTGCAGAGGTTGTGGCAAGATGGATGCACCGCTGAACACTTTCGACTGGCTTGCCGGTGTACCGGGAAACGAAGAATATACAGATATAGTTGAGGTACAATTCAAGAATACTCATAAGGGTTATTACAGGAACAGCAACAATATCCCTTTGCAAAAGGGTGACATAGTGGCTGTAGAGGCTGTGCCAGGGCACGATATCGGTGTGGTTACAATGACCGGTCGCCTTGTGTTGCTGCAACTTAAAAAGACACGTCTTACTCCCGATAGTGAATTCAAACGAATATATCGCAAGGCGCGTCCTGTGGATATGGAAAAATATGCCGAAGCAAAGGCGCGTGAGCATGATACCATGATACGTTCGCGACAGATTGCAAAGGACCTTAATCTTGATATGAAGATAGGCGATGTTGAGTATCAGGGTGACGGACAAAAGGCGATATTCTATTATATTGCCGACAACCGTGTCGATTTCCGTCAGCTCATCAAGGTGCTTGCCGATGTCTTCAAGATTAAAATAGAGATGAAACAGATTGGTGCGCGCCAGGAGGCCGGTCGCATTGGCGGTATCGGTCCTTGCGGACGCGAACTCTGCTGTGCCACATTCACAACAAATTTTGTCTCTGTATCTACATCCGCTGCGCGTTTTCAGGATATATCACTCAATCCGCAGAAGTTGGCAGGTCAGTGTGCAAAGCTCAAATGTTGTTTGAATTACGAGGTTGATGCATACGTTGAGGCTTCGCGTGGATTGCCTAACCGTGACATAGAACTTGAGACACAGGACGGAACATACTATTTCTTCAAGTGTGACATCATGCGTGGCGAGATAACATATTCAACCGACAAACATATTCCTGCAAATCTCGTTACAATTAGCGGTCGCAGAGCATTTGCCATCATTGAAATGAATAAGCGCGGTGAGCGTCCTGAATCGTTGCAGGCAGATGGTCAGCGCGAAGTCAAGCGTTCTGTCGATTTGCTCGAGCAGGAGAATATCAACCGTTTCGATAACATGCAACGTGGTGGAAAGAAACGTCGCAAAGGTGGTCGTCCCGACCAGAGAAGAGGCAATGAGAGACGTGAAAACAAAAACAATCCTCCAAAAGCCGATTAATATCCTTGCGCTGCTGCTTCTGCTTTGTGCATGTGACGGAACCCGTTTCCACTCTTTTTCTTCATTGGATGGGGTGTGGGAACGCGATTCTGCAGTGACATATTCATACGCAAACCGTTACTCACCTTCTGAATTTTGCGGTTTGCAGATAGAGGCACGTACTGATGCCTCTTACTGTTATAAGAATCTTGTAGTGTGTGCCGACTTTTTTAATCTTAGCGACAGCCTTTTGGCAAGCGACACCCTTATTGTGCCTGTTTATGGCGATGATGGTCGCCGTATCGGTGCAACGGCGGGAATGTTATACCAACAGAAAAGCAATGTCGTGCCGCAGAGTATCTCTTTTCGTGATTCTGTAACTATACGTCTTTATCATCTTATGCCTGACACAGCCTTGAAAGGTGTTTACGATGTTGGAGTAAGGCTTGTCAAGCTCGATTAGACTCTTGTAACTTCGCGGTCGGCATCGATACGCAGGAATGTGAACAACAGGATTGAAAAGCCTAAAAACGAAGAACCGCCGTAGCTGAAGAACGGCAACGGTATTCCTATCACCGGCACAAAGCCAATCACCATGCCTATGTTTATCGCAAAGTGGAAAAAGAATATCGATGCGAGCGCATATCCGTAGGCTCGCCCAAAGGCACTGTTCTGTCTCTCTGCCAGTGCTATGAGACGTAGTATGAATACCACGAACAGTATCAGTATGAATGCAGAGCCAAGGAAGCCCTGCTCTTCGCCTATGGTACAGAATATAAAGTCGGTATCCTGCTCCGGAACATATTTAAGTTTCGTTTGTGTGCCGTTCAGGAATCCTTTGCCTGTAAGCCCGCCTGAGCCTATTGCAATCTTTGACTGGTGTACATTGTATCCCACGCCCGAAAGGTCGTCCTTAAGCCCTAAGAGAACCTCTATACGCACCTTTTGATGAGGCTTAAGGACATTATGCATGACATATTCGCATGAATTGTAGAAAACAACCGAGCCAAGCAGGTATAGCGCAATCCATAGGTTACGTTTTTCTTTGTTCAATCTTATCCGCAATAACATATATACAGCATTGAACATCAGAAGCAGATACTGTATTATCATTATGTTGAACTCGATGAGATATACGGCAATCCAATATGAGAGCAATGTTCCGGCAATATTGGTTATTGCAAGTACAAGGAATGTCTTGTCGTTCTTGCACCAGAATTTTACCATTGCTGTTGAGAATATCTGTATGAGTACCGTTACCGCGTACGGACCTACATTCATCGGAAGATTGTCGAACATTACAGCATCATACTTTATTCCCACAACAAAATATACGACAGCGCTAACAGCCATAAGCAGGAATATGCCGGTCATTCCTTCGCGGTAGAGTACTATAAAGAGTGAAAGATATACAAGAGCACTTCCAGTTTCGTTCTGCGCTACAATAACAATCATAGGCAGCATTATTATAGCGATACTGCGTATTATGTCATTTCGGTTGTTTATGTTGAATTCTCGCCGTCCCACGTATGATGCAAGCATCAGCGTTGTAGCGAATTTCATGAACTCTGCAGGCTGTATGCTGAAAGGACCAAGTGATATCCATGAATGTGAGCCTTTGATATCCTTGGCTATGAATATTGTCAATATACCTATGGCTATAGAGGCAATGTATATAAGCCCGGACAGGTCACGATAAGTGTCTTTCTTTATGCTGAGCAGTATTAATCCCGTAACAAGTGAAATTCCAATCCAAAGAGCCTGTTTGCCGCTTTTCTCGCTCTGGTTAAAGAATTCGAGGAAACTTGTTTCGATGTAGCTGTGGCTTGCACCGCATATAGCGAGCCAGCCCATTACAGCAAGTGTCAGGAACAGGACAACTGTAAACCAGTCTATTCTTGCAAATATGTTACCTCTCCTCTTTTCCATAGTAGATTTTACGTTTCTGTATCTTTTCGGCTTTCTTCTCGCTCTCTTCGGAGAGTGTTCCGTAGATATACTTTTCCATCAGCAGTGCGCCTATGGGGACACCATACTCTGCACCAAATCCGCCATTCTCCACATATACGGCAATTGCTATCTTAGGGTTGTTTCTCGGTGCGAATCCCATGAATGCAGAGTGGTCCTTTCCCTTGTTCTGTGCCGTTCCCGTCTTTCCGCAAACATCAAGTCCCGGAATGTCGGCAGCATAGCATGTACCGTCAGTGACGGCAAGACGCATACCCTTTATAATCTCTTCATATACATTGGCATCAACCATTGTCTTTTTGGGTGTCTTGAACTCAGAGCGTATTGTATCGCCGTCGATGGCTTTTACAATATGTGGAGTGATGTATGTTCCTCTGTTGGCTATTGTTGCACCAAGGTTTGCTATCTGCAACGGAGTGAGGGTAACCTCTCCCTGTCCTATCGATATACTTATGACTGTTACGGCACGCCAGTAATTGCTGTAGTGTCTTGTGTAGTAGTCGGCGTTGGGAATCATTCCGCGTACCTCACCCGGCAGGTCAACTCCTAATCTGTAACCGAATCCCATGGAAACCATGTAGTCGCGCCACTTGTTCATGGCCTCTTTTGTGCCACTGTACTTTTCTGAAGCAAACATACGGTGCAATCCCCAACAGAAGTAGGCATTACACGATGTTGCTATGGCAGGAGCCAATGATATTGGCGAAGAGTGGGGGTGACATCCCAAGCGGAATTTGTTCAGGACAAAGCCTTCGCTGCATGGAAAACTTGTTTTTGGGGTAACGATACCTTCCTGAAGAAAAACAGCGGCTTGTGAAGTCTTGAATGTGGAACCGGGAGGATATGTACCCATTATTGCGCGATTGAGCAATGGCTTGTTCTTGTCAAGGGATAGTTCCTTGTGGTTCTTGCCTCGCTTGCGTCCTGAAAGCAATGACGGGTCGTATGAAGGTGCAGAAACCATGCAAAGAATCTCTCCTGTCGATGGCTCAATGGCAACAATGCTGCCTATCTTGTTCTCCATAAGCCTCTCTCCCAATTCCTGCAATTCTATGTCAAGGCTAAGTGTTATATCTTTTCCGCGTACGGCTGCAGTGTCGAGTGCGCCGTTCATATATTTGCCCTGTATGCGTCCTCTGGCATCGCGCAGCAATACCTCTGTACCCTTCTCGCCACGCAGAACATCTTCGTATGATGCCTCGATGCCCTGCAATCCAATATAGTCACCTTGTTTGTAGTAAGGGTCTTTGTCCAGGACTTTCTGTGACACTTCTCCTATGTCACCGAGCAGAACACCTGCAACATCGTAGTTGTATTCCCGTATAGAGCGTTTGCGCACATAAAATCCCGGGAAGCGGAACATTTTTTCCTGAAAACGCGCAAACTCCTCGCCGGAGAGGAGTGTCATGAAATCCTGCTCTGTGTATGTTGAATATCCCGGGTTGTATCTTTTGTCCTTTACCCGTTCCATTCTTGTGTTGAACTCGTCGAGTGTTATATCAAGGGCTTTGCACAGTTCGAGTGTATCCACTTCCTTTATTTCGCGTGGAACAAATGTTATGTCGTACGACGGACTGTTATATACAACAAGTTTGCCGTTGCGGTCATACATCTGTCCGCGTGCCGGATAGATGGTCTTTTTGTAAAAGGCGTTGCTGTCGGCTTTGCTTTTGTAATCGTTATCGCTCACTTGCAGATTATATATCTGTATTATGTACGTGATGAGAACGAGGATTACAAACCCCGACAATATATATTTGCGATTGTCGTAACTATGGTCCTTCATCTTATTGTCGGCTTGAGAAAAACTCTGTTACGATAGTGAAAAGCATAGTAAGCAACGTGCTTGATACTACGCTTATAAGCAACATTAGCGGATTTGCCACTGTGAATGCTTCAAGTATGAAAAGTGCTGTAAAAAATATAGATGTGCAGAGTACGGAATATACAATGTATCTGCTCCATTTCAGGCTTCTTGCACCTGGTATAAAGTCATCGGGTATCCCTTTGTGTGCAAAGGCTGATAGCAGTGGATTACGAACAAATCCGAGAAGTGTGGCAGCCGCGGCATTGATACCGGGAGTGTTGCAGAACATATCCACACACAAACCAAAGAGAAAACTCCATATAAGCAGTTCGTTACGTGTCGTGTGGCGTGGCAGCTTTATTATGAAAATGATGTATATACACGCAGTGGCATATCCGAACAGATGTATCCGGCTGAATATAAGAACCTGTACAAGCACCAGCAGTACAAAGTTGCGAAACCTTATCAGCGTATTCTTTGTCATTTTTCCTCTAAACTTTTTTCAAGTTCGTCCTGTTCTTCTTTACCGTTGCTCCCGACAATAAAGACATTGCTCACAGCCGAGAAGTCAACGAACAACTCCACTTTTGCACGGTAGAAAAGCCCGTCTTCCGACTCTTCGAGGTTCTGAATGCGACCAACCGGAATATCTGCAGGGAATATCGATGAAAAACCGCTTGTCACAACAGTGTCACCCATTTCAAATGCTGCATATCGTGGCAAATCGACAAGATATGAGTATCGTGTATCGTTGCCGTCCCATTGCAGTGCGCAGAAGCTGTTGCTTCCCTTTACTCTGCAGTTGACCTTGCTCTTTCCGTTGAGCAACGGGAGAACTATTGAATAGTTTGCTGATGATTGATAGACTATTCCCACAACACCCTTTTCGCTGAAAACACCCATCTCTTCATGCACTCCGTCGTTTGTACCCTTGTCTATGGTTATGTAGTTGTCGGTCTTGTTGAGGCTGTTGTTTACAATTCTTGCACTCTTATAGTAGAATCCATCCGCCTTGTTGCGGGTAAACTCGTGAACGGCAAGCAGATTGTTATCTTTTAGCGTGTTCAGTTCGTTTCGGGTCTGTTCCAGTTCTTCGAGCAGTGTGCGATTATGCTCTGTCAATATTTCGTTTTCACTCTTCAGGCTGAAATAGCTGTCAACATCCGTTATTGCAGAATATATGTTTCCGGCTACATTGTTTGCCGAGGTAAACATCACCGCGCTCTGATAATTGTTGAAACTGACAATAAGCACAAAACTGATTCCCTCCAACAAAGTGAAAAGGAACCAGTGATTGTGCTTTATCAGAAAATTCAATATCGTTTGCACGGCTGAATTCTTTATCTCATAAGGAATGATGCACTAAGGTCGTTCAAAGCAAGAGCTGTACCCTTTGCCACACAATAGAGAGGATTCTCGGCAATGTGGAAAGGAATGTTTATCTTGTTTGAAAGACGTCTGTCCAAACCACGGAGCAATGCGCCTCCACCGGCAAGGTATATACCATTGTGTACAATGTCGGCGTATAGTTCGGGTGGTGTATGCTCGAGTGCGCTTATGATGGCATTCTCAATCTTGGTGATTGACTTGTCGATACAGTGTGCAATCTCCTGATAGCATACAGGAACCTCAATAGGCATGGCTGTTATGCGGTTAGGACCATGTACAATATAGTCCTGTGGAGCCTCGTCGCCAAGGTCGGTAAGGGCTGAACCTACATGAATCTTGATACGTTCAGCCATACGCTCACTGACACGTACATTGTGCTGACGGCTCATGTACTCCTGAATGTCGGCTGTGAAGTCGTCACCGGCTGTACGCAATGAACCGTTTGAAACGATACCGCCAAGCGATATGACGGCAATCTCTGTTGAACCGCCACCTATGTCAACAACCATGTTTCCTTCGGGTGCCTGTACGTCAAGACCGATACCCAAAGCCGATGCCATAGGCTCGTATATCAGGTAAACGTCGCGACCGCCTGCATGTTCGGCAGAGTCGCGTACGGCACGAAGCTCAACTTCGGTTGAGCCGTAAGGCACACCAATAACCATGCGGAGCGATGGAGTGAATAGCTTGCTGCCCATATTCACCTTGTCGATGAGTCCGCGCATCATCATTTCGCATGCGTAGAAGTCGGCAATAACACCGTCTCTCAAAGGTCGTATGGTCTGTATGTTGGGGTTGGTCTTTTCGTGCATCTGCTTTGCCTTTTCACCAACCGCAATCATCTTCTTTGTTCCGTCGATGGCTACAACCGATGGCTCGTCAACAACAATCTTACCATTGTATGATATGATGGTGTTGGCTGTACCAAGGTCGATAGCTACATCTTGTGTGAATGAAAAAAGTCCCATTCTCTGTCTCTCTGTTTTAAAAATTAATGTTTAAAGTGGCGGAAACCTGTGATAACCATTGCAACGCCGTTTGCATCGCAGTAGTCAACAGACTCCTTGTCGCGGATTGAACCGCCAGGGTGAACAACTGCTGTAACACCTGCCTCGTGTGCTATCTGTACACAGTCGGGGAAGGGGAAGAATGCGTCGCTTGCCATTACGCTGCCCTCGAGAGAGAAACCGAAGTTGCCGGCTTTTTCGATAGCATGACGTAGTGAGTCAACACGTGAAGTCTGTCCCACACCGCTTGCAATGAGCTGCTTGTTCTTTGCAAGAACGATAGCGTTGCTCTTGCTGTGCTTTACAATCTTGTTTGCAAAGAGCATATCCTCTATCTCGCTATCCTTTGGAGCAACCTTTGATACAGTCTGCAAATCAGCCGCAGTTTCAACCTTTGCGTCGCGGTCCTGTACAAGAACACCGTTCAATACGCTGCGGAAACTCTTTTCAGGCATTTCTGTTGACTTTTGAATGAGGATAATGCGGTTCTTCTTCTGCTTGAGAACCTCAAGAGCGTCAGCATCGTAGCTTGGAGCAATGATTACCTCAAAGAAAATCTCATTAACCTTCTCTGCTGTAGCCTTGTCAACATTTGCATTTGCGATAAGCACACCACCGAAAGCCGAAACAGGGTCGCCTGCAAGAGCAGCATCCCAAGCCTCAGCCAATGTAGGACGTGATGCCAAACCGCAAGCGTTGTTGTGCTTGAGGATAGCGAATGTGGTCTCACCTGCAAAGTCGTTGATAAGCTCAACCGCAGCATTGATGTCAAGCAGGTTGTTGTAAGAAATCTCCTTACCGTGAATCTGCTCGAGCATGTCGTTGAAGTTGCCATAGAAAGCACCCTTCTGGTGTGGGTTCTCACCATAACGCAAAGACATTGGAGTGTCATTTGTCTGACGGAACGCGCTGTTGCTCTCCTTGTCGAAATAGTTGAAGATTGCTGAGTCATAAGCCGATGATACAGCAAATGCCTCGCGAGCGAAGAAACGACGCTCCTCGAGTGTTGTCTGCGCACCGTTGTTCTTCAGAATCTCATGAAGCGGAGCATACTGTCCTTTGCTTGCAACAATAACAACGTCATTGAAGTTCTTTGCTGCACCACGGATAAGAGAGATACCGCCTATATCGATTTTCTCGATGATGTCTGCCTCAGGAGCACCCGATGCAACAGTCTGCTCGAATGGATATAGGTCAACGATTACAAGGTCAATCTCGGGAATCTCGTATTCAGCCATCTGCTGTTGGTCTTTCTCAAGCTCTCTGCGACCGAGAATGCCACCAAAAACTTTGGGGTGCAGAGTCTTTACACGACCGCCAAGGATTGATGGGTAGCCTGTGAGGCTCTCAACTGCAGTGCAGGGGATGCCAAGTGATTCGATGAACTGTTGTGTACCGCCTGTTGAAATAAGCTGAACGCCCTCAGCGTGCAACATTTTGATAATTTCATCAAGACCATCTTTGTAGAACACTGATACAAGTGCCGATTTGATTCTTTTTGTTGACATGTTTCCTAAATATTTTATGTTTATTACTCTCAAATTACAGCGGAAATACCATCCAAAAAACAGCATCCGTAATTTTCTGCGAAGTTAGCTCTTTTTGTGCGATTTTACACTATAAAGAACACTCTATTTTGT
>JAZQTU010000001.1:0-16150 GCA_045630965.1 Bacteroidaceae bacterium | reverse complement strand
CTATTGTTGTGAAGTCAGTTTCTCCAAGCGAGGATATCTACTCGCTAAAGACTATTGAACTTACACTCAACAAGGAGGTTGTTGCCGTTGAGAATGCAACTGCGACAATTGAGTTGAGAGATGCCGAGGGTGCTGTTGTTGCAACTGCTGCTTGTGCTGTAGATGGCAAGGTGCTGACTTTGACTCTCGACAACGAGATTACAACTCCGGGTGAATATACAATCGTAATCCCCGAGGGTGTTGTTGTAGGTGCTGCCATCGGCGACGCTTTCAGCGGCGAGGTAGCAATCACTGTTGAGGAGTTCGATGTTTACGAGCCACGCAACATTGGCTTGAAGACCCGTAACGACCGCAATATTACAAAGGTGAGCATCGTGAGCCCGGCAAAGGGTACATCGGAGTATGTATTGACTACTGAGCAACTGGCTATGGACTATGTAAACGTTGCAAGTGTTGCCGAGCCTGTAACATTCGAAGCAGAGCCGGGCGAGACAATTACCGCAACTGTTGATGCTGCAGGTTCATGGGTACACTTCTTCGTGTTTATTGACAAGGAGGGTGACGGATTTACAGCAGGTATCAAGGAGGGTAGCAACTGGGAACCGACAGGTGACCTTGTAGCATACAGTTTCTACAATAATAACTCTTCAAGCGACGAGAGTGGCTGGAACAGTGTTGGTGATGTGATAAGTGGCAACAACCGCAACAAACCTTCAATCCCAGAATTTACAGCACCTGCAGAAGCTGGTGTATACCGCATGCGTTTCAAACAGGACTGGTGTAGTATTGATCCACAAGGCGATGCTGACGGCAAGTTCGGCGACTTTAAGGATAATGGCGGTCAGGTAATTGATGTATTGCTTAAGGTGGGTTCTGTTGATACAGCAATCGATGAGGTGAAAGGTGAGAACTCTGAGGCAAATGTTGTTTACGATCTCACAGGACGCAAACTTGAGAAGGTTGTAGCTCCAGGTGTTTACATTGTAAATGGCAAAAAGGTGCTTGTAAAGTAATTGTACTCAGTAGCTGAAGCTACAAAATAGAATAAGTCGGGACCGGATATAATATGTGTATCACATTTATACCGGTTCCGATTGTAAATATAGAGCTTGAAATACTTAAAATGAACCATATGATGAAAAAGATTCTTGCATCAATAGCTTTTTGTCTGCTTGCTTTGGTGACGCAGGCGCAGACGTTGCCTTTGTTCTCCAATGATGGAGCCGACAACTGGTATTATATTGAGTTCGACATAAATTCGTCAGTGATTACTGATACGGGGGAAGACCAGGAACTGCGTAACCGTGTGGCTGTCGAAGGCGACGATGGGCAGCTTTGGAAGTTCGTTGGTAACGAAAACTCTTGTACCGTAATTTCAAAGAATGGTCGTAATCTGTATTTCAAGAAGTCGTCGAACCGTTTCTTCGCATCATCTTCTGAGGCTACTACAATGAAAATAGTTGCTGCGTCGGGTGGTAAGTGGGAACTTCAGTTTGTCGATGCGTCCCTTGCACCGTCGGCCAACCCTGATGCTGTGGCCATTGTTATCTATAATGGCAGCGGTATTGACCATTATCTCGATGTGTGGAAACACAACTTCAATGCTTGCTCGCTCAATTTCATCAAGGCCGATGACAAGGCTTTCACAACACAGAATGCTCCTGTCGATGTCCCCGAGGTGGAGATTGCCGGCTCACAAACGGCCCCGGCCGAGCCGTTGTCGTTGTGGTACAATACTCCCGCAACCAATTGGGTGAAAGAGGCTTTGCCCATAGGCAACGGCGATATGGGTGCAATGATTTTTGGCGGCATAGCGCAGGAGCGTGTACAGTTCAATCACAAGACATTATGGAAAGGAACATCGGGAGCTACTGATTTAGGCTCATACCTTGCATTCGGCGACCTTTATATAATAAACCGGAATGCCAAGGCTGCCACCGGTTACCGCAGGGAACTCGACCTTGCAAAGGGTGTGGTAAATGTGGAATATGCATCGGGGAATACAGAATATAGACATGAGTATATATGCAGCAACCCCGATAGTGTGATTGTTATTAGGTACACGGCTACCGGTGATGAAACTCTTGCGCTCGACCTTCAGTTCATAAACGCGCAGGGTGACAAGGCTGCTTATACCCCTGAAGGTGCTGTTTTCAGCGGTACATTAAATAATGGAATGAGTTACTGTGCTATTATGGCCGTGGAGGCAAAGGGGGGCATTGTAAGCAGCAACAGCCTGGCTACAAAAGTGGATGGCGCCAGTGAAGTTGTGGTTTATATTGCCTGTGGCACAGATTTTGACCCCTCGCGCGACAATCACCTCACAGGTGATGTTGTGGCGTTGGAGAAATCGCTGCGCAATGCTGTGGCGGTTGCAAAGACAAAAGGCTTCGATGCTGTCAGGGACAACCATCAGGCCGATTATGTCTCGTTGTTCGGGCGTTGTGACTTTGAACTTCACGGTGCTGTGAATTCTGTACCCACTAACCTGTTGTTGCAGAGGAGTGATGCGGCATCTACAAAAATGGTCGATATGCTCATATTTCAGTATGGCCGTTACTTGACCATTGCGTCTTCACGCGGAATAGCTGTCCCCTCGAACTTGCAGGGTATCTGGAACAAGGATGGTAACGCGCAGAGTGATGCCGTTTGGGCTTCGGATATACACTCGAACGTAAATGTGCAGATGAACTACTGGCCAGTAGAGCCAACAAACCTGAGCGAATGTCATTTGCCTTTCCTCAATTTTATGAAGAACGAGGCTTTGCGTGAAAACGGACAGTGGAAGAAGAATGCACGCGACCTTGGCGTGGACAAGGGCTGGGTTGTCAACACTGCCGGCAATATTTTCGGTGGCTCAAGCAACTACAAGATTGGTAAGTATTCGGTTGCCAATGCCTGGTACTGCACTCACTTGTGGCAGCACTTTGCCTACACTTGCGACACTACATTCCTGCGCGATGATGCCCTGCCACTTATGAAGAGTGCTTGCGAGTTCTGGTTCGACAGGCTTGTGCCTGCGCAGAATGGTGACGGCTCATTGGAGTGCCCCAATGAGTATTCGCCCGAGCAGGGTTTCGTGCAGAACGCAACGGCTCACTCGCAACAGCTCGTTGCAATGCTCTTTGAACAGACATTGCAGGCTATTGAGGTGCTTGGCAACGATGCCGCACTGTGTGACGATGCTTTTGTCTCTACATTACAGGACAACCTCAGCCGATTGGACAAAGGTTTGAGAATTGATGACAAAGGTATGTTGCGCGAATGGAAATATCAGGAGAACACGCCCAATATCGGTGTCGGTGAAAACTATTTTGCCGATGACGAGCATAATGTTTGGCAGTGTCACCGACATACATCGCATCTTATGGCACTTTATCCGGGTTTCGGTATCGACAAGGGTATCGATGAGGATATTTACGATGCTGCAATTGTCTCCCTTGCCGACCGTGGCGATGTGGCAACGGGTTGGGCTAGAGCTTGGCGCATATCGCTTTGGGCGAGGGCGCGTGACAAGAAACGTGTCTATAATACATTGAGGGGCTTCGCGCACCGCACCACTAACCTTAACTATGATTGGAGTGGGGGTTTATATGACAATATGCTCGATGCGCACGCCACAAGTGTGTTCCAGATTGAGGGTAACTTCGGTGCTACTGCCGGTATTGCCGAGATGCTGTTGCAAAGCCGCCCCGACTCAATGGTGCTTATGCCGGCATTGCCGTGTGAGTGGCCCGATGGCGTTGTCAAGGGTTTGAAAACTATAGGCAATTTCGAGGTCGATGTGGAGTGGAGAAGCGGCAGGCCTGTAACCGTCTGCGTGGAATCGCATAGCGGTATGCCGTTGACAATTGCCTATCCTAAAATAGCCGAAGCCGCGATTTCAGCGCGGTCGGGCGATGCGCCAGATGTCACATATAACGGAAACAACTCTGTCTCTTTTGAAACGGTAAAGGGTGGTGTGTACCTGTTCGATTTTTCGAACCTGGAGTGGGAAGCCGAAGCATACGATTTTTATGAACCGCGTAACATTGGAACAAAGTCGCGCAACGACCGCAATGTTACAAAGATAGGCCTCACAAGCCCTTCAAAGGGAGTGCAGGAGTATTCACTTGCCGCCGGTGAGCAGTCGCAGGATTATCTGGACCTCGCCGGTGTGGACAACCCTGTCACTTTTGTTGCCGAGCCGGGTGAGATTGTTGAGCCGGACATTGTTGCCGGGGGAACCTGGAGACATCACTTTGTATATGTTGATTATGATTCCGGTGGCTTTTCGGCAGGCATCGCGGCAGGAAGCAACTGGGAACCGACAGGCGACCTTGTGTCCTACAGCTTCTACAACAATGATGCCGCAAGCGACGCCAACGGATGGAATAGCGTTGGTGACGAGATTAGCGGTGGCAACAGGAGCACGCCTCAATTGCCTGCTTTTACAGTTCCGGCAACCGATGGCGTCTACCGTTTGCGCTTCAAGCAGGATTGGAGCAACATCGACCCGCAGGGCGATGCCGACGGCAAGTTCGGCGATTTCAAGGAGAATGGTGGGCAGATTATCGACGTCCTGCTCAAAGTGGGTAATCCCGACACCTGCATTGAGAATATGAAAGGTAAAAACAGAAAGGTGAAAACTGTATATGACCTCGCCGGCCGCAAGCTTGGGAGAATAGCATCTCCGGGTATCTACATTGCCGATGGCAAAAAGGTGCTTGTGAAGTGAACGACAGCGTTGTTGTCCAGGGAACAGCGAGGGAGTCCTGACAAATATCCCTCAATAACTCGTTTACACTATCTGCAGTGTGACTGCTTAAAGGAAGTGTAGGGGCTTGCCCGCATTTGTAAAAAATAAAAATTGACTGACTATGAATGAAAACAAACGTCTGCTGTCGCTTGATGTGCTGCGCGGCTTGGACCTCTTTCTGCTTGTGGCACTGCAGCCGGTGCTGGTTGCCGTTTTAAGGCAACTGGACTGCGAGGCATTGAACACTACGCTTCTCTACCAGCTTGACCACGCAGAGTGGGAGGGCATACGCGTGTGGGACATGGTGATGCCGCTGTTTCTTTTTATGTCGGGCGTGACAATGCCTTACTCATTACCAAAGTACAGGACACAGAACGGCAATCTGAAAGTTTGGGCGCGTGTAGCAAAGCGTTTTGTGTTGCTTTTTGCACTTGGTATGCTGGTGCAGGGCAACGTGCTTGCATTGAATCCCGACAGGGTGTATATCTACAGCAACACCTTACAGGCGATTGCGGTGGGTTATCTGCTTGCTGTACCAATGGTGCTGTACCTGAAACCTAAACATCAGGTTTTTGCAATTGCGGCACTGCTGATTGTCTATTCCATTCCTATGCACCTGCATGGCGATTGGAGTGCTCAAGGTAACTGGGCTGCTGTGATTGACAAGGCTGTGCTCGGGCGTTTCCGCGACGGTAGTGTGGTTGCTGCCGATGGCACAGTGCTGTTTGCAGCATGGTACGATTATACCTGGCTGTGGAGCAGCCTTACGTTCTGCTGCACCGTGGCGTTTGGCTCGTTTGCGGGCTATGTTACAAAGGCCGGCAACAGTGACCGCAAGGCCACAGCCTGCAAACTGGCGGTTGTTGGTGTTGTGCTGGTGGTGGCCGGTTTGCTGTGCGGTTTTGTGCAGCCGATAATAAAACGAATATGGACAGCGAGCTTCACGCTCTACAGCGCCGGATGGTGCTATCTGCTGCTTGCCTTGTTCTATTGGTGGATTGATGTGAAAGGGCACACCAAAGGGTGGAACTGGCTACTATATTTCGGCTGCAATGCAATAACTGCATATCTCATTGGCGAAATGGTGAACTTCCGCGGCGTTGCCGGGTCGTTGCTCTATGGCATGGAACAGTATATTGGAGACTGGTACCCGGTGCTGCTCACGCTGTGCAACAGTATTATGGTGTACCTTATATTAAAGGTTATGTACCGCGCAAAGTTGTTCCTGAAAGTGTGACACCTTGAACGATTATGTAGTGCCTCCAAAAAGTTTGAAATGCTTTTGGGGGCACTTCTATTGGTATCCCTTTTGACAATTCAATGTAAAATCTTATCTTCGCAGTAATTTACATACGAAATGTTATGGAAAACTTTCTTGAACTATTGAAGCGCAGACGCAGTTCGCGTCTCTTTACAGGCGAACCGGTCGATAAGGATGCTGTATGTGACCTTATGAGGGCTGCTTTGATGTCGCCGTCGGGCCACCGTATAAACCCTTGGGAATTCATTCTTGTCGACGATAAGGATACATTGAAGTCTCTTTCAACGAGTAAAGAACATGGTGCCGGCTTGCTTGAAGGCGCAGCTATGGCTGTGGTAGTGCTTGGTGATACAACCAAAACCGATGTATGGATTGAGGACTGTTCGATAGCTACGATAATAATGCAGCTTGCAGCCGAGGATTTAGGATTGGGCAGTTGCTGGGTGCAGATACGCCGTCGTATGGATGCCGAAGGTAATGTGGCAGAGGATAATGTACGTAACCTGCTCGGGATTCCGTCACATTATGCAGTTCTCTCTATAGTGGCAATAGGGCACAAGGCGCGTGAGGCAAAGCCTTTCGATGAGGAAAAGATGCAGTGGAACAAAATACATATAGGCAGTTTTGGTGGCAAATGATAGAATCGTAATTGTCGGTGCCGGCAACATGGCTACGGCGCTTGCAGTAGCCATTGAAAAGGCTGGCAATGCCCCTGTTGCTGTGTGGAGCCGTACGCCTGAATCGGCGAAACAGCTTGCCGGCAGGGTGGGGGCTGAATGGCATTGCTGTGTAGATGAACTTCCACCGGCGGACATCGTGATAATATCTGTCGTTGACAGTGCGTTATTTGAAGTCGCATCGCAGGTATCGAAGAGATTCCCTCGGGCAGTAATCCTTCATACAGCCGGTAGTATACCTATGGATGCTTTACGCGAATCGGGTGCAAGCCGTTACGGTGTACTTTATCCCATGCAAACTGTAAACAAGAGCAATGTTGTGCCTCTTGACAATGTGACGGTGTTCATTGAGGGGTGTAATGAAGATGTTGTATCGCGTGTGGAGAAACTTGCCAGTACTATAAGCAATAAGGTGGTGTATGCTACAAGTGAACAGCGTTGTTACTTGCATGTGGCGGCTGTCTTTGCATGTAATTTTTCCAATGCTGTATACTGTATGGCTGCAGAACTGCTTGAAAAACATGGGTTACCGTTCGACTCAATGCTTCCTCTGATAGATGAAGCTGCGCGCAAAGTGCATACAATGCTTCCCTGCGAGGCGCAGACAGGGCCGGCAAAACGTGGAGACAATAATGTGATGAACGCCCACAAGGCTATGCTTGATGATGAACTCTCGGCAGTATATTCTTTGCTGAGTGATTATATAATGAAAAGGAACAGATGATAAACTACGACCTGAAAAAAATAAAGGCTCTCGTCTTTGACGTTGACGGTGTACTTAGTCGTGAGACAATACCGGTATCTACAGGCGGAGAGCCTATGCGTACCGCAAACATTAAGGACGGGTATGCTCTTCAATTGGCTGCCAAGTGCGGCTTTCATGTGGCTATAATTACCGGTGCTCGCAACGAGGCGGTAAAAGTACGATACAAAGGACTTGGTATAAATGATATTTATATTGGAGCATCAGTGAAAAAGGATTGTCTTGATGAATTGATTCTTATGTATGACCTCGTTCCCGAAGAAATTCTCTACATGGGTGATGATATTCCAGATTATGAGGTGATGCAGATATGCGGTTTGCCGGTATGCCCTGCCGATGCCGCTGTTGAAATAAAGCAACTCTCAAAATATATATCTTCAATTCGTGGTGGTGAAGGGTGTGTCCGTGATGTCGTTGAACAGGTCTTGCGTGCGCAAGGAAAGTGGATGGACAGTTCCGATGTCTATAAATGGTAACACTCTTCAATATTTAATATTGGAATAAAAATACAGAATATGAAAAAAGTACGTTTACTTATACTTTTTGTGGTTCTCCTGTTTGCTGGACTGTTGTCGTTTGGAGTATGGACAAGACCACAGGCGAAGAATGTTGATGCCGAAGGCTTCTCGGCAGCTCGTGTAGAACTCGATATAAAGAATATCGCCCATTCATTACACTCTGTGGCGCATCCGGTAGAACATGACAGAGTCCGTGACTATTTGATTGGCCGTCTTGAATCGCTTGGCGCAGATACTGTAAAATTGTTCAGGTACGAAGGACTTGAAGGTCCTGAAAATAGACCTGTAAAGTATCAGTTCGATGCCGTGAATGTCCTTGCTGAATTTGCTCCGTTAGGCGATGCTGCCAACTCTACAAACCTTCTTTTTGTGGCTCACTATGACTCACGCTATCCGTTGCCAATATATAATGGTGATACAATATCTTCATATGGTGCTGCTGATGACGGCTACGGTCTTGGTGTGATACTTGAGACTGTCAGTCAGGCACTCAAATATCGTGAGCAATGGAAACAAGGTGTTAAAATCCTCTTTACCGATGCCGAAGAGGTCAGGATGATGGGTATGAAGACCATGTGGGAACGTAACCGTGAGGAATTCAATAATGTCGGTCTTGCAATAAATATTGAGGCACGTGGCCCATTTGGACCGGTACTCTTGTTTGAGACATCTGGCAATAACAAACGTGTAATGCAACTTTATTCCAATACAGCAAAGTCGCCTTTCACCTATTCGCTGACGACGGTGGTATATAACTTCATGCCTAATTATACCGACTTTACAGTTCTTAAGGATGATATCCCGGGACTGAACTTCTCGACAATAGCAGATATAAACCATTATCATAATGAACTTGACAATATTGAAAATATCGATACCAAGACAATTCAGCATTATGGTGCACAGATAATGCCGATAGTAGAGGAGTATCTTTGTGGTGAAGTGTATGCTCAAAAGGATTATCTACGTGCCGACGAGAGTACTACTTCGTTTACAATTCCTATGTTTGGTCTTTTCAACTTCAGTAAAAATACCTACATGTGGCTTAATATCGCAATCTTTGTGATATTCATCGGATTGCTTGTCATAGAAACATTGCGTGGACGAATTGAACTCCGCAAAGCTCTCACTTCAGCTCCAGTGATACTGTTGGTTGCATTGGGCGTTTTTGTAGCAGGTCTTCTGGCTACATATCTTTGCTGTCTTGTTACAGGTGTGCCGTTCAAACCCTTCGGAACGATACAGGGTGTATCATTTGACAATATTGCAATGGTTGTGTTTACAGTTACGATGGTTGTTGCTGTTGCAGTGCCGTACGTTATGAACCGTAAGAAGAGGTTTGTCAAGGTGGCGTCATCGTTGCGTGTCAATGCGAAAAGCCGTGTGGCTGCAGTTTATGCATCAACAAAACTTTATTCACTTCTAGTGTTGCTATTTGTTCTCAGTGCAGCCTTGCTGTTTGCACTTGGCGAGAATATAATGTTCTTCATTCCTTTTGCGGTGTCTGTTATTGTGATGCTTCTCTACCGTGTTACCCGCCTGAAGTTATGGCTTGTGGTTGGTGTCGGTATAATTCTGCTGCACGCCTTTTCTTTCCTCTATGCCTTGGCAATGGCGCTTACAATTGGAGCATATGCAGTCGTGCTGATGCTGGCATTCCTTGATACATTGGCTCTGTTGCCTCTTGTTGACCTTTACATTACACCCGAAAAGGATAAATGATTATATCATGCTTGACAATATAAAAAAATATAAGGTGATTCTTGCTTCTGCGTCTCCACGACGCAAGGAACTGTTGCAGGGACTTGATGTCGATTTTGAGGTGCGCGCCTTGCCCGATGTTGATGAGTCTTTCCCCGCAGATTTGCAAGGTGGAGATATACCTCTTTATATATCGAAGAAGAAAGCCGATGCCTATCGTCCCTTTATGGCAGATGATGAACTTGTGATTACTGCCGATACCATAGTGTGGCTTGACAATGCTGCACTTGGGAAACCTGCAGACGAGGATGACGCAAGGCGTATGTTGCGTAACATGTCGGGAAAGAAACATTCTGTATTTACAGGTGTGGCTATAACAACAAAGAATGTTCAGTACAGTTTTGTAGCTCAGTCCGACGTTACATTCGCCAGCCTTTCAGACGATGAAATCGAGTATTATATCGCTAGATACAAACCAATGGATAAGGCTGGTGCCTATGGTGCACAGGAGTGGATAGGCTATATTGGCATGTCGAATATTGTCGGTTCTTACTTTAACGTGATGGGCTTGCCTGTCCAGCGTCTGTACAGTGAACTAAAAAGAGTCCCTTAAGGTTTATATGGATAAAATGGCAGTATTTGAAATTTGTTTATAAAAAAAATGATGTTTTTTTTGATGTGAAAATACTTTGCTGTATCTTCGCACGTCCAAAGAAGTATGTTTTGGACATTGAAGTTTTGACAATCTAAAAAAGAAAACAATATGGCTGAAACAAAATTCATCTTCGTTACCGGTGGCGTTGCTTCTTCACTCGGAAAGGGTATTATCTCAGCTTCAATAGGTAAACTGTTGCAGGCAAGAGGTTACAAGGTTACAATACAGAAATTCGACCCTTATATCAACGTTTCTCCCGGTACTCTTAATCCTCAGGAACATGGCGAGTGCTACATAACAATCGACGGTCATGAGGCAGATCTTGACCTAGGTCACTATGAGCGTTTTACCGATATAAAGACAACCCGTTGGAATACCTTTACAACTGGTCGCATTTACAGTGAGGTAATAGAAAAGGAGCGCCGTGGCGAGTATCTTGGAAAAACCGTTCAGGTTATTCCTCACATCACCGATGAAATCAAGCGCAAGATGAAGCGTGGCAGCACAAAGGAGAAATTTGACTTTGTAATTACAGAAATTGGTGGAACTGTAGGTGATATCGAGGGTTTGCCATTCCTTGAGGCTATCCGTCAGCTCAAGTGGGAGCTCGGTCGTCGTGCCGTGTGTGTACACCTCACATATGTTCCTTATCTCTCTGCTGCGGGCGAGCTTAAGACAAAGCCAACCCAGCACTCTGTAAAGCAGTTGCAGAGCCTTGGTATTCAGCCCGACTGTCTTGTTTTGCGTGCCGAGCATAAGTTGAGCACAGGTCTTTGCAAGAAGGTTGCAAGCTTCTGTAATGTTATGCCTGACTGTGTTGTTCAGAGCCTTGATGTACCTTCAATATATGAGGTGCCCATCAAGATGCAGGAGCAGGGACTTGATGCAGCTATTCTTCGCTTGACAGGTGAGGAAGTTGGTGAGACACCCGAAATGAAGCCATGGCGTTCATTCGTTGAGCGTCGTAACAATGCGAAGAAGGTGATTAATATCGGTCTTGTCGGCAAATATGACCTTCAGGATGCATACAAGAGTATCCATGAGAGTCTTTCACAGTGCGGTACATACAACGACTGCAAGATCAAGCCTCACTTTATCAACAGTGAGAAAATTACAGAGGATAATGTTGCACAGGCTCTTAAGGGTATGGACGGATATATCATTTGTCCGGGCGTTGGTCCTCGTGGTTTTGAAGGAAAGCTTATTGCTGCAAAATATTGTCGCGAGAACAATCTCATTACTCTCGGTATCGGTTTGGGTATGCAGGTTATGGCTATTGAGGTTGCGCGTAACATTCTCGGTTATACCGATGCTAGCAGCTATGAGATGAATGAGGCTACCAGTCACAGAATCGTTGATATTATGGAGGACCTCAAGAGTGTAGGCAATCCTTTTGGTACAATGCGTCGTGGTGGCTATGATACTGTAATAGCTAAGGATAGCAAGGCTTACGCAATCTACGGTGAAGAGAAGATTGTTGAGCGTCACTACCACCGTTATGAGTTGAACATTGAGTATCGCGATGCTCTTGTTGGCGCAGGTTTGGCTTGTACAGGTGTTCATCCTGAAAGCGGCCTTGTAGATATCGTTGAAGTTCCTGCTTGTGACTGGTATATGGGTGTTATCTATGAGCCGCAGTACTCAAGTACAGTTCTTCATCCATCACCTGTTGTTATGGACTTTGTAAAGAATGTAGTTGCCCGTAAGGGATAATGAATAACTTGTAAAAACAGTTGAGGTGTCAAACTCAGTTTGACACCTCAACTGTTTTTGGGGAGTAATAGGTGAAAATATATGTAGACGGTGAATTTCTTGTTAATTTGGGTTAACTAATAAAATATTTTGCTATTTTTGCATAATGGATGCCTGTGAACTTATAGGGCATCTTTGTTTTTTCTAAAAAACACATTGTAACAGATTGAATATAAATTTAATAATAGAATGAGGGGATTTTTAAGACCAGTTGCGCTTTTGTTGCTCTGCTTCTTGTTGGGGAGCGTTGGGGAATTGCATGCGCAGGAATTTGCTCTGAATGACAGCGTCTTCGTTAGTAAAAGAGAAGATGGCAGGTTGCTTCAGTTGCCGGCACGTAAAAGTGTCATTGATACGCTTCTTGTAAATGAAGCAAGTAAGGACAATATCATTGTGTTGAGTGATGACAGTAATGACTCATACACATTTACCGAAGGACAGCTCGGCGAAGACGAGGATTTTACGGGTACAACCGCAATGGTTTCTTCAAATGATGACTACTTCCTTTCTGAGGTCGGTTATCTGTTCAGTCCTATGCGTTTTCGTGTAAGGGCTTATCATTCACAGTATAACAATATGTATGTCAATGGTGCCTTGATGAATGATGCCGAAAGAGGTACTTTCAGTTATGGTATGATTGGTGGTCTTAACGAGGCTGTACGCAACAAGGAGGGTGCTTCTTATCTTGAGCACAACAGTTTTGGTTACAGCAGCATCGGAGGTGCTAACAACATCAACATGCGTGCCAGCCAGTATGCTGCAGGACACAAGGCTTCACTTGTGGGATGTAACCGTAATTACCTTGCACGTGCAATGTACACCTATTCAACCGGTCTTATGCAGAATGGCTGGGCATTTACAGGTTCAGCCTCATACCGTTGGGCGAACGAGGGTGTGATTGAGGGAACATTCTACAATTCATTGGGATATTTCCTTGCTGCAGAGAAGCAGATTGATGACAGACACAGCATATCTATCGCTACCTGGGGCTCTCCAACAGAGCGTGCACAGCAGGGTGCTGCGACCGAAGAGGCATATTGGCTTGCCGGCTCGCATTATTATAATCCTAACTGGGGTTATCAGGGTGGTAAGAAACGTAATGCCCGCGTAGTCAACTCGTTTGAACCTGCAGCTGTTGTTACATGGGATTTCCAGATAAACGACAAAATGAAGTTGACAACATCACTGTTTGGTAAATATTCAAATTACAGCACTACAGCTCTGGGATGGAACGGAAATGCGGCTGACCCACGTCCTAACTACTACAAAAACCTCCCGAGTGCGGCTTATAACGTCTGGGATCTTGAGTACACACCGTCTGAGAGCGAGCTTGCCGATTATTATGCAGCATATGACTACTGGACAGCAAGCAAAGCCAACAGACAGATAAACTGGGATTATATGTATTTTGCCAACCAACAGGCAAATGTTGTAGGCGGAGAGTGCCTCTATTATGTTGAAAGAAGACATAATGATCAGTTGGCATTCAACCTGGGTTCAACTTTGAATATTGACTTTGATAAAGACAACAGGGGTACATTCGGTATTAATATCGGTACAACCAAGGGTATGCACTACAAGACCATGAGTGACCTTATGGGAGCTACCAGATATACCGACATCGACAAGTTCTCTGTTGAGGAGTACGGAACAAACAGCGAACATATACAGAACGACGTGGACAATCCTAACCGTCAGATTGGTGAGGGCGACGTATTTGGTTATGACTATGACATAAATGTAAACAAGGCAAATCTCTACTATCAGCACCTGCTCAGCAAGGGTGTTGTGAACCTCTTCTTTGGAGCAAACATTGAGGCCACCACTATGGAACGTTACGGTCACATGCGCAACGGACGTGCAATGGAGTTCTCAAAGGGAAGCAGCGGTACAGCATTCTTCCTTGGCGGAGGTACCCGCATGGGGCTTATTTTGCCGTTCAACGCATACAACACAGTATCTTTGGGCTGGGGTTACGAGAACCGTGCTCCTTTGGCATCCAACTCATTCATGGCACCCCGTCTGCGTAACAACTTCGTGCAGGGCTTGACCAACGAGCAGTTGCTCAATGCCGAAGCTTCTTACAAATTCTCTTACGGTCCTGTAACAGCAAAGGTAAGCGGCTATTGTGCTATGTTCAGCGATCAGGTAGAGCAGAACGCATTTTACAACGACCAGCAGTCACAGTTTACATATCTTACAATGACGGGAGTAGACAAGGTACACTACGGCTTTGAGGCTGCTGTTGTCTACAATATAACCTCTTCTTTGTCGGTGAACGCTGTAGCATCAGTAGGTAACGCCGAATATTGGGGTGATGCACAGGGATATCTCATCAGTGAGACCGACAAGGTTGGAAGTTCACAGAAAGTATATATGGACGGTGTGAAGGTCGACGGTACACCGCTAACAGCATTGAGCCTTGGAGCCGATTATAACATCAAAGGCTGGTATTTGAGCGCAAATGTCAACTATTACGACAATATATACATCGATGCATCAAGCTATACACGTCTTGAGAATGTCGTAGGTGAGCCTGAAATCAACGCATCTACAGGAGAAGTCAAATATAACATTCCTGAACAGTACAAGGCAAAGGGCGGCTTCATGGTTGATGCATCTGTTGGTAAGAGCATCAGCTTGAGACATGGCAAAAAGTTGAACATCAACCTCAGTCTTAACAATATCCTGAACAACCAGAACCTTGTTACAGGTGGTTACGAGCAGAACCGTGATGACGGATACTGGAACAAGAGCGGTGACAGCTACGTGAAGGATGAAGATGAGAAGACATACAAGTTCTCAAAGAATCCATACCTCTATTATGCGAATGCGTTCAATGCATATCTTAATATAGGTTTCCGTTTCTGATAAAAAGTGTCATGAACAATAAAAAGAAAGAGTATATGAAGACCATTAAATATATATCGGTGTTTGTCATGATGCTTTGTGCCATGACATCGTGCATGAACAATTTTGATGCACCCGATCTTGAAAATCCTCCTTATGGCAACAATAGCATAGGAGAGTCAAATACAACAATTGCAGACCTTAAAACAAAATATTCATCTGTTATCCAAAGCAATGGATATGAACAGATTGTAGATGATGTTATCATCGAAGGTGTAGTTGTTGCAAACGACGTGACAGGTAATGTCTATAAGCAGCTTGTAATCAACGACAAGACAGGTGCTATAATAATAGGTATAAATGATGTCGGAATGTATGCAGTATTGCCTGTTGGTCAGCGCGTGCGCATGAACTGCAAAGGCCTGTATATCGGCGGTTACGGTAGTCTTGCCCAGCTTGGTACAAAATATTACAACACCAAGTATTCTGAATTCCAGATTGGCCGTATGTCAAAGACCGATTTCCAGAGCCACATAAGAATTGTAGGCAAGGTCGATTCAACACAGGAAGAATTGATACCTTTTGAGATTACCGAAGAGTTCCTTGCAGACAAGAACAACAAGGCACTTGCTCCTATTTACGTAGTGCTCAAGAATGTCTCTATTGACGAGGCCGACGGCGAAAGAAAGTATGCTCCCGAAGAAGAGCAGATAAGCGATACAAACACAGCTGTGGAGAGAAACGTTTATGTAGGAAGCCAGAAGGTAATCTTCCGCCTCAGCACATATGCCGATTTTGCCAATGACAAGATGCCTGTCGGCAAGTTCGACATAACAGGTGTACTCACACGCTACCGCAACCCTGGTAGCAACAGCGACTCAAAGGACTATTGGCAGTTCATGTTGACATCAACAGACGACATGGTACCTGTAACTGAATAATCTAGAAAAATATAATACTATGAAAATCAAAAATCTATTTTTAGTGGTAATGGCACTGTTCGCATATTGCGCGTGTACATTCATCCCGGAGCCTCCGTATGATCTTCCTACAGCAGGTGGTGCCGGTGACGATAGCAATACAGAGTCTGGTGCTTATATCAACGAAACATTCGCAAGCAGTTTTGGTGTTTTTACTCCTGTACAGACAGTAGGTGAATATCCTTGGATAATCGACTACAAGACAGCCAAGGCAACATCTTATGTTGACAGTAACGGCGACGGTCAGAACGACAA